>NZ_JBHUJX010000008.1:0-741066 GCF_042683745.1 Bacillus sp. CGMCC 1.16607
CCTGTGAGAGTAGGACGTCGCCAGGCATAATATCGTTCCGCAGTAGCTCAGTGGTAGAGCATTCGGCTGTTAACCGAACGGTCGTAGGTTCGAGTCCTACCTGCGGAGCCATATTTTTGGAGAGCTGTCCGAGTGGCCGAAGGAGCACGATTGGAAATCGTGTAGGCGGGTAACCCTGTCTCAAGGGTTCAAATCCCTTGCTCTCCGCCATATAAAATATTTCATTAAGGCCCATTGGTCAAGCGGTTAAGACACCGCCCTTTCACGGCGGTAACACGGGTTCGAATCCCGTATGGGTCACCATTTAACGGAGGATTAGCTCAGCTGGGAGAGCATCTGCCTTACAAGCAGAGGGTCGGCGGTTCGATCCCGTCATCCTCCACCATCATAATTTAATTTTCAATATCGACGCGGGGTGGAGCAGCCCGGTAGCTCGTCGGGCTCATAACCCGAAGGTCGCAGGTTCAAATCCTGCCCCCGCAATAATCCATCTAATAAATGGGTGCATAACATATTTAAATGGTTCCGTGGTGTAGCGGTTAACATGCCTGCCTGTCACGCAGGAGATCGCGGGTTCGATTCCCGTCGGGACCGCCATTAAATGTGGCTCAGTAGCTCAGTCGGTAGAGCAAAGGACTGAAAATCCTTGTGTCGGCGGTTCGATTCCGTCCTGAGCCACCATTAGTGTTTAGATTCTTGCCGGTGTAGCTCAATTGGTAGAGCAACTGACTTGTAATCAGTAGGTTGGGGGTTCAAGTCCTCTCGCCGGCACTCTTATCTAAATATGGAGGGGTAGCGAAGTGGCTAAACGCGACGGACTGTAAATCCGTTCCCTTGGGTTCGGCGGTTCGAATCCGTCCCCCTCCACCATTCTTATAGGGGTATAGTTTAAAGGTAGAACTAAGGTCTCCAAAACCTTCAGTGTGGGTTCGATTCCTACTACCCCTGCCAATTATTTTTTAAATATAATGGCGATCGTGGCGAAGTGGTTAACGCATCGGATTGTGGTTCCGACATTCGAGGGTTCGATTCCCTTCGGTCGCCCCATAATTTTTTAAAAAATATTCATAATTACTAAACAAATATCACTAAACTTTTAAAGTTAATCTATTAATATAATGGCGATCGTGGCGAAGTGGTTAACGCATCGGATTGTGGTTCCGACATTCGGGGGTTCGATTCCCCTCGGTCGCCCCATTAAATGTTTAATTTATTATTTAAAAATATTATTGGGCTATAGCCAAGCGGTAAGGCATCGCACTTTGACTGCGACATGCGTTGGTTCAAATCCAGCTAGCCCAGCCATTGTGCGGAAGTAGTTCAGTGGTAGAACACCACCTTGCCAAGGTGGGGGTCGCGGGTTCGAATCCCGTCTTCCGCTCCAATCTTATGGCGGCATAGCCAAGTGGTAAGGCAGAGGTCTGCAAAACCTTTACCACCGGTTCAAATCCGGTTGCCGCCTCCAATTATAATTTTATATGTTAAGTGGCAAATCTTTTATTTTGCCGGGGTGGCGGAACTGGCAGACGCACAGGACTTAAAATCCTGCGGTAGGTGACTACCGTACCGGTTCGATTCCGGTCCTCGGCATTACCCAAATTAAATAAATAGTATTACGCCGGTGTGGCGGAATTGGCAGACGCGCACGACTCAAAATCGTGTTCCTCTGGAGTGTCGGTTCGACCCCGACCACCGGTATAAAAATGTAAGAAACCTTATAAAGTCAATGCTTTGAAAAATTCAGAGCATTGATTTTTTTTGTTTTAAAGTATTTATTTAATTATGTGGAGAAATGAAATATTGCCGAAACCAGGTTTTGAGTTTGAAATCTATCGTGATCAATACTACTATCCCAATCATGAAGCGATAGTCTATTATCATCGATATAAACATGATATTGCTTAGTTTGCGGAAATAGGTTTCAAGGCATAAATGAACCAGGCGTGAGGGTAAACTCCAGATTGTTCATTAAATTAATGATATTTTTTCAAAAAAAAAACCAAAAAGGCTTGCATTTTATGTCGAAACTTGTTAAAATTTATTTTGTTGTTACAGAAATAAATTATTCAAATGCGGGTGTAGTTTAGTGGTAAAACCTCAGCCTTCCAAGCTGATGTTGTGAGTTCGATTCTCATCACCCGCTCCATACATATTGTTAACCAACGCAGTGTTCCATTTCTTAAGAATGAAGCATTGCGTTTTTTCTATTATGTAAGAATTAAAAAAAGACACCAATGATTAGTGTCCAATAATTTCAAATTTACCTTCTCCTCCATGAATTTGTAGAAACATATTCATTAATGATTCTGTTAGTTGTTTAGATTCATCTACATTCATAGATGGTCTCAGATAAATAATTTGTAGGGCAGATATCGTATTTTTTGTTACTTGTGTTCTATCTGAATCTACAAACGGACTTCCAAATGCGCCTAAATCATCTGAGGAAATAATTAGGTTTTCCAAAGAGTTTAATCTTCCATTAAGACCTAAGTATTCTTCCGATGGTTTTCCGATGCTAATTGTAACATTCCCATGGATATTACTTGTGTCATAAACCCCAATTGGAATACTGTATTGAAGAGAAAAGAAATTGTTAACATCAATTGCACTTTGTACGGTCTCTATGAAATTCTGTTTTTTTATTCTACGATAAAGTGCTTCTACGGAAGGTCGATAACGATTCGGATCTTTTCCTGTCTTTTTAAAAATTTCTCTCCATTCTTTAATACCCTCTATTTCCGTTACATTTTTGTCTTCTAGATCAAAATAAATGGATTCTTGAAATAAGCGTAATCTTCCTTTCAGCATTTGCGGAGATTCTGAGACAACAATATTTCGATAGTGGATGACACCTATTTTAAAATCAGGAACGATTTTGCTTAAATCTGATGAAATGATTATTTCCAAGCTTTGCACCTCCAAAAGTATACAAAAATAGTTTATCATAGGATAGGGAATGGGCAAAAGAAAAGGAGGGGTGATATGGATATACAAACTTTAAAAGAGGATATTATTCAATATAGTAAGAAAATTGGAATTGATAAAATTGGCTTTACAACTGCTTCACCGTTTGATGAGTTAAAAAACCGCCTAATCCGTCAGCAGGAATTAGGTTATCAATCCGGATTTGAAGAACCAGATATTGAAAAACGTGTTAATCCACCCCTGCTATTAGATCAAGCACAATCCATTATTTCAATTGCACTAGCATACCCCTCAAAAATGATAGTGCATATTCAAAGTAAAAAAGGATTAAGAAGAGGTATTTTCTGTCGAGCCTCATGGGGGCAGGACTATCATCATATATTACGGGATCGTTTACAGAAATTAGAAGAATATATTTCATTAAAAGTACCAAATGCGAAAGTTAAATCTATGGTTGATACAGGTGAGCTTTCTGACCGCGCTGTTGCTGAAAGGGCAGGAATCGGTTGGAGTGGAAAGAATTGTTCTATAATCACCCCTGAGTTTGGTTCCTTTGTATATTTAGGAGAAATGATTACCAATATTCCATTTCAACCTGATTCACCAATTGAAGACCAATGTGGAGATTGCACTTTATGTCTTGATGCGTGTCCAACTGGAGCGCTAGTTCAGGGGGGGCAATTAAATGCCCAAAAATGTGTCGCATTTTTAACACAAACAAAAGGATTCATTCCAGATGAATTTAGAGATAAAATCGGTAACAGAATTTATGGATGTGACTCCTGTCAGACAGCATGTCCAAAAAATAAGGGCAAGGACTTTCATTTTCATGAAGAAATGGAACCTAATCCTGAACTTGTTAAACCTTTATTAAAACCAATTCTTCATGTAAGTAATAAAGATTTCAAAGAGAAGTTTGGTCCTTTATCTGGGTCTTGGCGTGGAAAGAAACCGATACAAAGGAATGCGATTATTGCACTTGCTCATTTTAAAGATGAATCGGCAGTTGAAGATCTGATTTTCCTAATGAACAAAGATTCTCGTCCTGTCATTCGGGGAACGGCTGCGTGGGCACTAGGGAAAATTGGTGGAGAACAAGCCAAGAATGCTCTTGAAAAAGCAAAAATAATTGAACAAGATGAGGAAGTAAAATTAGAAATTGAAAAAGGCTTAGCTTTTTTCCAATAGTTTAGGAGCAATCGGATTACGATTGTTCCTATTTTATTAGATAAATCTATTTTTCCTTTCATATGTATTTTATGAAAGGAGTGTAAATCATGAGAGAACAGTTACAGAAATTGCTTGAGGAGAGGGTAAAGCAGTGTATAACCAATCCTAGTGGGTCAGATTTTTCATGTATAAAAATAGAAAAAAAGAAAGAAAACAATTTAAAAAGATTTGCCGAAATTGTCAAGGCTAAGGCTACTGGGAAGATTTTGAATAAAAGTGAAATTGGGGACAACACAAACGTTTCTTATCAAGTCCATTTTCAATATTTAATAAAACAAAAGGGACAATTATATTTAGAAGAAGAAATGGAACTTCGTATGGCAGATTTCTTTAAAGGAACATTAATAAAAGATGAAGAAGTTCGTCCATTTGAACAAAATCCGGAGGTGTCCATTGAAACCGATGTAGAGTATAGGGAAGAATCCCGAATAAAGTTTCAATATAACCGCCTTAAGGCAGTGCAGTATGCGGAAAGATGGTGGAATGATTACAATCCTGCATTTAAAAAAATTGAGGCAAATGATTGTACAAATTTCATTTCACAATGCTTATATGCAGGTGGTGCACCGATGAGAGGGTACCCGAATAAAGGAAATGGATGGTGGATGAAAGGGAATGCTTGGAGCTGGAGCTGGACCGTTGCACATGCATTTCGTAAATATTTAGGTAACTCTACGACTGGACTTCGGGCAAAGGAAGTAAGCCGCCCGGATCAATTGCTACTTGGAGATGTCATTTGTTATGATTTTGAAGGGGATGGTCGGTTTAATCACAACACGATTGTTACGGGAAAAGATTATTACGGGATGCCGCTAGTTAATGCCCATACGTATAATAGCCGATTGCGATATTGGGCGTATGAGGATTCTACTGCTTATACACCAAATATTAAATACAAATTTTTTACGATCGTAGATGATGAATGATTTGGTATAATTGAAGGTAGAAAAGACTTTATGAGGTGAAAATTGTGGCAGTACATGTAGTTTTATATCAACCAGAAATTCCAGCAAATACGGGAAATATTGCACGAACCTGTGCAGCAACAGATACGATTCTCCATTTAATACGCCCGCTTGGGTTTTCAACTGATGATAAAATGTTAAAAAGGGCGGGTTTGGATTATTGGGAGTTCGTTACGATTCATTATTACGATTCATTGGATGATTTTTTTGAAAAAAATGCCGGTGGTGAGTTTTTCTTAATTACTAAGTTCGGGCAGAAAAATCATTCAGACTTTGATTATTCGAATAAGGAAAAAGATTATTATTTTATATTCGGCAAAGAAACGACGGGGTTACCTAAGGATGTTATAGAAAAGCATATCGACCGTGCATTGCGGATACCGATGAATGATAATGTGCGATCATTGAATTTGTCCAATACCGCTGCAATATTGATATATGAAGCATTAAGACAGTTGGATTATTTACATTTAAGAAAATAAGAAAAACAGAAAGCGCCTCGAGGGGCTAGGAACTGGACAATTTTCGAAGTTCGAAAAGTTATATTTACTTACAAAATAAAAAAAGACCTCGATTGAGGTCTTTTTTTATTTTGTTCCCGGACGGTCGTTGTATCCAGATGTGAAAATAGCTGCTAAAAAGGCAACCATCACGCCTAAAATTAAGATTGTACCCATCGTATGTATTCCTCCTTTTTCAAGGTTCCTTTATACAGATAAGCTTATTATAACTTATCCTTTCCAAAGAGTGAATGCTATAACAGAATATTTTTGTGAACGAAAAATGAAAAATGACAATGTCTTATCCAAATGAAGATGAATGTTCAATTGTCCGTGCGCATAGATTATATTAATCGTCGTCTTTGTATTACGCTTCAAGGGAGGTCTTTATGGATATTCTAAAAAAGATTGAGAGGTTTCGCGAAGAGGAAGAAAAGCTGCGTTGGGAAGGCACATTTGGAGACTATCTACAATTATTAAAAGAAAAGCCATGGGTCGCACAGTCTGCACATTCACGTGTATATAACATGATCAGAGACGCCGGGATTGAAGAAGTAAAGGGCAAGAAACAATATAATTTTTTTAGTAATCAATTATTTGGTCTAGAAGAAGCTTTAGAGCGATTAGTCGAGGAATACTTTCATCCAGCTGCGAAAAGGCTTGATGTAAGAAAGCGGATATTGCTTCTTATGGGACCTGTTAGTGGTGGTAAATCAACGTTAGTAACAATGTTAAAAAGAGGGTTAGAAGCTTATTCACATTCGGAGCGCGGTTCAGTTTTTGCCATTAAGGGTTGTCCGATGCACGAGGATGCATGCATACGATAAGTAACCCTCATAAAAGGAGACTACCGAAAGCGGTAGTCTTTTATTATGACCACTGGTGGTTCTGGATATTTACCCATTTTAGATGGAGTAACTAGCTCAATTGTAAAACTTTCGAATAACATTTGTACAGCCTGTTTTTTTGCTTCAAAACTTAAATATGGCCATTCTAATTTTATATTCTGCAGCACAATTTTTATTTCCTCTATGGATGCCTCTTGTTCAAATTCCTCATATTGCTCTAATAATTCATTTTCTTGTATCGTAAGCAAGTCCATTTTCTTTTTATATTCATCCTTACTATATTCACCATCAATGTAAAGGTCTTTTGTTCGTTCCTTTTTTGTCCGGATTTTATGAAGCTGCTTATCCAACTCTTCTTTCGTTAGACCAAACTCTTCTTGGTCCTCATGAATTTCAATATCCAATTCGTCAAAGGACAGAAAATTTAACAATGCGGTTTCCATTGCTTCTTCCGCAATCGTCTGAACGTCACATACACCATATTTAAAGCGCCCAGCACATTTATAATGACGATAGACTCCCCCTGTTTTTCGTTTCTTAAAAGCGCCTGTAAAGCTATTTCCACACTTCCAACATTTTGCGACACCCGAGAAAGGATAATGATTATCTGAACGAAAAGCAGTGCTGCTACGTTCTCTCGATAATTTCTGAATATCATTGAATTCTTCTTCTGGAATTATTGCTTGAAAGCCTTCTTGGTTAATATCTTTAATAATTTCATTCCCAGTGTATGCTTTCCCTTTTACTGGGGAGCGCCAATTCCATCGGTTTTTTCCAGAATAGATGGGGTTACGTAGAATAAACCGAACGGAAAAATCACTCCATAATACCCCTTTTTTGGTTTTTATCCCATTCTTGTTTAAAGCTTTGGCTATGTTTTGTGATCCCATCGTTTGATACTTTTTGTATATGAAACGAACCCATTTAGCTTCTTCATCATTAATGACTAAGTTTCCTTTATCATCGTAATCATATCCATATGGAGCAGGACCACCATTCCGGTTTCCTTCTTGTGCACGATGCTTTAAGTTGTCATATACACGTTCAGCAATTGTTTCACGTTCCCATTCTGCCATAGCAGCTATCATGGTGATAAAGAGTTTTCCTGCTGGCGTGGTCGTGTCAAAAGGTTCTGTAGCAGATTTAAACATTACTTCGTGCTTTTCCATGAGCATGAGTAGTTCAAGAAGATCCTTTACCCTACGGACCAAACGATCTAGTTTATAAACTAAAAGAACATCAAATTTCTTTTCAATAATACCCTTCATCATAGATTGAATTCCTGGACGACCTTCAATATTTTTCGCAGAGATCCCTTCGTCCACGTATTCAATGACAATTGTCCAACCTTGTGACTCTGCAAATGCTCTCAATCGTTGAAGCTGATTATCTAAAGATACGCCTTCTTCCACCTGCATATCTGTACTAACTCGACGATAGATTGCACACCTCATATACAACACCTCAATTCAATCTATGCAAGTAGAAGGACAAGTTTGCTGATCAATTTGCGCCTAAAACAAATTTCATTGTTCTTTTATTTGGTATCAAACTTAAAATTTCCTCAACATCGGGCATTGTTAATACAAATTGTCTTACCAAATCACAATCCACATTATATATAGAAAGTCGTTTCTTCAATGATGTAAGGTTAATACCAATTTGACTAGGGGTGTTCGATTGAACCACTAGATCTGACAGTAGAATAGTTGTACTAATTATGGAATCGTCAAAATCATCTCGTCCTATAAATTCAAACGGAGAGTAAACCTCGAAATAAAAGATTGGTTTATTCCAATCAAGTTCACCTGTTTGAAAAGTAAGCACATACCAATAAGGCACCATTTCATCATTGACTAGATCATAATATACTCGTTGTTGGGGCATTATACTACCAGTCCTTTCTTATCTAAATTGGTGTATAGTTTTTTTAAAATAGCATTTGTTTCTTCAGAATAAGGTTTTGCCTTTGGGTATAGTGCTTCCAGCATTTTTCTGTGCTCTCCATCAAATTTGGATTGCTGAATTTGTTTTTGAAATCGAATGAGTCTTTCTTTTGCAAACTTTTCAGTTACATTGAAAGTTTTAGATACAAAAGCAGTTCCATCATTAACATTCATAAAATTGGCAATATGATAGTCTAATAGCATAAAAGTGGGTACACAAAAATGGTACATAAAGTTATCCGCTTGACCCTCTTGCAATCTATAAAATAACAACTCCATATTAGATTGATCTCCATAATGACGTAGTACATGACACAACTCATGCCCGAAGTCTTCCCATTGTTCAGGTGGACTTAATCGATTATCGAGAAACATTCGATATTTATCTTTATAAAAATTGGCTTCGCTCTTTTCGTCGTAGTAATGGACTGGTAAATTTAATTTTCCAGCTATTTTCATCATACATATGTCAGATGGCACAAATATAGATGAACGGTGGTACAAATTTTTAATAAAATCCTCCAATGGAGTGTAATAATATGTCAAAATATTTCACCTCATGAACATTATACAAACATGTGTTCGATATGGCAATAAAAAGAAAATGTCCAAATTGTGGACATTTCCTAGAAATTTAAAATTTTTAATAAAACAAAAGCACCCAAAGCAAAAAATATTTGTTTTAGGTGCTCGTTTAATTCTATATGAGACTACTTCTCCTCAGACTTAATAATCTCCCACATTTTTTTGAGTTTGCGAAGATCCTCTTCTTCTGACTTAGGTAACTCCTTATACCAACGCTGAAGATCTGGATCGTTGATAAAGTCCTGGAATTCTTTGTCATTATTTTGTAGATTAGGGTTGTTAGTGTTTCCCAAGAGCCAGTCAGTCGATACTCCGAATGTATTAGCTATCATGTTAAGTGTTTCTTTTCTAGGTACTCTATTTTTTTCTTCAGATTCATATCCAGCAATAGTAGGTCTAGTTACACCTAGTTTTTCAGCAATTTGTTCTTGAGTTAGACCTAAATCCTCACGTAATTTTTTAAACCTCTTAGCAAAAACAGACATTGTATCACCACCGGAACATTCTATATCAATTTTAAACTTTTTTGTTCCTTAAAGAAACGTAAAAAATAGGAACAAAACATGTTGACAAAGTTCCGTTTAGGAACTATTATAAGACTGTAAAGAATGTTCCTAAACGGAACTTAAAGAGGTGAAAGTAGTGACATCACGCACTGATTTAATTAGTAGAAGAAAAGAACTGAAATTTACTCAAGAACAAGTTGCTGAACTGTCAGGTATTAGTCGAGCTTACTATACAAATATCGAAGCAGGTCGCAAGGAACCGTCGATGGGGGTTGCAAAAAAAATCGCAGATGCATTAAAAACAACAGTAGATCAAATTTTTTTTAATAATAATGTTCCGAAGTGGAACGCAGGGTGAAAAGCTAGCAAAAATTTAAAAGCACTCATTAACTTTGAAAGGTTGTGTCGTAATGCAATATCACTTAGCTGACAATCTGGAACCACTTCAAACCATAGGGAATGGGATTGTCCAAGATTCTGTCTCCAAAATCTTGGAGAAAAGAACTGAAGCTACGATTGTCGCCTACTCAATTGAAGAAGGAAAAAAATATTCTAGCATTTATGTCCTATTTTTAAGCAAATACAAATTTTGCGATAGTTTTAATTTTAAAAGGTATGACTATTGGCATGATGAAAATGATTTGGAAGATAGAGGTTTGAAATCTGATCAATATGGTTTAGGCATTAACCTAGTTGATTTGGAAAAACTTTCACATCTTAAATCATTCTACTTAAGTGTAAAGCCAACGGAGTAACAAAGATATATGGGAAATGTTACAAATTTTTTAAAAAGGGGAGAGAAAGTTGGCATTTAGTGAAACAATGGCTGCGGCTAGAAAACGAAAGGGGATTACGCAACAAGATTTAAGCGAGTCTATAGGATATTCTCGCGCATCTGTTGCAAAATTCGAAACTGGAAAAAGAACTCTACCAAAAGAAGCTTTGTCAACTGTAACACAGCAAATTGATGATCCAAAATTTTACTTTGAAACATGGACGGAAACAACAGGGTTAGTAAGTATCCCCTATTTCGATGGGGAATACATAGATCGTCACCCTTCGAGCTTAGTTCATCTTGTAAAAAAAGAATCGGATGAGGCTTTGGATGCACTTGAAAATATATGTTGGTCAAAGCCAGTGAAAGCTTATACAAATAATGAACGTCAAGACTTAACTAAGTCTTTGCTGGAAGTTTTGGATGCGGCAGCTTCCATGGTTAATTTAGTGGCTGCCATTTGTAAGGAACATAAGATTTCGATGAAAGAATTATTTCTGTCATGGCAAATTAGCTTAAGAGCAAAAAGGTATAAAAGCTAGATTTATATTCTTACCATACTACTTTTTCTATCAACATATACATTTCCTAAAGGGGGAATGACTCATGAAAGTTCAACTAACCAAAGAACAAACAGCCAAATTCCTATCTTGCTTTATAGAAGATGCCAGAAGACTTGTCATTGCTCGAAAACAGAAAGCAAAAGAAACTGAATCAGCAATAAAGGAAAACGAAAAGGCGGGCTAAGCTAGCCTTTCGGTAGTGGACAAGCTATATAGGAGGGATGAAATTGAAGAGCTACATTTTGTATGCAAGTCGACTAATGACCGCAAGAGAAGTGAAGTTGCTATGTGCAGATTTGAAAGCTCAACGATACATACTAGATCAGACAGAGAAAGAAGGCAAAGGAAAAAGCAGCCAGTGCCGTCACACTAACTGCTTCATATAGTGAATATGTCCTTGAATTAAATATACCAATTTTTTTGATTGGCGGCAAGTGGTTGGACTTGCCGTAAAAACTAGGAAGGCGATTTCTATATACACCTGTTCGCATTCCACTCCTAGTTTTTACGGTGCGCACCAATCCATTCCAAAGGAGGGAAGCAAATGAACCGCGAGGAGAAGCGGAAAACACGGTTGGAAATATGTAAATTACTAGATACTGAGTGTTCGAAATGTGAATATCGGGTAAACCAAGGTGGAGCACACACATATTGTTATACGGTGTGTTCTGTTGGAATCAAGATGCAGTCTCTAGCTTCTCATTTAGTATGTGATGAAACTATGAAAGTTTTGCAACAAGTTACAGTTGAAAGAACAGAAAATGTAAAAACAGGATCTTGGAGTCATGAGGAAGAGTTCTACCTAGAAAATCATTTTCCTATTTTTAGTGTCAGTCACTTAGCAAACAGATTAAACCGTTCGCAAAAGTCAGTAGCTGCAAAAGTCTTTGCCATAAAAAGAGAAATCCCAAAATTAATTGGTTAATAAATAATATTCAAAAGGTGGACAAGCTATGCTTTTTGAAGTGGATTTTTCTATAAAAATTGATGGAGATTTTTATACCGTTCATACGGAGCTTATTCCTGCATTGAGCGTGTCTGAATGCAAGATAATGGCTGAAAACATTAAACAGGACTTGAGAAGAATACATGTCCAAGAGATTTACATTTTTATAGGAGCTTAATCTTAACCCATGATGATTACTAATCAATCAAAGGTATTATTGCCAGAGCGAATTTTAGATCCAGTTAATCAATTAGAATCCGTTCTAGAATACTTGAAAAGTTATCCTAATTACACACTTATTCGGATTGAAGACAGTTATGCAATTTGTGAAATACCAAGAGGGGAGAAATGAAATGGCAAAGTTTAGAATGGTACACACAGATTTCTGGGACGATCCAAAAGTCGTTGAAGAAATGACACCCGAAGACAAGTACTTTTTCCTTTATCTACTAACGAATAAAAATACTACTCAAATAGGCATTTATCAAATTACTAAAAAGCAGATGTCATTCGATTTAGGCTACACAATCGAAAGCATTAACGCATTGATGGATCGTTTTGTTAAACATCATAAACTAGTACTCTACAACCCTGATACAAGAGAAATAGCAATAAAAAATTGGGGTAAATACAACTTTAATAAAGGTGGAAAACCAGTTTTGGATTGTGTCAAATCTGAGTTGAAAATGGTCAAGGATATTTCGCTTATTCAATTCGTTGGAGAGCGTATCGAAAAAGTAGATATAAAAAAATTATACGATTCGTATACGATACGTGAAGAAAAAACGGATGATGATGGGAAGAAATGTGAAACGTTATTAAATCAATGTTTTGACGATACGTCCTCGATAGGTGGACAAGAAGAAGAAAAAGAAGAAGAAAAAGAAGAACAACAAGAAAAAGAAAAAGAAAAAGAAGAAGTTGCAGAAATCATTCAATTTTGGGATGACAATGGATTTGGGTTTAGCAATATCCATTCCAAAGAATCGTTGTTGTTGTGGTTAGATGATTCCAAATTCCCTAGACCAAAAGATATAATTCTTAAAGCTTTAAGCATAGCTTGCCATGCTAATAAGCGCCAAGGTAATTATGTTGAAGGCATTCTGCGTAAATGGGAAAACAGGTCTTTACTTACCGTTGAAGAAATTGACCAGGATGTTTCTAGAGCGAAGCAGACTAATAACACTCGCTATGATCCTTCAAAAGATAGTTTCTAGGAGGTTAGTGTATGCAATCCATTAGAAACATAACACTTTTTCCTATCAAAGAAGTTGGAGAGAAAACATGTACTTCATGCGGACACGTTTTTAAAATTTATGAAACATCCAGAGGAGTTACAGGAGCATGTAAAACATGTATTGAACGCGAACTTATTCACTCTCTTAATCTACCCAAATTAGAAGATTTGGAGAATGACAAACTTCGAAATTTTATTTTGAACACGGAAAAAGTAACAAGTGATATTCAAAATGCAACAGTTAGATCTTACCTACCCAAACATGAGATGCAAATTAAGGCTAAACAATTGGCTATTAGTTTTACTAAAGAATTCGATGGTACTAAATCTATGGTGTTTAGTGGAACTCCTGGACTTGGAAAAAGTCATCTATCTTTTGCAATTGTAAAAGCAGTGCGAGACAAGGGGCATAATGCTTTATTTATTAAAAGCACACATTTATTAGATTTATTTAGAAACTCTTACAGTGGTTCGGGTATTCCTGAAAGTCAAATATATGATCATCTAGAAAGTCTAGACTTATTAGCCATTGATGATATTGGTTCTGAGTATCTAAAAGCGAATGAAAGTGGTTTTGAAACTTGGGCATCAGATATTTTGTACAAGGTTTTTGACTCTAGAATCGAAAAGGCTAACATTTGTTCAACTAACTATTCAGAAAGTGAGTTAAAGAAGAAGTATGGAAATAACGGAGAGAGGATTATTTCACGCATGATGTTTAAGGCGAAAGCTATTCGATTAGAAGGTGAAGATTTTCGAAGACAGGAGGCATTTTGAATGGTTACGATGCAAGGATTTGAAGGACCAGTTCCCCATTCGATTATCATATGGCAACTCTCAGGTGAGGATCAATCAAAAACTATTTGTTATTCACACGAGGATGAGATTGCAGCAATTGAGCGAATGCATTCACTAGGGGATTTTTATAATAACTACGACAAAGCTATTGTCATTGGGGTTGATGATTCGATTGTTGAAATTCAAAAACACTTCTCAATTAGCGCCTAGATTTCAAGGGAAATCAAGGCAATGTTCATGTTGCGAGAAAACTTTTACAGTTACTTCCGATGAAGTCTTATATTGCTCTAGCAAATGCAAAAAGAATCATGACCTATTTAAAACGATTAAAAACAAAAAAGCCGAGCTAAGAGCCCGGCAAAAAAAACAATTAATAACACCTTAATTATAACATAAACGGGGTGTTCATGTGAGTAGAACTAGAGATTTAAAAGTCAATATCAATGATATGTCCATAAAGCAATCAATAGAACCAGGTGTTATAAAAGTTATTGTCCTTGACGGTACAAGAGGTACTGCAAAAATTTGTGAAGCTGTTGTACACGGTGAAACAGTTATCGAAACTCACAACGGTAAGACGAAGAAAATTCACTTTAGGGAAAGTGAGCTGATCTAAGTGAAAACCGTCCAGCCTATTCGTGATAAGCAGTTGATAGAATCCATGAAAATACAATTGGCAGATTGTAAAAGGAATGTCTTCTTGTTCACCTTAGGAATTAACACTGGACTTAGAATCAGCGATCTTCTCAGATTGAAAGTAAACGAAGTTAGAAATGTAACTCACATTATCATCATCGAGCAAAAAACGAAAAAGCTAAAAAGGTTCAAAATCAATGAAACTTTAAAATTGGCTATTAACGACTATACACATAGTATGCCAGATGATGTGTACCTTTTTAAGTCCCTTCGTGGGACAAAACCAATTAAGAGAGTCCAAGCTTGGAAAATTTTAAATCAAGCTGCTAAGCAAGTTGGACTTTCTGAAATCGGTACTCATACGTTACGAAAAACCTTTGGGTACCACTTTTACCAAAAGTATAAAGACGTGGCAGTACTACAACAAATATTCAATCATTCATCGCCAGCTGTGACGATGAGATATATCGGAATTAATCAAGATATCATGGATGAAAAAATAGATGGATTTAGTTTATAAAACGAGGAGGAATTTAAATGTTGAACAATGTTTTTGTGATTAAAACAAATTGTGACAGTGGGGAGTTTGAAAAAAAGATCAATAAATTTTTATCGAAGCTCTGTAAAGATACTGATACAAATGCA
This sequence comes from Bacillus sp. CGMCC 1.16607, assembly GCF_042683745.1. Classification (NCBI taxonomy): domain Bacteria; kingdom Bacillati; phylum Bacillota; class Bacilli; order Caryophanales; family Bacillaceae; genus Bacillus; species Bacillus sp. CGMCC 1.16607. Next base: position 15,106 of record NZ_JBHUJX010000008.1, read on the forward strand.
GCAATCTATGAATTAAATAATTCTGGTAAAGAACAGGTTGAACAAATTTTTAATAAATAGATTTATATAAAAAACTTCAACAATTATTCACTGGAGGTTGAATGTAGTGGCTGCTATACTTCAGTACTTAAATCAAGAAGGCAAAAAGAAACAGGTAGTTTTTAATAAATATCAAAACAAGATCTTCACCGCATTAATCAAGTACTATATTCAACTTCCAGGAGTGAAAAGATTACAGGTTATGGAAAAGACCTCTACAAGACCAGCAACATTTTATGAGTGTTGTAGATATGTAGAAAAACTAAAAGTAGAACATGGCAACAATTTGAAGCAACTAATTATCTGGGATGTTGATCAATTAAAAACTTACTCTGAATGGTGGTAACCAAAAGGGAGAAACTTTTCAACTAACAGTGATGATTAATAGAATTTGTATTATGTTTCCTAAAATTGGAGGGGTGAGAATGTTTAAAAAGATTAAAAGATTCAAAGATCTACTGTTTTGGAAATTTTCCATCTTGAAGCAAAAAATCAAGCATCCGAACGAAGGAAAATACACTCTAATGTGTCTAGCTGCTGGGTACACATTGGAAGATATTGATCACTACCTTGCCAATGAATATAAAGGTGATTACACCGATGATGATATTCATGTAAATCGTAATGATTGGTGCTCAGAAGAAGTCAGCTGTTGGGAGGAATGACCATGCGTGAGATAAAGTTTCGTGCTTGGGTTGATACTTATTCAAAGTGGCATATTACAGACAAATTATCCATCGGAAGTGACGGCGTGTTTTTTCACGCAGGTCAATCTAACATTACAAATCCTGAATGGATATTAATACAATACACAGGAAAAAAAGACAAGAACGGCAAGGAGATTTATGAGGGAGATATCGTAAAATCTCGAATGTATTATTCAGACAAGGATTGGGAAGATTTCGAAGTTATTGGCACAGTAACATATTTTGAAGGGTATGCCCAATTTTTGATTAAAGTCGAGAACAATCACCCTCAACTAGGATTCGATTTATTCCAATTTGATGATACCGATGAATATGAAGTTGCTGATCTTGAAGTTATTGGCAACATTTACGAAAATCCAGAGTTAATCAACTCTTGAATTATTCAGTTTCCCAGATTAAGGGGTGAAAAAGTTGGAAGCTAAAAAATGTTTTTGTGAAGATTGCGGAATGCAGTACTTAATCGTTTGGGATGATGAGAACTTTCATGAACCAGAGTTTTGTGCTGGCTGTGGAAGCGATAATGATTTGAAAGAAAGTGAGTAACAAAAGGATTGATTAAGTTTACTAGGCGGTGAGATTAATATGAGTCATTACTTTTATATCACACCTGTAGAATATGCAGAAGCAGAAATGAACGGAGTGGATCCTCACAATTTAGAAAGACGGATCCGGTTGCTGGGATGGGAAAAGCAAAAAGCTATTTCCACTCCTTTAGGCAAAATAACAGATCGTAAAGCTTGGACAAAAATTGCAGCAGAAAACGGAATAAAATATCAGACATTCATGAGTCGGATAAATATTTATGGAATGTCTGTGGAAGAGGCAGCTACTAAGCCTTTGCAGAACAGAAAACTAGCAGCTGAGAGGGCATCGGAAAGTAACCGCGTCATCCCGAAAGATTGGCTAAAGATAGCAATTGACAACGGAATAAATTATCACACTTTTCGTGATAGGTTAAAAAAAGGAATGAGCCCAGAGGAAGCTGCTACTAAGAAAGTAATGACTAGGTCGGAGTGCGGGCGTAAAGGTGCCGAAAGCTATCATAAGCAATACGGAAGATTTCATGAATTGGTATTTAAAAAGGCTTAATAAACAAAAGAGTAATTCAGTCAATTAAGGAGGGTTCCTGTGAAGAAATTTGACGGTGCAACAGATGCATTAAGAGAAGTAAAAAGGTTATCAAGTGAAATGAGCCCACACGATAAAATTTATTTTGCCTATAACGAGTATTACGAAAATTTTTATGTAACTGATGATAATGATGAATTATCAGAAGCTATTCATCAACGTTGGTGTGATTCTGGTTGTGATAGCGAACCTAAAGATGAAGCGAATGAATATAAGGTTTGGGAATATTCTTCAGCTGAAAACAAAGAAAAATATCCAAACTCATACAAAAATGCTAAGAAGTCTTTAATTCGCTCAGAGTTACCTTTAATTCGCAGAAAAAAAGAAGTTGAATGCGAGTATTCAGTTTCTTTTGTGATTGCCTAGTAAATACATTAAGCAGCGAGTTTCATAACAGACGCAAAATGCGACATAAAAGTGAATTTGATTTAGGGATGTTATAAATCAAGATGGAGGGAAATTAAATGCTAACAAAAAAAGAAGTAAAGAATTTAGAGAAGTATGCATCCAGCAATTCTGGTTCCTTGGTGAAAATATACGAGAATATTGAGGGCAAATTTAACATTCTGCCAATTAGGTCTAGTGCAAGTTTTAAAGGTGATAAGTTGGTCAGCGGTGAGCGTGTATTAGCGGAGTTAGACACTAGAGAAGAGGCCGAGAGTGCTTTAATCAATATATGTGGTTATTCAAAAGGGTTTATTGATTCACTTAGCCAGTGATGCACATTTCGAAGATGTAATGAACTAAATGATAGATCAGTTGATTAGGAGGGATAGTTTTGGAAATTACAGTGAACGAGCAAGCGCAACGCTTTTATTTAGCTTTAGATAAATGGGCTGATGTAGTGGGTCACGAAATTAAAGTAGGTAAATATCGATTTTGTGCAATTCCGTTGGGAAATCGTATTAATGTTTCAGAAGTGACAACTGGTTCCAAAGTGTTCAACATTCCTGTAGATATTTCAATTCACATTATCACAGAATCGAAAGAGGGTTCTATTCGCTTCTTTTATCAAATTGGAGAATCCATAAAACGCTTGATTGAGAAGCAAGTCGATTTTGACGGGATGCTTGAGAATATGAGAAAAATTACTTTCGATCGTTTGGGTGAAATGCCACCAATTGAAAATTTTGACACAGCTTGGATAGAAGCTGATATAAGTGAAGTTCTTAATTAATGATTGATTAGGAGGGAAAGAGGATGGCCAATACTCAAGGGATGAAAATGAAATACATCGTAATAAAAAACAGTGATGTTTTCGATGCAGATTCGGTTGCTCGGACTAATCTAGAATGTGCATTAGATTCAATTAATAAGCAACGGAAGAATAAAGGGAAAAAGGAAAATAACTATTTAGTTATCAACGTTGATGAACCGTATGCTGATGAAGTTATTGAGATTATGAAGCGCCATGGTCACTGGAATTAGTAAACAAAAGGTAGGAACTGTTAATTTCTAAAGAAAATATTACAAACAATCATAAAAATAGTATAATTATTTTAATTGAATATTAGTCCAAGAACGAGAAAGCGTGAGGACACTAATTAAGTAGCTTTTATTAGGCTCTTTAATTAGTGTCCTCTTTTTTTATAAAAAAAGGAGGGTTTTTCATGTTAGCAACACAACTAGCTTTCTTTCCAGAAATTAATGAAAAAGAAATTCTTTCTGAAGTAATTGAAATATTAGTTGATTATAAATCTTTAAAAGTAAAAATGTTAAATAGACAAGAAGTGCTGGAACGTGGATATAGCGGAAATCTTTTCCCAATATTTAAAAACAATGATTTAGAAAGCGAGTTAAAAGTTAATCTAATTGAGAGAGCTTTAAATTTTAGTCTGGATAAAACAGAAAGATTAATCATTGAAATGAAATATCTGAATTCTGAAGAAAAAACAGATTTAAATATTTACTTAGATCTTGGGATAAAAAAGAAATTATATTATATAAAAAAGAAAAGAGCTTTATTAGCAATTGCTAAGTCATTAGGGATGATATGAATGGAACAGAAAAGGAACAAAAAGGGTACCAAATTGGGTGCCTTTTTTTATTTGCATAATAGGTAATATTTTCTTATCAGCTGCTACAGTTGATAGGAGACGCATCTTTCCTTTATCAAAGGTGTACTCGAGCGATTCTGCACGATGTTGAAGTGTACATGGTTAACGAGAGGTGTACATGGAGTCATAAGCGCGCCAGGCAAAGAGGGTTCTTTTAAGAACTAGCGACCGAATCGAGCGGGGAATTTTGAAATCATTTTTCTTTTGATTTCTCAATCTCAGCCAACTCTCGGTGTATTGGGAATAAAATATTTTATTAAGAAGGTGATTTGATGCAAATTGCTAATCTGTTATCCAATGCAGATAAAAGAAAGATTGATAAAATCCGTTCGAATATGGATAAGCAACATGATCAAACCAAACAAAAATATGAAGAAAGAATTGATTGGAACGACATAATGGGTTGCAACAATAGGGGATTAAGACGAGGAAAAGGAGGAGCTTTTAAAAGAAGATAATTAACTCTACTATTTTGTATTCAGCATCACAGGCTAGCATCCACTCTTTACCCCTGTTTTATAAATATTAAAATCCTTGGTTATGTATGGTTGTTGATTCTGATTCTGATCATTTGGATGTAAACGATGTCCACCGTTATTGCCTGTGATGTTGAATAGAAGATAGTAAATAAAAGAAGGTGAGTTAATGAAATGAATTTTGTTCAGCCTATACGTGATCCAAAAGTCATTGAGGCAGTAAAACAATATTTCAAATTGAGAAGTATGCGTAATTATCTCTTTTTCTGCTTTGGTATATATAGTGGACTAAGGGTTAGTGATTTGAGAATGTTACGTGTGGGTATGGTAAGAGGAACTACTCACATCAATTTATTAGAGAAGAAGAATAAAAACAAAAAGTTATTTATCATACACCCTAGCATTATGGGAGATCTTGAAAAATATATTGCTGGAAAAATGGATAATGAATATTTATTCCCCAGTAGACAAATTAAAACCAAGAATAGGCTGAAAGGAGAGCCAATTGACCGTAGTACTGCCTATAAGATATTAAACGATGCAGCTCGTCATTTTGGACTCAAAGATATTGGCTGCCATACCATGAGAAAGACTTGGGGGTATCATCTATATAAACAAGACCCTCACAATTTAGCGTTACTAATGGATATGTTTGGGCATAGCAAATCAGAGGTAACTTTACGTTATATTGGTATCAATCAAGAGTGGATGGATGCTGCTATTGTTGGTCTTCCATACTAGTTTGGTAAAACACAATCATTTTAATGTGGCACTCATATTTTTAGGTGTGAAAAAACTAAGATTTCACAATGGAAAAACCATATTTTAAGAGTTCAACAGAATTTACATTATGGTTCACTCTAAACCCATATTTTAGGAGAATGATAGCGAAATACACTCACCTTTTAGAGGTGCTTTTTTTATGCTCTCAAAGCTAATATAAGGGGTCAAGAAAGGCTCGAAAAACAAAAACGTGAAAACAACTCAATTATGGTGGAGGTGGGGTGTATGACTTGTCTAGAGAGCCTAGTCCAAAAAGATTTCACGCATTAAAGATTTGGCTAAAAAGCGGGAGAGAAAAGAAGCCTAAAGAGATTGCAGATGAGTTAGGAGTAAGTGCAAATCTTATTAGGAAATGGAAGTGTATCGATAAGTGGGATGATATTCCAGATACTGGACCTCGAAGGGGAGCGCCGTATAGAAATAAAAATGCAGTAGGAAATAATGGCGGAGCACCACTAAATAATCAGAATGCTGTTAAACATGGATTATTCCGTAAATGGCTTCCAGATGATGATGAATTAAAAGAAATTTACACTGCTGTACGTGAAGGAATGAGTACCCTTGATATTCTGTATGAAGAAATATTAATTGGGTTCACTAATTTCATTCGATCACAAAAAATCATGTTCGTTAAAGATCAAAACGATATGACAAAAGAAATAAAAAAAGAAAAGAGCTACTCAGATGATAATTCGTCTACTGAGGAAGTTGAATATGAAATTCAATTCGCATGGGATAAACAAGCAAAATTGTTAACTGCACAAGCAGCAGCGATGAGAGCCTTATCGAATAAAATAAAACAGTATGAAGAAATGATTAGAGCTATGCCTCCAGAAGCTGTTAAGGAAGAGCATCGCTTAAGAATAGATAAACTCAAGGCAGATATAAGAGCAGTAGAAGCAAAGGCATGGTAACATGTCTATTTTTTATTAAGGGAGTAGATAATTATGGCAAGAAAAAAACAAGAAACACAAACAAGTTTAGTGAAAAAAACTGATCATTTATTAGTAGTAAAGCCTAATACGGCATTGGATGGAAAACAGTTTGAGTTGCTTTCCGATCTACTAAAGCGGGAAGAAAAAGAAAAGGATGTAAAAATTGTATTGATTCCTAACAGTGTTGATTTAGTGGATATTAGCGAAGTGGTCCATGAAGATGAACAGCAACCATTGAATGCTCCTGAGAAGGAAGAAGATAAGGAGACCAATGCTCAGTCAAGCGATGATGATAAATAATGGTTAAGTATGCAGTATTAAAATCTTTTTATGCTTCAGAAGAATGGATAAAACTTAGACTCCAACTTATCAATGAACGTGGAAATAAGTGCGAAAGGTGTAAGCAGATTATTCCAAGATCAAAAGATTTAATAGGTCATCATCTTATTGAGCTTACACCTGAGAATGTACATGATCGGATGATTAGTTTGAATCCAGAAATGATTGAGATTGTATGTTTCGATTGTCACAACAAAGAACATAAAAGGTTTGGCTATCAGTCTGAACGGGAAGTGTTTATTGTTTATGGTCCTCCTTTAAGTGGCAAGACAACATTCGTAAATGAGAATATTAACAGAGGCGATATAGTTATTGATATGGATCAACTATATTCTGCAGTATCGATGCTTCCTTTCTTCGACAAGCCAGACAATCTCTTTCAGAATGTTATGGGCATCCACAATCACTTAATTGATAATATCAAGACAAGGTTTGGCAAATGGCACAATGCTTGGGTCATTGGTGGATATGCTGATAAGTATAAAAGAAATAAGTTGGCTAATGATTTAGGAGCCGAACTTATTTTCTGTAACATTAGTAAGGAAGAATGCTTAAGAAGATTGTCTGTAGATGATGAAAGAAAATACAGAATAGATGAATGGCAAAGGTATATTGAGAAATGGTTTGAAACCTATACCGAATAACCATACAATCATAACCCCCCCATCTTTCGGCAAATGCCTCCTTCCTGGGGACCGAGAGGGGGAGGCAATTTTGACACACGCTGAAAAATTTCAATTTCCGTTGAGGTGTAAAAAAACATGTCTAAAAAGGCGGTTTATCAGCAAGAAAAGGAGAAGTTGACTGAGATTTTTGCTGATGTTGAGGAGTCGACGAGGAGACTCGTTGAGGGTCTTATTGAGGACGCAGCCTTTTTAAAGGCAGAGAATTATGTTCTAAAAGAGAATCTGACCGAAATAGGGATGATTATTTTTAATCCGAACAATAGACTACAGCAGAAACCAGTTGAAGCTTCAAAACAGTACTTAAAAAACGTAAATAGTTATGCTGTAATTATCAAAACGTTGAACAGTGTACTAAATAAAAACATATTAGAAGATGAAGAAGAATTGAGTGATTATGAATGATTTCTGGTTATAAACTAAAAAATAATCCAGATGAGTATGAAGGCACCCACTCCCATCTTTTAGAGTACATTAGAAAGTGTAAGTCTGGGGAAATTATTATTGGCCAAGAGCTCATGCAACAACTGGACGTTTTACTCACTCATTTTGAAAATCCAGATATCAAAATAGATTTTGAAGATGGTCACAAGCGAATAAAATTCATTGAAACAGAATGCAAGCATTTCGAAGCTCCTTTTGCCGGGAAGCCTTTTCTTTTAATGTTGTTTCAAAAGGCCTTCATTGAGGCAACGTATATGTTTAAAATTTTTGATGATGAAATCGGACGATGGGTACGTTTATATCAAGACGTGCTTTTTTTAGTTGCTCGAAAAAATGGAAAGACCCCTCTTATCTCAGCTGAATGTTTGGCAGAGTTTTTTTGCGGCGAAATAGGAACTCGAATCTTATGCTCAAGCAACGATTATGAACAGGCTGACTTAATGTTCCAAGCTATTAACTCTATGCGTGAGGAAAGTAAAACACTCGCAAATGTGACAAGGAGTAATATTAAGGGAATCTTTTTCGGTAATCCGAAGAAACCAAAAAAGAATGGGAAGTTTAGCTATAAAAACAAAGGTACTATTAAAAAAATCTCCGCAAAAACAGGCGCTAAGGAAGGGAAAAACATCAAAGTTGGTGCAGTCGATGAAGTTCATGAATTGAAGGATAATACCTCAGTTATGCCAATTCGGCAAGCGGTATCCACACAAGATGAGCCTCTTTACATTGAACTTACGACAGAGGGTGTTATTAATGACGGATATCTTGATGATAGGTTACGTGAAGCTAGGCAAGTTTTGAACGGTGAACTTGATAGACCTCGTTGGTTAATCTGGCTATATACACAGGATAGTGAACAAGAGGTATGGCAAGATGAAAAGTCTTGGGCAAAATCGAATCCGGGCATAGGTGTTATAAAAAAACGTAGCTTCTTAAGGAAAATGGTAGAAGAAGCAAAGACAAGTAAGTCTATGCGTGTTTTTGTTATGTCAAAAGACTTTAATATTAAACAAAACAATGCCTCAGCATGGTTGACACCTGATGATATCAAGAATGAAGAGGTTTTTGATATTGAAGAATTTAGAAATACCTTTGCGATTGGGGCTGTAGACTTATCGAAATCCGGTGACCTAGCGAGTGCAAGGATTTTTCTTATGAAGAAGGGTAGTCAAAAGAAATATACCTACCAACATTATTTTATCCCTGAATCCAAACTCGCAGAGCTTTCAAAAACGGATAAAGAAAAGTTTAAGGAATGGATCCGTGATGGTTATGTAACTGTATCGCCTGGAAATGAAAATGATTTTAGTCTTGTAACTGCCTGGTTCGTTAAGCTATACAAGGAATATGGCATTAGGGTTTATAAAGTAGGTTATGATAAGTGGTCAGCTATATATTGGGCAAAAGAAATGGATGATTACGGTTTTGATTGTGTAAGAGTGAGTCAGGATTGGGGCAGCATGTCGGAGCCTATGAAATTAGTTGAAGCTGATTTAAAAAGTGATCTTATCATTTACAATAACAATCCAATCGATAAGTGGTGTCTTGAAAATACAGCCTTGAATATGAATTCGAAAATGGACATTATGCCAATAAAAGTTCAAGGGAAAGAAGAACAGAAGATTGATGGTGCCGTAACAATGATTATTGGGTATAGAATATACATTGATAATCGTACGGAATTTCTTTCTTTGGTTGGGAGGTGATTAATTGGCTCTAAGAAATATATTTAAGAATATGTTCAGTACAAAAGAAAGCCGAGAAATGCAATATGCAAGAATGTTAGATGGTCATAGCCCTATTTTTTCTCAGTTCGGTCAAAATGTTTACGCATCCGATATTGTTCAGATGTGCATTGACGTAATAGCTTCAGAGATTAGCAAACTTCAACCTAAGCATATCCGTACAGACAATAAAGGGATGCAGATCCAAGTGAAAAGCACTTTAAATCGTCTTTTTAAATTTGCCCCAAACGAGTTAATGACTACGAGGGACTTTTTGGAAAAAGTTATATGGCTGCTCTATATGAATTACAACGTTTTTATCTATCCTACCTATGAAATTAAGATAGATTCGCTTGGAAAAGAGTATAAGGAGTATGTGGGGTTTTATCCACTCAATCCTAGTGAAGTTGTTTTTCTCCAAGACCAGTTAGGTAAGTTATTTGTGGAATTGAGTTTTGCAAATGGCTCACGTTTCACTTTAGCTTATTCAGAAATTATTCATTTACGCAAGAAATTTTCAGTTAATGACATAATGGGTGGTGGACAAGACGGACAACCAGACCATAAATCCCTGTTAAAAGTATTGTCTATTAATGATACAGTTCTCCAAGGTTTGGAGAAAGCAATCAAAACAAGTCTATCCATTCGTGGGATACTAAAAATTAATACAATGCTTGATGATGAAAAGCAACAAAAAGAAAGAGAGCGGTTTGAATCAGCGGTTTCTTCTGGACAAACAGGAATACTTCCATTGGATTTAAAAGGGGATTATATTGACATTAAACCTGATCCAAAACTGGTAGATAAAGATACATTAGAGTTTTTACAAAACAAGGTTCTGCATCATTACGGAGTATCTGTTCCCATTTTGACGGGTAAATTTACAGATGAAGAATACCAGGCTTTTTATGAAAAAACTTTAGAGCCGTTAGTGATTAGTTTCGGGCAAGCCTTTTCTAAAACGTTGTTTTCTCCTAGAGAACTCGATATGGGAAATGAGATGATCTTTTACCAAAAAGATATGATGTATCTAAGTACGAATGCCAAGTTAAATCTAGTGAAAACTGCGGGAGAACAAGGCCTTCTTACTGACAATCAAAAACTAGCTTTATTGGGATATCCACCAATCGAAGGAGGGGACAAGCGCACAATGTCCCTTAACTATATTGATGTTGAACTAGCGAATGCTTATCAAATGGGTAGAACGAAAGGTGTTAAAGGAGGGAATGAAAGTGAATAAAAGGTTGCCTTTAAAGGAAGACCCTGTTATTAGAAGCTTTGGAGCTGCAGATTTAAGAGCTTCAGAGGATGAAAGTGTTATAGAAGGGCATCCAGCTGTCTATGGTCAGAAGACCTTAATAGGCAGCTATTTTTATGAAGTTATAGAACGAGGGGCATTTGACGGCTGTAACTTTGATGATGTTTTGTTCTGTGTAAATCACGATTTGAAGAAAATTCCCTTAGCTCGAAGTAGAAGAAACAATGGAAATTCTACCATGCAGCTTACTACTGATGACAAAGGTTTATATATAAAAGCAACTCTGGATACTGAAGGTAATTCAGAAGCAAGAAATCTTTATAGCGCAGTAAAACGAGGGGACATCGATGGGATGTCTTTTATTTTTTTCATCCAGGAAGAAAGATGGGTAGACCTAGATAAGGAAAAACCAACAAGACATATTCTGAAGGTGAAAAGTGTTAGAGAAGTTAGTGCAGTCAACTTTCCTGCATATGCAGGAACTGACATAAATGCTCGTGATCAAGCTGTATTGGATAATGCAGCAATGGCATTGGAGAATGCAAGGTCTCAGCTGGATAACTCGAAAGACGAGCTTGAATTTGAAAAACAAAAACTTAAATTTTTGATGGAGGAATTTAAATGAAAAAGAAATTTCTAACTTTGCTTGCCAAAAAGAATCAAAGAAAAGAAGAACTTAGATCTAAAGGAACTGCAGCAAATACAGTTGAGGAACTACGCAGCATTAATACAGAATTAGAAGCATTAAATGGAGAAATCGAGGAATTGCGAAGTGCCATCGATGAACTTCCAGATGAACTTGAAGGAAATGACCCTCAAAGTCGAAATCAAGACCCTTCTGGAGAGCCTCAGTTAAGAAGTCATCCACCTATGAGTGGACTAAATATCCTTGGAACTTATGGAGTTGGTCAATCTCAACAACAACGTTCGGCTGATCGATTTGATACTCCAGAATATCGTTCTGCTTTTATGGATTATGTTACAAAAGGGGTTAAGTCTGATGGTTTAGAATTCCGTGCCGATGCGACAACTGGAACTGGTGATATTGGAGCGGTTATTCCAACAACGATTTTGAATCGTATTGTTGAGAAATTAAAAGACCATGGACGTATCTGGGCTCGTGTAACGAAGTCTAGTATTAAAGGTGGAATTCAAATTCCACTAGCGAATGCTAAGCCAGTGGCAACTTGGGTTTCTGCAGGGACAATGTCTGATAAGCAAAAGAAACAGACAAGCGGCACTATTTCTTTCTCGTATCATAAATTACAATGCCGTGTAGCTGTTGAGTTAGTTGCTGATACAGTTGCAATGCCAGTGTTTGAGCAAACGGTAACAGATAACATCTATGAGGCTATGGTTGTTGCTCTTGAAGAAGCAATTATTAATGGAGATGGTGCTGGTAAACCTTTGGGAATAACTAAAGATCCTGATATTACAGCTTCACAAAAGGTTGCGGTAGCGGTAGCGGATTTCAGTAAATATGAAACTTGGACTACTTTATTTGGTAAGCTTCCACGAAGCTACCGTAATGGAGCGGTTCTGATTATGGCCGACTCTGATTGGACTAAATATATTGAGGGTATGGTAGATACAAATGGTCAGCCAATTGCCCGTGTGACTTATGGCCTTGATGGTACACAACAAGAAAAATTACTTGGTAAAGAGGTCATTGCTCTTGAAGACTACCTACCTTCTATTGATGACGCTTCAACTGGTGAGGTTGTGGGTATTATCTGTAAATTGTCAGACTACATGATTAATAGTAATATGCAAATGACTTTTAAACGTTATTTTAACGAAGATACAGACGAGTGGATTAGCAAATCTACTATGATTTGTGATGGGAAACTTGCTGATCGTAACGGTGTAATACTGATTACGAAAAAAGCTACAGTCTAAGGTAGTGGTCTAGATGACTGATGATCAACTTCTAGTTGAGTGTAAAAAAGGGTTGAATATCCCAGTAGATAGCACCGCATTTGATCTTTTGCTTAAACAAAAACTTCTTGCAGTAAAAATGTTTATGACCAATGCTGGCGTTTCAGCAGATAGAATGGATAATGAACTTGCAGTCGGTGTCATGGTCATGGGTGTAACAGATCTTTGGGAATTAAAGTCAGGGGAAGTGAAATTTTCCCCTGCTTTTTTTACTTTAGTCACTCAATTGTCAATGGGGTGATATTGTGAGATTTAATAGCATCATTTATTTGATAAATGTCTCCTTAGAATCGGATGAATTAAAAAATCAAATTGAGAAAACTGCTGAAAAAAGGCAAACTTTTGCAGAAAAGAAATCTGTACGTCAGTCAGAATACTATCAAGCTGCTGTTTCGGGATTAAAACCTGAGATAGTTTTTTTGGTATGGACTTTGGAATATCAAGGTGAATCTAAATTGGAATATGAAGGAAAAGTATATTCTATTATTCGAACATTTGAAAAAAACGGATTCACGGAGTTAGTTTGTGAGGTGAAGGTCGGTGGGAGTTAAAATTGATAATCTAGCAAATGAAATTACTAAACAATTAGAACTTTATACTGACTTTGTAAAAGAGGAAGTTGAGAAGGCGCAGGATGAAATCTCAAATGAAACAGTGAAAGAACTTAGAGAAAAAAGTCCAGAGCGTACTGGTGATTACCGTAAAGGTTGGAGAAGGAAGAAAACTAAAAATGGTTATGTCATTCACAACGCCACCAATTATCGTCTTACTCACCTTTTAGAACATGGGCATGCAAAAGCTAGTGGTGGAAGGGTACCAGCAAAGGTACACATCAGACCTATTGAAGAAAAAAAAACAAAGGATTTTCTAGATAGAGTAGAAAGGGCAATCAAACAATGAATATAGCTGAGTTAGTTGGGATTCTTGAAGAAATAGGTTTTCCAGTAGCTTATTCTCAATTTAATGATCCACCAAGCCCTCCATACATTTGTTATTTAGTTTCACATTCATCTAATTTTTTTGCAGATGATGAAATCTATCATGAAATTGAAAATGTCCAAATTGAGTTATACACCACTAAGAAAGATTTGTTAGCAGAAAGGAAAGTAAAAGAAGTCTTAAAGGCTCATGAATTAGTCTTTGAAACTTCTGAAATCTATATCGATTCTGAAAAGTTATTTCAAAAAATATTTGAAGTGAGGCTGATTTGAAAATGTCAGAAAATAAAGTTGTTTTTGGTCTAAAGAATGCTTATTATTCTGTAATTACTGAAGGAGCAGATGGTTCATACACTTATGAAACGCCAGTTAGGGTGCCTGGGGCAACTCAATTGGCATTAGCTCCTAAGGGAGAACAAACAGATTTTTATGCGGATGATATCCTATATTACACAACAAGTGCTAACCAAGGGTATGACACTACATTAACGGTCGCTAACATTCCTGAAAAATTCCGCACAGATGTCTTAGGTGAAACATTACATGTTACTGATAAAACTTTGACAGAAAAAAATACTGCAAAATCAAAGAAAATCGCATTTCTATTTGAATTTGATGGAGATGTTAAAGCAACTCGTCACGTTCTTTATAGTTGTTCTGTATCTCGTCCAGGAATGGGATCATCTACAAAAACAACTTCATCCGAACCAGGCACAACTGAATTATCTCTTGTAGCGGGTCCTAGACCATCTGATGGGGTTGTTAAACGATCTACTTCGGCTGAAACTCCTGCATCAGTTTATGATGCATGGTATACAAATGTATATGAGCCTGCTCCAGCAGTGTAAGAGGTGACCTATGGAAAAGACAATTTTAATTGATGAAAAAAAAATAACGTTTAAAAGCACCGGAGCAACCGCATTACGATACAAAGCACAGTTTGGAAAAGATTACTTAACAGAAATTCTAAAATTAGACAAATTGAAAAAGTTTAATATGGAAGATGGAAATATTGACGGAGCGGATTTTGAAGTCTTTTATAACATCGCATGGGTTATGGCAAAAACAGCTGATCAATCGATTTCTGATCCTTTAACCTGGTTAGATGGATTCGATGAATTTCCTCTTCTTGATATCATTCCTGAGCTTCAAGAATTGATGACGTCTAGTCTTAAAGGTAAAAAAAAATAGAAAATGATACAGAGTCAAGAACATCAGATAGTGAATTTTCTACTGAAACGTTCTTGGCTCTTTGTTATAAATGCAAATTGACCAAGGCTGATTTAGAAGATATGACCATTGGAATGTGTATGGATTATATCGTTGAATATATTGAAATACAAAAACCACCAAAAGAAAATGTTAGAAAAGCATCACAAGCGGATTTTGACCGTTTTTAAGTGAGGTGAGAATATGTCTGATAAACGAATAAAAGGTATTACCTTGGAATTTGGTAGTGATACCACAGGGTTAGAAAAAGCCTTATCAGATGTAAATAAACAGAGTAGTAAGCTACAAAGTGAATTAAAGGACGTTGAGAGGCTGCTTAAATTTGATCCAGGCAACGTTGAAGCTTTGGCACAAAAGCAAAAACTATTATCTGATCAAGTAGTTGTAACGACAGATAAACTATCTAAATTACAACAGGCTGAACAACAAGTACAGTCTCAGTTTGAAAAGGGTAAAATATCTGAAGAACAATATAGGGCTTTTCGCCGTGAAATCGAATTTACTGAAAAATCTTTAGAAAGCTTAAATGGAAAGCTTTCTTATTTGAAGGAAGAGCAACAAAAAGTTGGAACCTCTACAAAACAATTAGAAACGTTTTTTCATGCGACTGGAACAAGTGTAACCGACTTTTCAGATGTTTTAGGAAATCGTTTAACAAACGCTATTTTGAAAGGTACGGCAACCTCGAAACAATTAGAGGATGCCATTCAAAAAATTGGACACGAGGCATTAGGTGCTAATGTCGATATAGATAAAATGAAACAAGCTCTTTCATCTTTGGATGATGGAGCTTCTTTAAAATCAGTTAAAAAAGAATTAGGCAGCCTCTCAAAGGAGGCAAGTGATGCCAAACAATCAGTCTCAGAATTAGGCGGGGCTCTGGAAGGGATTGCTGGTACCTTAGTAGCAGGTGGAGGAATCGCTGGTACCATTCAGCAAGCATTGGATACTTCCTCTTTAAAAACTAAAATTGATGTTTCTTTTGATGTACCCGAAAAATCAAAGGAATCGATAAAGTTAGCTGTTAAAGAAATAGAAGCCTACGGTGTAGACGGAGAAGCAGCTCTTGAAGGTGTTCGTAGACAGTGGGCTTTAAATAAAACCGCAAGTGATGAAGCAAATGCTTCAATAGTTAAAAGTGCTGCTACCCTAACACAAAGTTACGCTGGTCTTGATTTTACAGAAGTAATTCAAGAAATAAATGAAATAGCAAGCGAATTGAAAATGAGTAATGAGGAAGCTGCCGGTTTAGCTAACGCATTATTGAAAGCTGGATTTCCACCAGAACAATTTGATACTATCGCTGAATACGGTCAACAACTGCAAAGGGTAGGTTTTGACGCGGGAGAAGTACAGGCTATTATGATGGCAGGGGTCGATACAAAAACATGGAATATAGATAACCTTCTTGACGGCTTAAAAGAAGGTCGAGTAAAAGTAGCTGAATTCGGCCAAGGTTTAACTGAAGCTCAGATGATTGCTTTTAGGGCAGCGGATATTTCAGGCAAACAAGTAATCGCTTGGAGTGATGCGGTAGCAAAAGGTGGAAAAGATGGTTCGCAGGCAATGAATGAAATTGCTGTAGCCTTAAATGGAATAAAAGACGAAACGGTAAAAAATACCTTGGGGGTTCAGATTTTTGGAACCATGTATGAAGATCAAGGTCAAAATATTATCGACACATTAATAAATGCTAAAAATACAACAGTAGACCTAAAAAAAGGTCAAGAAGACTTAAATAATATGACTGATAAATACAGTGCCGATCCAGCAATCAAAATGAAAAAGGCAGTAACTGAACTAAAGACTTCTCTTGAACCACTCTTAAAAGTAGTTGCAGAAGTAATATCAAATGTTGCGGAATGGATTTCAAAGAATCCGAAACTAGCTGCAACTATTACGGCGATCGTAACTGGACTTGGAATATTAATTGGTATCATCATGGCAATGACACCAGTCATACTAGCACTGTCAGCAGCAGCGGGAGCCTTAAATATTGCCATGTTACCGTTGACAGGAATTATTCTTGGGATAATGGCGGCTATAGCAGCCGTTATTGCAATTGGTGTACTTTTATATAAAAACTGGGACACGATTAAGAAAAAAGCTAGTGAACTGGTTAAATCAATTAAAAACAAATTCAATGAATTTAAAGAGATTGACTTATTAGAAGTGGGTAAGAACATCGTTGGGGGTCTTATTAAAGGTATTGGGTCTATGGCGGGTTCCATTAAAGAAAAGGTAATTGAACTTGCCCAGAGCCTCCCTAATTGGATGAAAAAGGTCTTAGACATTCATTCACCTTCAAAAGTAACAGAAGAAATAGGTCAATTTGTAAGCCAAGGGTTGGCTAAAGGTATTGAAAAAGATAGTAAAAAGCCTGTTGCTTCAGCCAAGAAAGTTGCTTCTGATACCAAAAAAAGCTTTGAAAATGAATTTAAAAATATTGACCTTCGACTTGATGCGAAGAAAATTAATGTTCAAGAAGCTATCAATGAATTAGAAAAATTAAAGATAAAATACAAATCTCTTCCTAATGCAGTTGCAAAGGTTAATAAAGAAATCTATACCCTAAATAAAGAGCATGCAAAAATGGTCTTTGAGAATGAAGTAAAGTCCATAAAAGATAAGGCAGATTTAAATAAAATATCCATAGCTCAAGAATTAAAACTGTGGCAAGATCTTCAAAAACAATACGCATCTGGTAGTAAAGAGAGAATTGAAATTGATAAAGAAGTTCATAGGGTTAAAGGCGAACTTTTAAAACAACAATTTGATAATGAAAAGTCAATTGTCGACAAGAAGAAATATTATAATCAACTCTCATTAACGGAAGAACTTAGTGCTTACCAAGAATACATCTCAAAGTACAAAAAGGGTTCGGAAGAAAGAGAATATTATGAACGTGAAATCTATCGTGTTAAACAGGAAATTAACAATAAATTAATTTCCATAAACGAAGAGTATGCAAATAAAATCACTGAAACAAACAATCGTTTGATTGCTGAGGAAAAACGTTTAACAGATGAGTATAACCAAGCTGTTGAAAGTCGTACAAAATCTCTTTATAGTTTTTCGGGTCTTTTTGATGAGGTACAGAAAAAGAGTGATATTTCCGGAAAACAACTAATCGAGAATTTAAAATCACAAGTAGATACATTTACAAATTGGGCAAACACTCTACAAGAGTTAGCGGCAAAAGGTATAGATGAAGGTTTGCTCGAAGAATTACGCGCTATGGGTCCAAGTGCTGCAGCAGAAATCGCTGCATTAAATACACTATCTGCAAGTGAATTAGAATTGTATGTTCAGTTGTGGAAGGATAAAAATGCTTTAGCACGAACAGAAGCGATAAAAGAATTAGAAGAAATGAAACTTGATACACAATCCAAAATTACCGAGTTACGTGTCCAAACACAGGCAGATCTTGACTTATATAAAGCTGAGTGGATTACTAAAGTTCAGGAAATTCGTACAGGAGCTATAGGAGAATTAGACCCCTTAAGATCTTCTCTGAAAGGGATTGGGCTTCAATCCATTCAAGGATTGATTGAAGGAATGCAGGAAATGGTTGGACCATTAATGGAACAAGCCAGAAGCATTGCAGATGCTGTCTCCAGCACTATAAAAGAGGCATTAGATATTCATTCCCCTTCTCGTCTTATGCGGGATGAAGTAGGGAAAATGATCCCATTAGGGGTGGCCGAAGGGATTAAAGAAAATATAAAAGCTGTAATTAACGCCTCTAATCAAATGGCAAAAGCTACAATTCCAAGTACAACTAGTCATAACGTGAATAATTCCCGAACATATCAACCTAGTATTACAGTATATGGTGGTTCCTCAGCTAAAGATATTGCTATAGAAAATGAAAGAATGTTTAGAAGGTTAGCCTTTGAATTCAATTAAGAGGTGATCGAATGATAATCAAAAATATGACTATTACAAACAGTCGAGGCGATTCGATTACATTCGGTCGCCATTTTCGTTTAGCTGAGGATTTTGCTCTCAGTGGTTTATCAGCAACTATTAATTATACTGAGAGTACTTCAGATGGATCTAAATATCAAAATACAGTATTTGATAATAAGGAGTTTGAAATTCCTTTTATTATTTATAAATCAATATCTGATTTTTTGTGGATTGAGGAAAAAAGGAATGAAGCATACAAGGTATTTAATCCGAAAGCCAATCCCATGAGAATAGGTATTACGACTAAGGCTGACAAAGAATATTACATCAACGCCAACTTGGAAGGGGTGCCTTCCTTCCCGTCAGGATTCGAAAACAACAACCAAGTATGGCAGCGGGGACTTCTGCAGTTTAGTGCAAATGATCCTTTTTTTTATAGCAATAATGAAGAAAAAGTAGACATTGCTCTTTGGGTAGGGAATTTTGAATTTCCTTTAGAAATCAGTGAAGAAGGTATTGAAATGGGATACCGTGCTCCCTCATTAATTGTAAATGTATTTAATGATGGACAGGAGAGTACTGGGATGCTGATAAGGTTTAGAGCATTGGGTACGTTAAGTACTCCGTCATTAGTCAATGTAAACACATACGAATCTCTTAAAATCAATATAACCATGCTGCCAGGTGATGTAATTGAGGTCAGCACTTATAAGCGGCGGAAGCGAGTAACGTTAATTCGAAACGGTGTGATAAGTAACATTTTTAATCAATTAGATTTATCAAGTAAATTCTTGCAGCTTGACCTTGGAGATAATCTATTTAGATATGACGCGGTAGAAGGCTTGGACAATCTCGAAGTATCAATGACATTTACGCCGCGATTGCTGGGGGTTTAACTATAATGGAACTCTACGTGTTTGATAGGAACTTGAATTGTCTCGGCCTAATTGATGATTTTGTCGAATTGGAGATTCAACGACATTATACCAAAATGGGGCAACTGCACATGATTGTGGAAGGTAACTCAGAATCAATTGAACTTCTGCAGAAAGGAAGGATATTAGCCAAAACAAATGATCCCCAGCATGGATATTTAATCCTTACGAGAGATTATCGTGATGAAAAAAGCACAGAACTGGAGATTATTGCGCCTTCCCTAAATACGTTGCTTTCCAGACGATTACTCTTTGGTCAACAGTCATTTACTGGTACAGTCGAAAATGTCATGAAATCTTTTGTTTTAATCAATGCTGTCAATCCATCTAATCTTAACAGGAAAATTCCAAATCTCTTTATCTCTAGTAGCACTGGTATTAGCATTAATACTGAAGAGGTTGGAACTGGCGATCAGTTAGATGAATTTCTTTATGAGATTGCAAATAAGCACGATGTATCTTGGTCCATCTTAATAGATGACCATAATAAGCGATTTATCTTTGATGTTTGGCAAGGGACAAATCGGAGCGGAGACCAATCTTTAAATCCACACGTAACTTTTTCTAAGGATCGGGAGAATGTTCTAAGGCAACATTATACCGAATCAGATAGCGACCATAAAAATGTTGCTGTGGTAGCTGGGGAAGGCGAAGGAACTGCACGTACTATTGTGGTTTCAAATGATGACATTAGTGGTTGGGATAGGGTAGAGCTCTACGTTGATGCTAGGGATTTGCAAAGTACCTATTCGGATGAAAATGGTCAAGAAATTACTCTTACTGCATTCGAATATAATCAGCTATTAACTGAACGTGGCAAAAGTAAATTATCAGAATACCCTCAGATAATCACTTTCGAAAGTGACATTGATTTGTATTCAAATGAAGTCTATGGGGTGGATTATTTTTTAGGCGATAAAGTAAGTGTGAAAAATGATGACCTTGGCCTTATCATGCATACCAGGATTACCTCTGTTATTGAAAAGACAACCAAACAAGGAACAACTCTACAAGTCAATTTTGGAAGTAATATCCCATCATTTTTAGATAAAGTAAAAAGGGCGGTGAAATAGTGGCAATTAAAAGTGGTTTATTCAACAGCGTAAATGGTGACCGCAAATACAAAGCAGATTTTTTCGCGGAGTATTTTGCTAGTTTTATAGCAAATGGAGTATTTCCTAATCCGTCCACAGGATTACAAGTTATAACAAATGGGAATATGTCTGTTAGCATTCGAGCAGGAAAAGCATGGATTAACGGCTATTACATTGCAAATGATGCTGATTATACTCTGCAGTTGGATGTTGCTGATGGAGTACTTAAGCGCATCGATCGTATTGCTCTAAGACTTGATTTTTTAACAAGGCAGATTACACCTGTCATTAAAAAAGGTACGTTTGCATCGAATCCTACTGCTCGTACTTTACAAAGAGATGCAGATGCTTACGAGCTTGGAATCGCTGATATTCTAATCAACAACGGAGCCATTAGTATTTCACAAGCAAATATCACTGATACACGACTAAATACGGCGCTTTGCGGAATTGTTAAAGGTACAGTTGATCAAATTGACACAACGAATTTGTTCGCCCAATACGATGATGCATTTCAAGAATGGTTCGAGTCAATTAAAGATATTCTGGATGGCGATATAGCGGCTAATTTAGCCAATCGAATTTCAACTTTAGAGCAGACAGTTGCTACGCATTTGGCAGATTATCTTCAGTTTAAAAAAGATCAAGAAATTCTCTATTGGATGGGGGCGATTTAAATGGCAGTAATACCGAAAAGTTTTTTTAATGGTTATATGCTTAATACCACAACCACACACTATACTGTCCCAGCAGGCATAACCGCAATAGTAAAAAATGTAGTAATCTGTAACGTCACAAATACTGACCAGGTTGTAGATTTGGAAGTGGGGTCTGGCGGTGGTCATATATTGCAGCAGGCAACTATTAAAGCAAAAGATACGATAGTGATGGACTTAAGTATAGTATTAAATGCGGGTCATACCATCAAATCCAAGGTAAATGTTGGTGTACAATGTTCATTAATAGTTTCGGGCGTGGAGGTGTCCTAATGGGGATTCGTTCACTTAAGGATTTTACAATAGGAAAACCAAAGGGTTCGGGAGCCAGTGGAGGAACCAATCCTGCAATGTTGGGTACTATACAAACGGGCTATCGCGATTATCGGTTATTAGATGATGGGGGTATAATAGAATACACCATAGAGGATATGGGACAAAATCCTCGTTTTACAAAACGGGTCTATAACAGTAATGGAGTATTGATGGAAACCCTACCAATAAATCTTTTGACAAATAGGATCATTAATCAGTTGGGTGATCTTTCTTATTTGTTTATAAAGAAAAATCATTTTTACGCTATGCAATCTGATGCGGGTGTCATATCTATTCACAAATATACATTGAATGGTGTGTTTGTGAAAAAATTCCCATTTTCTACAAACTATAGTTATCTTGACATATTGGAAGAATCTGACCTTTCCTTGATTGAGGAAAGTCTGTTCGTTAAGATTTATAATTCAAATGGTGTTTATATTAGCGGGTATAATAATGCCGCCACACGTCAAACCATACCAATAGCAAAATTCATTTCCCCTACCGTCATTATCGGAAATGTAGGGACCTATAGTTTCATTCTCTATTTTAATGGGAGTTATTGGTCAACTAAACTTATTGGAACGTCATCAACTAATCCACAAACATCGACTATAAATCTATTATCACAATATGCATGGAGGGACAAATAAATGGAACGATTAAAGATTTCTAATTTAATTCAAAAAGATGGTAATCCAGATTATAAAGGACTCAATATTGATTTATTTGTAGGAGGGCAATTACTTTATTCTAATGATTTTAGTATCGAGAATCTTGCATATGTCACTACAAAGGAAGATACTATTCCTAGACATAAGGATATTCAAATCGTAACTGAAGAGGAATTCTTAGCATATAAGGAAACTTTGAATGTATCTAGACCAAAATCAGAAATTGAGATTTTAAAGGAAACAGTCGGACAACTTGAAACCCAACAAGGCGACCTACTCATGGAAATTGCATTACTGAAAATGGGAGGTAGTTTCTAATGTGGTACACGACAATCAAAAAGTATTATGACAATGGACACCCTTCTTATACAGATGAAAGCCTAATGAATTTTGTGAAGGCTGGAATGATTAGCAAAGATCAATACGAAGAAATCACTGGTAAAGCGTACACAGAGTAGGCTTTTTATTTTGTGAAAATTAGCCGTATTATAATGCTACAAGATAAAAAGTGACTTAATAGTTATTTAATAGTAGAATTATCCTGAAAAAGGGGGATATACTTTTGAATATTACTATTAAGCCACTAACGGATCAGTTTAATGATCCAATTTATCCAGTCCTAGTTGAAATTGAATTACCTAATAGGAAACTTAGTGAAGTTGTTTTGTTTAACCATGATAGAGAATTTGGTGAATTTGACTTTGGAAAATTAAAAGATTATATCAATGGGAGTCCAAAGACATTTCAAAATAGGATAAAAAACGAAATCAAGGAAGTTATTTTTAAGTCGTAAAATCTTTACGGCTTTTTCTTTTGAAAAGAACAAACTGACAATCAGCATTGGTTATTTCTCTACAAGAACATTTTATGCATATTCATTTGGAGATAATCCAATACAAGCAGGAAGGCCATTCATTAATATTGAATTAGTTTATGGGGAGTTGATGTTAATGAATGAGATTCTAAATAAGTTTATTAATTTACAAATTGAGCCAAGGAGACCTATTATAAATGAACGGAGTATAGCTTTAGATTGGAAAATGTCTTTTGGGCTGCCAAATTTTATTCTAGATCGTGCTGAAGAAATAAAAACAATGTACATGCTTGGAATGGATGTTATTCTAATGAAGTTCATTCCCATTTTTATAGAAGATATACTGAAATCCTTAGTGGTGAATTTTAAAGCGGACTATTTTGAGCAAATTTCAGAACTCTATAAAGATTACGAAGGTAAGAAATTCTACTTTTGGAATTATTTAAAAGAGGTTGAGGATTTTTCAATTTTTATAGAAGAAGATTTGAAATTTTGCCAGAGATATGTTCATGAGAAAATTAGGAACAATGAAATACACAATAAAGAATATAGTAAATATAGTGGAACTAAAAACTATCTAACCGATACTGAGACTGGTGAGGTTCGTGAGGCTGATGAGCAATTTGAAAAAATGATAGAAAGTGACCCTTCCTTATTAAGAGCAATAAATAGCAATAAAACTGTAGAAGCAATACAACAGGAAGTGGTGGGTATTTTAAACCTAATTCAAAGAAATGCACTACTGTTGAATAGAAGTGGTTACTTGGCTACAAAAGAAGTTTATGATGGGATAGGAAAAGTATCATCTAACTTTAAAATCACCGTAGATGAGGTTATTTTTAATGATTTAGAAATTGCATTGAATCAGAATCCATTAATAAAAACATTTGACATTTTAGAACATAATGAAAAAATCATTATAGAGCTAGCATATAAAAAGGCAGTTTTAAATGCAGAGGTTTTTCAGACATTAAGTTCTATAGTTAGAATAGGTTCTATTCAAGAAAGATAAAGCCAGCATTTATGTTGGCTTTTTTGTGTCACATTTGGAACAAACTACGTACTTGTTTGTGAACTAACGGGTAGATTAGCGTGGTGTTACCTGCTTTTATAAGCTTCACTGAAAAATTATTCATGAGGGATTTTCGGCTCGAAACTAAAATCAGTTCTTGACGAAATGCTCCGAAGCTAAAAATGGAAAAATATTTGCTAATCCTATATTGTTGTAAGTCCTACCCAACAACAAATAGGATTAGACAGATGCAGACCCATTATTTCAATGAATTACTCAACATTCCAGGGGAAATAACAGGAGCAAAGACGAGGGTTAGTCGTACTCTCACCCTGTTAGATTTATGCGTTCATCTGTCGGAATATATCTTTTTTTGCCGAAAAGCCTTTTTGGTTGTCGGTTTGTGCTAAAATTAACATAAGAAAAAACTCATAAGGAATCTCTTGTGTTTAGAGGTTTACAAAAAATTAAGGAGTGTAAAAAAATGAAAAAACCTTTTCTATCACTCGCATTTTCCCTGTTTATTGTTTTCGCACTTGTTCCGCAGGCTGCATTGGCGGCAGACTATATTGAAACCGTGCCGCCCCAATATGGTTGGGTAGGCGATTTCCATGAGGGGCTGGCGTGGGTTCAAGCTGGCGATTATCCCAACGAGAAATACGGATTCATAGACAAGACCGGAAAAGAGGTTGTTCCGCTCAAATATAATAGGGTAGGCGATTTCCACGAAGGTCTGGCATGGGTCGAGAAAGAAAAAAAATACGGCTTTATCGACAAGACAGGTAAGGAGGTCATTCCGCCCAAGTATAATAGCGCAGAATCATTTGCGGGGGGGTTGGCGATGGTTTATCTTGAGAAGCGTGACGGTGGATCTACATACGGCTTTATTGACACAACTGGCAAAGTGGTCGTTCCGTTTGGAAAGTATGACTTAGCAGATAGCTTCTCCAATGGTATGGCGAGCGTCACCTCAACCAGGAAGGGTGGCTACATAGATAAGACCGGCAAGGAGCTCGTGCAGCTTGGCAAGTATGCCAACCGGTGGCCTTTCTCTGAAGGTTTGGCGATGGTCAATCTTACCAATGGGAATGGCAATTTCGCTTATATTAACAAGACTGGAAAGGCGATTACACCGTTTAAGTATATTTTTGGAGGGCCATTTTCCGATGGGATGGCAGCGGTTCAAAATGGTAGTCGTAAATATGGATTCATAAACAAGACCGGCAAGGAGGTCGTGCCGCCCAAGTATGATTGGGTAGAAAATTTTTCCGAGGGAATGGCGGTGGTTAGTTATGGCGGTATGACCCCCGATAGCAAATGGGGATTCGTAGACAAGACCGGCAAAGAAATCATTCGCCCTGGAAAAAATGTTTATGTAAACCAATACTTTTCTGAAGGACTGGCGGGAGTAGGCGTCGGTGGTCAGTTTGTCTGGACAGGAGGGAGATATTCCTATCTAGGCGGCAAATGGGGTTATATAGACAAGGCTGGTCGAGAAGTCATTCCAAAACAGTATGACTGGGCATCCGAATTCTCCGAAGGAATGGCGGTGGTGGAAGTTAACGGCAAGCGTGGACTCATTGATAAGACTGGTCGTGAGGTTGTTCCTCCCATATATGATCTCATTGGAGAAGTACATGATGGAATGGCGTATGTTGGATTTGGCAGTGTCGGGCCTGGCTACACATACGGTTTTATCTCTGTACCCGACGCAACCCCCTATATACACTATTAAAGCTAACAATTATTTTAAACTGCGTGATTTAGGCCAAGCCTTTGACATCGGCGTTTCTTGGAACGGCGCCAAGAACGCAATCGTCATTGAGACAAGAGCAAGCTATACCGCTGATTAATAAGGAAAGCTACATGTAAAAGGCTATCGGATTTGATTTATCTGATAGCCTTTTAGAGTTTTTTTAAAAAAGGTTATTTCATCTTGTCTTATTATTGAATATTTACTTAAAGATGCTTAGAATTGGTTAAGGAGTTTCGTAATAAAAAGGTGGTGAAATAAAGGTATGCAAGTTCCAATATGGGATTTAGTTATGCCGATATTATCTGTTGTGATTTGGTTGTTGTTAGTCGTTTCAATTATATTTCTTGTGGTTAACTCCCGAAAGAGTACTCGAAGTCTTCAAACCATTGAAGCGTTACTTAAGTATCTGAAAAATAATAAAGACAACAACTAATGGAACAAAACCACTTTTCGGGTGGTTACAAATCATCGAGCTAACGGGATACGATAATTGAATAAGGAATTACCAGAGTCAGCCAACATATTAATTAATTTTTGGTTTTTTCTGTCGCATCAGGAACATACTGTGCAGTAAATTAAACACCTAAAAGGTGTATTTTTTTGTACTTTTTTGTTAAAGCTTTCATATATTGGAAGAAACGTTTCTTATTGACAATCAAAGAAACTTGTAGAGATTATTGATAGAGTAATCGATTAATTAGAAAACAAAAAGGGTTCTAATTAAACGTATTACATTAATATCTATTTATACACCTTTCAAAGAGTAGGTGTATTTTTTTATGCATTCATAACCCTAGAAATGCCCTGTACCGAGCAGGGCTATTTTTATTTAGATTGGGTTGATTAAAATGGAACAATATCAAAAAATATGGGCGGCCATCGTAGGAGCCTTGTTTACACCTTTATTTGAAAGCCTATATGGTGAAAGTCACACTGTGCGAGCCATTATGGCAGCAGTAGCATTCTTCATTTTTATGGATTGGATGAGTGGTACCAGAGCATCTAAAAAGGATAAATCATATGCGAGTAAGTACGGGATAGATGGTATCTTCCGTACTTTTTTTATTTTACTTTTACCAGCTGGAGGACATTTGTTGGATGCAGCCTCAAGCCTTCCAGGTATTTTCTTTGGTTTGCTTTCATTTGGTGTGCTATATCACGTCATTCAATCGATGACTGCTAATTCAATACGTGCTGGGTGGGTTGATTGGGTACCGATTAATATCTTAGAAAAAATAATTCAATGGGTCGGATCTGAAATCGACTCAAAAGTTAGTCGAGCCGAAAAACGTAATGATGAAAGAGGGATTAATAATGAACCTAAGTAGCGCGGGAAAAAACTTGATTAAACGTTTTGAGGGTTGCCGATTAACTGCATACAAGGCTGTGCCTACTGAACTACACTGGACAATTGGCTGGGGACATTATGGTCCAGAAATTAGAAAGGGTCAGACGATTACACAAGCTGAAGCTGATGCTTTATTTGATAAAGATGTTCAGCGATATGTGGATGCAGTTAATAGAATTGGCTTTAACTTTAATCAGAATCAGTTTGATGCATTAGTTAGTTTTTGCTACAATTGCGGACCAGGTAACCTATTAAAATTGTGTTTGGGAAAATCAATTACGAAGATTAGTAACGATATTTTGCTATATAACAAATCGGGTGGCAAAGTTTTAGCTGGTTTAGTTAAACGCAGAACTGCCGAAAGAGAATTGTTTTGTACGCCTATTGATCCAGTAGACACTACCCCTTATCGACTAGCTACAGGCAATTTTGGAAGCAAAGAAAGTTTGGCGAGAGCCAAGCAAAAACTCTTAGAAAAGTATAGTTGGCTTGTGTATGAAAAAGTGACCGATACAGAATTTCGTTTGGTAACAGGAACATTTAAGGGAAAAGATGTTGCTGAAGGACATGCAGCTGATTTAAGAAAGTTATTTGGTTGGACAGTATACGTTCAAGAAGCATAAGAAAAATCCCTTCCGGTCGGAGGGGATTTTCTATTTTTATATGTTTAAAATCTGCTTTTTTTTAAAATCAAATTCCTCTTGAGTAATAATTCCCTCATCTAATAAAGATTTAAGTTCTTTAAGAGAACCAAATTCAGATTTAGAAGAGCTTTGATTGTTAATTCGTTCTTCTATTTCTGCTTTTAATTTTAATGCTTCTTCGTTCTTATCTCTCTTAAACTTAACAGCATTTTGCGGTTGATCTACTGTTCTTAATATACCTACCATAGAACTTCTAGGTGTGGATAATTGCAGATAACCGGTTGAAGTTAACGAAGCTTCTTTGAATTTGATTTCTTGAATTTGACTAAATAATACTTTTGTTTCTCCACGTAATGCCTTATGGATCATTAGATCATTCTTGCCTCTTGTAAAAATTACACCATCATCTGTTAATTCCACAGTTGTATTAGGTTTTTTAAAAGTGTAATTCATTATGATTCCTCCTATATTTATTTTTTCATTTCAACTAACTGATCAATTGTTATTCCTAATATGCGAGATAAGTGAAACGATTGTATCAAATCAGGTTGAGTTTCATTTCGAACCCACCTTGAGAAAGTCTGTTCAGATACGCCAATTTGTTTAGCTAAATACTTATGTATTAATCCTCTTTCTTTTGCCCAATATTTGATTGTGTTAATAACCATATGTATTCACCTACTTTAAAATACAATTCTACAAATTCCTACTTTTTCCTCTAAACAATTTTGTATATAAAACTAATCATAAATAAGTATTAACGGTAATACCATATATTAAACAAGGAAAGGGGAGCAGAGACATGAGTAAAAACAAAGTAATTAAACCAGTGGGATTTAATGTTACTAATGAAAAAGATGTGGCCTTATTAGAACATGTCAAAAATGCAAACTTTAGTGGTTACGTAAAAGAGCTTATTTTTTCCGACCTTCAAAAAAGAAACCAGACACTTAGGATTGTCCAAAAGAGTGAAAACGGTGGTATTAAATATGTTCTGCCAACCGGTAATACCACTTCACCACCAAAAGATTGTGTAACACTGTAACACGGTTGACATATCCAATTGTCAATACAAGTGGAAAGGAGAGATAAAACATGATCGAAGGTAAGGGATTAGGTGGCAAGAAAATTAATCGTGTGAATGTCTCGTTATCGAACTTTCAAAATCAAAAGTTGAACAAGCTAGCTACAGCTTGTAATATGCGGCCTACTTCTTTAGCGTGTCTTCTTATTGAAAAATGTTTGAATAACGCCCAGGTTGTAGCAGATCTTCAAAAGGAATATGCAATTCATTCTGCTTATAAAGTTGTTCCTATAAATCATAATGGTGAACTGCAATACATT
Organism: Bacillus sp. CGMCC 1.16607; assembly: GCF_042683745.1. Classification (NCBI taxonomy): domain Bacteria; kingdom Bacillati; phylum Bacillota; class Bacilli; order Caryophanales; family Bacillaceae; genus Bacillus; species Bacillus sp. CGMCC 1.16607. The sequence goes on from NZ_JBHUJX010000008.1 coordinate 44,349, forward strand.
TTAAGCGAAAGGTGTTAATCTATATGGAATGGGTAACTTTTATTATAGGTGGTATTACATTCATGTTTGGTTATTTACTTTTTTCAACAAATAATGATCTAGATGACAGTGACGATGAGTTAGATGAAACGGAATCCGATTTAATTGTAAATCACGCTTCTGGACGTCATGTTACACTATCCTGTCAATCATGCAGAAAACTGAAAAAACACAAAGAAATAAAATCCAACCTGTTCCAATGTACAAAATGTAAAAGACAGGTAGACCTTAGAGCATCCTAGATTTTTACCATAAATTCAGCATCAAAATACAATTCGTTCTTAAGTGAAAAAATTTTCAGAAATCAGATAGTAGTTAGATAAAAATAGAGTTAGAGAGTGATATTTTAAAAGGGTACTTATCGTATGCATGAGGATGCTTTGCATTTAATTCCACATAATCTTCGCCAAGATTTTTATGATGAGTACGGTATACGCATTGAAGGGAATCTCTCGCCTCTAAATATGATGAGATTAGAACAAGAATATGGTGGACGCATTGAGGATGTTCAAGTAGAGAGAATTTTTTTCTCGGAGGATAAAAGGGTCGGAATTGGAACATTTAGCCCATCAGATCCAAAGTCACAGGATATTGCCGATTTAACTGGGAGCATTGATTTTTCAACGATTGCTGAATACGGATCAGAATCAGATCCTCGTGCTTATCGATTCGATGGTGAACTTAATAAAGCGAACCGTGGAATGATGGAGTTCCAGGAGATGTTAAAGTGTGACGAGAAATTCTTATGGCATTTGTTATCATTAACTCAAGAAGGTAATTTTAAGGCTGGAAGATTTGCGTTGATTTCCGCGGATGAACTGATTGTCGCGCACACGAATGAGACGGAATATCGTTCCTTTATTTCAAATAAGAAAAATGAAGCGCTTCATTCTCGGATCATCGTCATGCCTATTCCTTATAATTTAAAGGTATCACAGGAAGAGCGAATTTATGAGAAAATGATTCGCGAAAGTGATGTCGCAGATGTTCATATTGCTCCACATACACTTAAGGTTGCTGCAATGTTTACAATTTTAACACGTCTTAAGGAACCAAAAAAAGGCGATATTGATTTAGTGAAGAAGATGAGATTATATGATGGTGAACAGGTAGAGGGATACAATTCTGCAGATATCGAGGAGTTGAAGAAGGAATACACAGATGAAGGAATGAGTGGAATTGATCCTCGTTATGTGATAAACCGGATTTCTTCAACGATTATAAGGAAAGAGATTCCTTCAATCAATGCACTAGATGTATTACGTTCGTTGAAGGAAGGGTTGGATCAGCATCCATCCATCACAGCTGAACTTCGAGAACGTTATATGAACTTTATTTCTCTGGCTCGTAAAGAGTACGATAATATTGCGAAGAAGGAAGTTCAAAAAGCATTCGTCTATTCGTATGAAGAGTCAGCGAAAACACTAATGGACAATTATTTAGATAATGTGGAAGCATACTGTAATAAAAATAAAATGAGAGATCAATTAACAGGTGAAGAGATCAATCCAGATGAAAAACTAATGCGTTCGATTGAAGAACAAATTGGTATTTCGGAAAATGCGAAGAAGGCTTTCCGTGAAGAAATTTTAATTCGGATTTCCGCTTATGCTCGTAAAGGTAAACGCTTTGATTATAACTCTCATGATCGTCTGCGCGAAGCGATTCAAAAGAAATTATTCGCTGATTTAAAAGATATCGTGAAAATTACAACCTCAACAAAAACACCTGATGAACTGCAGCTAAAGAAAGTTAATGAAGTTGTAGCCCGCCTAATCGACGAACATGGCTACAACTCCACATCCGCAAACGAACTTCTCAGATATGTAGGAAGCTTACTAAATCGATAAACCTTTAACACACTAAAGCACTGGGGGATTGTCCCCCAGTGCTTTAGTGTGTTAAAATCCTTCTTTTCGAACTAGTCTACTCATATTTAGCCGTTTGGCTTAATAGATATAGTAGAAAAGTTCAAGGGGAGTAATGGCATGAAAAAAATTTGCGTTTATTTTTTCTTGTTTATAGTTGTTTTCATTTTTGGTGAAACGGATGTAATTGCAAATTCAGACACGAAAATCATTCCAATAGCCGTTAATGATCAATTAATTACTTTCCCTGATGAAAAGCCTGTATTGAAGGATCAGATAACGTATGTTCCTATACGAATCATTAGTGAAGCTATTGATGCAACATTGACAATTGATCTGCCGAATGAAACGTTTAGAATAACTACGAAAGAAAAATCCATGTTATTTGATGTTAAAAACTCAAAAATAAAAACATTGGATGGAAGCATGACAAATGTTAATCTATATAAGCAAAATGGTCGTAATTTTGCACCCCTTCGAGTAATTGGTGAGTATTTTAGTTATGACGTTCAATATATTTCAAATGGTCCAGTAGTTCGATTAGTCAACTCAAAAGCAAAACTGGATAGGAACCAATTTATAAAAGCGAATCAAAATGCAATTTCAAACTTTTACAATAAACCAATTGTAGATCATCGACCAAAAGTATATATAACATTTGATGATGGACCTATTAAAGGAACAGAAGAGATATTAGAAGTTTTAAAGAAGAAGAAAGCAAAGGCTAGTTTTTTCATGATTGAAACACAAATGAGATTATTTCCGAATCAAACGAAAAGAATTGTGAGCGAGGGACATTATCCAGCATTGCATAGTGTAACTCATAATAAAAATCTTTTATATGGAGGAAATTCAATAGCTGTAGCAAAGGAAATGTTAAAGACACAGAAAACCCTATTTGAACTCACTGGTTTTCATTCTAATCTTACGAGAGCTCCATACGGGAGCAAACCTTATATGAAAATTGCTTTTCGGGATGAATTGGTCAGAAATGATTTCAAAATGTGGGATTGGTCTATTGACTCAGAGGATTGGAAATATCATCAGACGGATCCAAAGGAAATTGTTGCGAATGTAAAAGGAGGAATTCAAAAACAAAAAAGCAAAAAAGAGCCAATTGTCATCCTTTTTCATATAAATAAAGGGACAGCAGCTGTCTTACCTGAAATTATTGACTATATTTATGCTGAAGGTTACCAATGTGTTGCATATGACCCGGCAGAACATTTTGTGATGAATTTTTGGAAGGATGAAAGACTATAAGTTGTCCAAGTATGGCAAAAGCATAATTGTCAAAATTATTTGTAAATTATTTCAGAAAACTGCATAGTATAAAGTAATTAATAGTAATTGAAGACCATAGTACGACACCCTAGTTATTGTATGAAACAGCATGAAAAAATGTGCAGGAAAAAAATTTTATTAGGAGGGTACAGAAATGACCGATGTGAACAATCATCAATTTGTGATTTCCAAGGAAGATTGGTCCCTCCACCGTAAAGGCCATGATGACCAGCAAAGGCATCAAGACAAAGTCCAAGAGGCCATTCGAAATAATTTACCTGATTTAATTACAGAGGAAAACATTATTATGTCCAATGGTCGAGATGTGGTAAAAATTCCAATTCGCTCATTAGACGAATACAAAATCCGCTACAATTATGATAAAAACAAACATGTTGGCCAAGGAAACGGTGACAGTCAAGTTGGAGATGTAGTAGCTCGTGATGGATCTAGTGGTCAAAAGGGACCTGGGAAAGGTCAAGGTGCTGGAGATCAGCCTGGTGAAGATTACTTTGAAGCGGAAGTGTCTTTGATGGAGATCGAGGAAGCCCTTTTTAAACAATTAGAGCTTCCAAATTTAAAAAGAAAAGAACAAGCAGAAAATATAGTTGAAAATATTGAATTTAATGATATTCGAAAAACGGGACTAATGGGGAATATTGACAAAAAGCGGACAATGATGACTGCATTTAAACGAAATGCAATGACAGGTGCACCAGCATTCTATCCGATTTATCCCGAAGATCTTAAGTTTAAAACTTGGAATGAAGTGAAAAAGCCTGACTCAAAAGCAGTCGTTATCGCGATGATGGATACAAGTGGTTCAATGGGAATATGGGAAAAATATATGGCGAGAAGTTTCTTCTTTTGGATGACTCGATTTTTACGAACAAAATATGAGACGGTAGAAATTGAATTTATTGCTCATCATACCGAGGCTAAAATAGTTTCAGAGGAAGATTTCTTTTCAAAAGGAGAAAGCGGCGGAACCATTTGTTCTTCAGCCTATCGTAAAGCCCTAGAAATCATTGATACGAAATATGACCCGATTAGATTTAATATTTATCCATTTCATTTTTCAGACGGTGATAATCTAACGTCAGATAATGCCAGATGTGTGAAGCTAGTTGAAGAATTAATGAAAGTATCCAATATGTTTGGATATGGAGAAGTCAACCAATACAACCGCCACTCGACCCTCATGTCCGCCTACAAAAACATCAAGGATGAAAATTTCCGCTACTATATTTTAAAACAAAAACCAGATGTATTTCATGCAATGAAGAGCTTTTTTAAGAATGAGGAATCAAAAGTATTATCTTAAGGAAAATCGACAGGTACACGAACCTGTCGATTTTGTATTGGATTTACCACAGTCCATAGAGTTGAGTATTTTTATACAATAGATAACAATCTTTTGTAATCAATCTTCTTTGATAAGCGTACTTATTGGGATTCCTTTCAAAAGAAATCCGAAATATATAAAATAATCTCTACATTTTTGTATTTTTCTAAAATATTTAGGTTTTTTCCTTATAGTGAAAAAGTTAACTAACGTCTATTATTGAATCACATATTTTATACAATCAAAAAAATCTTTCTGGCATAGTGGTCAGGAAGATTTTTTATTAGGGTGTTTTTATTGAATATATAGGGAAAACCCCTATATACAAATAAATATGGAAATATATACTAGAATTTCAACATTAATATATGGGGGAATTAAACATTGAAATTATCTTTCCGAAAAAAACTGTCGGAGTCCACCTTAGATTATTCAAAGCAACATGTTGTTTTTACAATAGAAGATCCAACCATACAAACTCAAATTAAGATGATTGATTTAACTAAAAAAGATATTCAAATATTAAAATCTCTTCAACCATTAATTAAAGAGAATCTTGAGTTTCTTACAGAAAGCTTCTATAATACTTTAAAATTCGAACCGTCACTCACTCAAATCATCGAGGATAATAGTTCTATCCAGCGCCTTCGGATAACCTTATCAGAGCATATAAGCGAAATGTTTAGTGGTGAAATCAATCAAGATTTTATTGAAACAAGGTATCGAATCGCCAAAGTTCATGTCCGAATTGGACTAAAAACAAATTGGTATATGTGTGCATTTCAAAACTTATTGTTATCCATCATGCAGATACTTACTAGCCATATTCTCACTAAGGAAGAATTTCATAAATCTATAGAGGCAGTATCAAAATTATTAAATTTTGAACAACAACTAGTTTTAGAAGCATATGAAATGGAAAACGAAAGAATCAGGCAAGAAGAGGCAAAAACAAAAGAAATGCTTAAAATACAACTGCAAGAGTCAGCCATTAATCTTTCCGCTATCTCCGAGGAAACAACAGCAAGTATTATCGGGTTAAATCAGCAAGTGTTGGAGATGTCTACTTTTTCTAGCTGTAGTTTAGAGGTTGCATCAATGGCAGAGGCGGAATCACAAAATGGAAAACGAGAAATAGACTTACAAAATGATTTAATGAAAAAAATATCAGAAAGAGTAAATAATATTTCGAGCGAGATGAATGTTTTAAATATGACTTCTACTAAAATAAAGGATATTGTTACGGTTGTCACTAAAATTGCTGAACAAACAAATCTTCTAGCTCTTAACGCAGCAATTGAAGCAGCCAGGGCGGGAGAGAGTGGAAAAGGCTTCACGATCGTTGCGTATGAAGTAAGGAAGTTAGCGGAAGAAACAAAGAATTCCGTTGAAGGAATTGAAGAGTTAATACGAACAACGAACGCTCAAATTGATAATATTTCTGTAACAACATCAGACACTAACGACCTAATTATTAAAGCATCGAAGAAAATCGAAGAAATCAATATATTTTTCGACTCCATTTTATTTATTATGGAAAAAAATAAGAATCAAAGTAAAGTAACAGAACAAAGATTAGAAGAATTAGTAAGTATAAGTGAGGATATTTCGAAAGCATCTGAACAAATATCTGTAACCTTTGAAAAGCTATCCCAACTTTCTACAGTTATATAAAGATTTTCACAAAAAAAATCTTCTTCCTATAGGACTAAAGGAGATTTTTTTTTGTCAAAAAGATTATTGATAATCAATAAATGGGAAAAGGAGTTTTTTTAGGGAACCCCCCTATATTTAGTAGGTTGATAATTTTGTAGACTAATAAAGATGTGATGAAAGGAGAATCTATATGTCCTGGCAAAATAAAATCGACGACAGTATGCTCATAAAAATTTATTTTGAAGCGAAAAAAAAGCATGTTGATCAATCTTTTCTCGATCTAATTATTAATGAAATCAATGTAAGGGGAATTTTAGTAACAAGAAAAAGCGAACATTTCGTTCAAATACATGATTACATTATGGAGGAACAACATGAAATCATTAAAATCTAAATTGCTAATTGTTATTATTCCTATTTTTATTCTGGCTTTAAGTGGTATTTCTTATATTAATCACAATAAAGCATCTGATTTTTTACAAAATTCATTCCAGAAAGAAGCAAATGTAAAGCTTGAAAAGATTCAAACGAAGGTCGATGATTGGTTAATAAATCATATAGATGTCGTATCAACAATGGCACTTAACGGCGATTTACAAACAGATAATCTTGAAAAACGAGAATTGTATTTTGAAAGTATGATTAAGTTGCATCCAGAGTTTGAAATGGTTTATATTTCTGACCTAACTGGAAAACACACGATAACATCCTTGAATAACGATCAAACTGATATATCAGAAAGGGACCACTTTATACGTTCTATCCAAGGTGAAACTGTTGTAAGTGAACCGCTTATATCCAAAGCATCTGGCAATATGGTTATAGTCGTTTCTACTCCTATTTATGCGGACGATCAAATAACAGGCGTAGTTGGGGCAACAATCCAAATCGAGAATTTACTAAATATTGTTGTTAAGGAAAAAGTAGGTAAGACAGGTTATCCATATATCTTCAATAAGGACGGTTTAGTACTGGCTCATCCGAAGAAAGAAAATATTTTAAAGCTGAACTTAAAAGATATTGGAGATAAAGACTTAACAGCAGCCATCACAAAAGCAATGAATGGAGAAAACGGCTTTGTCGAGTATACGTTTGAAGATATTCCGAAATATGTTTTCTATACAAAATCAACGGTAAACGAATGGGGAATAAGTGTTACTGCACCAATTTCAGAAGCGACGGAGCAAATGTATTATTTAGCAAAATTATCTTTAGTTACCGCTGGAGTTGTACTGATATTCACAGTGATTATCATTATGCTTTTTTCAACAAGATTTGTTAAACCAATTCAAAAGCTAAGTGAGATGACAAAGCAAATTGCTAGTGGAGATTTAACAATTAAAAATACGTTTCATTCAAAAGATGAAATCGGTCAACTAAATCAGCATTTCAAACATATGATTGAGAGTATGCAAAGTCTATTATATAAGATTAAAGATGTTTCCTCCCATTTAAAGAACTCATCACATATTCTTGAAAGAAGTAGTGGAGAAACGAAGGAAGCAGCGGAGCAAGTGGCTGTCACGATTTCTGAGCTGGCAAGTGGGACGAGTGATATTGCGATGTCTGTTCAAGGAATTGCCGGTGAAATGAATCAAGTGAAAGATACAATGGAACAGGTAACTGTGATTAATTCTGAAATGCTTCATAATTTTAATGAGACTCAAAGGATTACACAGTCAGGTGAAAAAGAAGCTCGCTTTGCCATTGAAAAAATGAATGATATAAAAGAAAAATCGGAAGAAAATGTTGAAATGATGCACCATTTAGGAAATAAAAATAAAGAAATTAATAGTATAGTAGCCATGATAAATAATATAGCAGCGCAAACGAATTTATTAGCCTTAAATGCTAGTATCGAAGCAGCAAGAGCTGGGGAACATGGTCGAGGATTTAGTGTGGTTGCTGAGGAAGTGAGAAAGTTAGCAGAAGAAACAGCTAAAGCAACAAGTCAAATTCAACATATTATTAGCGAAACGCAAGAGCAAACGGTTAAAGCCATTCAATCTATTGAAATGGAACAACAGCATATTAATGAAGGATTAGATAAGGTCAATGATGTAGGTGAATCATTTATTTCGATTAATGAAATGATGAACAAAGTGGTCGTTGAAGCTAGAGCGCTGGATGATTTCATAACAATTCTAAAAGACAAAGCAACAGTAATTGGATTAAATATAGAGAATATCTCTGCAGTTACAGAAGAAGCTTCAGCTGGAGCGGAAGAGGTAAGTGCTGCAAGCCAACAGCAGGCAGCATCGTCCAACCAAATATCAAAGGATGCAGAATCATTAAGCGAACTAGCAAAGTCACTAGAAAAAATTACTAGCCAATTTAAACTTGAATAATAGTAAAAAGGAGAGGAAATCAATATTTCCTTCCTTTTTTTATATATTTTTTGAAAGCTTTGTGAAGTGCATCATCCGTCAATCATTATGGTGTATATTTAGTTTAAAGATATAGGGCGAAAGACTTAGATGTAGTAAAAAAGGGGGGGGGGGCATGCAATGAATATGATAAAAGTTTTAATTGCAGATGATCATAAAATCGTTCAATCTGGATTAGCCATGCTAATCAATGGACAGCCCGATATTCAAGTTGTAGGAACAGCATCGGACGGATTAGAGGCGTATCATAAATGTATAGAACTTCAACCTAATGTTGTGTTAATGGATTTAAATATGCCTCCCGGTGAAAATGGTTTAATGGCAACAAAACGGATTAAAGAATCGTGCCTTGATACAAAGGTATTGATTCTAACGATGCATGATGAAAGAGATTATATTTTTAAAGTATTACATTCGGGTGCATCTGGATATTTGTTAAAAAGCTCAGAGGACATGGACTTAATTAACGCAATTCGAACCGTATTTCGAGGTCAGGCATACTTGTACCCGCGTGCTACGACTTTATTGATTGAAGATTATTTGAAACGTACAGTGGATGATCAGGAAAGCAAGTTAATGTTGTTATCTAGACGTGAACAAGAGGTATTATCATATCTTGCGAAGGGATATTCCAATAAGGAAATAAGTGAACTCTTATTTGTATCTGTGAAAACAATAGAGGCACATAGGGCGAATCTTATGCAAAAGTTAAAGCTGCATACAAGACCAGAGCTTGTTAAATATGCACTTCGAAACGGCTTGCTAGATTTTGAATAAACTAGAAAAAAGAAGGTTTTTTTGATGGTAACCATTAAGAAAAAAATACATCTTTTAACCACTTTTATGATTGTTTTAACGGGATCTGGTATGCTTTCGTTGCATTTTTACGATTACTGGAATTTGATTGTCCAAAATGAATTTAATAAAACACAATCAATGGCTTTATTATTAGATAAACAACTTGAAGGAACGTTTGATGAATTGTTAAAGGAGACAGGGCAATTAGATAGACGTGAGCAAGTTGCTATACTAAATAGCAAATTACAACCAATTATCGATAAAATGTCCAAATCATTTCCCGATTATGGAGCAGGTTATTATTCTAAAAAATTGAATTCAATTGTAGCATACGGACCTGAATTTGACCAAGAAGAACTAAGAGATTTACATCAATCACATAAGGCAAGAATGGTGTTTATAACAAAAAAGAGCTATCAATTTAAGGATTACTCGCAAACAAGAGATAAGCAGGTGATAGCGACTATTTATCCTATTATTAGACAGGGTGAGGTCATTGGACTTGTCTGGGCCTCGATTCCATCTATAGATGTATTGGAGCTTTTTTTAAAACAGATGAAGAGTCGAATTCTTCTATTAGGCTTCATGTTATTTGTTGCTTATTTAGGGACTAGATATATTACTAAGCAACATGAAAAAAGTTTAGCTATTTTCCGAAAGCGTGTTCGGAACTTAGATATAACAGAAAAAGAGTCACATGAAATTATGCCAGAGGTTTTGACTATTTACCAAGAGGTATTGGACGCTAGGAAGACAATTGTTGAAAATGAGAGAAAATACCAACGAGACATTACGGATAAAATTTTAAGAGCCCAAGAACAAGAACGGAAACGAATATCAAGAGAGCTGCATGATGGTGTGGGCCAATGGTTATTTAGTATTTTAGTAACTTTAAAGCTACTTAAAGAAGAAAAAAAGAATGAGATTATTAAAGCGGAACAAATCCAAACCATTGAACAATTGACAAAGATTTCAATGGATGAGATTAAAAGAATTGCATTAGATTTGAGACCAGCCTCATTAGACGATCTAGGTCTGATTCCCTCTATAAGATCATTAATTGATCGGTACGGAACCACCTTTCAAATGAAAGTTGTTTTTGAAGTTAAAAATAAAGTGAAAAAACTTAATCCTGATCTACAAACGACACTTTATCGAATATGTCAAGAGTCCCTAACAAATATTGCTAAATATGCGAAAACGGATAAAGTTTTTATTACAATAGGTATTCGAAATGAAGAAGTTTTCCTTGAAATCATGGATAAGGGAATTGGGTTTCAATATTTATCCGAGGCCTTAAATGCCAATGGGGGATTAGGTCTACACGGAATGGAAGAAAGAACGAAATTACATGGCGGTACTTTTAAAGTGATTTCAAAGTTGGGTGAAGGAACGACAATTTTGGTTTATATACCAATTGAAATGTAACAATGAGTTAGGAAAAATCAGATTGTGTAGAAAATTGTATAAAATTAGGGTAAGAAATTTGTTTTATAGGGAATTCCCTTATTCTTCTTTTCCTCTTTTTTCGACATACTAAAACATGAGTGTTTCTTTCGGCTATTGTAATTGCAAGCTATTAAACTAATATGCAATTAATATAGGAGTGCAAAATAATGAATTGGAAAATAGAAATGAGGGCTTACATAACGATTTTCATTGGATTGGTTTTATTGTTGGGAACAAAATATATTGGTCACACTTTTGAAAAATTTTATGACCCTAATAATTTTTTATCTTTACATACTTTGATTGAATTTTTATGTATTTCCATTTCCTTTTCAATATTTATACAAGGGTGGATGATTTTCACTCATACATTATCGAAATACCGAGTCATGATAGCATTATTATTTTTTGTAATGGGTATTTTAGATATTCTCCATACCTTATCTTATAAAGGGATGCCGTTCTTTCTAGAGGAAAGCTCTGTAGAAAGAGCAACTTGGCTATGGATTATCTCGAGAGTAATTCTCTCTTTAGGGTTATTTATGATCATCTATCAAAAGGATAAGGAAATAACGAAGGGTGCTAGATGGGGGCTACTATCTCTTACAGCTTTACTCGTTATTTCGATTGGTAATACTGTATTTTTGTGGGAAGACCAGCTTCCTATCTTAATTGATGCAGAGTCGGGTCCAACTAACATAAAAAGAATTTTAGAATACATCATATCTTTTATTTTTCTTTTAACTATTCTAATCCAAGTGAAGCGATACCGAGAATCGAAGGATCTATTAATTATTCCTTTTATTTTAGCTATCACATTTTCTTTATATAGTGAACTAATGTTTACAGTTTATAAAAATGTGTACGATTTAGATAATCTACTAGGCCATTTATTTAAATTGGCTGGGTATTATTTTTTTATGAAAGGAATCTTTATTTCCACAATTAAAGTACCTTTCATGAAAGAAAAGGAAGCAAAACAGGCATTAGAAACAAACGAAAAACAACTTAATACGATTCTATCAATGATTCCGACAGGTATTACAATTACGGACTCAAATGGTTCAAACTATTATGCAAATAAAGCAGCTGAAACGATATTAAATCTATCAAATGAAGAAATCATTTCGAGAGAAGTGACAAATCCAAAGTGGAAACTAAAAACATTAGATGGAATTGATTTTCCAGAAGAGGAACATGTTTTTCATACGGTTACAAAGACAAAGGAATCGGTATATGATGTAAAATGCATGTTGGATGGAGAAAAACGCACTGTCTTATCTATTAATGCTGCTCCCATTTTTAATGCACACGGACAAATTGAAGGTATTATCAATACGTTAACAGATATTACCGAGAAGGTAATGGCTGAAAAGAAAATTCATAGTCTTGCCTATGAGGATGAACTAACTGGCCTACCTAATCGTCATGCATTTATTGAAAAAGTTTCAAGTATGATGGATGATTCAAAATTAAATATAAATCTCTCTCTTTTACTTATTAATATTAATCGTTTTAAAAATGTGAATGACACATTAGGGACAGAAATTGGAGATTTTGTTTTAAAAGTCGTAGCAGAGCGATTAAGATTGTTCGATCATTCATTGGGTTTTATAGCTAGAATCGGACCTGATGAATTCGTCATTATGACTGAAAATAAAAGTGATATGAAGGAATACGCAAAAAAACTAGTTAAAGTTATGGAAGAACCAATTAGAGGAGAAGAGTTAAAATTCCATATTTCTGTTTCTATTGGTATTACTTCAATAGATAAATACATAGGTGATGAGGAGTTTATTACACAAGCAAATATTGCCTTAGCTGAAGCGAAAAAGTCAGAGCTTCCGTTTGTTTTATTCGATCCTAATATGAGTCGTAAATTGCTTGAAAAAGTAGCCCTTGAAAATGATTTACGTAGAGCCATTAATCAGGAAGAATTGTCATTATACTATCAACCGCAAGTAAATTCTTGTACAGGAAAAATGATCGGTGTAGAAGCATTAGTAAGATGGAATCACCCTGAAAATGGTATTGTTTCACCAGGAAAGTTCATACCAATTGCAGAGGAAACAGGATTAATCGTCCCTATTGGAAAATGGGTTATTAATGAAGCTTGTCGACAAATGAAAGAATGGCAATTAAAGGGCTATCCATCAATGAAAATCTCTGTCAATCTTTCTTTCCGTCAGTTCTTTCAAGAAGATTTGATCGAAACAGTTTCAGATGCTCTTCAAAACTCAGGACTGGACCCACAATTTCTGGAACTTGAGATAACGGAAAGTATGACGATCAATGTAAATTTGGCGATCAAAATTTTGAATCAATTAAAGGAATTAGGTGTAAGTATTGCTGTAGACGATTTTGGTACTGGTTATAGCTCATTAAGTTATTTAAATAAGTATCCGATTGACCTTTTAAAAATTGATCAAAGCTTTATTCGAAATATTAATATCGATAAAAATTACGAGGTTTTGCTTGGAACTATTATCTCAATGGCACAACATTTAAATCTAGAACTCATTGCAGAAGGTGTTGAAACAGTAGAACAAGTTAATTTCCTAAAGGAAAAGCAGTGTCTTGGAATTCAAGGATATCTCATTAGTAAGCCAATGACAAATATTGATTTTGAGAGATTTCTTGAAATGAACACGATTTTAATTTAAATAGTTATTCATCATGATGATTGGCTAGATTAATTTTTCTTTGAGGTGTGCAATGATTAAATCGCTTTTTACGAACATGGCGTATATTATTAGTTTTACATTTATAATAGCCAAATTGAAGGATGTTCTTAGTAGTTATCTGATTCAATTCCGTTATGTAAAGCCATTACTTATAGGGATATTCTCAGTAATTATTATGCAAGAGCAAATCACTATGAATGGAATGGTATTTGATCTTAGATGTGTCCCTTTACTTTGGCTGTCTCTTTTAAGAGGTTGGAAAATGGGATTCTTAGCCGCCGTCTTTCCGCTCATTTATCGTTTAAATATGGGTGGGCCAACTGTTCTAATTGGAACAGTTGTCACCATTATTCTCCCGGTGATCATAGGTGCTCTCTTTCATGAGAAAGAGCAGGCTCACGAAAAATTTAAACGATTAAACTTGAATCGAGTTATTTTAAGTAGCTCTATTTATTTTTTATTAAACTACATATTAGGGGTACTTACATTAGAATTACTGGCAATGGACTGGTTGGAGATTTCATTTTTCATGCTCATTTGTGGCATGTTATCCATTATTGCGATTACACTTATCATGAATGATGATAGCAATGTCAAAATAAGAAGAAATGAATTGATCCAACTTTCCACTTATGATGATAAAACTCAATTATTAAATTTCCGAACCTTTCTTGATCTAGTAGACAAAAAAGTAATGAATGGTATGAATGGTTATATTTTAATGATCGATATCGATCATTTTAAAATGTACAATGATACTTATGGACATACAGCAGGGGACGAGATTATTCGAAAAATAGGTGAAATTCTAAAATCATCTATTTCAGAAAAAGATCTTGCAGGTCGCTTTGGCGGTGAGGAATTTATCGTCTTTTTGCAAACAAATTCAAAGGCTGATGTTATCCTTTTTATTAAGAAGATAAAAACAAAACTAAAGGAAGCGGAATTTGAAGGGGCAAGCACACAACCGATAGGGCAAATTACCGTTTCAATCGGAGTAAGTCAGTCCACTCATCATATTCATGAGATGCTAGAACAAGCAGATAAAGCTCTATATCAATCCAAACATGAGGGTAGATGTCGCTTTACTTTTTATAATTTTAAAAAAACAATGAGGATGACGTAATTTTAATGAAAGGTGTCTACAATGGAGTCCTTTACTGAAAGAGCTATAAAGATTATTAAAAATATTCCAGTTGGAAAAGTCATGACGTATGGACAAATTGCCAAATTGTCAGGAAGTCCAAGAGGGGCTAGACAAGTCGTTAGAATTCTCCATTCAATGAGTAAAAAACATCGATTGCCTTGGCATAGAGTTGTAAATTCCAAGGGCGAATTATCTATTAAAGATGAGGAATCGTTGCAAGAGCAAATATTTTTCCTTCAAAGTGAGGGTGTAAAAATAATTAATAATCATTTTATTCACCTTGAAGAATTTCAATTTCATCTAGACATCGAAGAAGAAATATTTCTTGATGAAAGATGAATATAATCCCCCTATTCAAACAACCATAAAAGTATGAATGAAAAAGGGGATCAAAAAATGAAGCTTACTCCAACACAAAGAGTTGAATTATATGGATTTAATAATCTTACAAAGTCCTTGAGTTTTAATATGTATGATATTTGCTACACTAAAACGAAAGAGGAAAGGCAAGCTTATCTTGATTATATTGATGAGCAATATAATGCCGAAAGATTAACTAAGATTTTATCATCCGTTACAGATATTATCGGTGCGCACATATTGAATATTGCCAAACAGGATTATGTTCCTCAAGGATCAAGTGTGACTATTTTAGTATCAGAAGGTCCAGTGGAGGATTCACCGGCTGAATCATTTGAAGAGTCACCAGGTCCAGTTCCTATTACAAAAGGGAGTGCTGTAGTTGGAGCTTTGGATAAAAGTCATATTACTGTTCACACTTATCCTGAATACCATCCAGATGATGGAATCAGTACATTTCGTGCTGATATCGATGTTTCAACCTGTGGGGAAATTTCTCCACTTAAAGCGTTAAATTATTTAATACACTCGTTTGAAACGGATGTAATGGTCATTGATTACCGTGTTCGTGGATTTACTAGAGATGTTAACGGACATAAGTTGTTCATAGATCATGACATTAGTTCAATCCAAAATTATATTCCCGATGAGGTCCAAGAGTTATATGACATGATTGATGTGAATGTGTACCAGGAACATATCTTTCATACGAAATGTAAGTTGAACCAGTTTGATTTAGATAATTATTTATTCGGATATTCAAAAGAAAAACTGACTCCTGAAGAGCAAGTTTTGATTACAAAGAAACTTAAAACTGAAATGGATGAAATTTTTTACGGGAAAAATATTACCCAGGGGACTGTAGATTTTTGATAGGTAGATAAAACGATTCTTCAAAACATGAGGAATCGTTTTTATTTTGAAAATAAAACTGATTTTCTGAATCAAAGGGGTATTATTTCCCTTTAGCCATTCAATCAAGTATAATATTTGTTAACAATTAAATATTTCCTTCGGGGTCGGGTGAAATTCCCAACCGGCGGTGATGAAGCTAGTGCTTCTTAGTCCGTGACCCGTCTAACTTTTAAGCTAGACGGTGGATCTGGTGAAACTCCAGGGCCGACAGTTATAGTCTGGATGGGAGAAGGAAGAAATAAGGATTGGGTTCGAAAAATATTCGACTTAAGCCTTAGTTTCCTAATGTCATTTTTAGGCCCTGAAGTTTTATACTTTAGGGCCTTTTAGCATTTTATCCTTATAAAAAAGGAGAAGTAATTATGTTTACAGGTATCATTGAGGAGATCGGGTCGGTTACAAATATAAAACAGACTGGTGAAGCGATTGTTCTGACAATCGAAGCAAAGAAAATTTTATCGGATGTCCAACTAGGTGATAGCATATCTGTAAACGGTGTCTGTTTAACCGTTACAGAATTTACAAATAACCATTTCTCTGTCGACATCATGCCTGAGACAGTAAGAGAAACTAGTTTAAAATCCTTAAAGAGAGGGTCTAAGGTGAATTTAGAGAGAGCAATGGCAGCTGGGGGGAGGTTTGGTGGACATTTTGTTTCCGGACATGCTGATGGTATTGGGATGATCAAAAGTAAAAGACCGTTTGAAAATGCTATTTATTATGAAATTGAGGTTGAAGAGGAACTACTTCGTTACATTATCTATAAGGGATCGGTCACTGTGGATGGGACCAGTTTAACTGTATTTGGAGTTGGGGAGAATAGCTTTACCATCTCACTTATTCCACATACTTTTAGTGAAACAATCCTTGGATTTAAGGGAATTGGAGAAATTGTCAATGTCGAAAGTGACATGCTTGGGAAATATATCGATCATTTTCTAGCGAAACGATTTAGCGGGGAACTTCCGAAAGGAAAATCGAGTATTACTATACAATTTTTGGAAGAAAATGGGTTCAAATAAGGAGAGATAATATGTTTGATCCGATTGAAGAAGCAATTTACGAATTAATGCAAGGTGAGGTAGTCATCGTTTGCGATGATGAGGACCGAGAAAATGAAGGGGATTTTATTGCATTAGCTGAAAAAGCCAAGCCTGAAGTTATCAATTTTATGGCTACTTATGGAAGAGGATTAATATGTGTACCAATTGAGGAGGAGTTAGCGCAAAAGCTTGAACTGAATAATATGGTTGCGCAAAACACTGATCCACATGGGACAGCTTTTACTGTGAGTATTGACCATAAATCATCGACAACAGGAATCTCAGCGTTCGAACGCTCTGCCACGATTTTACAAATGCTTAATCCTGATTCAAAGGGGGTTGACTTTAAAAGACCAGGACATATCTTCCCGTTAGTGGCAAAAAAAGGTGGGGTTCTTAGAAGGGCAGGGCATACAGAAGCAGCAATTGATTTAGCTAAGCTATGCGGTTCAAAGCCAGCTGGAGTTATTTGTGAAATAATGAATGAGGACGGTACAATGGCGCGAGTACCAGAACTCAGAAAAATTGCCGATCAGCACAAGTTAAAAATGATTACAATCAAGGATTTAATCGAATACAGAAATCGAAAAGATAAGTTAGTAAATCGTGAAATTGAAATCAAATTACCGACAGAATATGGAGATTTTAAAGCTGTGGGTTATTCTAATGTCATTGATAATAAAGAGCATGTTGCTTTAATTCTGGGTGAGATTAAATCAGATGAGCCTGTTTTAGTTAGAGTACATTCAGAATGTTTGACTGGGGATGTTTTTGGATCATATCGCTGTGATTGTGGGCCTCAGCTTCATGCTGCCTTAAAACAAATTGAGAAGGAAGGTTCGGGTGTGCTGTTGTATATGCGCCAAGAAGGCCGTGGGATCGGACTGATTAATAAGATGAAGGCTTATAAACTTCAAGAAGAGGGTCTTGATACTGTTGAAGCAAATGAGAAATTAGGCTTTGCAGCAGATCTGAGAGATTATGGCATAGGCGCGCAAATATTAAAAGATCTTGGAATTAAAAAAATGAAGCTTCTTACAAATAATCCTAGAAAGATTACAGGATTAAAAGGTTATGAATTGGAAGTTGTTGAACGAGTTCCTATTCAAATGGAAGCAAGAGATGAAAACGAAAATTATTTGAAAACAAAATATAAAAAATTAGGGCATATGCTTCATTTTTAACAATAGGAGGATTTTTAAATGAGTAAAATTTATGAAGGCCATTTAGTAGGAACAGGCTTAAAGATTGGTATCGTTGTTGGTCGATTTAATGAATTTATTACTAGTAAGTTATTAAGCGGGGCACAGGATGCATTAAAAAGACATGGTGTAAATGAGGAAGATGTGGATATCGCTTGGGTTCCTGGTGCATTTGAAATCCCTTTGATTGCTCAAAAAATGGCAAAAAGCAATAATTATGATGCAGTAATTACACTTGGAACCGTTATTAGAGGCTCGACACCACATTTTGATTTTGTTTGTAATGAAACGGCTAAAGGTGTGGCTTCAACAGCTTTAAATACCGGCATTCCTGTCATCTTCGGAGTGTTAACAACTGATTCCATCGAACAAGCAATTGAAAGAGCGGGAACGAAAGCAGGAAATAAAGGCTGGGAATCGGCAGTAAATGCCATCGAAATGGCGAATTTATACAAAGCATTTTAATCAAAAGGAGGTTTTGATATGAAAAAGAGTTTGGTGATTTTTGCTGCTAGTCTATTGATCCTTCTAAGCGGTTGTTCATTATTAAATGATGCGAAAAGTACGATTACATATGTAAAAGATGCAACAGACTACTTTGGTAAAGCAACAGCTTTTGCCAATGAGGCACCTTCTCTTGCCCAACAAGCTGTGAAAGATCAGCAAGCAGCTGATAAACTGCAGACATTGCTTCAAGAGATGAAGGTAGAAATGGATTCGTTTAATGGACTGGAAGTACCTGAAATGGCAGCAGACTTGCACCAACAGATTGTGGATAAAAATAATATTATTGCTCAAGGTATTGACGTTTATTTAAGTAATATAAAGGATGGCAAACTTGATCCTGCTGTTCTTGAAAATACAGAACTATTTCAAAGCGTACAAGACATTTCAAGCATCATTGATCAAATAAAAAATCTAGGTCAATAATTTTTAAATTCGGATTGCATGAACATGAAAAAACGTTTGGATTAAGCTCCAAACGTTTTTTTTGTCATGGATTTTCTAAATTACCGCTGTCAGGAGTTCTATTATCGAAATAATTTTGAAAAGCTTTTTTATTTGTATGGTTATTGCTTGTAAAATAAGGATTATTTTCCGTTGGATCTTTAGGGTCTAAATTAGTTTTAATAACAAGCATTGGTTGGTTAGGTTGTTCAGCAATAATACGGTCATCTAAGCTATCAAAATCGGGCATTGAGTTTTTTTTATCCACATTTTCACCTCCATGTATTAGAATGTCAATAAAGACCATTTGTTATGAATATTGATGGAAAGAAGGGATTTTTAATGGTTTGCCTAGCTTTTTATGAAGAAAGATTCAGAGCTCAATTATTTGAGTTTAGTTTGCCAAGTGAACAGCATCAATTTACAGGTCTACCAGTAGACGTGTTAGAAATTTCAGTTAAGGATAAAGATCGTTTCCCAATAGTCATACTAGATGAGGATGATGTTGTCGGTTTTTTTATCCTTCATTACGGTGAGGAGATTTCTTCATTTTCAAAAAATCCAAATGCTATTCTCCTTCGGGCTTTATCTATTAATTATAAGCATCAAGGGAAAGGATATGGAAAATTAGCGATGGAGCAATTACCGAGCTTTGTAAAGGAAAACTTCCCTCAATTTGACGAAATCGTTCTTGCAGTGAATATGAAAAATATTGGGGCAAAAAAATTGTACGATAATGTTGGATTTATCGATCGTGGAGAACGAAGGGTAGGGAAGATTGGTCCGCAATACATATTGCATTATGGCATTAAAACGAAATACAGTGGTTTAGTATAATATTACCTTTGACAGTTCACTTTTCAGAATGTATGCTTACTAACGTAATAAATAATTTCAAAATAATTATTCCCTCATCAGCTAAAAGATGAGGTAGAGGTCGCGATTTTTAATAGTAAATTGACTAAGGGTGAGAGTACCCGATAGAGGTTAATTGAAAGGAAACGTCGCCGAAGCGCCATAATTACTCTAGTTATGGTAGCTGGGACTGTATCGAATAGGTGCAGGACTGTCATAGTGTTTAGCTATGATGAACTATCCATTTGGACTGATGCGGTATTGTAAACACACCGTATTCAGGTGTGTTTTTTGTTGTTTAAAAATGAAGATTATCACGTTTTAAGTATATAAAAGGATAAGTGAGGAGTGTACAAATGAGCCAAAACAACAAGCTTGGATTTTGGGTTTTAACAGCGTTGGTTATCGGTAATATGGTAGGGTCAGGGATCTTTATGTTACCGCGTTCATTAACAGAAGCAGCCAGCCCTGCAGGCGTAATGGGAGCCTGGGTTTTAACTGGAGCGGGAGTTCTAATGATTGCTCTTGTTTTTGGAAATTTAGCTATCAGAAAACCTAATTTATCTGGTGGACCGCAGATTTATGCAAAAGAGCTTTTTAAGAAAGATTCGAAAGCATCGATTCTTTCAGGATTTATGGCTTCGTGGGGATATTGGATTGGTACTTTTGCGGGCAATGTAGCTATTATTACGACTTTCGCTGGATATTTATCGACATTTTTTCCTGTAATGACAAGTCAAGCAGAGCTTTTTAGCTTAGGTTCTTTTACAATGAAAGTTGGAAATGCTTTAACATTCGTCGTTTGTACCATTTTACTTTGGGGTACACATTTTATTATATTGCGGGGGCTTGAGCATGCTGGAAAATTAAATTTTTTAGCAACTGCAACAAAAGTTATTGGTTTCTTTTTATTTATTTTGGTAGGATTATTCGCCTTTAATAAAGCAAATTTACTTCCATTTGTGGCACCAAGAGCAGATGAGGTAGGGCATACAATTGGATTGTTTGGACAAATAAATAATGCGGCAGTAGCCACTCTTTGGGCTTTTTGTGGAGTAGAATCAGCTATGATTTTTGCTGCAAGAGCAAAGAAAAAAATCGATGTAAAACGGGCTACGGTTCTAGGACTTCTGATTACCCTTACCATTTATATTGGAATTAGTACTTTGGTGATGGGGATGTTAAGTCAAGACGTTCTTGTTCATTCAGAAAAACCACTAATTGATGCAATTGATACCGTATTAGGTCCAATTGGAGGTAAGGTTTTAGCTGGAGTTGGCTTAATTAGTTTACTTGGTTCTACAATTGGATGGGTGATGTTAGGGGGAGAAATTCCTTATCAGGCAGCAAAACAAGGTTTATTCTTACGATCATTTCTAAAAGAAAATAAAAAAGGACTTCCTGTTACTGCATTAGTCATAAGCAATGGATTAGCTCAATTATTTATTTTTTCGACGATATCAAGTTCGATTTCAGCTGCATTTGATTTTGTTATTTATATTGCTACATTGTCTTATTTAGTACCTTATCTTATTGCATCTCTCTTCCAGTTGAAGCTAGTCATTACTGGGGATACGTATGCCAATATGATGAAAGAACGCTGGATGGATGGGGTTATCGCAGCTCTTGCTACCACATATTCGATCTGGGTCATTATTGCAGGTACTTCTGATCTAAAAACATTTCTTTTTGGAGTAATTTTGCTAGGAAGCGGAATCGTTTTCTATAAACAAGTGTTAGGGAAGCCGAAGATGAAAAAGGCATCTACGGAAAAAATACCTGCTTAATTAAAAAGAGACTAACCTTCTTAAGCTCAGTTTAAGTTGGCTAGTCTCATTTTTTTATACTGTTTTTCCTAAAAAAGCTTTCAACATCCAAACATGTTTTTCTAAGCTGGAATGAATGGCCAATAGCATATCACTAGTAATTTCATCATTAGCTTCATCAGCAATAGACATACCTTCTTTTAATTCTTTTACGAGAAGAGAAAAATCATTTGAAACCGATTGAACCATTTCTTCTGCGGATTCACTTCCTGAAGCTTCTTGGATTGATGCCATATTAAGACAGTCTTTCATCGTTGCAACGGGCTTACCACCAATGGCTAGTAGTCTTTCTGCAAGTTCATCGATATGTAGGCTAGCTTCGTTATAAAACTCTTCGAATTTAGTATGCAAGGTAAAGAACTGATTACCTTTTACATACCAATGATAATTGTGAAGCTTAATGAATAACACTGACCAGTTGGCAATTTGCTTGTTAATGATATTAGTTAATTGATTATCCACGACAATTCCTCCATTCCTTCATAGGTATTCCCAATTATTATTTTTCCTAATAAGGGATTTATTAAACAAACTATATCTTCCACAAAATGAGATAAAACCTCTCAACAACGACAAAAAGACATAAAAAATTCAAAAAAACTTTAGTGTATTAACGTGATGGGGGTCAGTCCCCCATCGCTTTAAAGCGATGGAGAACTGACGCGCTTTCATTTATGACAGAAACTTGTCACAAACCTTTGAAGAATATTTGAACTTTAATCTGTTAATCAGTATAGGGTTTAAATATTTTTTATAATAGATTTATAAAACATGGAGGTGTTTCGAGATGAATATGACGACTATTATTGAGTTAGAAAATAGTGAAGTAGAGCAAATTACAGGTGCGAAATTGGTTTTTATCCAGGAAAAAATTAATGATAATATTGTTGAAACTTGTGTAGAATGTTTTAAAATAGAAGGACTAGAAGAATGTATGAAAACTGATGAAGCTATGCAAATAGTATTTAACAAGCTTAAGCAGGATGGCATTATCCCAGAGCAAATACAAGATTTCTCATTTCAAATGCCTTCATGTGAACGTATCAAAAAGGATGTTTACAATGAAAGTGATATGCCTCAAAAAGTGATTATAACTTATATTTCCTGAAATAATGGAAATTTTTTTTAAAGAAATAAAGGGAGTTTTATCAAAAAACTCCCTTTTATAAATTCGCATTAATTAAGTTTCATTTTTGTTATGATTCGTCCTGAAAAACCACCAATTCCAATCACCTAAAAGCTTCATTAATGCAGGTACAAGAAGGAGTCTAACAATCGTTGCATCGATAAAAATAGCAATGGCGATTCCGATGCCAATTTGTTTAATTGGCATCACTCCTGTAAAGGAAAAAGCCCCGGTAATAACAATCATAATTGCTGCAGCCGACGTAATAATTTTACTAGTGGAAGTTAAACCTTTAACTGTTGCGTAACTATTATCTTTTGTTTCTAAATAAACCTCATGAATTCGAGAAATGAGAAACACTTCATAATCCATTGATAATCCGAATACAAGACTGAACACAAATACGGGTAAAATTAATCCGATTGAAACGGGTTCAAGATGAAAATGACCGTATTGAAAAATCCAAACGACAATGCCAAATGTAGCTCCTAAACTTAGCATATTCATAAATACAGCTTTAATGGGAATAAGAACCGATCGAAAAGCAACGGTCAAAATCAATAGGGTGGAGGCAAGAATGAATAATAACCCGTAAGGAGTTTTTATATATATTTCATCAAAGATTTCTTGTTCAAACTTTACTTGCCCACCTAAATACATACGGAAGAAAGTGTCTTTGTCCTCCCATTTATTTACCCATTTACGAGTATCAGCATCGCTTTTTTTCTCATTTAAGTAAACTTTCAAAAGCATTTTGTTTTTACTTATTAAAGTTTGGAAATTCCCTCTGAATTTCGGATCATTTTGCCACATTTGAAAAAAAATCTTAGCATTCTCTACTTTTGAAATGGAAAAGGGTGATTCGATAAACGTAACCATTGGATCTTTTTGAATACTTTTTATAAAATGAGTTGCATGTTCAAAATGCTTTTCAGTGGTAATTTCATCCTCGGTTTCTATTACCATTATTAGTTCATTTTTTTCTTCACGACCTTTAGGAATAAAATGCTTCTTATATTTCTCGAATGCAATTCTAGATTCATAATGAGGTGGTAAAGAATCCATTCCTGGTATCGCTAGTCGAATATCCTGAATCGGTATTAGGCATGCCAACAGAGCGGCCAACGATACCATGGTAATAATAATCGGATAGCGCATCACTAATTTGGCGAAGCCATTCCAAACCTTTTCATCTCGCCCTTTTATCTTTAATAATGGTAATGCATGTATTTTTCTTCCTAAAAAATACAACATCATTGGTAATAATGTTAAGGATGATAAAATGGAAACGAATACAACAATCATTCCGCCGATCGCGACATTTTGAAAAATATCGATTTGGATAAACAAAAGCCCAGACAAACCTATAAATACACAGATACCTGAGAAAATAATCGAACGACCAGCAGTACGTAAAGTGGTGATTAGGGCATCATCAAGAGAAGTTGATTGGATTTCTTCTTTATATCGGTTAATGAAGAGAAGAGCAAAATCAATACTTAAGGCTAAACCAATCATTGGAACAATATTCAAAATAAAAATACTTAAGTCTACAAAGTGATGAAAAAAATAAACAATTCCCATACTAACGAAAATGGAACTTACACCAATGATTAAAGGGATGCTCGCAGCAACTAAACCGCCAAAAGCTAATATTAAAACAATCAAAGCGATTGGTAAGCCAATCATCTCGGCTTTTGCTAAATCCTCTTGGCTAGCTTGATTTAAATCTTCAACCATGATTGGCTCACCAGTGACGGATATCTTGCCCATATTATTTTGAGCCGTGATTTTTTTTAATTTTTTTAAGATCGGTTTTAAATCATTCTCATTTAACTCTTTAAAAAGTAAGATCCCGAAAGCAACGTCCTCTTTCATCATATTCGAGAATTGGAGGGGAGAAATTTGTTTTTGAAGATGGGAAAGATGTTTTGTTTTTACAAAATAATCCTCAATCGATTTTTTCCAGCTTTCAAATGATAATGTCTTTCTCTCAAACAGGATAATGACAGGAATGTTTCCTTGGCCAAACTCCTTCTTTAATAGATTATTCGTCTGTTTATAAGTGCCTTCATATTCAAAACCGTTGCCACTTAATACATCCGGTAGTTTAATGGCAAAAAAGCCAAAACCGATAATGAGAAAAGCCCAAATGATAGCGAGCAAATATCGGTAATGAAAGATTCCACGATGAAATATTTTCACCATACAAGTCTCCTTATCAACTTAAAATAGGCAAGTAATCCATCTTATTATGCACTTCATCCCTTTTTCAAATACGAATTTACAAATGTAAAACCCTCATTTTACAAAATTTCACGAAAGAGTTAAAATAGAATTAAGTTTTCATAATATCTTTGAAGGTGATGATGGTGGAGCGAGATACGAAGATCAATAAAGTGATTGAAGCAGCGAAGCTTTTTTATTTACTTGATTACAATCAAAGCGAAATAGCAAAATTATTAGGTGTTTCTAGACCAACTGTATCTCGCCTTTTGCAGCAAGCGAAAAGCGAAGGTATTGTCCAAATAAAAATTAAGGATCCAGCTGAAGATGTAAAAAAGTTAGCATTACAGTTAGAAGAAACATTTCAATTAAAAGAAGCACTTGTGGCTTCCATCCCCCAATATGAAGATCAAATTATTAAAAATTATTTAGGGGAAAAAGCTGCCAGCTATATAAATAATATCGTTCAAGATGAAGATATTATCGGGGTTACGTGGGGAACTACACTATATCATGTTGCGATAGAATTGAAGCAAAAATTTGTCCGTGATGTAAAGGTAGTTCAACTAAAAGGTGGTGTCTCACATGCTGAAACGAATACATACGCTTCAGAAATTCTCTATTTATTTGGAAAAGCGCTTAATACGACACCTCATCACTTACCTTTGCCAGCAATTGTCGATCAAATCGTTGTAAAAAAAGCAATGGAAGCTGATCGTCATATTCGAAAAATCCTAGATTTAGGGAAGCAAGCGAATATTGCCTTATTTACAATAGGACCAGTAAAAAAAGAATCACTTCTGTTTCAACTAGGGTATTTTACCGATGAAGACATAAAATCTTTATTCAGTTGTGCAGTTGGAGATATATGTTCACGATTCTTTGATAAAGATGGAAATGTCTGCAATCCCCATCTTAATGACCGAACATTGGGCATTGATTTAGAGGAACTGAAAAAGAAAGATCAATCGATATTAATCGCTGGTGGTGCTCATAAAATAGAAGGTATTTATGGGGCATTAAAAGGCGGGTATGCCAATGTGTTAGTGACCGATCAGTTTACGGCGCGTTTTTTGCTAGATAAAGAAAATGTTGCTGTTTACTAATTTTCTCTCAATTTTTTGTGAAAACTACATAAAAGCATTTAAATGGAAAGGATAGATAAATAATGACAACTAATATTGCAAACATGATTGATCATACAGCTTTAAAGGCGAATACGACAAAAGAGGAAATTTTAAAATTAGTAGAGGAAGCAAAGGAATATAAGTTTGCATCCGTTTGCGTTAATCCAACTTGGGTTAAAACAGCTTCTGAATTATTAAAAGATACTCCAGAAGTAAAAGTATGTACTGTTATCGGTTTCCCGTTAGGGGCAAATACACCTGAGGTAAAAGCATTCGAAACGAGCAATGCCATCGAAAATGGTGCAACTGAAGTCGATATGGTAATAAATATTGGTGCACTAAAAGATAGGAATGATGAATTAGTCGAAAGAGATATTCGTGCGGTTGTGGATGCAGCAAAAGGAAAAGCTCTTACAAAGGTAATTATTGAAACTTCATTGTTAACTGATGAAGAAAAAGAAAGAGCTTGCCAAATCGCTGTAAAGGCCGGTACTGATTTTGTAAAAACTTCAACAGGATTTTCTACAGGTGGAGCTACTGTTGCTGATATTGCATTAATGAGAAAAACGGTTGGTCCTACACTAGGAGTAAAAGCATCAGGTGGAGTTAGAAATCGTGAGGACACATTGGCATTAATAGAAGCGGGTGCAACGCGCATCGGAGCTAGTTCAGGAGTCTCTATTGTGAAAGGTGAAACTTCTAATAGTTCATATTAAGAAGTTAACTTCTTAGGAGGGTGAAATCGATGGAAGAAAAACAATTAATTCAAGAAGCACTTACTGCTAGAGAAATGGCCTATGTTCCATATTCAACATTTAAAGTTGGGGCGGCGTTACTTGCTAAAGATGGAACGGTATACAGAGGATGTAATATCGAAAATGCAGGATATAGCATGACGAATTGTGCGGAGAGAACAGCTTTTTTTAAAGCCGTATCCGAAGGAGTAAGAGATTTTGTCAAAATAGCCATCGTGGCAGATACGGAAGGGCCTTGTGCTCCTTGTGGTGCTTGTCGTCAGGTCATTGCTGAGTTTTGTGACCCTGAAATGGAAGTCATCTTAACGAATTTAAAAGGTGATGTGTTGAATACAACAGTCGCGGAATTGTTACCTGGGGCATTTTTACCGAAGGATTTAAATAAATAATACTAGGGGAGTAGGCTTTTAGCTTACTTCCTTTTTTATAGGAATGGTTGATAACCTTAATTTTCTGGTTGATACTGTGGGGAAATAGCTAATAAACTTTGATAAAGGAGGTTCATTTAATGTCTCAAAATATAAAGACTACCTATTCAGGGATATATATTATTATCCTAGCAAGTGGTTTGGCGAAAAGGATGGGAAGGCGTAAACTTACTTTACCTTTTCAAGGCATTTCAATTATCGAACACCTTTTAAAAAAACTGGAACATATTTTTGTTGAAGGTAGAAAGATTGTTATTCCAACTCAAGATGATGAGTTAATGAAAATTGTCTCATCCTTCGATTGTCAGATTATTTATAACGAAACACCTGATAAAGGGATGGGGCACAGTTTATCATTAGCTATTGATTCGCTTCCTAATACAGCAGAGGCAGCGATAATACTTCTTGGGGATCAGCCAAAACTATGTATGAATGATATTTTAGAAGTTTGCCTTGAATTTAAACGTAGAAGGTTGGAAAATGACGAATGTCCAAAAGTAATTATTCAAATGAAATATAGTGATGGACCGGTAGGTCATCCGGTTTTATTTACTAAGCATTTTTTTGATGAATTAAAAGCTTTAAATGGCGATGTAGGAGGAAGAGAAATTATTCAAAGAAATGAGAGCTTTTTATTTTTCTGTAAAAGTAAGAATGAATATCCAAAAGATGTGGATTCACCTGACGATTATCGCCAGTTATTGAAAGAAGAAGGAATGAATTAAAAAAGCACCAAGGAATTTAATCCTTTGATGCTCTTACTGGTGTGGCTTAATTTCTTGAACTCTTCCAACCTGTCCATCTGTTAGCCTAACTTTAATGCCATGAGGATGAAACGCCGAGTTTGTTAAGATATCTTTGACAATCCCACTTGTTAGCTTTCCGGTTCTTTGGTCAGCTTTGAGAACGATATTAACCGATGAACCAGGTGTTATATCCTTTCGGTTTTGCCCATTCATTATACACCCATTTTTCTTCGTTGATTGCTTACCTTTTTTGTTTGTTGGCTTTGCATTTTTTTCGTCGCTTGAGAACCAGTAGTGTTTGATTTTCCTGCAGCTTGTTGGTTCTTTTTATTAGCTAACTGCTGTTTCATCGCTTCTTGCAGGCTCATTTTTTTCTTAGGTGCTCCTACTTGTTCTGATTGATTCGATTCAGTCATTCCTCATTCCTCCTAAACATGTTTGTACTATTTATATTATAATCTATTCTACTGTATTTTTAAAATCCATCATCAAAAATTGATATATGAATCTAAAACAAACCAAGTACTAAAGTTTACTTGGTTTGTTTTAGATCTATTCAAATTTTATTTTTCGCATCCCTACAAATAGGAAAAGTAACGCAAATCCAAAGAGAATACCTAGACTGTCTAAAATATTGACCAATGAACCCCCGTTAGCCATCAATTCGGTGAATCCTCTTATCGCCCATGTTTGTGGGAAAAACTCTGCCATTTTTTGCATGAAAACAGGTTCAATCTCAATTGGCCAATAAACGCCGCTGATCATACAAGTCGCCACAACGACTAAATTTCCAATGGAGGATTGCTGCTCAACGGTTTTAACTAAGCCTGCAATCAGAAGACCTAAGCCAACAATAGCAAGCAGCATAGCTGAAACTAATACTCCTGTGGCAAGAGGGTCTCCCCAGTTCACATCAAACATTAAATGAGTAGCAATCATCAACACTCCGAATTGAATCCAACCAATCAGAAAGAAAGATAATAAATAACCAAATGCAATTTGGAATCTCGACGCAGGTGTAGTTAGCATCCGGTACCAAACGCCATTTTTACGAGCTTCTAAAATCGTTCCAGTTACGCTCATCATCATAATCATTACAAACATAATTGAAAATCCAGACGCTCTTCCAGACATACCATCTAATTTCGGAGTAGGGCTCTTCTCATCAATATTTACTTTATTCAGGTTCATAGGGGATGAATCCGCTTGTTTTTGTAATTTTTCATACATAACTGGCCAAGCCTCACCGCTATATTCGCTCCAGTTGGTTGAAGCAAGTAATTCAATGTTTAACTTTGCAAGTTTATTTGATACGTATTGAGTAATGGTTGAACTAGAAGTGAATTCAGGAATCTTTTGAAAAGTAACAAGCGGATTACCTTCAGCAGCTAATTGTTCTTGAAAACCTTTAGATATTATGATTGCACCTGGTATTTCTTTATTTTCAAGCATTACTTTTGCATTTTTAAGTGAACTCTTTTGAATATCGAATAGGGTATTCCCATCCTTTATCTGTTCATATAGTGATTGAGACAGAATAGTATGATCTTGATCAACCCATAAAATCTTCATCTTTTCTTCATTATCTCCACCTAAGAGTGAGCCGAAAATCAAAGTGAATAATAGTGGCATGGCGAACATAAGTAGATAGCTTTGCTTTTTTTTCAATAATCGTTGTATCTCCATGACACATATAGCCCAAGATTTCTGCATGATCTTTCCTCCTTATCTTGCCTTTAATCGCCACGTACCAATTGATAACGATAAAAGTCCCATTAGTAATAATACAGCCATCGGTACGAATAATTGATTCCATGTTGCACCAGACATAATTTCTAAGAAGCTTGTTAGTGCCCACTTGTTTGGTGTAATATTTGCAAATATTTGTAGACTTTCTGGGAATACGTAGATCGGTAGCATCGAACCGCCTAATATGGCAAAGATTTGAATACCAACTCCACTAATGAGATCCGTTGTTTTCGCATCGGAAATGGCAGCAGCTAAGATCATCGATAATCCTGAAACGGCAACTGCATAAGTCATCCCAACGGCCATAACCTGAAGAACATTATCTCCCCAGTTCACATTAAAGAATAGAGTCGTTGCTGTATAAAATATCAATAATTGAATGACCGCAAACATGAGGGTTCCTAAAAATTTTCCAACTAAGATTGAAGTATTACTTGTAGGTGTACTCATTAAGCGAGATAATGTTTCAGTTGAACGCTCCTGAATAATCGACTTTGCCCCGACTGTCGCATTAAATAGTAAAAACATAGCAGCCATACCAGCAGCGTAATACTGCATGGAGGAAACAAATTTTTTGCCAATCGATACTTCCTTAATTTGAAACTCATTTTTACCAGCTTGATTCATCTCGTTATTAAAAGATTTCGCAACATCCTGCATATTGATATTCCCTGTACCTACAGCTGTAGATTGAGATAAATCCTTCATCACTGTGGTAGTTGAAACTGACATCGTCTTCACTCGATCTGTAAAGGATGTTAAAACAGATTCAACAACAGAGGCTTTTAATTGTTTATCAGATTGAGATAGGATCGTAATCTCCTTTAACTCTCCATTATTTAAACTAGCACTCCATTGTTTTGGGAAAGAAAGACCGACATCAATTTTGCCATCATCAAGCATATTCTTTAGTTCTTTTTTAGTTGAAACAGATTTTACTGTAATGAAGTTTAGTTCAGATAACACCTCATCTTTAAATGTGACGGCCATAGGATCTCGATCCTCTTGGAAGATTCCAACTGTTGTTTCACTAAATCCGCCATCCCCACCCATCACGGAATTAAGGGCAGCTCCTAGTATTGCCGTCAAAATAAGTGGCATCGCGATCATTGTCAAAAATCCTTTACGATCTTTAAAGCGAATCGTAAAATCTTTCCATGCAATCAATAAGCTTTTCATGAGTAATCCTCCTAATCGCGCAGTGAGCGGCCTGTTAAAGATAAAAATAGACTCTCTAAGTTTGGTTCTTGTACTTCAAAAGACTGGACTAATACATGGTTGTTTACAGCACATGACATAATTTCACCGACAACATGCTGATGGCTTTTAACAAAAATATCAAGTGAACGTTCTTCAGCGTTTGTGACGATTCTTTCTACATCGGACATTTCTTTTACACATTGGATAAAGGCATCTTCTAAAGAATTCACACTTAACTTAATAACGGTTCCACCAGCCAATCGGTTGCATAAATCTGTTTTCGTACCTAAAGCAATCATTTTTCCTTGATCGACAATGCCAATTCGATCACATAAAAATTCAACCTCCTCCATGTAATGGCTTGTATAGATGACAGTCATTCCATTTTGATTTAATTTTTTTACCGTTTCTAAAATATGATTTCTACTTTGAGGGTCAATTCCTACTGTCGGTTCATCCATAATTAATAATTCAGGCTCATGCATTAGGGAAGCACCGATATTAATTCGTCTTTTCATCCCACCAGAAAAGGTTTCGATCTTATGCTTTGCCCGATCACTTAGGCCGACGTATTCCAATACTTCGTCAGATCGTTTTTTTGCTTGTGATCCAGTCAATCCATACATTCTTCCCCAGAAGAGTAGGTTTTCTTTTGCTGTCATCGTTGGATACAAGGCAATTTCCTGGGGGACAACACCGATTTTCTTCTTAATGTCCATTGGTTTCTTTTTGACTGAACTTCCACCGACGGTAATTTCACCTGAATCATAAGCAAGCAATCCACAAATCATACTGATAGTGGTAGATTTGCCGGCACCATTTGGTCCTAGCAATCCGAAAGATTCCCCTTTATTTACAGTGAATGAAACTCCACGTACTACTTCTTTTTTATCAAATGATTTTTTTATCTCGGAAACAACTAACATGAATTCGCCACTCCTTTTGCTCATCAATTCTTAATTTAATTTTATATCGAGAAGAAATCTTTTCCATGTGGCGTGAGGTAGAAATTTCCTCATGAAAAAAAGACCTAATTAGGCCTTTTCAATTTTGGTATATGCTAAAAGTCATGTGCAAATGGTCATTCGAATGTAGTGATTCCGTATCTGACGGCGAAAATCGCTGCTTGGGTACGATCACGAAGCTCTAATTTATTTATGAGATTGGATACATGATTTTTTACTGTTCCCTCTGTAATAAATAGGATACTGGCAATTTCTTTATTACTATAGCCAAATCCAAGTTGACGCAATACATCGATTTCACGTTCAGTTAATTCTCGTATAATCTTCGGTGCTGTTTCTATTTTTTCAGTCTGTGAATCTATTTCTCTTGTTTTCTTTAACTCTTTTAACATTTGTGCAGTAATATCTGGTGGTAAAACGATTCCGCCAGATTGGACAGTTAGGATTGCTTTAACAATCGTATCCGTTGACATATCTTTTAATAAATAGCCACTTGCCCCTTCTTCTAATGCTTCAAATATTAGTTCACTGTCTTTAAATGTGGTCAACATTAAGACTTTTGTTTCCGTTGTATATTTGGTTATTAAACCTGTACCTTCGACGCCATTTGTGCCGGGCATCCGTATGTCCATTAATACAATATCTGGCTTCAATAACTTTACTTTTTCAAACGCTTCAAGACCATCACCTGCTGTAGCGATAATTTCGAGCTCTGGTCGTAAACCTAATAGTGTGGCTAAACCATCTCTAATAAGTGGTTGATCATCGACAATTATAATCTTAATCATTTATTGCCTCCTAAAATCCACTTTTTACTCATAAGTGGAAATTGTACTTTCGTTTGAAATCCTTCTCCTACAATACTCTCATATAACACAGTTCCACCATGTTCCTCGATCCGTTCCTTCATATTTATCAACCCAAATCCAGGTTCAATTGAATGGGTACCTTTTCCATTATCCTTCGTGCGAATCGTAATTGTATCATTCGTGCAATGGATTTCTAATTGAAAAGAAGTAGCCATTCCATGACGTTTCGCATTTGTTAAAGATTCTTGAATCGTTCGAATGATGGTCGGTTGAAGTGAAATAGGTATAATGGACGGATCACCAGTTAGTTCAAATATTGTCTCTAATTGTGCCATTTTATAAAAATCCTCGAGTAGTTTTCTGATGGATTGAATTAAAGTGAGCTGATCTCCTTCGTCCTCGTGTAAAGTTCTTACAGAAAAACGGATTTCTTGAAGTGCTTCACGCGCAAGAGTATCACAAACAACTATCGTTTCTTCAGCCTTTTGAATATCGAGCTTTATTAATGCTTTGCCGAGCTCTAATTGTACGAGTAATGCCGTCATTTTATGTCCAACCGTATCATGGATTTCCCTTGCAATTCGATTTCTTTCTCGAATAGTTGTTAATTCTTCTACTTGTTTGGAATACTTTTGAAGCTGACCATGTGCCTCAGATAAAGCATGGTGAGAATGGTTCATTTGTTCAAATTGTTCGTTCATCGTTTCGCGAGCTTCAAGTAATTTACGAATAAGATCACCAACTATAGCACCAAAAACAACGAAAGAAATACTAATTAAATTGTCTAGAACAACTATAGTTCCTGTTACCCGCCACCAATACAACATGACAATTATCCATAACACAAAGGCTACCCCGGAACTCCATTGCAACACTTTCTTATTTGAAACGCTAAGAAACACGGTTACTGAAACAACTCCTAATACGATTAAATAAATCGTAGAGCCAGGAAAAAGAAATCCATATGTAAAGGCTAATAAAGCGTCTGTAAATAAATAAGTTTGCAAAAGTTTTTGGCTTTTGTTTGAGAAAATCCTGAAATGATTAAAAAAGAATACAAATGTAGCAACAAATACATAAATTTTAAGAAAATGGTTGTCTTCTGGTACCTTTATGTAAAAGACATAACTTAATAAAATAAACATAATTAATCGTGTGTAACTTAACAAAACCTCACCCCAAAATTGATAAAAAATAATTCTATCTTGAATATTTCGTTTTACTAAGCGAAAAGACCTCTTTTAAATGCAAAAAAAGAAGACTCGTTTAAGAGTCTTCTTCTTGAAAATGTCCAGCTCCAGCGCCTAGCCCCGACGGACAGGATGTACTAGTGTCGACAATGCGACAGGACGTCGCGTTATTGTCGACCTCGAGGTCAAATGTTCGCCACCCAAAAAGTCAAAAAACGACTTTCCGGGTGGCAAAGCATTTGCTTGTCGGGGCTAATCAAGGCGCTTTCGCTTTTCTGTTATCAGATATCCTTACCATCTGTGAGCCTTTGCATTACTTTTTAGGATAATGGTATTTTGAGTTAATTGAGTATGACCATTAACTTGTGATTTCGAACGCTTAGGTCTTGTCCAATTATGGTGAAACTGCTGAGAATGTGGATCTAAATGATCTTTATAACTCATTTTTGAATCACCTCATCATTAGGATTGGATTATCTGAACATGATATTACATGAATATCATTTAAAGTATTTGATCATTTATAAGGAAATATTCTTTTTCCATTAGTTAAAACAGTATATAAGTAAAACTTCATAAAATAGTTGAAAATAAAAAGTAAACATCACTATAAAGAACGTATTTTATCACTTATAATTAGGGGTATTCCTTTATTATGGCTGTAATCGTAAACTTTGTTGCTTTTGAACAAATGTGTGGTTGATTGGAATATAGGGTTGCTCAATTTCGGCGTGGAGGTTCCCTTCTCTCCACGGGGAAACTTATGTCCTTTCGAAATCAACGGACAAACTTTAGCGTCTAAAAGCAATAATTTATACAATAGGAGCCTTTATTTAACACGAGGTGTAAAAATGTCATTTGAAAAATATAAAAATTTATTGATAAAAAAGATAAAGGATCAGATTTCTGAATGGTTTGAATCAAATTCTGTCCAGCTTATCCCTAACGAAGAGGTTCATCGTTTTTTACATTCAATAAAAGGAACGTCAGGAACAATTCAATTAGGCGGTTTGTTACAAATAACTAGCGAATTATTGGATAAAATAGAAACGAATGAGAAGAATTCATGGGAGAAGGATGAGCTTCGTGATTTCCTTTATCATTTAATTGGGGTTAGTTATGAATATGAAAATTTTGAAGAAATAGAAAGTAAACCACATCAACCTAGGGAGGGGAATATCCCTTTAATCCAAGTAATTGATGATGATGTGTCTATGCTCATACTTCTTAAAGATGCTCTTGAAGAAAATGGCTGGATGGTAATTGCAAACACAGAACCTGAAAAAGCAATCGATCAATATTTTGAATTAAATCCGGACTGTCTCATCATTGATGTGAATTTGCCATATAAAAATGGGTTTCAAATATTAGAAGCTATTCAAATGCATAATAAACAAAAGTTTATCCCGAAAATCATGATTAGTATTGACCAGAGTCGAGATACAAGGTTAAATGCGTATAAAAAGGGCGCTGATGATTTTATCACTAAACCTATTGATATTGAAGAGTTTATCATCCGTGTCGAACGACAGCTATACAGAAAACAAATCTTTGACCAATCCGTCTTACTTGATGAGCTTACCCAAGTGTATAATCGCCGTTTTTTAAACGAAGTATACGAAAAAAGTTTGAAAGAACTTTTTCGGACAAAAAATCCATTTACGATAGCTTTATTAGATTTAGACCATTTCAAAGCAATCAATGATCAATATGGTCATTTGATGGGCGATATGGTTCTAATGAAATTTGCACAGTTCTTAAAGGAAAATATCCGCAGTTCTGACTATGTTTTTCGCTACGGCGGTGAGGAATTTGTCTTACTATTTACTAACTGTAACGATAGTGACACGATAGATAGTTTGACAAGATTATTGAACAGGTTTAGCGAGATTGAATTTATATCAGGGACAACCACATTCCATGTTAAATTCTCTGGCGGTGTTTTTGTTGTTAATGATCCAAATATTTCGATGTCCACTGCACTAAAATCTGCCGATGAGGCTCTTTATAAAGCAAAAGAAGAAGGAAGGGCTAGAGTGATTAGCTCTAATTCAGTCGTACCAGGTCTTGTAAAACATAAGCTGTATGTTTCGATCGTAGATGATGATGCGATTATACGAACCATGCTAGTAAAAGTGCTGCAAACAATGAAATTTGATCATATGGAACTAGATATTAAAGCATTTGAAGATGGCTTGAAATTTTTCGAATCTAGTCGTCATGAAGAGCAGGGAGAACATTTTCTTATACTTGATGGTGTGATGCCAGTAATGGATGGCATAGAAATATTACAAAAAGTTAAACAAGGTAAAAATAAGGATCGGACGAATGTCCTTATGCTGACAGCCCGTAAATCCGAAAATGATATTGCAAGGGCTTTAAAGCTTGGAGCAGATGATTATGTAACAAAACCATTCAGCATGACAGAGCTCCAGGCACGGATCCAACGACTCATTCAAAGGATGTAGTAATATGTGGGAAAATGAATTACTGTATCTGTCTATTGCGACAGTTATTATTTTAGTGATTCAAAGTTTGATCCTCTTATATTTAATAATTAGAAAATCTTATGAAATTAGAGTGGGATTAAAAGTTGACAAGCACAAAAAGCGGTATAATGAGCGGTTAATGTCTTATTTAATAGATGGTGAGGTTTCCAGGGTTTCTCTTCCCAATACGAATGAAAAAAAAAGAGCACTTGAGGAACTATTAAGTAAATATGCTGAAATATTAGAAGGGAAAGAGGAAAAGAAAAATCTTTTTTTTCTAGTGGATTTGTACTTAGCCGACTATTATAAAGATCTATTAAAAAGTAATAAATGGAGCAAACGTATGAATGCTCTTTATCATATTGAAGAATTTAACATTTTAACTCTTGAAAATGAAGTAATAAATGTAATTAAAAAAAAGAGGGTAACAAAAGACGAAATCGTTCATGGCTTACGAATTCTTTCCCTATTTCAAAACAAAAACATATTTAATGAATTAGCTATAAATCACACACAATTATCCGAGTATGATTATCGTTCTATCTTGTTTGTTGGAAATGAAAATCATTTAGATATGTTTGTTCTCGGATTCCATAACTGTCAGCCTGCATTAAAAAATGCCATACTCGATATGATCGGATTAAAAAAAGAATTGAAATACTCACCTTTTCTTGAATCGGTTTTTAAATCAAGTTCAGGTGAGGAAAGATTAAGAGCTTTAAAAGCACTTGCTGCTATTGGATATGTAAAGGATATTTCGAAATATTTGCCGTTATGTAAGTCTTCGAATTGGCAGGAAAGAATGATGATTGCGAAATTACTAGGGAAGGTTAAGGAGAAGGAGAGTATATCTTGTCTTCGTGACTTGCTTCATGATTCAATCTGGTATGTACGATCTCAAGCCGCACAAGCCATCAAACATTTCCCAAATGGTCAAACAATACTTAAAGATATATACAACACGTCCAATGATCATTTTGCAAAAGATATGGCATGGGAATGGATCAATAAAGGAGATTAAATAATGCAAGGTAGTATCTGGATAGATGTCATATCAGCTTTTGCCTGGTTTATCGCTATTTTTATGATCTTTGTTATTGTTTTTTATTCGTCAATCTTACTCATATCATCCTTTCAGTTAAGGAGAGAATACCAACTCGATCGGAAAAAAACATATGAAGACTATTTAAGTGATTATTATAGTAAGCCCATTTCTATTATTGTACCTGCCTATAATGAGGAAGTAGGAATCATTCAAAGTGTCCGTTCTTTACTTAGTATTAATTATCCAAATTACGAAGTGATTGTCGTTAATGATGGTTCGGGCGATCAAACATCTGAGAAAATGATCGCTCACTATGACATGATTGAAGTGCAAAAAGCGGTTAGAATTCAAGTGAAAACGAAGCCAATTAAAAAAATGTATCAATCCAAATTGCTTCCTAATTTATATTTAATTGATAAAGATAATGGTGGAAAAGCAGATGCTTTAAATGTAGGTTTAAACTTTTCTCATTTTCCATATGTCTGTTCACTAGATGGGGATTCGGTTTTAGAAAGCGATGCTTTTTTAAAAGTAATGAAACCGATAATTGATTCAAATGAACAAGTCATAGCATCTGGTGGGAGCATTCGTATCGCAAACGGGTGTCAAATAGAAAATGGGAATATTTTAAAAATCGGATTATCAAGCAATCCTTTAGTCATTATGCAAGTGATTGAATACTTACGAGCCTTTTTAATGGGAAGAGTCGGATTAAGTAAGCATAATCTTTTACTTATTATCTCCGGTGCTTTTGGTGTCTTTTCGAAGAACTGGGTTTTAAAAGCAGGAGGCTATCGAACAGATACAGTTGGAGAGGATATGGAGCTTGTTGTCCGACTCCACCGTCTCTTAAAAAAAGAGAAAATTCATAAAAAAATTGTTTATGTTCCAGATCCTGTATGCTGGACCGAGGTTCCTGAAAGTCTTACTTATTTACGTCGTCAAAGAAGTCGTTGGCATCGTGGTTTATTTGAAAGCTTATGGATTCATCGGAAAATGACGTTTAACCCGAAATACGGCGCAATCGGATTTATTTCATTGCCCTACTTTTGGATTATTGAATTTTTTGGTCCACTCGTCGAATTGTTTGGTTATTTATTTATTCTTTTCTCTCTTTTCTTTGGAGGGATCTATATTGAATTTGCTATCTTAATCTTTTTTCTTTCTTGTTTTTATGGTTCATTTTTTTCGATGGCTGCCGTTTTATTGGAGGAATGGAGCTTGAGGAGATATCCTAAAATAAGTGATATCATAAAGCTTTTTTTATATTCTTTAACAGAAACATTATGGTATCGTCCCTTAACCGTTATTTGGAGATGTGAAGGTATTTGGCAGATCATACGTCGGGAATCTGCTTGGGGAGAAATGAAACGAAAAGGTGTTTCACAATGAAGATAATTTCTAAAGAAAAAACCATTGTCTTAACATACATTTTTTTACTGATTCTTGTTTTTACCAGCCCTTTTTGGTTATGGATTTTGCAAAAGGAAAGCTTTCTAAATGTACTAATCCTTGATAAAACGGTACCTGATGAAAGTTTTCGTGAACATAAAGGCTTAGTTTGGGTATTAAATAATGAAAAATATGTAAAGTCAGATGCAAAGCCTTATTCCTTTCGAAAAGATTATTTCGGTTTCATTCCTAAAAAAAGTCAACCCTTCGAGATAAAACCGCTTCCACCTCAGTTGGCAAACTATGATGTTTTGTATCTCACTGACCTATACGGAGTGTATGAACAAGATTTATTGCTGCAAAACCAAAAACGGTCGAATCGACTTTATGGTGGATTGGAAATAGAAGAAGTTGAGAACATAGAAGAAACACTTTTGCATAATCAAGGAAAAACTCTCATCGCTGAATTCAATACTTTTGCGAGTCCAACAGAGGAAGCAGCAAAAGTGAAAATGTCTAATCTTTTGAACGTGGAGTGGACTGGTTGGATTGGTCGATATTTTCATGATTTATCCGGCTCTGAAGTACCGATTTGGGTGAAGGATCAGTATTCGAAGGATTGGAACTTTACTGGCCCTGGACTCATTTTTGTAAATAAGGATAATTATGTTG
This sequence comes from Bacillus sp. CGMCC 1.16607, assembly GCF_042683745.1. NCBI lineage: Bacteria > Bacillati > Bacillota > Bacilli > Caryophanales > Bacillaceae > Bacillus > Bacillus sp. CGMCC 1.16607. Next base: position 84,074 of record NZ_JBHUJX010000008.1, read on the forward strand.
AAGTAGTGGAAGAAAAGGACGTAAAAAGTGAAGGAATCCCAATTCATTTTACGAATAGGGGAGAAGCTTTTTTTAATAAAAATCTTAATTCCAAGTATACTTATTGGTTTGATATTGTTGATGCCAGAGACGATGAAGAAGTACTTGCAAACTTTGACCTTCCCATTTCAAAAGAAAAGAAACAAAGCTTAAACGAGCTTGGGATTCCATCTAAATTCCCTGCAGTTATTCATCATAAAAATACTCAATATACCTCCTATTATTTTTCCGGGGATTTTGCCGATGAAGCCGAGGTTCCTAGTATTTACCAAACAAGAGGAATCTCTTTATGGAAGAAGTATTTCAGTGAGCGAAAGTCTTTTTATTGGAAAACGTATGTACCGATGATGAAATACATATTTAAGAATGGGTTGCATCATGATGTCGATAAAATAGAAGTGGAATTGACTAATATAGATAACTTTACTGTAAATAGTCAAACAGGAGATCACTATCTTCAAGTAAAGAAGAATGGCAAGTGGGAAGATATTCTAATTAAAGGTGTAAACATGGGTATTGCAAAACCAGGTTATTTCCCAGGAGAAACAGCGATTACGAAAGATGATTATTTAAGATGGTTTAAATCCATTGGAGAAATGAATGCGAATGCAATACGCATTTACACCCTCCACCCACCAGGATTTTATGAAGCTTTATATGAATATAATCAAATGGCGAAAAAACCGCTATTTTTATTTCATGGTACTTGGGTATCTGAAGAAAGCTTGTTAGAAAGTCAGAATGCTTTTTCCGATAAGGTAGTAGAGGATTTTCAAACAGAGATTCGCCATATGATTGATATCGTTCATGGTAATGCAAAGATTTCTAAAAGACCTGGACATGCCTTCGGGGATTATAAAGCTGATATCTCCCCTTATATTCTAGGCTTTGTTTTAGGGATTGAGTGGGATCCTACCGTGGTCCAGCAAACAAATTTAAAAAATAAAAACAGAACAGTTTGGAATGGGGAATATTTCAAAACGAAAAATGCAAGTCCTTTTGAAGTATGGCTAGCACAAATGATGGATTATGCGGCTAACTATGAAGCGGACACATATAAATGGCAGCATACGATGAGCTTTACTAATTGGGTAACAACTGATTTATTAAAGCATCCTGCAGAGCCTTCAGTGCAAGAGGATTTAGTTACGGTGAATCCGAATCATATTCAGAAAACGAGGGAGTTTAAAGCTGGATTATTCGCATCGTATCATATTTACCCGTACTACCCTGATTTTTTAAATTATGAAAAGAAATATTTAGATTATATTGATAAAGAAGGACATCCAAATAATTACGCCGGGTATTTAAATGAGTTAATAAAAGTGCATGAAATGCCTGTTGTGGTAGCGGAGTATGGAGTACCAGGTTCAAGGGGGATGACTCATGTTAATCCTTATGGGATGAACCAAGGCTTTCATTCTGAAGAGGAACAAGGGAATATTAATAAGAAACTGTTTCAATCCATTGTGGATGAGGGATATGCTGGGGGATTAGTATTCACATGGCAAGATGAATGGTTCAAACGAACTTGGAATACGATGGATTTAGACAATCCGAACCGCAGACCTTTCTGGTCGAACGTACAAACAAACGAGCAGCATTTTGGTTTGCTCAGTTTTGACCCGGACTCTAGAGAACAGCAAGTATTTGTTGATGGATTAGAAGGGGATTGGAAAAAGATTCAGAAAGAACCGATCTATTTTGCAGAAAATAAAAGTGAGTTTCTACAGGAACTGAATATGCATGCTGATCAAAGCAATGTTTATATTAAGCTAAACTTCCAAAAGGCTATTGATTGGAAGGAAGACGATTTCTACATTTTAGTTGATACGGTTCCGAATCAAGGGCAAACGAATATCCAATTGGATAAGGGTACAAGGATTTCCACTCATAATGGGATTGATTTTCGCGTTAATCTATTGGATGAAAAGAATTCGAGAATGCTTGTAGATAGTTACTATGACCCATATTATTACCAGTATGGTGATCAACTTAAAATGATTGAGAACAAACCTTACGCAAATAAGAAAAACAATGGTGTCTTCCACCCGATTCGTCTTGCTCTAAATAAAAAGCTCGTAATTCCTTCGACAAATGAAACATTGCCATTTCAATCATATGAAACCGGAAAATTAATATTTGGTAATGGAAATCCCGATCATAAAGATTATAATTCTTTAACCGATATTAGTATCAATAAAGATAAAAAGGTTTTAGAATTGAGAATTCCTTGGCAATTATTAAATGTTAAAGATCCAAGTACAAAAGAAGCTTTAGGTGATTTATGGACTTCTGGACTCGAATCATCAAAAAAGATTGAGGAGATCCAATTGATGGTTATACCAGTTCATAATGGGAGAATAAGTGAATCTAAATGGCAAGAACGCTATTTTTCTTTTAATTGGAAAGAGTGGGAAGAACCTATATTTGTAGAACGATTAAAAAAGTCTTATTTTATAATGAAAGAGACTTATGATTCAGTCGGCATTAAGGGGGAAGAGAAGTGAAAAGAATCTTATTAGCTGAAGATGAAGATGTTTTAAGAATGCTGATAGTTGATACACTTGAAGATGAAGAATATGAAGTGGATGAAGCGGCTGACGGAGAGGAAGCACTTCATTTAATAGAACAAAATGAATATGACCTATTAATATTAGATTATATGATGCCTGTTTATACTGGTATGGAAGTCATTGAAAAAGTACGTGAAACAAGTAAGGTGAAAATTCTCATGCTTTCTGCTAAAAGTCAGCAATATGAACAAGAGAAAATTCTTTCCATTGGGGCAAACGACTTTATGGCTAAGCCTTTTAGCCCCCTTCAACTTTTAGACAAGGTTCAGGAAATGCTACATGAGGATTAATCAATATTTTAAAAAAAGTCTAGCAAGGCAATTTGTCTCCTTTATGGCAATATCGATTGGATCATTTTTAATAGGAGCAGCGATTCTTTGGGTATCTTTACATTTTTTTAAAGAAAATTACGCGGAGCAAATTGATTTATTGAATAAAAAGGAAAAGCTAGCACAGGAAATAAATGATTCATTTAATATTGCTTTTTCGGAAGCAAGGGGTTATTTTGCATACGGTAATCCTCTTCTTAAAGAAAATGCAATTGCCCAAGGGAAAAAGGTAATCAGTTTAGAACAGAAATTCGAGGAAATCGTCAATACAGACGAAGATGAAAGATATTTAAATAATGTATCTGAATTTACAACTTACTATTATGAAGGGATTTTGCCTGATTCCTTAAACAAATACGATAATGGGCATGCAGATGAAGTAGCCAATTTAGCAAATACAAAAGTAACAGCAAGGGTTAAAAGCTTTCAAGCCGATACAGAAACCTATCTTCATGATGTAGGTATTAAACTAGATCAAAGCTTTGAACGATTAATTCGTTTACAAACCTATGCCCAACTTGGATTCGTTCTCTATATCTTAATCATCCTGTTAACACTTTTAATCTTTACAAGAGTGATGTTTCGCAAAGTTGGTCACCCTTTGTCTCAGCTAGTGATAGCTGCTAATGAAATGGCTAATGGCAAAGAGGTGCCGATGGATAACCTTGATACAAGAAGAGAGGATGAAATTGGCAAACTTTCGCTAGCATTTCAAAAGATGGTGGAAACGGTTCAGGAAAAAGAACAGGACTTACTGGCTCAAAATGAAGAATTATTAGCACAACAGGATGAGTTGCAAGCACAACAATCAGAAATTGAGGAAACACTAGAAATAGTAAAAAGTAATGAGTTGAAGCTTCAGAAGAGAAACGAATTGATTAATAAAATTTCGAATTCCCTAAATAAACAAGAGGTCATCGATAGCATTGTAATGAATATGTGTACCATCATTGAAGCGGATTGTGGCATGATGGTGTTGTTGCATGAAGAGTTCTATTCATCCTATGGAATTTCCTTTGAAATGGCCTACCAATTTAAGGAGAATATCCTAAACGGCTTAAGCGAACGTTTATTAATTGAAAAAAAGCCATTTATGATTAAACGTGAACTTGAAAGTAGAGAAAAAGGCTATCATCACCTAGTAACGTATAGCTATGACCTATACTTACCGGTTTTATCAGCTAATCAAGAGGTAGTCGCGATCTTAGTTTTCAGTCGCTATGGGGAACCATTTCCACCTAGTCAAATGAATGAATATGAAGCCTTAACAAGAAATATTGCGATTTCTTTAGAAAAAATAAAGCTTTATGAAAAATCAGAGGAAGACCGTAGGCTAAATCAAGATATACTGAATACGATCCAAGAGGGAATCCAACTAATAAATGTACATGGTGAGATTCTCCAAATCAATAACCAATTAAAAGACATGTTCCAATGGGAAAAACAAACAAAGAAAATTGTCGGGTTACAATGGGAAGAATGGACTTCGATTATGACTGAAGAAGTCGAGGATCGAGAGGCATTAATGAAATTTTTAAAAAATGCTATTCAAACGAAAGAGAAAATCGACCAAAATACATTTATTTATAAAATGGGAGATCTTAACCAAGTGATAAAGGTTTATTACGAGAACTTGTATCATGGGGATTTTAAAGTTGGTACGGTTCTTGTACACCGTAATATTACAAAGGAATTTGAAGTCGACCAGATGAAATCAGAATTTGTTAGTACGGTCAGTCATGAATTAAGAACACCATTAGCTAGTATTCTTGGCTTCACTGAACTAATGCTCAATCGCGAATTGAAAGTGGAGCGAAAGCAAAAGTACTTAACAACTATTTATAATGAAGCAAAACGTTTAACGGCTTTAATCAATGACTTCTTAGATGTTCAAAGAATGGAAGCGGGAAAACAAACATATGAAAAGAAATTTATCAATCTCATCCCAATCATTGAAAAGGTAGTTGAAAATCAGCAAATTAGTACAAATCAACATCATATTCAATTTGTAAATAGGGGAAAGTCCGATCTTATTTTAGGTGATCGCTATAAAATAGAACAAGTATTTATGAATTTAATCAATAATGCTATTAAATATTCACCAGATGGTGGAGATATTGAAATTAAACTTTACGAAAAAGAGGACAAACTTTTTGTGGATATTAAGGACCAAGGTCTTGGAATACCAGATGAATATGTAGACAAACTCTTCTCCAAATTTTACCGTATTGATAATAGTGATCGCAGAAGGATTGGGGGAACCGGGTTAGGACTGGCGATTGTTCAAGAAATAATGAAGGCGCATGATGGTAATGTCACCGTCCATTCGGAGTATGGGAAAGGGAGTACGTTTACCTGTGCTTTCCCACTAATTCTTGTCCAATCGGAACTCGTTCCAAATGAGAAACAGAAAGACTTAGCTGTTGGATATAAGGTCATGATAGTGGAAGATGATCATAGTTTAGGTCAATTGATCTGCCAAGAGCTGAAAGAAAGTGGATTCCAGGTTTCATACTATAAAAATGGAATGGATGCCCTCACTGCATTAAAATACGAGATCCCTGATGCCATTGTGTTAGATATTCTCCTAGAGGAAAATGAAATTGATGGATGGGGAATCATGGAAAAGGTGAAACGTGAGGAAATATTAAAAAGTATTCCAATTTTCGTTTCAAGTGCCTTGGATGAAAAAGAAAAAGGCTACTCCTTGGGTGCGACCGATTATTTGATTAAGCCATATAAGCCAAGTCAATTATCAAAAGCGATTATGCAAACGTTATTGAAGATGGGTAAAGTGGGTCAAGTGTATATCCCTGAGGAGATATACGATGAAGTAGAATAATAAGTGGAAGTCAGCTCTCCGAAATGGTGAGCTGCTTTTTTTGTTGTTAAACTATAAAATACTCGGATGTGGATAACTTATTAACTTGTATAGTCCACGTCCAGCTCCAGCGCCTAGCCCCGACGTACAGGAAGTACTAGTGTCGACAATGCGACAGGACGTCGCGCTTTTGTCGACCTCGAGGTCAAATGGCGCCCCGAAGATGAGGTTAAAGAGCAAACCTCCTCTTTGGGACGGCATATGCTTGGCAAACTAAAGAACGGTTTGCATAAGTGTGATTAGGTCTCTGGCTTCGCTACTCTCGCCAATCGACCAGTCTTCTTTATTGGGGCTGATCAAGGCGCTTGTGCTTTTGTACGCATCCTTAAATATATAGAAATTCCAATAATTGAAATCACATAAATAAAAAGGTATACACATATATTTGATTAAGGCATAAAACTTATCACTTTTAATTCCGACTTAGCATATAGGTCTACATGCCTTGGGAAGATTAATAATATAGGGGGAGTGAATAATGTCCATTGGGTTTTGGATCAACATCATTGTCATGCTCTTACTCATTTTCAGTCTTTTCTTCCTTCAGAAAAAGCATGTATCCTTTTCAAAGAGAGTATTTTTATCATTAGCTATCGGTATTATTTATGGATTTACTCTTCAATGGATTTATGGCCCAACTTCCGAAATAGTTAGAGAATCAATTGACTGGTTCAATCTTGTTGGAAATGGTTATATAAAATTATTACAAATGGTTGTTGTACCTCTAGTCTTTATTTCTATTTTAGCAGCGTTTACAAGGATGAAACTTGCAGGTAATGTTGGAAAAATCAGTACACTGATCCTTGGCTTACTGATCGGAACTACGGCAGTAGCTGCTGCAGTGGGAATCGCCACAGCAGTGGGCTTTGATTTAGAAGCAATTCAAATTCAATCAGGGGATGCAGAAGCAGCCCGAGGAGTACAGTTAGAACAAAGATTTACTGAGATAGAAAACAAAACTTTTCCACAACAAATGCTTGATCTACTGCCAGCCAACCCATTTTTAGATTTTACAGGTGCGAGAGCAACATCGACCATTTCAGTTGTGATATTTGCTGCATTTATAGGGATAGCCTTTTTAGGTGTTAGAAGAAAGTCACCAGAACAAGCGGAGGTGTTCGCAAATTTAGTTGATGCTCTTTATTCGGTGATCATGCGGGTGGTCACAATTATTTTAAGATTAACTCCATATGGGGTGTTGGCAATCATTACAAAGGCTGTTGCTTTAAGCGATTTAGACTCAATATTAAAACTTGGAAAATTCGTCATTGCATCGTATGTCGCATTACTAATTATGTTTGCCATTCATTTACTACTTTTAACGATTGCGGGTCTAAATCCAGTAACCTATGTAAAAAAAGCTTTTCCAGTATTAACATTTGCCTTTACTTCTCGAACAAGTGCAGGAGCGTTGCCAATCACAATAAAAACCCAAAAGTCATTAGGAGTTCCTGATGCAACAGCCAATTTTGCAGGATCATTTGGATTAACTATCGGTCAAAATGGCTGTGCAGGAATTTATCCTGCCATGTTAGCCATTATGATTGCTCCAACTGCTGGGATCGATCCTCTATCACCATCCTTTATTGCATCCGTGATTGCCATCGTAGCGATTAGTTCACTTGGTGTGGCAGGAGTAGGTGGTGGAGCAACTTTTGCAGCAATTCTCGTTCTTTCCGCGTTAAATCTTCCAGTAGCCTTAGCTGGTTTGTTGATTTCTATTGAACCTCTTATCGATATGGGGAGGACCGCTGTAAATGTTAGTGGGGCGATGACTTCAGGGATATTAACTAGCCGAATTACTGGGGAAATTGATGGAGAGGTATATCAAAATTTAGATAATAAAATTGAAGCAGAAATATAAAGAGAAAGCCAGCCCATATCGCTGTAATATAGGGTAAATAGTATAATAAAATAAAACCCGACTTTATATTTAGAGGATTTAAGTTTGATTATATATAATCAAACTTTATAATCAAACTTTTATTTGTATATAAAAATACATCCATTAAAACTTTATTGAGATAATGGATGTATTTTTTATTGTGGTCTTTTAATAAAGATTGATAATTTATAATTAAGTTCGATCATTTATAATAAAGTTTGATAAAAAACCTGTATGAAATGCAGTTTTCTTATTCCACAATCGGGCCATTTAATGAAATACTTCTTGCTTATTCACATAAAAACCATCCTCTTTAATTTTAATATAGGGTAAATAGTATAATAAAATAAAACCCGACTTTATATTTAGAGGATTTAAGTTTGATTATATATAATCAAACTTTATAATCAAACTTTTATTTGTATATAAAAATACATCCATTAAAACTTTATTGAGATAATGGATGTATTTTTTATTGTGGTCTTTTAATAAAGATTGATAATTTATAATTAAGTTCGATCATTTATAATAAAGTTTGATAAAAAACCTGTATGAAATGCAGTTTTCTTATTCCACAATCGGGCCATTTAATGAAATACTTCTTGCTTATTCACATAAAAACCATCCTCTTTAAAAGTAGATAGAGGATGGTTTTTTAAGAAGTGTTATTTATGATTTTGCTAATGATCAACCCAATTATTATTCCAGGAAAAACAAATAGCATGGGGAGTCAAACAGGACCAAATAATATTCCAAATATCGTTAAGTTTGAAGAAAAGATTAATCCAACTGTTACAAAAAACGCTGGGAACACATAAGGTAGAAAAGAATGGGAGTCTTTTCCTTCACCTGCATCCTTCACTGAGTCCCATATAGAAAAAAGTACAAACAAGGATAGAACATCAACCACCGATAATCTGTATTATTTATGGCGTCAACAATTTTCCAATGAAAACTTAGAAGTATGACCTGATTAAAATTGGCTTGTACATTAATCAGAAATTCAAGTATCAATAAAACTGTGCCTTTAAAATACTTTCCGTTTAAATACTGCCCAAACCCAGGAAGTGCAATGCTCCACATTAGTTTTTCAAATGCATTCTTATTCACTTATACATGCCCTAATAATAATTACACTTTTTTTGCAATTTCTTTTCTATTAGGAGCTAGTGGTGGCTGTTCTAACCATTTATTTTGTACCATAAGATTAAACCACTTTTTAGTAAGCATAAGATTTTGTAGAATGGTGCTTTCGTAAGTGGCTACGAGGTCTGTTCGCATAGCCGATGCTAACCCTGCCCCGTGATACGCTTGTGCAGCTTGAAACAAGAAACCAGTATGATACAACATTAACTTATCTGAAAAAGGAGAGTCCGTTGAAGTTGTCACTTCTGTTTCCCAAGATTTCGGAGCTGGTAAATTATCGGTTTGCATTATTTTTGTAAATGATTTTATTTGTCCATCAGCCGTTTTCTCGGAGTCCATTAAAAACTTTCTTACTTCTTTTGTTTGTGCGACTTGGCTGAATGCGATTGAAAGAGTTTTTGCCATAATACTTTTTTTAAGGTTGAAAGAAATGCTTATGATTTCTGTCGCTGCTAACATCCTACCCTTTCCGAAAATTCCATCTGTGAAATCTTGGCTAGAAACATATTCAGGGTTTTTAGCCGGATAAAATAAAGGGTCTCTCTGAAAACTTCCTTTCGCAAGCAATAGATCAATTGTTTGATGATACATCCTTTTCCCATCATTATCACAGGAGTCGTAAAAATACCGTAAGTCCTCTCTTACAGAAACACCCAATGAAGTTGAGTGTCCTAGTAAACCGTGTAATGTCATGATATGTAAATAATTTAGGCAAAATATATCTGTGAACAACCTCTGTTTACCTTTAAAGAGGTCAGATTCAGTAAATCCAATTGGAACTGGAAACCCCTCATTTTTTATAAAAGTAACGATTTGTTGTTTTTGCTTTTCGAATGTCTTGATAGCATCCTCAAAAATAGCTTTAATTTGCTCATCCTCAATAATAGAGACCATATATCTATTTACAATATCAACGGCTGTTCCATTTACATACTCTCCCCATAGTGTACCTATCTCGGAAGATGTGAGTTTTAATTTATTGTTATCCATATAATCACCTCTTGGATATTATTCACCAATTTTTCCAATGATATGAATTACACTTAGTAGAACATTGTATAGGGGATTACAGCTTATTAGAAAGACGAATTCATTAAAAAAGGCAAGCAAGTTTCTATGCTCACCTTTTTCTACAACAATGTGAAATAGATTATACTTGTGGAATACTCAATGCTTAAGCTAAAGAAGGCATTCTTAACAAAGATGTTAATCTGGAAGTTAAATTACTTATTAAGAAAGCAGTTTTAATACCCATTATAATTAAGGTTGAGAATAAGCTAAAAAGAATATTCAAAGTATATACCCCCACATCGAAGTTTGTGTTAAATAATAACACTAAGGTTATTGTTAATCTGAGAAACAAATTTATTCAGTGGAATAACCTACTACGATAATATTGTGAAGAAATGTACTTAAGCGCACGGAGGATTTATTTTAATAAAGCCTTGAAATGATCTTCCGCAATCAGGCGCGTTTATGAAGTAACGCTGTATAAAATGATCAAACTTTTTTTATAATAAGCAAACTAAAAAATGCTAAAGAAGCATCCATTTTGATTAATCTTTTTTCAAAATGGATGCTTCTTATTAACTTAGTGTAAGGATTTACGAGGTGTTTTTGTTCAAACTTTATTTTAAAGCTACATTTATATTTCATTAAGAATTTTTTGTATGGCAGTTACATATCCTGCCTTATATATCTGAATGCCATTTTCTTTTACTCTGCCATAATTATCGGTAGTCCATCCCTGATGGTTCATAAATTCGTTTGATATGGCCTTTCTCAGTGCATCTATTTCGGTATCTGTCAGATTATAAGAAGGCTCGACTAAAACGACATCCTTCTTTTTGCTTAGATCGTTTATAGGACGCATATCAATAGTAAAGGTTGTTTGTTCTTTAAGCAGAGAGTTTTCTCTTTTGAGCTTTTTATTCTCTGACATAAGCATACCAACCAGTGCCTTTGTTGTTGGTTCGGAGATACTTGCTAAGATATCATCGTTTACGGTTGTTCTCTTTTCTTTTTTAGGCTTTTTAGTGGTAGTTTTATAGTATTCAGCCCACTGGCTTATCAAAACTCTGTAATCCTCGGCATTTTTGTTTCTAAGTGCCTGTTCACTTGGACCGCCATCATCTGCTATCAGTCTGGCTATAGTGCCAATAGAAAAATCTTTTACGTCAGACTCGGACTGTTTTTTACAGGCGTTATTTATGAGTTCTAATGTTTTCTTTTTCCTTGTAGAAGCGTTCTCATAAAACTTTGAGAACAGTTCATCTGGATCCATTTCCATCATATATCCTCCAATACATAAATTATTCCTAATCAATAGTAGAACTATCTATATTGGTAATAAATTACTGTTTAAAGTCACAGATTTAAGTTCATCAACAAACTCATTCTCAAACCCGATTTCTTCAAGTTTCTTACGCCCGATTGCATAAGGAATAGCATACTTTAAACTACCTGCACGATTAATCAAAAGCCTCATGAATTGATTTCCTGCAATGAGCTGTTCTTCTTCTGTTAATGAGAACATAACGGGCATTTTATTGTTATCTTTTAATGTTAAATCTATGATTTGAGACCTTTGAAGAACTACCTTGCTTGCATCTGTTTCAGGAAACAGTTCCGCCCCATTACAGATGATTTGAAGCTGTTCAAGTTCATGTTCAATGTTATTAATAGAAATTCCAACATCCGATATAGAACCTACGGTAACAAGCTGAAATCCATCATCAGAAGATGTTTCTTTGATTAACTTCATGCACCTATCAATGAGACGAAGAGTGGCATTATAATCATTTGCTAGCTTATCATTCTTCTGTATCTCCTGTGCATATAATTGCTCATATTTAAGCAATTCATGATGTTTTGTAAATATGGTTCCATTAAGTTCACATTCATATTTTTCATTTTCTAAAAGTTCTATATCATGCTGATATTTAATCACTCGTTTTCCTGTTTCGCCCATATTGTAGCCTATGGTATTAAAATGATGCACTAAGCCCGGAAGAAAAGCAGGACTAGTTACGAACCATCTACATCTGACACAGTTCTGCTCTGGAAAACCCGGAACAACACCATAAGTGATTTTATCCGTATCATCATTAACATATGTGCCACCTGAATCGCATCCAAAACAGCCTTTAGGACAAATTCCTTTATCACTTATAATAATACTTGCACCTGATTTTTGAGCGTTGATTACTGCCTGATAAGCTATTGGGTCATTGGCAGCTACACTTGTTTCTAACTGTTCATACTTTGCATCTCTAATAAATCTATCAAAAGCTTCTTTATCATTTTCAAGAATGCTCTTTTCAGCCTGATTCATTGTATCTGTAACATATGAAATACCTGCTTTTGTATAATAAAGAGTCATAATGAGTCTTGCGTGACCTGCGAGAGCCTTTGAAAGAATAGGCATTGGAACTCCACCTTCAAGAGCATAGGCAGTTATAAGTGATACTCTGAGTGAATGAAGGGGATAATAAGTCGTCGTTTGGTCATAGTCTGGACGCACAAATTTTAATGTTCTTTCTTCTTCGGATGATGTATTTTCTTTAAGCTGAACCTCAAGCTGTTTTAGTGTCTTATACCAAAAAGAATCAATTCCTTTTTTTCCTATTGGCAAGTGTTCCTGTCCTATTGAAGTAGGATCTCTGAAAAGAAATGTGATTTCCCCCATTTGTTTTAAAATCTTCACATCTTTTATATTTCCTAAGTGTTTTCCTGTCAGTTCTGTCCATTTTGCAGGTTGAGAAATAGGATTGTACTTCATCTGCCAATCCCTAAGTTTTGCAAGCCAGTATTGTGCTTCTTCGTACTGCCAAGGAATGTCATAGCCTTTATCCGATTCCTCTTTGTTGATGTCTGCTGTTTTATTCGTGTTGATAAAAAAACCTGTCATTTCAAGCTGCGTTGTTTTGTCTTTGAATTTACGAAGAACACCTCTTTCAACAGGATTTCTTTCTGTACCCTGACTTAAATGTGAATCATTCTTAATCCACTCTCCAGCCAAATTTCGCATAGACTGCACATACTTATATGTATCCCTTTCACCACTATCAAGCATACGCACTTGATAAGTTCTTAAAGGAAGAAGGAGCTTTGTCAAAAGCACCACAGTAGTCCCCGGAAACCACATTTCATATACTTCTTCAGAAAGTCCTTTTACTTTTCGTACATATTGGGAAGTTTTTCTGACTCTGAAAACACAGTCAGGGTCATTCTTATCAATAACAGACTCATCAACAATGAACCAATCACCACCTGCTCTACTTGAATCTCCTGCAATTTGTGCAAATTTCAAGTCTTTAAAGCAGGTTGCATTTGGAGAGCAGAGTATATTACGAAGGTCTTTAATGTATCTATAAGGCAGGACATTCTTGTCTGATTCATTACGTTGCGATGATTTTACAGAGTCTGGTAAGTATTTTGTTAGAGGATTTTCAAATTCTGCCGGAGTAAACTTCTTTCCTAAATCATTTTCAACCGAAAACTTCTCCGCAATAATCCAGTCAACAAATTCAACAATCTTTTTTGCTTCAGCTAAAGCATGGGATTGTGAGCCACTTTCTGCATAAATAATCTCGTAAAAATCTGGGGTATCATATTCTATTGAAATGAACTCCTGCACAGACCTAGTGATGTTATAGGGAATAACATATTTTTTAAAGAAGTTTGATAGAGATGCAAGTGTTGCGGCTTTTCCTCTTACAACCGTTTTTAGCCATTCCGTGGCATATCCATTCCATTCCTGTAAATCAGAATCATATTCTAAAAGCCATTCGAGGTTTTCACTCCTAGTTGTTCCATGTTGCCTTAACTCAAGTTCTCTTTTCTTTGCTTTTTCCTTTAACTGTTCAAGCCTCAGATTTTCTTTTGGCGATAATACATTATCACCAAAAGCTCCGTTTTTAATGAAATCTCGGAGCCATTTCATAACAGTAGTATGTTGAATACCATATTCTCGCTCAATATCCCTTGCTGATTTGCCGTTGCAAAGTTCTTCAATCATCTTATACTTAAAAAAATTATCATAACTTTTTCTTCCCATTTATTTTCTCCTATATCTGTATCTGTTCTGCTGTTTAGTTTCTTCATTCATCCATGCATCAATCTCAGTCTGCATTGGAAGTACACAACCATTATCCAAAGATGCAGTGGCATTATTTAGTGAAGCTGTAACATCTGCAACTGTTGGCTCTGTGTATACTTTCTGAGACTCGATAGATTTGTGGTGCATGGCAATTTGTTTGATGCGGTCAGGTATATTGGCATTTTTAAGTCTTTGACCATATGCGTGTCTATGTCCGTGTGGAGTAGTGCCATCTTTCTTTCCGACTGTCAAACCAATCTTTTCAACCGCTTTTTCGTGAGACTCCCTCTGAGTCCTAAGTGGCATCATTTCTCCTAGTGTTTTAGGCGAATGTGAGACAAAGGCAAATGGGTGAGTATCCTTAATGCCATCTCTTAACCTTTTTGCCATATACATTTTCCATACATACATAAAGATGTATCCCCATTCCTTTGACAACCAGTAAACATGCATGTATTTATCTTCATCGTTATCAAGTCTTGGCTCTTTCCACCCTGCAAATCGTTTGTCCTGTGCGGAATACATATTGCGTGGAAGCAAACCATATTTTAACAGAAGATAGCTTTCTCTGTCTGTTATATATTTACCAGTAGTAGGGTTCTTGAAATCCTGCGGGGCTTTTCCTTCACTTGGATGATAGATTCGTACCACAGCAAGATTTGGATCTTCATGGTCAGGGAAGATGTCCTGTACCCATAAATGAAATACTTCACTATGCCTAAGTCCACCGCCATGCATCAGTATAGTAATGGCAATATCACGCCAGTTATAACGGTCAACAAGGTCTAATTCAACGTTCTTTCTTGTATTCTTAAACCCTTCCCATAGGAGATCATGTATTTTATTTTCGGGGAAGGCTTTTGTATCTCCTTTTGATGAGTATGGTTTTCTTCTTCTAACAGCATTACGAGCTAATTTTGCAGTTTCAGAGATTTCATGAACATCATTTAAATGCCCTAGAAATGAGTTCTGACTTTTGTTTATCTGTGCCATCCAGTTAAGTCGTTCTTCATATCTTGTGGCTTTTCTCCAAGGGTTTAATTGAACAGCACCATATTCTTCATATAACCAATCTGATAACCCGTTTAAAGCAGATAAAAGCATATTCGCTGTTTCAATTCTTTTAGGTAACCAATAAAGTCCCGAAGGGTCTATACCTTCTTCATTTATTGTTCCTGAATAAACAGACTCTGTAAATGTATCAAAGAATTCTTTTGGAGAAGTATAATATTTCTGATTAGCTTCCATATAATCAAGCAATAGTCCAACAGCTTGTACTAACTTCTTATGCCAAGTTCTGCTTTTACTACGATTCCTTATTTGATATCTGTGTAATTGTTCAAAAAGCATTGTCTCTCCATTATACTCAACTAGAAGAGTAGGAAAATCTATGCTCCTGCCTGTATTATCCCTATATGTTTTTGAAGATACCTGAACATATCTCATATATATCCTCCTATACCTATAGTTTGATTATAATATTATATATAATACCATTAATATGTATGTATAACTACAATAAAAAAGGTACTACATCTTAATATGTAATACCTTTTTAATAGTTTGATTATAAATATTTCACCCTAGATAATAATTTTAGGGGCTGGCTTTTAATCTAATGATAATTAAATACTAATTTCTGAGGATGGTGATTTCTTTTGTCTTTGTTTTTTTGCTTTTTTAAAATGTAGTAGTTCGTATACTACTGGAATGACGATGAGAGTCAGTAATGTTGCTACGCTTAAACCACCGATGACAACAACTGCAAGGTTTTGTGAGACTAGACTTCCTGTTTCAGCTTTTTTGAAAAGAAGTGGAAGCATCGCACAAATGGTTGCTACAGCAGTCATAATAATTGGACGCATACGTGTTGCAGCAGCTTCAACTAGAGCGTCACGAATAATCATTTTTTCTTCGTTTTGTTTCACTCTATCTAGTAAAACGATTGCATTGGTTACAACCACACCGATTAACATTAAGGCGCCTAATAAAGAAGTAATATCTACTGGAATTCTACTCACTAGTAAACCTAATATAGCTCCGATCGCTGCCAATGGTAAAGAGAAAAGGATAGCAATTGGTGCACGAATCGTTTTAAAGGTTACAACCATGATTAAGAAGACAATTCCAACAGAAATGAGCATTGTCATAAACAAATCAGTGAAATCACTGGATTGTTGGGCACTTGCACCGCCGATTAATACTTCTACATCATCAGAGAGTTCCATTCCTTTTTTGTCTGCTTGCTTATTTCCGAATATGGCTAAGTTAACTTCTTTTGAAACCTCGGAAAGTTTCTTCGAATCAACAGTAGCAATAACGCGAATATAAGGGTCACCATCTTTATGGAATTGGTTTGTTGGTCGTTCTTCCGCTTGAAGACTTGCTACGTTTGAAACAGGTACCATTCCAGCAGGCGTCATAACATGAATATTTTCTAAATCCCTTGGTGATTTAGGATCTACCATTGGTTCTAAAAGAACTTTTGTCTCTTGATTATCTAGTTCTACTGTACCAAGCGGAATTTGATTAAGCATAACAGAAACTTGTTGAGCAACTTGGTCTGCTTGAGCCTTCGCCGGATCAACAACAAGAGAATAAACGGTCTTTTTCTCATCTTGATTCGTTTCTACAGTTTCAATTCCCTTAATACCATTAATTTCATCTTTAATATTGTTCGCTGTCTCTTCAATTAATTTCAGATCATCACCTAAAACATCAATTGTAATCTGAGGTAATCCAGCACCCATTAGAGATGCACCACTAACACTAAAAGAAGCATCAGGGAAATCGGTTTCTTGTTTTTCTAATTTCTTGATGAAATCATTTGTATCTTTTTTATCTTTTAAAATCGCTAATACTGCACCACTTGTTGGCGATCCAATATTTCCAAACTGTGCATTATCTGCACTATTTCCAACCTGTGTAACAACTTCTTTTACTTCTTTCTGTTCAAGGACATACTTTTCTAGTTTTAACGATTCTGATTTCACTTTATCAACAGGTGTATTATTTGGATAGTCTAAAGTAATTTGGACATAATCTGAAGATGAACTATCGACAGCACCTTTTGGCATGATGAAATATGTAGCAATTGAGCCTACAAAAACAATAAACGCCAAGCCTAATACAATTGCTTTATGGTTTAATGACCAAGTTAGTAATTTAGTAAACTTTTTAGGAGTTACATGCTTTGGTAGCTTTGTATTTTTTAATAACCCAGCACTCATTAAAGGTACAACTGTTAAAGCCACAATTAATGATGTTAATAAGGAATACGTAACTGTTAGGGCAAATGGTAGAAGGAAGTCTTGTAAACTACCACTGACTAGACCAATCGGTAAGAATACAGCCACTGTTGTTAGAGTGGAGGCAGTAATAGCAGAGCCAACTTCCTTCGTTGCTCCGATTACCATTCCAATGGAAAAGGATTCCTTTTGCATTTTACGGAAAATATTCTCGATAACGACAATACTATCATCGACTAAACGACCAACTGCTACGGCCACTCCACCAAGTGTTAAAATATTCAGCGTTACTCCAGAACGTGACAATAGGAATAAGGTAAACGCTAATGATAACGGGATCGATATGATTGTAATGAAAGTAGATTTTATATTTCGCAAAAATAGCATAATGACGATCGTTGCAAATAAGGCACCTAATAAAACTTCCTTCATCATTGCTTTAACTGAAGTTTCAACCATATCAGCTGTAGAAATAACGACGTTTACGTTTGTATTGTCGTATTTCTTAGTTAATTCCTTAGCAGCTTCTTTAATTTTTTTACTAATTGTTACGGCATTAGAATGGCTTTCTTTTTGGACGATCAAATATAATCCATCTGAGCCGTTGATTCGATTTAACATACCTTCAGGCTTCTTGACATCGATAGTGGCGATATCCTTTATTGCTACATTCGGTGCAACTTGAAGATTTTTAACCTTTTCAAGGGTATCGATTGTTCCAATAACTTTAATATTGCTTGACTGCCCGTCAATTGTTTTTTCACCAACAGCCATTGCCACATTTTTACCTTGTAATAATGTCATTACATTTTGGAATGAAACTTGCTTTACTGCCATTTTAGCATTGTCAAGCTTCACAGAGAGATAGGAATTAGCTGTTCCAAATGATTGGACATTTGCAACACCCTTAATATCTTTGAAATAAGGTACAATTTTACGCTTTGCAAAATCTAAATTATCAGGGGTGAGCCCTTCCTCAAATGTCACTGCAATTTGGGAAATAGGAATCATTGAAGTGTTCAGCTGAACGATAATTGGCTTTGAAACGTTTTGCGGTAGTTGTACTGATCCAATAGCTTCCTGAACCTCTTGCTTTGCTTCTTTCATACTAATTCCTGATTCGTAAAAAAGATCAATCTTAGAAAAACCATCTCCGGTCGAAGAGAAAATGTTTTTCTTCCCTTTAACACCAGCAACGGATTCCTCTAGTGGTAAAGTTACTTGATTCTCCATCGTTTTAGAGTCTGTTCCTTGACCCATAACGATGACCGTTACTTGCGGATTATCGGCTGATGGTAGAAATTCCATTGGTAACGTAAAGTAGCTTATAACCCCCATGACAAGGATTAGGATGGACATAATCGTAATGGCTGCTTTGTTTTTAAAAGACCATTTTGTAAACCATGACATTTGTAAATCCTCCATTCGTAGTATATATGAACTAATTCAACAATAGTAAATACTACCACCTGAGGGGGAAAAAGGATATATCTTTTAGGGAAATTTAAGAAATTTATTAAGGAATTTACGAAATGTTAACATAGTCAAAAAAAGAGTGCCCACTATACTGGACACTCTTGCACACGTTATTATCAATGCGGTAAAAACGCTAATTGGTAGAAAAACAATACTGCGAAAACATAGAGTAAGGGGTGAACCTTTCTCCATTCACCTTTTACAACTTTTAATAGCGGATAGGAAATGAATCCTAAAGCAATACCCGTTGCAATACTTGATGTAAGTGGCATGCTTAAAATGATTAAGAAAGCAGGAAATGCTTCATCTAATTGATCCCATTTAATATGGGAAATACTCCCCATCATTAAACTTCCCACAATAATTAATGCTGGAGCTGTAATAGCAGATATTCCTGAAACAGCGCTAACTAGTGGGCCAAAAAAAGCCGCTACAATAAATAGAATACCAACTGTAACTGATGTAAGACCTGTTCTTCCTCCAGCAGCTACACCACTCGATGATTCGATATAAGCAGATGTTGGGCTTGTACCAAACATAGCACCGATCGTTGTTCCAATCGAGTCAGATAATAAAGCTTCACGAGCACGTGGCATTGTATTTCCTTTCATTAAACCAGCTTGCTGAGCTACACCGATCATCGTACCTGTTGTATCAAAAATCGTTACGAGTAAAAAAGAGAAAACAACAGCATATAAACTATGTTCAACGACTTCTGAAATCGCTGTAATCGGATTTAATACGATCCAACCTTCTGGTAGTGAAGGAAGGGAGACAAATCCTTGATCAAATGATAGTTGACCAGTGAAAAAAGCGATAACTCCTGTAATAATCATTCCAAAAAATAAGGCACCATTTACCCGTAAAACCATTAACACTAATGTTATAGCAAGTCCAACTAATGCTAAGATGGCACTAGGTTCATGTAGGTTACCTAAGGCAACTAAATTGGTTGGATGTGCTTGGATAATTCCTGTTAAGCGAAGTCCGATAAAAGCGATAAATAAACCGATTCCAGCGGTAATACCATGCTTTAAATTATCTGGTATGGCTTCAATTAAATTTTTGCGAAAAGGTGTTAATGATAAGATGATGAAGATGATTCCCGCAATAAAGACAGCAGCAAACGCAGTTGTATAAGAAATATTTCCATGAGTTCCGACTACAGAATATGCAAAATAGGCATTCAAACCCATCCCTGGAGCGATCGCAATGGGATAATTAGCGAAAATCCCCATCCAAAGTGTCCCAACAACTGTCGCAATAATGGTTGCTGTGAATACTTGGTTAAAAGGTACGCCAGCATCTGCTAGGATGATTGGATTAACAACGACTATGTATACCATTGTTAAAAAGGTTGTAATCCCTGCTAAAATTTCAGTTTTCATATTTGTATTATTTTCTCGAAGCTTGAACACTAAGAATCCCTCCGTAAACACGAACATTAACTAACACGTTTACTATAATATTCGTTATTTGGTGTAAAAGCAATAGTTTTACGTAATAATATATTGTTATTATTAGTATTGTGAGTTCATTAAATGTTATGTATAAAAAAATGACCCAAAAGCACAGGAGCTTTTGGGGTGTCTAGGTCAAATTCCTTCATAATCTAATTCAGGAAATATGGGTGGGTTATCATGAAACGAGGCAAAACAAATAATTCTCTCATTAGTAAAGGGATGAACAAACTCTAGCTTAGCTGCATGCAGTGCTTGTCTAGCTACGGAGTTCTCACCACCATAAAGAGTATCCCCTAGTAAAGGGTATCCAATATGGCTAAAGTGAACGCGAATTTGATGTGTCCTTCCCGTCTCTAGCCAACATTTGACAAGAGAGGTTTTCGTAGAATGAAATCTTTCTAATAATTGATAACGTGTAATTGCTTCTTGTCCAGTTGGTGAAACGCGTCTTCTTGTAGCATGATGTCGATCACGACCAATAGGAGCTTGTATTGTGCCTTTTTTAGTTTTGACAATTCCTTGTACCAAAGCCAAATAGGTTCGTTTAATTAATCTTTGTTCTAGCATTCGATCCAATACAGCCCCGACTAACGGATGCTTAGCAAATAGAATAGCTCCCGACGTATCTCGGTCAAGACGGTGAATATGTCTCACCCAAGTGGATTGACCATTGGACTGGAGATAAAAGGCAACACCATTTAATAATGCATTCGTTTGAACTGAATCGTTTGCATGTGTATCCATACCAGCAGGCTTATTAACAACCAAGAGGTGATCATCTTCATATAGAACTTCAATCTCCATATAGTTTGGAACGACTTCGTCTTCAAGATTTTCAAAAAAATTAACGGATAATCGGTCTCCCAATTTCAATGGAAGAGTCCATTCGGCAGGAGAATGATTAAGCTTTACTCTTTTCTCCATTCGAAATTGATGGGTTAGTTTTTTTGGTGTACCCCAAATATCCTTAAATAATTGCTCAATCGTTTTCCCTGACCATTCTCCAGGCACGATAAATACCTGCCATTGGCCTTGCCGTTTAGTTTGAATCATATTTGATCTCCTTATTGTTAAAGATGTTAAAAAAGGGCCAGATTCCCCCAGTTTTGTGCCTTAAATTACCACGCTCTAACCTCTTAAAGTTATGGTATTCTTATGATATATCATTCTCAGTTCAGAGGTTTAAAGGGTGGTTTTTTAATTGAAGGTTGTTTATGCATCGACTCCCGAGCAGGAAGAAAAAATTAAAGAGCTAATTCGGCATTTTTACACAGTAGTATTTCCACTTTATTTTTCAGACGAAGAAATTTTGGATTTCAAGCGACTACAAGTATTATCTACATCTGATCGAACTTTTGAAGATGTTGGAACGCTCAAAGATGCTTACCAGGCGATTACAAGTTTACAAACTTTATGCCATATTTTAGAAGGTAATCATTTAGATCCGAAATATGATTTATTATTTAATAAAAATGTAGACACTTTAAACGAACTTGGATTATCTTTCCCGTTTCGATATGAAAATTTTACATGTTCGAAAAACTTGAAAGCTGAAAATTTGAGTGTTTATTCAAAAGCCGACAATGAAATGCTCATTTGAAAACGCCTGCTGCTGCAGGCGTTATTTTTTTACATTTTGTTCAAACCATTGTTTAAATACTGCTTTCTCTCTCTCTCCATCAATTCTAGCTACTTCTTTCCCATTTTTAAAATGAACGAGAGTTGGAGTTCCTTCAATCCCATATTGCTCCCAGCCATTTGGGAATTCCAATAAATTATATTGTTCAACATCAATATTCATATCATCTGCTAAAGGCATGAGAACGGGTGTCGTTCTTTTACAATGCGGGCAATTAGAAGCAAAGAAATAAACGGTTACATCTTCGTTATTTTCAAGCTTTGATTCAAGCTCATCTGGAAGAATAATGTTTTGATAATTTGGATCATCTAGTTGGTCAATCGTTTCCTGATGTAAGTCTTTAGTTTTATACGGATTATTGTCTCCAAGCTTTTCTTTGTTTTGAACATAATTTAATATTCCCATACCTGCAAAAAGGGCAATGATAATGACTAGAAAAATAATTACTTTTTTCATACGGCTGTTCCTTTCTTTTTCCAAATAATGAAGCTACAAATGAAAATAATAATAAAAGCGGTTAGTGCTAAAAACGGTATCGTTACGAAACCGAACCAATTAATGTACTCTCCTGTACAAGGAACTCTACCACATGTAGGAGCACTTTCAGCAAAAAAGTCTACTTTCTGTAATAAGTAGTGGTAGAGTGAGATTCCTCCACCAATTGCAGAAAATACCATGGAATAGAGTGAAATTTTGTAATCCTTTTTAATGACAGCGATCCCTAGTAATACGACTAAAGGATACATAAGGATTCGTTGATACCAACAGAGGACACAAGGTTCATACTGACGAATTTCCGAAAAATAAAGGCTTCCGAACATCGCAATAACCGAAGCTGCCCAAGCAGTAAATAATAATGATTCCTTCTTTTTTTCGTCCATAATAAACTCCTTTTTCATTCTAACTAATTCCTCAAATCTATCTTAATGGATAATGTGAAATATCACAAATTCAAGATATCAAGAAGAGTGAAAGAATATATTTTAGGAGAAAATAATATAATCATCTGAGTACCTTTTATAAGGGGTTGTTTTTATGAAAGAACTTGATTTATCCAAATTTGAAAAAAAGATGGTTATTCGGAATACCGCATATAAAGATATTGACGAGATCATTAAGCTTCAAGAGGTTTGTTTTCCTGGGATGGTTCCGTGGAAACGGGAACATTTAGAAAGCCATTTGGCGATATTTCAGGATGGGCAATTTGTCGCTGAATTCGATGGGAAAATAATTGGGTCTTGCTCAAGCTTAATCATAAATTTTGATGAGTACGATGCAAGACATTCATGGGATGACGTGACGGATAATGGCTATATAACCAATCATAATCCGGATGGGTATAATCTATATGGGATTGAGGTCATGGTTCACCCCGATTTCCGCCGAATGAAAATTGGTCAACGCTTATATGAAGCAAGAAAAGACCTTGCAAGACAATTAAATATTAAAAGTATTATCATAGGTGGCAGGATTCCAAACTATCATAAATATGCAGAAGAAATGACACCGAGAGAATATGTTCATGAGGTTAGTCTACATAAAATTTATGATCCTGTCCTTTCTTTTCAGTTATTGAATGGATTTACTTTGATGCGAATTAATCAAAACTATTTACCTGATGATGTCCAATCGCAAAAATATGCAACCTTAATGGAATGGAATAATGTAGATTTTCTCCCGAAATCGAAACGTTTCTATCAAACGAGTTATCCGGTTCGAATTTGTGTTGTTCAATATATGATGAGGCAAATTCATTCATTTGAAGACTTCGCCAATCAAGTAGAATATTTTACAGATGTCGCTTCAGATGCGGAATCTGATTTTGCCGTTTTCCCAGAAATTTTTACAACTCAGCTCATGTCTTTTCTTGATGAAAAAATACCGAGTAAGGCTGTCCGCAAGGTAGCTGAGTATACTGAGCAGTATATCGAGCTTTTTACTGATCTAGCCGTTCGCTACAACGTAAATATTATTGGGGGCTCCCATCTTGTGAAAGAAGATGATGATGAAGTGTATAATATTGCTTATTTATTTCGAAGAGATGGAACGATTGAAAAGCAATACAAGCTTCATATTACACCTAATGAAAGAAGATGGTGGGGGATTAGTCCTGGCGATGAGGTAAAGGTATTTGATACAGATTGCGGGAAAATCGCAATTCAGATTTGTTATGATATTGAGTTTCCGGAGCTTGCTCGAATTGCTACAGATATGGGGGCTAATATCATTTTCACCCCATTTTGTACAGAGGATCGCCAAGGTTATTTACGTGTACGCTATTGTGCACAAGCACGTGCAGTGGAAAATCAAGTTTATACTGTTATCTCTGGAACGGTTGGAAATCTTCCACAAGCTGAGAATATGGATGTTCAATATGCGCAGTCAGGAATATTTGCCCCGTCTGATTTTGAATATGCCCGTGATGGGATCGTTGGTGAAACAAATCCAAATATTGAAATGGTCCTTATCGGGGATGTAGATTTAGAAATATTACGGCGTCAAAGACAAAATGGTACGGTCAGACATCTAAAAGATCGGCGACATGATATTTATAAAATCAAATATAAGAGGTAGAATGAGTAGGGTCTGTTCATGGTAATGGACCCTTTCGTATGTTAAAATCGATTTTTGTCGGTTTATTATTAGAGGAAGTATTCGGTTATTATCGAAGTTATTTATAGAAGGAAGATTGATCGGAGGGAATGGAATGGGTTGGAAGCAAAAAGCGGACAGATGGCTACAATTTGATAATTTAGATGAAGACTTACGAGAACAAATAAATAAAATTCGTCATGACGATAAAGCATTGGAAGAAGCCTTTTATAAAAATTTAGAATTTGGAACAGGGGGAATGCGGGGAGAAATTGGGGTTGGTTCAAACCGTATGAATACGTATACCGTTCGCAAGGCATCTGCAGGTTTAGCAACATACATAGAAACTAACGGTGAATTGGCGAAGAAACGCGGAGTCGTTATTGCTTTTGATTCACGACATAAATCGGTTGAATTTGCCTTGGAAGCAGCAAAAATCTTTGCTTCTCGTGGAATTAAAACTTACTTATTTAACGAATTACGTCCGACACCAGAGCTTTCGTTTGCAATCCGGCATTTACATGCATTTTCAGGTGTGGTGATTACAGCAAGCCATAATCCACCTGAGTATAACGGATATAAGGTATATGGACAGGATGGTGCACAGTTGACACTGGATGCGGCTGATATCGTCATCGAGCACATCGAAGAAATTGACAATGAATTAGTACTAGTGGTTCAGGATGAAAATGTCTTAAAAGAGCAAGGTTTAATTGAGATGGTTGGAGTAGAAATCGATCAAGCCTATCAAAGAGAACTATTAACAATTACGGAGAATCCACAGCTTGCAAATGAAACGGATATTACCGTAGTGTTCACTCCATTACATGGTACCGCTAATCAACCGGCCCGTGATGGTTTGCGTGCTTTAGGTTATAAGAATGTACATGTCGTGGCTGAACAAGAACTGCCTGATCCCCAATTTTCAACAGTTAAAAGTCCAAATCCTGAAGAACATGCGGCATTTGAACTTGCAATTCGGGATGGAAAGCGTTTTGGAGCGGACCTTCTTATAGCAACAGATCCTGATGCAGATCGTTTAGGGATTGCTGTAAAAAATGAAGCTGGTGAATACATTGTTTTAACTGGAAATCAAACGGGCGCTCTTTTGTTGGATTATATTCTGTCACAAAAAAGCAATAAGGGGACGTTGCCACCGAATGGGATTGTGTTTAAAACCATTGTTACTTCTGAACTTGGTCGGAAGATTGCCTCGTCATTCGGGGTGGAAACAGAAGATGTGTTAACTGGTTTTAAATTTATCGCAGAAAAAATCGAGGAATATAACAATTCAGGTAAATACTCCTTTATATTTGGTTATGAAGAAAGCTATGGTTATTTAATAGGGGCTTTTGCACGTGATAAGGATGCGATTCAAGCTACTTTATTGGCCACAGAGGTGTGTGCTTTTTATAAAAAGCAGGGTATGACGGTTTATGAAGCGTTACTCAATCTTTATAACAAATATGGCTATTACCTTGAGGGTCTCCGATCACTTACTTTAAAAGGAAAAGATGGGGCTGAAACGATTCAACAACTTCTAACATCATTCAGGGAAGAAACTCTTGAGAGTATTGGTTCATTTCACATTGTTGCATCAGAAGATTATTTAACCAGTCATCGAAAAAACGAGCGTGGGCTGGAAGAAATTCATCTCCCGAAATCTGAAGAAATTCATCTCCCGAAATCTAATGTAATAAAATATATTTTTGCTGATGGATCTTGGGTATGCTTACGTCCTTCTGGTACAGAACCAAAAGTGAAGTTTTATTTTGGAGTAAATGGTGAAAATATGGAAAGTGCAAAAGAAAAGTTAGCTGAATTAGAGCATGTGTTTATGAGTTTAGTTGATCAAAAGTTAAAGCAAGTTTCAGTGAAATAGTATAACCATTACGTACAACAGGAAAGGAAGATACATTATGATAAAAGATCAAGTAGCCATTGTAACAGGAGCATCTCGTGGAATTGGGAAAGAAATTGCTTTAAAACTGGCTAAAGAAGGGGCCAAACTGACACTGGTTGGCAGCTCTCAAGATATCAATCAATCAGCGCAAGATTTAATTGAAAAAGGATTTTCAAATGTCATTGCTGTTCAAGCGAATGTTGCTAATGAAGACGATATGAATAGAGTTGTACAATCGACCTTAGATCAATTTGGTCAGATTGATTTACTTGTGAATAATGCAGGAATAGGTTTCTTTAAATTGACAGAAGAGGTCACTTTGGAAGAATGGCGAAAAGTGTTCGAGGTCAATGTTCAAGGTGTGTTTTTAGGAGCAAAAGTAGTCATTCCACATATGAAGGAGCGCAAATCGGGAACAATTATTACGATTTCATCAGATGTTGGACGTTACACGATACCTAACGGTGCAGCCTATACGGCCACTAAATACGCGGTCCAAGGTTTTTCTGGCTCTCTAGCACAAGAAGTTCGAGAGTATGGAATTCGTGTCGGAACGATTAATCCTGGAATGGTGGACACTTATTTTGCAAACTCCACCCAAGGCTTACCGGAAAAGGAAGAATGGTTAAAGGTTGAAGATATCGCGAACGCGGTTGTCTATATGGCTTCCGCACCGAAGCATATGCTAATTGATGAAATTGTATTGCATCCACTAGTTCAGAAATATCCAATTGCATAATGATTATGTTGACCCAGGAAGATATGCTTCTTCTTGGGTCTTTTTTTAAAAATTGTGATTGCTTTGTCATTAAAGCGGAACAAATTGTGACAAAGTCCGATAGAATTGTGAACTTGTCCGATAGACCGCCGAAAATCTTCAATAGACTAGACTTATTGTCCGATAGACCGCTGAATTTGTTCGATAGAAGTCCACTGCGACCTTTAACTCAGTAGAATTTGTCTGACAAACAAGTTCGGTAATCAAAAATTCGGATAAAAATGTTTGGAAAAGAAGTTTGACAGCCCCATAGTTCTGTGAAAATAATAGAACTTTTTCATCAGATGGTGTGAGTCAGCGAATCATGTGAGTTTCTTATACAACTTTAGTCTGAAGTCCTCTCATGCTATTTTCTAAGGTCGAATTTTAACAAACAAGATATAATAGAGAAAACAAAATATTGGAGGAGTCAGATGGAAGACAGGACACATCATTCAGAATTATTAGTATTAAAAGAGATCGCTGAACTATTGAATAAAGAGACAGAAATTTATGGAATGTTGTCAGGAGTACTTCAAAAATTACTCCAAGTTACAGGAATGGATTCTGGTTGGATTTTTTTAGTCGATGAAAAAGGTTCATTTGAACTGGCTGCACATGAAAATCTACCACCTGCATTAAATTATCAAGACTGTGCACCAATGTGTAAAGGCGGTTGCTGGTGTCTTGATCGCTATAACGATGGTAGATTGGAAAAAGCGACGAATATCATAGCTTGCAAACGAATTGAAGATGCCATCCTTCATAACTGGGGAGATACATTAGGAATTACTCATCATGCATCCGTTCCTCTTCGTGCAGGCAAAGAAAAGTTTGGAATATTAAACGTCGGTTCTCCTAATAAAACTTTCTTTCATCCGGACGAATTAGCGTTATTAGAATCGATTGCGTATCAAATTGGAACAGCATTGAAGCGAATTAAATTAATTCAAAAAGAGCAGGAAATGGCTTTAACAGCAGAACGCAATCGTCTTGCGAGAGATTTACATGATTCGGTGAACCAAATATTGTTTTCATTGAGCTTGACCGCCAGAGGTGGACGGGAAATGACCGAGCATGAAGAAGTGAAGGAGACCTTCTCTTATATTCAAGACTTGGCTCAAGAAGCATTGACAGAAATGAGAGCTCTAATTTGGCAGCTACGACCACAAGGACTTGAAAACGGTGTAGTTTCGGCGTTAAGTAGTTATGGAAATATGCTTGGATTGAAAGTAAAGACTAATGTAAAAGGATTAATATGCTTACCAGGAAGAGTAGAGGAAACCGTTTGGAGAATCGGTCAAGAAGCTTTAGCTAATTGTAAAAAACATTCTCAGCAGGGTGAAGTGGATATTCAGTTAATTGTTCAAAAACATCATTTCAATATGACGATTGAGGACTTCGGCTGTGGGTTTAATTATGATCAAAATCAAGAGCTTCCTTCTCTAGGACTAAAAAGCATGAAAGAACGAACAGAAGCAATGAATGGAACATTTGAATTACAAAGTTATCCTGGAAAAGGCACGAAACTACTAGTAAGAATTCCAATTTAAAGGAGGAAAAAAGTATGGCCATCAAACTTTTAATAGCAGATGATCATCACATCGTCAGGCGTGGACTAGTTTTTTTCTTAAAAACACAAAAAGAAATTGAAGTGATCGGGGAAGCCAAAAACGGACAAGAAGCGGTTGAAATGACGAAAAAATTAAACCCTGATCTTGTTCTCATGGATTTAGACATGCCAATTATGGACGGAATTGAGGCAACTAAACAAATTAAAGCTATTTTGCCCGAAATGAAAATTATGATTTTAACAAGCTTTTCCGATCAGGATCATGTCATTCCAGCAATTGAAGCGGGCGCTTCTGGCTATCAACTAAAAGATATCGAGCCCGATGAACTAGTCCGATCGATCAAAAGAATTCTTGAAGGCGAGAATCAACTACACCCAAAAGCAACGACACATCTATTATCTCATTTATCCAATAAAAGTAGAGATGTGAAGCAACCGATTGATGAATTAACAAAAAGAGAATTAGATGTGTTATTAGAAATTGCCAAGGGAAAAAGTAATAAGGAAATTGCATTGGCCCTCTTTATTACTGAAAAAACAGTGAAAACTCATGTTTCCAATGTGTTGGCGAAATTAGATCTGCAGGATCGAACACAAGCTGCCCTTTTTGCTGTTCGAAATGGATTAATGGAAAACTAGCATTATGTTTACTTAGCTACATCGCCTATTTATTCATGGTGGTGTATTTTTTTGCTCATCTACGACTAAAGTCTGAAGTGGGGACTAGTAAATCTCAAGCAAATGTTGGAGTCAGATTTCAAGCCTTCTTACGATATGTAAATCTATTTCTTCTCTTATAATAAAGACATATAAAAAAGTTAGGAGAGAAATGAAAATGAAATTATTAATTATTAATGGTAGTCCAAGAAAAAATGGTCGTACAGGTATTGTGATGAGAAGTATTGCAAAGATGTATGAAATGGAAAGTATTGACTTAAGTGGTGACGAGGCAGTTCCATTATATAATGGTGCGGATGAACAAGATCAACTTGAAAGTGTCATCAATCTACGAAATAAAGTGAAAGAGGCAGATGGGATTATTCTAGCTTCCCCCGAATACCATAGCGGGATGAGTGGAGTGCTAAAAAATGCTTTAGATTTTCTAGGAAGTGAGCATTTTAAACATAAACCGGTTGCCTTGCTAGCTGTAGCAGGTGGAGGTAAGGGTGGAATAAATGCTTTAAACAATATGAGGACAGTTATGAGAGGATTGTATGCGAATACAATTCCGAAGCAACTCGTTTTAGATCCTATTTGCTTTGATTATGACAACGACTCAATAAAAGAGGATCCGTCTAAATTAGTCGACAGCTTAGTAGAAGAATTAAAGCTTTATTCTAAAAGCTACCTCGTTTTAAAAGAGGTGTAAACGATGAATGAACTATATAAAGATCGGCGGTTTTACTTTATTCTTGCGGCAAATCTACTTTCATCGATTGGTTCAGGTATTACGATGATAGCCGTGCCATGGCTTTTAGTTTCAAAAGGGGACGGAGCGACTATCTTCGGATATGCAACCATCGCCATGACGGTTATAAATTTTATCATGTCCCCATTTATTGGGCAGTGGATTGACCGCTTCTCAAGGAAGAAAATGTTAATGATTGGGGAAGCCATTGGCTTTTTGATGATCTTGGGTTTTGCCATTAGTGGCTTTGCTGGGATTGAATATGGAAATTGGCATTATATGATACTATATGGAACAGGAAGCTTTTACTATAATCTTTTTTATCCGGGAATGTTTGCATTAAATCAAGAAATATTTCCGAAAAGCGTTTACAAGTCATTAAATGGTGCAATGGAGATTCAAGGTCAGCTTTCAAGTGTGATCGCGGGTGCATTAGCCGCTCTTGTTATTGGAAAAATTAATTTAGAGTGGATGTTATTGTTTGATGCGATGACCTATATAAGCGCTTTTTGCCTCTTCTGGGCTATTCCATATGTGCGGGGGGAAGCAATTTCTGAAAATGCAGACACGTTTTGGCTGAAATTAACTGAAGGATATCGCTATATGAAAAAACGGCCGAAATTATTTTTCTTTTTAATGGCTTCATTCATGCCTTTCATTGGTGTAATGGTAACTAATTATTTATTTCCTGTTTATTTATCCGATGTTTTAAAGGTAGATGGTTCAATTTATGGAGCACAAAGCATGGTATATGGGATTGGAGCTGTTTTAGCAGGTTTGCTTATTCCAGTTCTATCAAATAAATTAGGAAACCAGAACTCAATCGTTTTAACGACACTTATTTATACTATGGGGATCAGTGTAATTGTATTTGTAAAAATTGTTCCACTATATCTCGTTTTCATTTCTTTATTGGCATTCGGGAATGCCGGCACCCGTGTTGCAAGAAATTCATACTTAATGGATTCAGTCCCTAATCAAATCGTTGGCAGAGTCGATAGTTTGTTCCGTACGATTGGACTTGGAATCCGAGTTTTATTATTAACACTATTTACTTATGTTAACTCAGAACTACAGGTACACTATAGTTTTTATGCTTTAGCAGCACTACTAATCACTTCATTAGTAATTGTTATTTTCACAAAAAATACTTCACAAAAAAAAGCAGACATAATTTTGAAAGAAGTTGGGCAAAGCTAAGAGGGCTAGATAAATAGCCCTCTTTTTTATGGGGAGAATTATTTTCACATAAAATGGTATTCGTTTTCTTCGTGTACATTTGTATTTGCATGGTCGATGTATCGTAATAAGGCGTATAAATGTTTTTCAAGTACGGAATAGTCTTTCTCAAAATGATATGCGTGTAGAAAATGTTCAATTTTTTTTGATAAAAATTGGTCCTCCGTCCGTACCATTAAAATCAATAAATTATCCCATTGGGAGCGGTGAGTGTAGTATAAAGCACGATCATAATCAACAATATTCATTTCCTCTCCTCCTTGGTAGGAGCATGTGATTAGTGTATGACGTTCTTTAAGAAAGTTACCCGACAAATGTTGGACTTGCTGATAGGATAAGGTTTTCAACATTTTCCTGTATATTGTTTTTCACCTGAGGAAGACTGTGGGGATATATGAAAGGGTGTTTGTATGAAGAAGCAGGTTTTTTGTTTGATTATTATGTTTTTCCTATTTTCCAATGTAGTATCAGCAAGTGTCGTAAATCCCCATCAAACCTATACATATGAAAAAATGAAAGCCGATATTTGGGAATTAAAGAAAAAGTATCGCAAAGATTTACAAGTAAAGACCATTGGTTATTCACATTTTGGTCGGAAAATTTTTGCCGTGAAGTTAGGAAAAGGGGAAAAGAATATACTTTTGATTGGTGCCCATCATGGCAGAGAATGGCTAACAAGCTCTTTAATGATGGAGATGTTAGAAACGTATACCGATGCTTATCACAAAAATGAAAAAATTGGAACTGATTCATCCAAGCTGCTAGATGAGGTCTCCATCTGGTTTGTACCGATGTTGAACCCAGATGGAGTAACAATTCAACAAAACGGGATAAATGAATTTCCAAAATATCATCGGGACAATCTTCTAAAAATGAATTTGGAGTCGTCAGATTTTACAAGATGGAAGGCAAATGGAATGGGAGTGGATCTTAATCGGCAATATCCAACCGGATGGAAGAAACTAGTTACTGATAACATAACAGACCCTTCGTATCAATTTTATAAAGGGAAAAAACCCATTTCAACCCATGAAACGAAGTCAATTGTAAAGTTTACGAAAAAAATAAAGCCTATTATCGCTGTATCTTATCATACGGCAGGTCGTGAAATTTTTTGGAATTATGGAAATGGGGAAAATAAACAAAGGGACTATATGATTGCTAGTAAAGCTGCAGAATTAACAGGATACGATCTGGCAGCTCCACCTGAAAATGCAACGGGTGCTGGCTATACGGATTGGTTTATTAGCACTTTTCATCAGCCGGCATTGACGATTGAACTAAGTTATTTAGTTGGTGAAACCAACCCACCATTAAATGTATTTGATGAAGAATGGGATCGAAATAAATTATTAGGAATGATGTTAGCAAAAGAAGCAAAAAATATAAATACACTTAAATAGGAAAGTAGGAAATGAAATTGAGAAAATTAATCTTCCTGTCAGCATGTTTATTTTTTTTTAGCGGTATGAGCCAAGTGCATGCCGAGAAAATTGATTATGTGAAATATGGAAATATTGCGATCGCTGTTGCAAAAGCAGATTACCCAGGAGATCCAGTTACAGATTATCAATACTTGGGAAGAGAAAAAATATCTGAGACTGATGTTCAAGACTCCTTTAAATTTCAACTGAAGGAAAACGGGAAACCCGTCACAGTTGTTATTAAAGTAAAGCATAGCATCCAAAACAATAAACTATTATCGCTTAATGTTGAAGAGGTGAAGCAATAGCCCTAAAATGGGTTATTGCTTTTCTATATATCTAAAAAATCGAGTCTAACTTTGTTTTCATCATTCCCCCAACATGTTCATACATTGTGATAAGAGGATAAAGGGGGAGTGACGGATGAACGAGCAGGGTCGAAAAGATTTGGAATATGCGATCGCCGAAATAACTGAAATTGCGAAGGGCTTCGGTTTAGATTTTTACCCGATGCGGTATGAGATTTGTCCGGCTGATATTATTTATACCTTTGGTGCGTATGGGATGCCAACCCGCTTTTCACATTGGAGCTTCGGGAAACAATTTCATAAAATGAAACTGCATTATGATCTAGGTTTAAGTAAAATTTATGAGCTAGTCATTAATTCTAATCCTTGTTACGCGTTTTTGCTCGATTCTAATGCATTAATACAAAATAAACTCATAGTCGCGCATGTATTAGCCCACTGTGATTTTTTTAAAAATAATGTTAGGTTCCAAAACACGAAAAGAGATATGGTTGAGAGTATGGCTGCAACAGCAGAAAGAATTAGCCAATATGAAATTTTATATGGGAAGCAAGAAGTGGAATCTTTTCTAGACGCTGTATTAGCTATTGAGGAGCATATTGACCCATCATTAATGAGGCCAAAGTTAAATTGGACATTAGAGGATCTAGATGGAGAAGAAGAAGTAGAGAAACCTAGTGCTTCCCCTTACGATGATCTTTGGAAACTAGATGAGAAAGATAAACAAGTAGTTCCTAAACGGACAAAGAAGAAATTCCCGCCACAACCAGAAAAAGATTTGCTCTTATTTATTGAGTCATACAGCCGAGAGTTAAAGGAGTGGCAACGTGACATTTTAACGATGATGCGCGAGGAAATGCTTTATTTCTGGCCGCAGCTTGAGACAAAAATCATGAACGAAGGCTGGGCTTCGTTCTGGCATCAGCGTATTTTACGTGAAATGGAGTTAACAAGCGGCGAAGCGATTGAATTCGCAAAGCTAAATGCAGGTGTTGTTCAACCATCGAAAACAGGGATTAATCCCTATTATTTAGGAATTAAAATTTTTGAAGACATTGAAGAGCGTTTCGACAATCCAACAGAAGAAATGATCCGACGTGGGGTGAAACCTGGCTCTGGCCGGGAAAAAATGTTCGAAGTGCGTGAAATCGAATCGGATATTTCCTTCCTCCGTAACTATCTTACAAAGGATTTAGTTATGCGCGAGGATATGTACTTGTTCCAAAAACAAGGTAAGGATTATAAAATCGTCGATAAAGAGTGGGAGCATGTTCGCGATCAGCTAGTAGGCATGCGCGTCAACGGTGGCTTCCCCTATATCACTGTTAATGATGGCGATTATTTGAAAAATGGAGAGCTCTATTTAAAACATTGGTATGAAGGAATTGAACTCGATCTGAAATATTTAGAAAAGGTACTTCCTTATATTAGCCAACTTTGGGGTAGACCCGTCCATATGGAAAGTGTGATTGAGGGAAGAAATATGCTGTTCACATATGATGGAAAAGGGATTCATCGGAAATATTTATAATCAAAAAGGTTGCTGAATTTTTCAGCAGCCTTTTATTATTCTAAAATTGGAGGGAAAAAATCCAAAATTAAGAAATAGTTAAGAAATAGTTTAGGAGAAGTTAAAACATTTTGTTTATAATTATACTAACCAATAAAATAAGATAATCGTACCTCATTTAACAAAAAGATAGCAGTTAGGAGGGGCTTAGAAATGATTATTGAATTAAAAAAAGAAAATTTTTATATATGTAAAGACCTTATTAATCCCAAAGGTCAATTAGAGGTAAAAGCAATCATCGAGGGCATTAATCCAGGACGTATTTTTATTGATAATTTTGAATCTCCGAGGTCAGGACTTATTTGGCAAGGGAATAATGATGGCTTTTATTTCATTGGAGAGTCAAACAATGATCAATTTAATGCGGAAATCAATCACTTTATTGAATGCAAAATTGCAATAGAGGCAAAGGAATTGGGCTTAGTTTGGTTTGAAGGATTTGGAAATCACTCTGATTGGAATCCGACAATTGAAGAACTATTTAAACATCGTGACTTAGGTAAATGGAACCAGAGAGCATATAAACTAGACAAGGAAAACTATCTTCATACTAATGAGCCTGTTATTCAACAAGAATTTAAGGTGCAAAAAATAACGAAAGTATTTTATGAATCTAATTCTATGAAAAATAACGATTTTCTGAATTCGAAAATATTAGAATTTTGGCCAACTTCAGATGATTTCTTCGAAAATGGAGGAATCGGGTATGTTGCCATTTATAACGATGAAATCGTCAGTTTATGTTTCTCAGGATTTATTGCAGATAATGTTCACGGCATTGATATCGAAACTTTATCTGGATTTCGTGGAAACAAGCTTGCTCGAAAATTAGCACATGCTTTTGTACAAGAATGTTTAAGAAATGATGTTATTCCTTACTGGGATTGTATGGAAGGAAATAAACCATCCGTAACAGTCGCTGAAAGTATTGGGTTTATACAGGATTTAAGCTTTATAGGTTATGAATTTCGTTTTTAAATATACATAGTTAGAAGGTTAGTAGAATGCTAAAAAGTATTGAAGAATTATATAGTAAAGAAATATTAAACGAAGTATTTGCTCGTTATGGCATCCAAGAAAATGATGCGAATTTTCTTGGTGGATTTGATAGTTATGTGTACGAGTATAAAAATGATAGAAACAATTTGATTTTAAAAGTAACCCATTCCTTCAGAAGAACCAAAGAAGAGGTTATGGATGAAATAAATTGGTTGCAATATTTAAAAGAAAATAAGGTTTCTGTCTCAGGTGTTCTTCCGTCAATAAATGGAAACTTAGTTGAAGTTTATCCATTAGGGGAAGGTAATTATTTTTTATCAACTCTGTATGAAAAAGCTCTAGGCACATCACCAACTATAGAAGATTGGAATGAAAAGCTATTTGAAGAGTGGGGGCAAATCACTGGGAGACTCCATTCACTAGCAATTGACTATAAACCACTTCAGTGGAGTCGAAAGAACTGGCTAGATGAGGAATATTTGAATGTGGAGAAATATATCCTAAACGACCAAGAAATAGTTAGAGAAAAATCCCTCAACTTAGTCAAAAAGATGAAGGAACTTCCAAAAAATAAGAATCAATTTGGAATTGTGCATGGTGATTTACATTACATGAATTTTTTTCTGAATCAAGGAGAAATTCAATTATTCGACTTTGATGATATTCATTATAACTTCTTTATAAATGATTTGGCGGTTATCATATTCTATGCTTATTGGCGACCTTTGTCAGAGTATAAAAATGAGAATGAGTTTGAGAAAATGCTTCTTCATTTTTTTAAAGGATATTTAAAAGAAAAAACAATGGATAAAGAATTGTTTCTCCTTCTACCTGAATTTCTAAAGGTTAGACATCTCATTCTTTACATTGCTGCACTACAAGAAATTGATCCTATGTCGCAGAGTGAAGAAGAAGGAAAATTTTTAGTAGGGCTTAAAGAAGTGATCGAAAAAGATTATCCAATTGTAGCGTTAAACTTTGAAGAATTTTGGCACAACCACATTGAAGTTGAAATAAAAAAATAACAAAGTCAAGGGAGATACAGTGATGGAACAAACAGTGCAATCAGTTGAAAAAGATACAGTCCACTTTCGAAATGATCTTCAACGTTCAGGAGTTTATTCGACAAAAGAGGTAACATCTTTTCAAAAAATGAAATGGAATGTTAAAACGGATGGCAGAATTTATTCCTCACCTGTCATTTATCAAGAGACGGTGTATAACGGGAGTGAAGATGGAAATCTTTACGCCATTAACAAAATGACTGGTGAGATCAAATGGAAATTTAAAACAGAAGGGGCAGTTCGTTCTTCAGTGGCGATTTCCAATGGGATGGCCTATTTTACAAGTATGGATGGATCTCTTTACGCGATTCATATTGAAACTGGGGAAGTGAACTGGACTTTTAAAACAGAAGGAGAAGTAATGAAGGATCCTTGGGATTATTTTTTATCTTCACCGATTATTTTTGATGGAAAAGTTTATTTTGGTAGTGGAGACTTCCATATTTATGCAGTCGATGCATTGAATGGTGAAGAAGTTTGGAAGTATAAAACAGGAGGAGTGGTTCATGCATCTCCTGCCATTTATAATGAAACATTGTACATAGGAAGTTATGATGGGTATTTTTATGCTTTAGATGTAAATACAGGTGAAGCACGATGGATTTTTAGAACAATTGGAGACACTTGGTTCCCAAATGGTGATATCCAAGGTTCTGCATGTGTTGTAGATGGGATTGTTTATTTTGGAAGCCGTGATTATAATCTTTATGCTTTAGATGCTGAGACAGGTAGAGGAAAATGGAATTTTAAAGCTCCTGGAACTTGGATAATCACAACTCCAACAGTGAAGGATGGTGTTGTCTATTTCGCAACATCGGATCACTCACAAATTTACGCAATGGATGCAAAAACTGGAGATTCTTGTTGGGCGTTCCCAGTGCATATTAACACATTTAGCTCGGGGGCTATTGCTGGAGACCATATTTATTTTGGAAATATGAACGGTAAATTATATGCATTGAATGTGAAAAATGGCAAAGAAGAATGGGAATTCCAAACAGAAGCAAGCAAAAAGTATTTCACTGAGTTACTTGATGAAGAGGGTAAGTTCGGTGAACCATTATTAGAAAAGCAACGTAATGTTAAAACGATACAAGATTTTATTGATCTATATGACTCGATTATGTCATTAGGATCGATTATCTCATCACCTGTCATAAATGATGGAACGATTTATTTTGGCAGCACTGATGGATCCATTTATGCAATCGAATAGTGATTTCGTTTCATTCATCTTAACGCCGATTTCCCTCTGAAATCGGCGTTTTAGATTTCACATATTGTTCACATATTGATGTTGTTAATTCGTACTTTGTCTATTACGATGGTATTGAGAATGATCATTATTTATAAAAGTGAAAAATTAAGGATATAATGGACGCATACTTATGAAAACGACCATTTGTAAAAAACAAAGGAGATTATCATGAAGAAATTAATTGTTGCACTTATTTTATTAATTGGAGTAATCGCAGGATGCTCGAGCAAAAAGGAGGAACAGCAAGCTGAGCCTTCATTAGAAATTATTGAAGTGAATATTCAGATTCCTGAAACGATTAATCCTAATGAAGAAGCAGTTATCCAGGCTGTTGTTACACAAGGGAAAGAAAAAGTGGACGATGCTAATGAAGTAAAATTCGAGATTGAAAAAGTGGGACAGCAAGAACATGAAATGCTTGAGGCTAAAAATGAAGGTAAAGGTGTCTATTCCATAAATAAGACTTTTACTGAAAATGGCAAGTATATTGTAACTTCTCATGTGACGGCAAGAGGTATGCACTCCATGCCAAACAAAGAATTTACAGTTGGTACAGTAGAAGAGGATCATTCCGAAAGCGATGCCGCTGGACATGAGGGTCATGAAGCTAGCCAAAATGATCAAGCAACTGGTCATGGACATCATGATTCAACAATAGAAATCCTTTTCAATCAAGATTCGGATATCGCAGTTAATAAAGAAGCCTTATTAAAGACAACAATTAAACATGAAGGTTCACCACTTTTAGGGGCAAAGGTGAGGTATGAAGTATTATTAGAAAACGAGAATACTCCACAATGGATTGAAACAAATGAAGATGGAGAAGGGAGCTATTCTGCAACGAATATATTTAAAAAAGCTGGAATGTATCACTTACAAATTCACGTGAATAAAGATGAAATTCACGACCATAAAATCGTTATGATTAATGTAAAATAAGTGAATAAAAAATGGCTGACTCACAGAGTTAGCCATTTTTTATTAGAATAATATAGAAAAAAGATGAAATCGTTGACTGTTAGGTTCGTTTTCATATACATTTATATTATCTATATTAAAAAGAGGTGAGACCATTGGGAAGTACTATCGAATTGGTGAGTTAGCGAAAATGATGGAGATTTCAATAAGAACCGTCGATTATTATCCCCAATCAGGTGTTTTGGATACTCATCGAACGGATTCAAAGCTATAAAACTTCCTTTTTGCTTATTCAAGCTATACGCAATGAATTTATAAATCTAAAAAGCTGTCAGTTTTGTTGCAATTAAATTTGTAGAAAATTGTCATGATTTTAGTACAAGGCAAGAGTAAACAGGAAGAATAAAAAATGAACTTTCATAATAAATACTATAAAACATAACACTAGGAGGTGTATTCCTTCACTGTATTCATACAGGAAGGAGATTATTTGGACATATTTAATTTGATCATGGTGGCAATTTTAATTGCTTTAACAGGTTTTTTTGTGGCAACAGAATTTGCGATTGTAAAAATAAGAAGTACCCGAATCGATCAATTGGTTGCAGAGGGGAATAAAAATGCAATTGCTGCCAAAACCTTGATCTCAAATTTAGACGAGTATTTATCTGCTTGTCAACTAGGTATTACGATAACTGCTTTAGGATTAGGTTGGTTAGGTGAAGAAACCATTGCGCATATTTTACATCCAGTTTTTGAAAAATTGAATTTTTCCGAATCTGTAGTAACTGTGACTTCTGTTTCAATCGCCTTTGCTCTTATAACCTTTTTACACGTTGTAGTAGGGGAGCTTGCACCGAAAACATTGGCTATACAAAAAGCAGAGCAGGTAACACTTTTATTTGCAAAGCCAGTTATTTTTTTCTATAAATTAATGTATCCAATCATCAAAACATTAAATGGTTCTGCACGACTTTTGACAGGCCTTTTTGGATTAAAAAGAGTATCTGAACATGAAATCGCTCATTCTGAGGAAGAGCTTAGAATGATTTTATCTGAAAGCTATAAGAGTGGGGAAATTAACCAGTCTGAATATAAATACGTAAATAATATCTTTGAATTTAATGATCGAATTGCAAAAGAAATTATGGTCCCAAGAACAGAAATGGTCGGATTTGAAAAAGACCTTACCATTGGAGAATTTATTTCGACAGCAACAGAAGAAAACTATACTCGTTATCCCATATACGAGGGTGACAAAGACCATATTGTCGGCATGATCAATATGAAAGAAGTATTAACAGACTTTGTTAAAAAGAGAAATATGGATGAGCCTATTATCAAATATTCTCGTCCTGTCATAAAAGTAATGGAATCCATGCCTATCCACGATCTACTATTAAAAATGCAAAAAGAACGTGTCCATATGGCGATTTTAGTTGATGAATACGGTGGTACAGCTGGGCTTGTGACGGTCGAAGATATTATTGAAGAAATTGTAGGAGACATTCGTGATGAATTTGACCATGATGAAGTACCAGATATCAAAAAAGTGAATGAAAATAAAACGATTATTGACGGAAAAGTTTTAATTGAGGAAGTCAATGATTTGTTTGGTCTAGATATTGATGATACAGATGTAGATACGATAAGTGGTTGGATTCTAACAGAGAAAATGGAAGCAAAAGAAGGCGACAAAATTGCATTAGGTGATTATGAATTTAAGATCCTTGAAATGGAAGGATATCATATCAAATCACTAGAAATAGTAAAAATGCTCGGACAAAAATCGTTAGCTTAATAATGAATTAAAAAGAAACTCTTGAATTATCAAGGGTTTCTTTACTTTTATGCTCTAGTTAAATAACATATAAGATATGTATCTTTTAAAGTAAGGGAAGTTTAAAAATGAAGGGATTACTGAAACCGCTACTAATTTTTTTAGGTTCGTTATTTGTGATATTAGGCGTCATTGGTATTGTTGTACCACTTATACCGACAACACCATTTCTTTTATTAGCTGCCTTTTGTTATGCGCGTTCATCAGAGAGAATGCACCGTTGGCTATTAAACACAAAATGGCTTGGAGCCTATATTAAAAGTTTTCAGTCAGGGGAGGGGATACCTCCTAAGGTAAAATATACAGCGATACTTGTTTTGTGGATTAGTTCTAGTTATTCCATATTTTTTATTATTCCACTTGTATGGGTAAGAATAGTAATTCTGTTGATTGTGATTTATATAACGTATTACATATGGTCGATTCCTAATAAGGAAAAAACAAATGTTAAATTTAATAAAGGAAGGAGTTGATCCTTCCTTATCGTTCTTCTAAATTATTTTCCAATGATATTCTATCTATATTAATCCTCTCAAGAATTCTTCTTTTTCGATATAGCATATCTCCTACTTCAGCAATATCCTTTATCATTGAACGATTTGTAAAAGCTCCGAAAAGTAGTCCGGCAACGGGGACCATTTGAAATAATTTTTTCCAACCGAATTGATCACGATAGGTATAAATTACCTCACGCCAGCCTTGTAACTGTAAAATCGCTTCACTACGCTGACTCTCTCTTTTATAGTATGAGGAAAGTTCCTTTAGAATCGCTTCTTTCCCGACAATATCGGAGGAAGTAAATTGTAAGCATTTAATAATAAACACTCTTTCATTTTTATCATTTGGATCAAAACCATATATAATGGCTATTTCCTGGAGTGTTTTTAATGATAATCCTAGAAGGGCGGGAATATCGATGGCTAGTGTAAACAAACCACCAAAACCGGTTGATGCTCCTTGAATCGCTGCTACTTTTACTCGTTTATCTGATATTTGTTGAGAGATTTGTTTCATTTTTGCTAAAGGAATGGTGGACACATCTTGTATCGATTCGATAGGAACATCAGCATTCTTTTGAATTGTCTTTAATAATTGTTTTTCTTGAATAAGGTATTTTCCACCGGTT
The DNA here is from genome assembly GCF_042683745.1 of Bacillus sp. CGMCC 1.16607. Lineage (NCBI taxonomy): Bacteria > Bacillati > Bacillota > Bacilli > Caryophanales > Bacillaceae > Bacillus > Bacillus sp. CGMCC 1.16607. The sequence goes on from NZ_JBHUJX010000008.1 coordinate 125,836, forward strand.
TGAAGGTAGCTACCCATTTCTTCAAGGAGTAGACCAATTTTTTCATGGATAATTTTCGGTGTGATCTTATCTAATATTTTAAATGGCAAACGAGTGATTCGTTCCCAAAACCAAAGTCCACTTTGTTCTTTTTCCCATTTTTCAATGACCTGAAGTTCATCTATAAGTGTTTCTTTTGTTTCCAATTTCTCCGCCCACTTTCTTTGTAGGTTACAAATGTTATATAAAAAGGATAACATATGGAAATGAGGAAAACCAATGATGTAACACCACGTCAAAAAACTGGTTTACTTAAGTTAAAAATGGACATAATGGTTGCAATGTTAAAAAAAGGAGCTGAATGTAAATGTCTGGTCCAGCATTAAAGATGTTAGATTCTCACCGCTCTATTCATGAAGGGGCTTATCATGAAGCTAGTGAACTTACTGAAATTCTACTGAAATTACATATAGAACAAAAGTCCGAACAATCAATAGAAGTTGCCAATGCCTTATTAGAGAGTTGGAAAACAAGAACATTGGCCCATGCACAGTCAGAGGAAGAAGGCCTTTATCAAGAAAAGATGAAGGAAAGTCCGGAAATGGAAAAGGCAGTAATCGGCTTAATACGGGATCACGAAATTATGAGAGTAATGGCAAAGGAAATTGAAGAAAAATTAGAAGAAAAAAAGGTAACAGATGAAATGATTTATCTATTTAGATCACTGCTCATCATGGTGAAAATTCATAGCAATGAGGAAGAAAAGTATTTATTGCTGTAAACACAGGAAAATGCCCTCTTACTGACAAGAGGGCATTTCTATTAGTCTTTTTTAACCTCAGAAGATACGATTTTATTTGGAGTCATCTTTCTATATATAATGTATTTTCGACCAAGATACTCAAGTGGTAGACTCCAAACATGCACGAGTCTGGTGAATGGCCAAATCGCAAAAAGTAGAAACGCTGCTAATACATGTAATTGAAATCCGATCGGCGTAACTGCCATCAATTCTGGCATTGGTCTGAATGTTAGGATTCCCCTAAACCATGGTCCAATGGTGTCTCTGTAATCAAAAGTCCCACCCGAAGCTGTATATCCTACTGTGTTTGTAAACCCTACTAATACGACTGCACCAAGAATAATTAGAATAAACAAATCTGTTTTTGAACTATTTCTTGCCACACGTTTTTTAGTCGTTCGTCTTAAGAATAGTAAAAAGCCTCCGATGACCGTTGCCACCCCAGCAAGCCCACCTAACCAAACCGCACCAAAGTGATACATATGTTCAGAAATGCCAATGACGTTGTAAAATCCTTTAGGGATTAAAATTCCTCCAACATGACCAAAGAAGACGAAAATGATCCCCCAGTGGAATAAAAGACTTCCCCATTTTAACAGATTATCTTTTTGAATAAATTGACTCGATTTAGCGGTCCAACCAAATTGGTCGTGATTGTATCGGTGAATATGACCTAAAACAAAAATGGTTAAAGCAATATAAGGAAAAACAACCCATAGAAAATAATCAAACATTGTCAATGAAAATCCCACCCTTAACTTGCGTTTCCTTTTTCAATCTCATTACTTTCTAGTTCAAACAGGCCAGAGAACGACTGCAAGCAAATTTCAATGATAAGCGCATAGGGGCTCTCTTCCTTCAATAAAGATTGTAAAAGATTTTCCATCGCCTTTTTATGAATAGCAAATAGCTTTCTCACAATGTGTTCATCAGCAACCGACGCAAATTCTAATATTAAAGGGAGATAGTCTGGTAGTTCCTCCTCCTTTAAGAAGAATCCGGCCTTAGCATACTCCATTTTTAACTTTACGAACCCTAAACCTCTTTCACGGTTATCACCAAATACACCGTAGGTTAAATACAAGGTTGATTGATCATTGAAATCGAATTGTTTCACGTATCGGTTGCATAGATCTTCAAATGTGATCGATTCGACAAACGATAAAAAGTCTTGGAACCTTTTCTTTGCATATCGATTTTCAAATGAGGTAATAAACTCTTTCATCTCTTGGTTATGAACCCAGCTATTTTCTGGATAACTTAAAAATGTGGAACAAAGCTTGAAGACGATTTTATCTTCTTCCATCATAATCGCCTCCAACCACATCTGCCCAGAATTGATCGCTAAAGGAATCGAAGTCGTAATCTTTCCCACTATTCGTAAAGCAATCTGAACAGCCCTCCATAAAATCAAATCCAGTTGATCCTTGACCACCGTACATATTTCCTACAAGCTCACGGTGGGCTTTTGGAATGACATAACGATCATTGTATTTCGCAATGGCAGATAACTCATACATTTCAATCGCCATTGCCTCCGTCATACCTACAGATTTTAAAATGTCCGTATCAAAGGGTTTTCCGATATTTTTGCTGCGCATATAACTTCTCATCGCAACTATTTTCTTTAGTACCTTACTTATAACATTCGTATCTCCCGCACTCATCAAATTAGCCAAATATTGCAAAGGAATTCTAAATTGGTCGATTGTAGGGAAAACAACCTTGGGATCTAATGAATCCATTTGTCCGTTAAATGCGTTCATAATCGGACTTAGTGGTGGGATATACCAAACCATTGGCAGTGTTCTGTATTCTGGATGGAGCGGTAAAGCGATTTTCTGTTCAACGGCAAGCTTGTAGATTGGTGAATTTTGTGCAGCTTCAATCCAATCTTCTGATATTCCAGCTTTTTTTGCCTCGGAAATGATTTTTGGATCATTTGGATCTAGAATGATACCAAGGTGAGCCTCGTATAAATCCTTTTCGTCTGGAACAGAGGCAGCTGACTTTACCTTATCCGCATCATAAAGAATAATTCCGATATAACGAATTCTTCCCACACAAGTTTCAGAACAAATAGTAGGTTGGCCATTTTCAATTCTTGGAAAACAAAACGTACATTTCTCTGCTTTCGTCGTTTTCCAGTTAAAATAAACCTTTTTATATGGACAAGCAGTCATACAATGTCGCCAGCTGCGGCAAGCATCTTGGTCAACTAAAACAATCCCGTCTTCCTCACGTTTATAAATAGCTCCAGAAGGACAAGACGATACACACGGGGCATTAACACAGTGTTCACAAATTCTTGGCAAATACATCATAAAGGTTTGTTCATATTCGGAAATGATGCTCTGATCTAAACCGTTCATATTTGGATCGTTTTTTCCCGTTTTGTAAACCCCAGCTAAATCATCCTCCCAGTTAGGACCCCAAGTAATATCCATGTATTCGCCTGTCAGCTGCGATTTCGGCCTGGCTACAGGCTGGTGCTCACTTGAGGGACTTTTAATGAGATGATCATAATCATATGTCCAAGGTTCATAGTAATCATCAATCTCGGTTAAATGAGGATTATAAAATAAATTTAGTAACTTACTCGCTCTACCACCTGCTTTTAATTCAAGTTTTCCATTTCTTAATTCCCAGCCACCTTTTCGAGTATCTTGATTTTCCCATTCTTTTGGATAGCCTACCCCAGGCTTCGTTTCAACATTGTTCCACCACATATATTCTGCACCTGGACGATTTGTCCAGGTGTTATTACAAGTAACACTGCAAGTATGGCAGCCAATACATTTATCCAAGTTCATGACCATTCCAAACTGGGCTTTAATTTTCAAGCCAATCGACCTCATTTCTTTCGATTTTACGTATGATAACCTGTTCATCCCGTTGATTTCCAGTAGGTCCGTAATAGTTAAAGCCGTAGCTCAGTTGGGCATAACCCCCGATCATTTGGGTAGGCTTAATGTGTATTCTAGTTGGACTGTTGAATGTCCCGCCTCGTTGTTTCGTGATGTTCGAGCCAGGTACATTAATCAAACGATCTTGAACATGGTACATAAACACGATTCCTTGAGGAATTCTGTGGCTGACAACCGTTCGGGCGACTACAACTCCATTGCGGTTGTACATTTCAATCCAATCATTGTCGTCAATCCCGACCCTTTCTGCGTCTTTATTATTCAGCCAAACATGTGGACCACCCCTGAAAAGGGTAAGCATTGGTAACGTATCTCCGTACGTACTATGATAGGACCATTTAAAATGTGGGGTTAAATATCTAAGTGTAAGCTCCTTATCTTGTGTCAATGGCTTATGATCGCGGTCATAGAAGGCTGCTTTTTGTAATGGACCTTTAAAGGTCGGAAGCTCTTCACCGAATTCAAGCATCGTTTCATGATCGAGATAAAAATGTTGTCTACCTGTTAATGTCCGAAATGGGATCATCCGTTCAATATTGGTCGTAAATGGGGAATACCTACGATTCCCTGTTTCCGATCCACTAAAGACAGGGGAAGTGATGACTTTTCTCGGTTGGGCTGTTATTTCATCGAAGGAGATGTGCTCCTCAGCTCGTTCACTAGCTAAATCGGTTAATTTTTGCCCTGTTTTTTCCTCCATTGCTTTCCATGCTTTCATCGCCATATGACCATTTGTTGTACTAGAAAGTGTTAGTATTGCTTCAGCAGCATTACGATCAGTAAATAGATTTGGACAATCATGATATTCCTTCGTATCTTTGGCAGGTCCAAGAATTTTTAAAAGTTGTTCGTACTCTGCCTTAGCATCCCATGAAATTCCTTTCGCTCCGATAACATCTTTAATTTTCGGACCAAGGGAAATGAACTTCTCATATACTTTTGAAAAATCCCGCTCAATGACATGAAGACGTGGAAAATTGAACCCAGGTTTTGGATCGATTTTTCCATCCTTCCAATCAGGAATGTGCCCAAAGGTTTGTGCAATTTCATCAGGCGAATCATGGAGAAGTGGTGTAGCGACGACGTCTTTAACTGGCTTTGGAAAATATTTTTCAGCCATATTAGAAAAGCGTTTGGCCAATTTTTTGAATGTATCCCAATCCGATCTACTTTCCCATGGTGGGGTGATCGCTGGATTGAATGGATGGATAAATGGATGCATATCTGTACTGCTAATATCGTATTTCTCGTACCAAGTTGCGGCCGGAAGAACAATATCTGAGTAAAGTCCTGTGCCTGACATGCGAAAGTCCATATTGATGAGAAGATCAAGCTTTCCATCGGGTGAATCGGATGAACTATCAATTTCATCTGTCGATAGGTTCGCTGTCTGGGCACTTAATGGATTCCCATGTGTACCGAGAAGATGTTTTAAGAAATATTCATGACCTTTAGCTGAGCTACCTATTAAGTTTGCTCGCCATACAAACATCGTTTTCGGGAAATTGATCGGATCACTAGGATTTTCAATTGAGAACTTCATCGATTTGTTTTTCACCATATCCACCATAGATTGAATCGCTTCTTCATTGCTATTTGCATTAATTTCGTCTAATAGCTTTAAAGGATTGCGATTAAATTGAGGATAGGACGGAAGCCACCCTAATCTTGCGGCTAATCCGTTGTAGTCTCCTAAATGTTTATATTTCGGTTTATCAATTAACGGTGAAATTTGTTGTTCGGCAAGCTGGTCCTCATAGCGCCATTGTTCTGTGGCAAAGTAGAAGAATGAGGTTCCATTTTGGAGTCTTGGCGGACCACCCCAGTCACGTGCCATGGCGATGGTTTGCCAGCCTTCAAGTGGACGAACCTTTTCTTGTCCAACATAATGAGCCCATCCGCCTCCATTTACCCCTTGGCAGCCTGTAAGTAATACTAGATTTAAGATCGCACGATAAATGGTGTCAGAATGATACCAATGGTTAATTCCAGATCCCATGATAATCATCGAACGTCCTTTACTATCAATCGCATTTTGGGCAAACTCTCTTGCAATTTGGGCGATTTGCTTCGCGTTTACTCCCGTTTTTTCCTCCGCCCATGCAGGCGTATACGTTTCAGGATCAGTATAATCCTTTGGATAATTGCCTTTTAAACCGCCACGGTCAACGCCAGTATTGGCGAGCATTAAATCAAAAACGGTTGTTACCCAAAGATCCTTTCCGTTATGACTAATTTTTTTAACGGGAACTCCACGTTCAATAATATCTTTACTTTCTTCGTTAAAATAAGGAAATTTAACCACAATGACTTCGTCTTCATTCCCCAATAAAGTGAGTGCGGGTTTAATATTTTCACTAAACTCGTCAGCAAGATGTAAATTCCATTTTTGGTCTTTTTCATAACGATGGCCTAAAGTACCATTTGGAACAACAAATCTCTTTTGAACCTCATCAAATACAACCGTTTTCCAATCCGCATTGGTCATATCCAATCCGAGGTCACTAGCACGTAGAAAGCGATCTGCGGTATACCCTTCTTTATGTGGCTTTAAGGTGATTAAGAAAGGTAGGTCGGTATATTTTTTTACATAATCCTGGAAGTAATCAACTTGTTGATCGACATAGAATTCCTTCAAGATTACATGGGTCATCGCCATACCTAGTGCACCATCCATACCAGCAGGAACAGCTAGCCATTCATCGGCAAATTTAACGAATTCGGCGTAATCTGGACTCACAGCAACTACTTTTGTCCCTTTATATCTTGCTTCTACCATGAAATGGGAATCAGGTGTTCTCGTTTGTGGCAAATTAGATCCCCAAACTAATAAATAGCTAGAATTATACCAATCTGAGCTTTCTGGTACATCGGTCTGTTCCCCCCATACTTGTGGGGAAGAGGCTGGCAGATCCGCGTACCAGTCATAAAAGCTCAATAGAGTACCACCGATTAAATTTAGGAACCTTGCACCGCCAGCATAGCTGACCATTGACATGGCTGGGATTGGAGAAAATCCAAAAATTCGATCGGGTCCAAAATCTTGAAGCGTATAAATGATTTGACTCACAATCATCGTTTCGATCAAATCCCAATCTGCTCGAACAAATCCACCTTTCCCGCGAGCCTTTTTATAGCGATTACTTTTTTCAGGATTGGTTGAGATTCTCCGCCATGCTTCAACAGGGTCATTTGTGGCTTTCATTTCTTCCACCCAAAGCTCAAGCAGGGCACTTCGGATATAGGGGTAACGAACTCTAAGTGGGCTGTAAGTATACCAGGAAAAGCTTGCCCCACGCGGACAGCCCCTTGGTTCATATTCTGGCATATCTGGTCCAGTTGTCGGATAATCTGTTTGCTGCGTCTCCCAAGTAATAATTCCGTCTTTGACATGAACCTTCCAGCTACACGAACCAGTGCAGTTGACACCGTGTGTAGTGCGGACCACTTTGTCATGCTGCCATCTTTCACGGTAATATTTCTCCGATTCACGACCTTTCGGTGAGAGTTCACTATGATCAGTAAGTTCTTCTGTCTTCCCGAAGTATTTCATCTTCTTTAGAAGCGGGGGAATTTTATTCATCATTTTATAAAAGTACTCCCTTTCCATTAATATCTCTTTTTGTTATCTCCTATAAGTGGTGTAATATGCGAAAATATGGAAAGTGGAATAAAAAAAGCCAAAGATGGAAGAAAGAAATCTTCTCGTCATTGGCTTTAGAATAATTTTATAGAACCATTTCTGACTGAACGTAATGGAATAAAAGTTTGGCTGTGTTTTCAATAGATGATATATGTGTACGTTCAAAGGCGTGTGAAGAATCAATTCCAGGGCCGATCAAGCCGTGAACAATATCGCTTCCTGAGCGAATGGCCGCTGATGCATCAGACCCATAAAAAGGATACAGATCGATTTTATATTTAATATCGTGATCCTCGCAAAGCTGGGTTAGTTTTTTTCGAAGTCCATAGTGATAAGGACCGCTAGCATCCTTTGCACAAATAGATACAGTATATTCATCAGTAGCTTGACCGTCACCCATTGCCCCCATATCAACAGCTAAATATTCGACAGTTTCAGGTGTAATATTGGAATTACCCCCATAGCCAATTTCTTCATTATTGGAAATGAGAAAATGAGTAGTATAAGGTAATGTAATATTGTCTGTTACAATTTGTTTCATTAGTTGCAATAAGATTCCGACACTTGCTTTGTCATCAAGGTGGCGAGATTTAATGTAACCACTGTCTGTTAATTCAACTCGTGGGTCAAAAGAGACGAAGTCCCCAACTTCAATACCAAGTGCACGCACTTCATCTGCACTATGTACTTTTTCATCAAGTCGAACTTCCATATTATCAATATTTCGTTCTGCTTTACCAGCATCCTTATATACGTGGACAGATTGTTGATGCATTAAAATTGTTCCGCTAATCGTTTTACCAGAAGATGTTTCTATTTGACAGTATTCACCTTCAATAGAGTTATATTTAAACCCACCGATTAAATCAATTTTTAATCGACCACTTGATTTGATTTCCTTCACCATTGCGCCAAGAGTATCTACGTGAGCGGTTAGCATGCGGTGTATCTGTGTATTTTTTCCGTGGATGGTTGCAATGAGTCCACCTTTACGGTTTCTATACGTTTCCACTTTAAGTTCTTTCAAAAATTTTTCAACAAACGTAATGACCGTATTTGTATTTCCTGAAGGGCTTGGAATGGAGACTAATTCTTTTATTAAGTTAAGAGTTTCTTTTGAGCAAGGATATGGCATTTTAATACCTCTCTTCTATGTAATGTGAAAAACATTTCCTCTAAAAATTATACAATTGTTAAGAGGAAGATGAATAGTTAAAAGTGTATGTATTGATAAAATTGTTTGAAAACATATAAAAAAAAAGCACCCCTCAAAGAGATGCTATCAATTAGATTCTAAAATTCAACTTAATAATGTTTGCTTTTACTAAAGTGTTCCAGACGATAACAATCCCAGGTCCAACGAACATTCCAATAAAACCTATGAGTTTAAAACCGATAAATAAACTAATTAGTGAGGCAAGAGGTGAAATACCTAGATTTTGGGATAATACTTTTGGCTCTATGATTCTTCTAATTATAGTTATTAAGACAAACAATAAGATGAGTCCTGTTCCAAGGAAATCATTATTTTGCAAGAAAGCAACCACCGCCCACGGCACTAAAACCGATCCCGTACCGAGAATAGGTAAAATATCTACGATCACAATCAACAAGGCAATAGCTGATTTATATGGGACTTGTAAAATCCATAAACCGGTAAAAGCTAAAAGAAAAGTGATAAAGCTTAGGATGATTTGAGCTTTGATAAATCCAATGGAAGCATTTGCTAATGGTTTAAGGACAAGATTAATTTTCTCTCTTGTTTGGTCTTTTAAATATGAATTAAACTTATTGATAATATTTGGAAATTCTAAACTGATCAGAAATAAGGCAATTAAATAGATGAGAAATTCCACTAAAAAACTAGGAATAGTTGTCAACAGGGAGATTATTGCTTCTCCAGTATTTCGTAAAAATTGATTTAATCCCTCAATATTATTCTCAAATGATTTTTCAATAGAGGAAATGACATCAGGCGGTAAATTACTTACATATTGTTCCCATTTCTTGATCAATGGATAGATACCTGACTCGTAAAAATTAATCACTACATGAGTGGTTTGTTTTGAAATTTCGGTTGCCTTTTGTGTCAGTGTAGATACAGCGTAATAAAATGATAAAAATAAAAGAATGATATAACTTAGAAAGGTGACAAGAACGGCTTGAAGACGTTTAAATCGAACCTTTTGAATTAGTGTTTGGATCACCCGTTCTAGCATAGCTGCAGTGATTCCAGCAAATACGATTGGTAACATGTACGGTAATATGAGATATAAAATAATTAAGCCAATTATGATAAAGGTCCATTTTTTCCACATAAAAGTAACTCTCCTCGAAACATCAATTAACAAAAGACACTAAGATAATTATAGAGTGTTACCTACAGAATGTATATTTATAAACATAAAATTCTTTCAAGTAATAAAAAAGACCCCTATCAAGGGGAAGAGTAAGTTTCTATTTTAAAGGAATATCGAAAATTTGAAGTAAAGTGATAATAATGATGATCGACAGAAAATAAGAAAGAAAAGGTCGGGTGTAATGTAGTCGTATCATGGTGTACATCACCACATAAAAAAGTGGTTCCATCCAATAAGTATAGCCATTATTTAATTCTATTTTTTTGAAATAGATGTAAATATATTCAATGATTGTAGAAACGATGATCCATTTAAAAATATAAAAAAATTGCTTTGTACGGGCTTGTTGAAATGGAAAATTCGATAAGAACATTAAAGTTATCCCTGGGAGAATGATAAATGTATATAAAAGGGCCGTTAAGACATGTGATTTAGGGAAACCACTGGGAATGTATTGCCAAAGAAGTTTCTCAGCGCAAAGCACCTCATATAATAAATTTAAAATGATAACGTAAAAGATCGTAATAGCATACTTTGGCCATTCCCTCCAGTTTCCTTTATAAAATGAAAGAATCCCAATTAGACCAGTCAGAAACAAATGCATATGAAAACCCCTTAAGTATAAGTACGATATTAACTCTTTCCAAAAGTATTATTTCCAAATAAATGGAATATAATCCGAAACGTTACTTTACCGCATTAAAGTAACGGGGGACTGACCCCCAGTACTTTAACGCGATAAAGAGGATGGGTGCTTGACAATAATTTTGTGTACCTCATAACGCTATACGGGTTTAATCGGGCCAATAGAACTTTATGAAACAAATCCCGATATCCCTGAATTGAAAAATTTGTTAATAGAACGAAAGCATAAGGCTACAATAGATATGATTCATGATACTACCCCTTGGTGGGATTGGAATTGGTAAAGAGACAAAGCATATAATAAGTTAAAACATCTATCGTTAAAGTAAGAAAAGGGTCTGTTTCTACTCATGAGAAACAGACCCTTATTGTTGCTGAAATTGTAACATATTTTATAAAGAAATGATGATAATATTTATTTATAAACTGAAGAGGAGACATGTGAATATGGATCGATTATTGAAAGCAATAGAGGAAATAAAAACAGTTGTCCTCTCTAATCAAAGTAAACTAGAAAGTATTGAAAAAAGACTTTCACGACTTGAAAAGGTAGATAGTATTGAACATCGAGTGGCGGTTAATCAAATTGATCTTTCAGATATAAAAGAAGTGTTAGAAGGTATTAAAGAGAACTTTCTTATCGATGGGGGAAGTGAAATAAAAAATATTCATAAGAGATTAGATTCCCATCTGATCAAACTTGCTAGAGCTGAAGAGGATATTATTATTTTAAAGACAAAATCGTAAAGACGTGTACTTTAAAGGAGTATTTATGGATAAAGATTGGACAAAAGATCTTGAGCATGATGAATACGAAAACGACATTGACATAATTTTGAAAGATGCCATAAAAGCAGTTGAAGACACTTCACCAGGAAAATTTGTTAATCTCGTGACATCTAAAAATTTTGGGAGTCCCGTAGTATATTTGCAACCATTAATTGAAGAGGTTTTTAAAGATACAGTTTCATTAAAATTTATTGATCAATGTGGATGCGGTGGATATGTATTAAGGGTATGGAAACTAAACTAGCATAATCATTAGTGGGGGACGAACCCTCACTAATGAAATCTTCACTTAATCCAATCTTTTTTTAACATTCCGTAAACAATTAAATCATGAAAACGTCCATAAAGTTTTTCCCCATCACGAATAATTCCTTCTTGCATAAAGCCTAATCTTTCGGGGATCGCACGACTTTTGTCATTATAGGCACCACATCTTATTTCCACCCGATTTAAATGAAGTTCAAAAAAAACATAATTAAGAATTGCTTGTACAGTTCTCGTCATAATTCCTTTCCCTTGAAACCCTTCTGCTAGATAGTAGCCAATTGTTGTTTGGTGATTATTCCAATCGATTTGATGAAGTCCGATGGCCCCTACTAATCTTCCTTTAAAACGAATTCCTAAATTAAATCCATTATTATCGGCAAATTGTTTTAACCACATAGGAATGATTGAGTGGTACTGTAACGGAGATTCCATGGAGTCTACCCAAGGTAACCATTCGCGTAAATGAAGACGATTTTGATCGATTAGATAAAAAAGCTCTTCAGCGTGATGAAGCTGAAACAATTGCAATTCAATATCTGAATCTACTTTTAATGTAAACATTTTTTCACCTTTCCTTTTTCAAAAGATAAGAAAACATTTTCAGACTTCGAAAATTGGTCTAGTGCAAGCGTCTTATCCCCGACGTACTGGAAGTACTAGTGTCGACAATGCGACAGGACGCTGCGCTTTTGTCTACCACGAGGTAAAATGTTCGCCAGCCAAAAATTCAAAGAATGACTTTCCGGCTGGCGAAGCATTTGCTTGTCGGGGCTGATCAAGGCGCCCGCGCTTTTCTTATTGTTTCATTCATTTATATATGGATGAGTTTAAGGGAAGAATAATTGAGAATACCGTTTGATCTATACTAGAATAACAGTTTAAATCTCCTTTATGTTTTTCGATAATTTCACGGCAAACAAAAAGACCGAGACCAGTACCTAGCTTCTTTGTTGTAAAGAAAGGCTCAAATATCGTTTTTTGAAGCTCTTCAGGAATTTTCGGTCCATTATTACCGATATTAATTTGGATAAAGGATTCAGATAACAAATTACACTTAATATGAATAACGGGTTCTTCCATTCTATGGTGTCCTAATACATCAATCGCATTAAAAATGATATTAATTAGGACTTGTCGAATTTCATCCGCGTATCCATATAGATCAACATCATCTATAAATTCTTTTATTATTTTCACTTTAACATCTAGTATGCTTGGATAAAGGAACACAAGTACTTCTTCAAGTAAGGTATTTAGTGAAAAGGTGGTTTTTTCCTTTCCGATAAGTTCCTTTTTCGATAACAAAAGGAACTGAGATATTCTAAAATTGAGTTGTTCAAGTTCATTCGAAATAATATCTAAATACTTCATACCTGGATACTCTGACTTTATAAGCTGTATAAAGCCTTGGATCGAGGTTAATGGATTCCTAAATTCATGAACAAAACTAGAGGTCATTTGCCCAAGAAGGGTTAAGCGATCTTCGTGGGTGGAATCAATCATCTGTGTTTTTTCCTCAATGATTTTATTTTTAGCATCAGTATAGCTAGAGATCGCAAAGTATAAGAATTTATCAAAGTTATAATTGATTTTTTTTATCGCTTCTTGAATGACATCCCAGCTAAGTTTGGTTTCTAGTAACCTTTGGTGGATAAGCGTTCTACCTATACCAACATTATTAACAAAATCACCAATATTGATATTTGCTTGAACTCTTTCTTTGACTACTCTTTCAGCAAGATTCTGAATGAGATTTTCAATTTGATTGTCTGGAAGCGCATAAATATTCAAGAGGATATTAAACATAGACTCGCCATTTTCACGAATTTGTCTTATAAATGGATCTTCACTGGAGACGATAATTGATTCGGCCCATTCATTTAACATTTCTTCTCTATGAGTTGATAAATAGTCGATTAATTTTATTTTAGTATTGGATAACATCTCAAACCTCCATGGTTTCCAAGAATGCTTCTATGTTATCAATAGTATTCGAGTCATTTTGGTAATTTCCTCTATCGAGTTTTGTAGAAACGTAAGAAATTATGACGAAAAATATTGAAAATGAGGATGTATAATCCTTAATTATCAAAAAATGGTTCAATATGGATAAAAGCATTTTCTACTTCATGTTTTTCTTTAAGAAGGCTCTCAATTTCTTCCGTTATGCGATGACTTTCAATCACATCGAGTTTTGGGTTCACGTGAATCGTTGTTTCTAAAAAAATATAATTCCCATGTGTCCTTGCTTTGACATCTGTTACATCCAAAACCCCTGGTGTTTCCTTAATCGTTTTTTCAATATTTAACAATTGCTCTTGATCAAAACCATCAGTCAATGTGTGGGTAGCCTCTGTGAATATATGCCAGGCTGTTCTACAAATAATTAATCCAACGATCACAGCCGCAACGACATCAAGTAATGGTATTCCAATGTATGTTCCAACAATTCCAATAAAAGCACCAATACTGACAAAAGCATCTGAACGATTATCATACGCAACAGCTTTGATGGAAGCGCTTTTAATTTTACGACTTAGAGAAAGATTGTACCGATAAACACCGAACATCACCATTGCAGAAAATAGTGCTGTCCAGGCAGTTATCCAATCTGGATGGGAAGAATGTTGAGAGAAGAAAGATTGGACCCCTCCAATAATGACATTAACCCCAACAGACATCATAATAAATGCTGCTACAAGTGAAGCGATAGATTCTGCACGGTAATGTCCGTACAAATGATTGTCATCAGGCGGTTTTCTAGCTATCTTTAATCCAATTAGGACTGCTATCGACGCGATAATGTCGGTAGAGTTATTTAAGCCATCTGCCCATAAACCTTCTGAATGGCCGATTTTTCCAATTGTTAATTTAATTGTAGCTAATATGATATAGGCAAAAATGCTAATCCAAGCACCTTTTTCTCCTGCCTTGAGTTGAGAATTCGTTTCCATGTAGTGACCCCCATTATGTAAATAGCATTTATACCTTAACAAATGAAATCCATGTGGGTCTATAGAAAAAATGTCTACTTGATACAGGTCTATTGAAGGCAGTGAAATAATTTGGCTGTAGGAAAAATTTAAATAGATTGTAAGTTTTACTTGTAAAGAAGATAAAATCATTGTATAGTCAAGATGTTTGAATAAATAAATATTATCCACAAGGGGAGCCGACATTCGGCTGAGAGTGAGCGTTTGAGTTCTAACCCTTTGAACCTGTTAGTTAATGCTAGCGTAGGAATGTGGTTTGGGATCGAAGCAATGTGGACCGTCCAAAACCGTCTATATTGCTTTTTTATTTACCAAAAAACTGAAAATCTATACGTGAGTAACGCAGAGGGTTATAATCAAACGTTTCCGAAAATTAAGGGGGAAACGGAGAATGAAACAGAACAAAACATTATTTTTAGTAGAGATTGCGATCTTTACAGCATTGGCTTTTTTATTAGATCTCGTATCGGGCTTTATTTTTTCAAGAATATGGCCGCAAGGTGGGTCGGTTTCGATTGCGATGGTGCCAATCTTCTTAATGGCGTTTCGTTGGGGAATAAAGGGCGGTGTCTTAACAGGCTTTTTATTAGGATTACTTCAATTTGTACTAGGATATTCGCAAATCTATACTCCTGTACAAGGTATTATTGATTATTTAGTGGCATTTTCCGTTGTTGGATTGGCTGGAGTTTTCGTTGGTCAAATCAAGCTAGGTGTTCAGAAACAAAAAAAAGGCCAATGGATGCTTTTTGCAACAATTGGGATTTTTATCGGAAGTCTTTTAAGATTTCTTTCTCATTATTATACAGGAATTGTCTTTTTTGGTGAGTATGCACCGAAAGGTACGCCAGCTGCACTATATTCATTCATTTATAATGGAACATATATGCTTCCGAGCTTTATTTTAAGTGCCATCATTGTTATTTTAGTCATTAGTGCTGCACCGAAGAAAATGATATAAAGTGAAACTTCCGTCAATGGGGGTGTTCTTCATCCCACACTGATGGTTAGTTGAACCAATACGGGCAGTTGACCCCGACCTATCTTCTTTGTTCTCTTAGAATCTTGAGGTGGGGGTCTTACTGCCCGTTATGTTGGGATAAATGTGAAGGTCAAACCGGCGAAATTTTGCGGTTTGGCCTTTTAATTTTGTCAACTTTGTGACAATTTTGATTTAAGCTTTTAACACGTCCCGTCATATCAACATTTAGGTTTGATCCATGTGATAAATTCCATTGATAAGGACTCTCAATCATGTTATAAAGAAAGAGAATCATTCTCATTTATAAGAAACAGGTGGTAAAAATGTTAGGTCAACTCAAAGCAGGTGAGAAGGGAATCATCTCCAATATTTCAAAAGTAGATGCCCTTGTAAGACGGCGACTTCTTGATCTTGGGATTATGGAAGGATCAGAGGTGTGCATTAAATGTATCATGCCGTTTGGTGGACCTTTTATGTTAGAGTACTGTGGTCAATGTGTAGGAATACGTCGTAAAGAAGCAAACAGAATTGAAGTGGAGAGATTATAATGGATATCGCATTACTAGGCAATCCAAATACGGGGAAAACTTCATTATTTAATCATCTCACTGGTACATATGAATATGTAGGCAACTGGAGTGGCGTTACCGTTGAGAAAAAAATTGGTCAATTTAAAAATAAGCGTGACCAATTAATTGATTTACCTGGAATTTATACTCTTAATCCTTTGTCTAAGGACGAGGGAGTCGTAACGAATTATTTTCTTACTGAACATCCTGATAAACTTTTAAATATATTAGACGCTTCACAGTTAGAGAGAAATCTCCACTTAACTCTTCAACTTTTAGAGTTTGAAAAACCAATTATCATTGGATTAAACATGCTTGATGTAGCAAGAAATCGCGGTATTCAAATTGATGTAGAACTCCTATCTAAGAGATTAGGAATAGAAGTAAATCCAGTCATCGCACGAAATGGGCAAGGCTGTGATGAATTAGCTAATCGAATTGCTACTAGTCAGCCATTTAAATTGGCTGAACCAATCGTTGATTACGGGCAAGAGATGGAGGCTGCAATCAAGCAGGTTACGAAAATGCTTGAAGGACAAAAGACACCATCCACAAGGTGGTTAGCCCTTCAATTATTCGAGGGAAATCCATATGTTAAGGAATATTTATTGCAGCGGGTGGGCCCTACGGAACTTTTAAAAATAGTTGAGGATTTAGAGAGTTCAGTAGATAGTAAGTCTTTAGACAGATTTATTTATCAAAGAAGAAAACACTTCATACAATCTATCATAAATGAATCGGTCACATTTACGAAAAAGGAGCAAACACCTCTATCAGAAACAATCGATAAAATTGTGACGAATAAATTTTTAGGAATGCCGATTTTCTTCTTATTAATGTATTTGTTATTCATGCTTACCTTTAACTGGCTTGGCTTTCCGCTATCAGATATGTTAGATGCATTAATCTCTGGTCCCTTAACAAATGGGGCTAATAAACTCCTTCATTTGATTGGGGCATCGACGTTTATTCATTCATTAGTAGTAGATGGAATCATCGCAGGGGTTGGTGGGGTCATTGTCTTTGTACCCCAAATCTTTATTTTGTTTTTCTTTATCTCCTTACTAGAAGACTCGGGATATATGGCAAGGGTTGCTTTAGTAATGGATCGTATTATGGAGCATGTAGGCTTAAATGGAAAAGCATTTATTCCAATGATCATTGGTTTTGGTTGTAACGTCCCAGGAATCATGGCAGCTAGAACGATTGAAACTCCGAGGGAACGATTATTAACAATCTTACTTACTCCCTTAATGTCTTGCTCCGCTCGTCTACCTGTTTATGCTTTATTTGCTGGAACTTTTTTTATTAAACAGGAAGCGCTAATTGTTCTATCATTATATATACTCGGAATTATTGTGTCGTTGCTACTTGCAAAGATTTTTTCGAAAACATTATTAAGCGGGGAAACTTCCTTATTTGTAATAGAATTGCCTCCATATCGATTGCCACAGGGAAAAGCTTTATGGAGAAGCACATGGGATAAAGGTAAAGGGTTTGTAAGAAAAGCAGGAACTTTTATTTTTGCAGGTTCAGTCTTTATTTGGCTACTTTCCTATGCGGGTCCAGATGGACTGAATGTCAATATGGACGATAGCTATTTAGCGGCAATCGGTGGCGTGTTCGTCCCATTGTTGCAGCCAATTGGGTTTGGTACGTGGCAAGCAGGTGCTTCCTTGCTTACAGGTTTTTTAGCAAAAGAAGCGATTATCTCTACAATGAATATTATTTATTTTGTTCCTAATGAAGCTTCTCTTCAAGGCGTATTAGCTACTTCATTTACACCTTTAGCCGCCTATAGTTTTATGGCTTTTATTTTGTTATATATCCCTTGCTTAGCGACGGTGGCTACGATTTATAAAGAAACTGGCTCAAAGAAATGGACTTTATTTTCGATTGCCTATGCTTTAATCGTTGCGTATATTATTGCTTTAGTCATTTATCACGTAGGAAAGTTGCTTGGCTATTCATAAGAAGGAGTGGGAAATATGTTAGCTAATATCATAATTGGAGGAACCATTTTTGGATATGCCAGCTTTGCACTCTTTCGTTTTATAAAAAAATCAAAAGAAGGTAAATGTGCTGGGTGTGGGATCAAGGATTCGTGTCAAAGTAAGTGTGAGTAGGTTGTAAATTTGCCTTCTTTTTTTAAAAATTTTGGTGTAAAATTACCCTAAAAAGGGTTGTGGAAAATTGAACAAGGACGAAATCATTGAAATGGTATCAGAAAATCTCCGAATGATTCGGATGGAAGCTGAATATACCCAAGATAAAATGGCTGAGATCATTGGGTTATCGAAAAAGACACTAGTTCAAATTGAAAAGGGTAGAGTGAGAGCAGGCTGGTCAACCGTTGTAACAGTTTGTGCTTTATTTCGGGAAACTGAAATAGTTCGATTATTTTTGGGGAATGACCCAATAGAAGTTTTAGAAACGATTGCAAGAGACGATATTGATTTTCGTAAGGAACGGACTTTGGGCGGGAAAGTTTGGTGGAGAGAACTAGATAAAAAGAATGGCTTGATACTTCAGCAAAATATTATCAGTAAACATTTTCGTATTTTAGATGACGAAAACTATCGGATTTACAGTAGTTTTGATGAAGCGACATCGAAATTGCGATTTCAAGAATTAATTAAAATAGACAGTAAGTGAGTCTCAGAATTATTCTGAGGCTTTTTTATGGTTACATGATCGCCACTTCAAGAAGGATAATAAAATAACAATATAGAAATGATAGATTACAAATATTTGAGGTGAGGAAAGTGGAGTAGAATCAAGAATAATTTATCCATTCATTATAGATATTAGGAGATACTACATTGACAAAAACAAAATTGATTTTAATAGAAGGCATTCCTGGGTCAGGAAAATCAACAACTGCCCAACTTACGTATGATATTTTAAAAGAAATGAATATTGGTTCAAAATTGTTTTTAGAAGGAAACTTAGAACACCCTGCTGATTATGATACGGTGTCTTATTTTTCAAAAGATGAATTTACCGACTTGAAGGCAAATTTTAAGGAGTTTGAATCTTTATTATTGAGTATCGCAGTAGAACAAGAAAACGGTTATTTAATACCTAGATATAAAATAGGTGATTCGAAACTCCCTGATGAATTGTCAAGTACATTATGGAACCATGATTTATATGAATTGCCGTTAGAGTTACATATAGAATTAATAACTGCAAAATGGGAGCAGTTTCGTGATATGGCCTTAAATAGTGAAGAAACTTACATCTTTGAATGCTGCTTTATCCAAAATCCAGTTACTACTGGGATGGTTAAATACGATGCATCGGATGAGGTTGTGATGAACTATATTAAGAGATTGGCAGATATCATTGAACCGTTAAATCCCGTTTTGATTTATGTGGACCAAAAGGATTTGAGTTATTCCTTTACAAAAGCTGTTCAAGAAAGGCCGAAAGACTGGTCAGAAGGATTTATGAACTATTATAATCACCAAGGCTATGGAAAAAGATGTGGTGCAGAAGGTTTAGAAGGTACAATAGCTGTACTTAAAGCAAGGAGCGAATTAGAAGCTAAAATTTTTGAAGCTTTAAAAATGGAAAAGTACAAAATAGATAATTCTGAGTTTGATCTGGAAAGTTATAAAGTTGAAATAATGGGAATAGTTAAGTAAAGAATATAAAAGATATTTTCCCTTTACTGGTAAAGAGTTTGTTCAAAAAGGAGTTTTGTCTTTAACAGCGCTTATTAAAGATATTTTTCTTCGTTAAGAGAGGAGTTTTGTCTTTAATAGTGGCAATTAAAGACATTTTTCTTCGTTAAAAGAGGAGTTTTGTCTTTAATAGTGGCTATTAAGGACATTTTTCTTTGTTAAAAGAGAAGTTTTGTCTTTAACAGAGCTTATTAAAGACATTTTTCTTCTTCAAGAGAGGAGTTTTGTCTTTAATTCAACTGAACATTAGTTTGATTTATATTTATGCGCTTCCCACTCTTCCCTCAAAATTCCCATTCGAATGGAGTCATAATATACACCATCGTAATACCTACATCTTCTCATTCGACCTTCTAATTGCATTCCCAATTTTTCCGCACATCGCATCATTCGTGGGTTCCCTGACCATGTGGTTAAACCAACTCTGCCGATTTCAAGTTGACTAAATAAATAATCAATCCATAAAGTAAGAGCTTCTGTTCCAAATCCACCACTCCAATGATTAGATGAATAGATGACAATTCCTACTTCAAGCCAACGTGTAGCCTGATGTTCCCAATAGAAACTAACATCACCAATAATTTCTCCATTGTGTTCGATAATCAATGCGTTTGGAACATCTGTAAAGTTCATTCTTTTATCCATTCGTTCGTAAAATTTCTCTAGAGTACATGGCTCAAGTGGAAAATATGGTGCATCATAATTTTTCCATTCTGGTTTTTCAACAGTGTAAATTAAATCGTATAAAACTGGAACATCATTTAATTCCAGTGTTCGAAGAGTAACCCTTTTTCCTGTAAGTTTCATTTTTTTCAAAATCTACACCCCCATCGTTTATTTCCACAACTGGATGGGGGATTCCTGCATTTCTAACTTGATTTATAGGTTAAGGTAATATTTGGTATAATTAAATAGGTGGTGATAAAAAATGGAACCTAAATGGCTTGAATGGGCAAAACAGTTACAATCAATTGCACAGGCAGGATTAACTTATTCTAAAGATGTTTATGACATAGAAAGGTTTGAATTAATAAGGAATATAAGCGTTGAAATTTTATCCCAACATACTGATATTGAAAAATCTATTATAAGAGATTTGTTTGCTACTGAGTCAGGTTATGCAACACCTAAAGTAGATATAAGAGCTGTTGTATTTAAGGAAGAGAAAATATTAATGGTTAAAGAAAATACTGATGGTAAATGGTCACTACCGGGGGGATGGGGCGATATAGGACTTACTCCGAGTGAAGTTGTAGTGAAAGAAGTAAAAGAAGAATCAGGTTTTGATGTGAGAGCAAAGAAATTGATTGGTGTTTTTGATAAGAAATGTCATCCACACCCACCTTCTCCATTCCATGTTTATAAAATTTTTATCCAATGTGAAATAATTGGCGGAGAACCAAAAGAAGGAGTAGAAACGAGTGCAGTAGAGTTTTTTGCTGAAAACGAACTACCATTATTATCAATTAAGAGAAATACCGAATCACAAATTAAATTAGCTTTTCAACATTTATATAATCATCAAGAACCTGTCTATTTTGATTGATAATCGTAGCACTTAAAAGAACAAAAAGTAACCTTTGCTTAAAATTTGCGTCAAATAATTTGAAGTAATCTTTTGGCTAATGAGTGATAAAGGGGTGAATACGCTGAAGAGAAAAGGATTATTTTCAGTTTTAGTATTCTTTTTATTCTTAGCTGCATGCTCAGATGTAAAGGTTTCAGAAGAAACAAAATTAACACAATCAACCTTACCTAAATTTATATTTGAAAAAGATGAGTTCCCACCATCTGCACCTGGCTATATTAAAGTAGGTGAGACACTCGGTATGAAATGGCAAAGGGAAGTTTTGAATGGAGAATGAAAAATAGTCGCGTCCAAACTGATGCTGCAAGTCCTAACCAAATCGCGGAACATTTCAAAGCCATTATAGTGGAACCAAATAGAAAAGTGAGTATTGAGATAGAACAAAATCCCAATTTAAGTGTGTATTTTTGGAATTACGAAGGGGAAGTTGATTTGCAAGATGGGCAGATAACAGTTCCAGCTTCAAAAGGTCGTTATATTTATGAAGTTTTAGCCATTTGGTCAAATGGTCAAGTATCATATACATTTGTTGTAGAAATAAAATAAAGTATTCTTCAGTAACGGGATTTTATTGTATGATGAACTACTCGGGTGAGTTCGGAATATGGAAGTAAGGGACCGCAATCAGATTAAAAGTGAACCACATAATCTGCATCGTTATAATTATAATATTTTGATAGTTAGTACTGGTGTTCCAATTTTCATAATTGCTATTATTATACTTAGAAGGAAAAAATAATTAATTTGGAGGAGTTAGATGGAGTCATTATTTCGTTACAATTGGATGGTAAGAAAAGAATGGTATGAATGGTGCGAGGAAGTGAACGAAGAGGAACTACTTTTAGAACGTACAGGTGGAGTAGGAGGGATTTTGCAAACACTATTTCATATCATTGATGTTGAATGGAGTTGGATTCGAATTCTTCAGGGGAAACCAGATTTCCAAGAGAATTTTGATGAATACAATAGTTTGCAAAAAATAAAAGAATTAGATAAGAAATTCCATACTGAGGTAGAAGAATTCGTACGTAAATGGGACCATAGTTTGGAGGGAAATCTACTCCAAGAAACACTGCCTGACGG
Source organism: Bacillus sp. CGMCC 1.16607 (assembly GCF_042683745.1). Taxonomy (NCBI): domain Bacteria; kingdom Bacillati; phylum Bacillota; class Bacilli; order Caryophanales; family Bacillaceae; genus Bacillus; species Bacillus sp. CGMCC 1.16607. The sequence continues at coordinate 148,152 of NZ_JBHUJX010000008.1, forward strand.
AAGAATAGTCATCGATACATGGGGTGAGGTCATGAGACATGTGATTGCTCACGAAATTCATCATATCGGACAATTGTCAGTTTGGGCGAGGGAACTAGATAGAAGACCAGTATCAGCAAACTTTATCGGTCGTGGATTACTGCAACACAAAGTAAACTAGGATTAATTTTCTAAGATTAATATTTTATTTACAGAAGAAGCCTTTATATGTATAATTTGGAATGTTAGGAAATTTAACTAGGTAGGAGGTTGATATTGTGATTAATTCAAAACTTAATTTGCAAGCAAAAGAATTACGATGTCCAATTATTAACCTTCATGTGCTAACTATAGGTTAAATTTATACTTAATTATTCAATTTGGAGACTATCGTAAAATGATAGTCTTTTTATTTTTTTAAGGTTAATCGGATTCGTTATCCTAACATCTTTTGTTCTTGTACATTATGGAGGATAAAAAGATGATGAAGTTAACAATGATGAGAGATTTATTAGAATCAGAAACGCACCAAAACTTTATTAATAGTGTGTTAGAGAATTGGGGATATGATCAAGACTCAGTGCGTTTCATAAGAGCTAGCAGCAATTTCATTTACTCTTTTGAACATAATAGTAATAAATATATTTTGAGATTAACCCCGGAAAAAAATATCAATGAATTAGAAAATGAAATATCTTTTTTAAACTTTCTATCCGAACAAGATGTGTCTGTAAACGCTCCAATAAAATCGATAAACGGAAATACAATTGAGATAATAAATGATACATTGGGAATTTTTTATGCCGTGGTATTTCCTTATTTTGAAGGCAAACTTTATGAAATAGAGGAATTGAATAATAATCAATTTGTTTTATGGGGAGAAGCTTTAGGGACATTACACAAAAGTTCTAAAAAGTTCTCATCCATTCACAATCAGGAAGGCACTCAATCAATTAAAGAATTACTAAATAGATTAGATCGAACATTACCATTAAATGAAGTCGAAGCTAGAAACGAGTTTGAATTACTTAGAGACTGGATGGAACATTTAAATCAGACTGAACTTAATTACGGCAGAATTCATTATGATTTCGAACTTGATAATTTGATTTGGGCTGATGAGAAAATTCAGATGATCGATTTTGAAGATGGTATTAATTGTTGGTACGCTGCCGACATAGCATTTGCTCTAAGAGACCTTTTTGAAAATGAGGTTAATTTATCCAATAAATCGTTTCAGTTATTTCTTAAGGGATATAGTAAAGAGATGGTGATAACTGAACAAGAAGTGAAAGAAATCCCTATGTTTTTAAGGCTTCATAATCTAATCATGTTTGGACACTTGCTAGAAACAATAGACATAGATAGTAGCACCGAAAATCCTCAGTGGGTGATTGGATTAAAAAATAAATTGATATTAAAGATAGCTCAGTATAGAGAAGGTTTTAAAAGATAGTATTATCGTATGATGAAGTTTAGCTAATAAACAACCACCTGCTTTTACAGGTGGTTGTTTATAAGAAATAGGAGTACTAAAAATTAGGTTTTTTCTGGGATTCCTTTAATAAAAATGAAACTAATTTACTTTGAAAATATTACCCTTATTTAATGAGATGAATGGGATTACAAAATTAGAAAGGATACTCCAAGTGACTAATAAAATCGTTGTTGCTGTAAAAGGTGTAGTAATAAATGAAGGAAAAGCTTTGCTTATCCAACGTTCTGATCATGATGAAGTTGGTGGGGGCACGTGGGAATGTGCTGGAGGTAAGATTGAATTTGGAGAAGATTTAGAAACAGCACTTATTAGGGAAATACAAGAAGAAGTGGGGTTAACGGTAATAGTTGATAGAATATTATACGCAGCAACGTTCAAAACAAACCCATCAAGGCAAGTAGTCATTCTTACATATTTATGTAAAACTGAAGACAATGTAGTTACCCTTTCGAATGAACATAAGGATTTTATCTGGGCAAAAAAGGATCAAATTAGATTGCTCTTACCTCAAGAAATAATAAGAGATTTTGAGGGAAATAATGTGTTCGACTTGGATGAGTTGGTGTGAGCGTTTCTATATTGGAGGATTTTTTTAATGAATTATATAAAAGATATGAGAAGTAAGATTGGTCACGCGACTCTACTAACTGTAGGTTGTGGAGTCATCATTGAAGACAGTGAGAAGAGAATATTACTTCAACATCGAACGGATGAAGATAATTGGTGTATACCTGGTGGCTTAATGGAAATTGGAGAATCATTTGAACAAACAGCTAAAAGAGAAACTTTCGAAGAGACAGGGTTAGATGTTAAGAATCTGGAGTTGTTTGGAATCTATTCAGGTGAAAAATGCTTTGCTGAATATCCAAATAAAGATAAAGTCTTTAGTGTTCAAATCATATTTAAGTCAAATAGCTATGAAGGTGATTTGAAACAAATTGATACAGAAAGCAGAGAGCATAAATTTTTCGATAGAGAAGAATTGCCATCTAATTTAAACCCACGTCAAAAACCATTTATATTAGATTGGGCAGTAAATAAGAAGACTCCGATAATCAGTTAATATACATAAGCAAAAACCTGAACCCATTGGAAAGCCAATGATTCAGGTTTTTGCTTTAATTATCTAAAGGTAATCGTATCTCAACTAAAGTTCCTTCATTTATTTTACTTTGATAAGTGATACTGCCGTGATGTTGTTTAATAATTTTGTGACAGATCATTAAACCTAGTCCTGTTCCCTTTTCTTTTAAGGTGTAAAATGGTTCTCCCAGACGGGGGAGTAGTTCCTCAGGGACACCACAGCCTTGATCTTGAATGGAAATAATACACTCTGCTTCTGTATTTTTTCGAAGTTTTAATTGAATCTCTCCGTCCTTATTCATAGATTCAAGAGCATTTTTTAAAATATTGAGGAGAACTTGTTTTAATTGATTCTTTTCACCAATAATAAAAAAAGCTGATTCCTCTATCTCTAAATTAAAACGAATGTTATTCAACAAAGCCTGTGGGGATAATAACTCGACTGTATTCTCGACCATCTCACGTAAATTTGTACGATTAAGTTGAATGGCCTGTGGTTTCCCTAACGACAGTAGTTCACTAGTTATGGTTTCAATTCGTTCCAATTCACTAAGGATTAAATCAGTAAAGACATTTGAATGTTCTTCCTTTTTATAAAGTTGAACAAAGCCTTTTATGGTTGTAAGTGGATTCCGTATTTCATGTGCGACACCTGCTGCCAATTCTCCTACAATGGATAATTTTTCAGATTGAAGTAAAATTTCTTCAGCTTTTTTTCGTTCAGATATATCTCTACTGATAATAACAATATGCTCAATGATATTGTACTCTCCAAGAACTGGCATACAACGTGACTCGAATTCAACCCAAGAACCAACTTTATGTTTAAAACGAAATTCCATCGATTGAGATTCTTTTTTTTCAAAAAGCTTCAAAATTGTATCTTTGAATAATTCAATATCCTCAGGGTGAATCATTTTACATAATTCAACATTTTCAAATTCCGTATCGTTGTATCCTAAGACGATCTCATGCGAGGGTGAAAAGTAACTGATAGAATGATCTTTATTCATTACCATTATTAGATCGGAAGTGTTCTCTGCAATAAGCCGATATTTAGATTCACTAGCTTCCAATGTCACCAATGCTTCTTTTAATTCTTGTTCCGTATTTGATACAATTTTAAACATGTCTGTAAGTTTCTTATTAACCCTATTGAGCTTTTGATAGGATTCGATAAGTAATCCGCCAATAATTACTCCAAATAATATAAATATTAAATATTGTAAATGAAAGAACGGTTGATCTCTAAATATATTAAAAATTATTGGTACATTAACCACATAAATAACTGAATATGCACCAAATAAAGCAAAGCATTTTTTTATTGGTGAAAGTCTTGGTAAATACAAATGAATGACAGAGAAGCCTAACATAATAACTATCCAGCCAATAATTGCTGGAGTCCAATGTCCACTGTCAAGAAGTCTTGCAGCTATTGCAAATGTAGCTGTAATGTAACCAGCTATGGGTCCAAAATACGAAAATACTAAAATAACGGGAGCATAGCGAATGTCGTAAGAATAACCTTGTTGATGGATAGATAGTAAAACGAGGACATAGGAAACGATACCTGCATACAATCCAATCCAAAGGCGATAGTGTTTAAGCGGCTTATAATTAATAAAAGAATGAATAACTAAAGGTGTACTAACCATTAATGAAAAAAATGAGAGATTAACGATGTATTTAAATAAAATCAAATGTTTCCCACCTAATCGCTTTTTTCGGATGTAACTATTATCATAAACTAGAGTGGTAATCATATCCATAAAAATTTTTAGGAGTAATAAAAGGTATAAAAACTATGTGTTCTATAGAAGAACTTAGAAAAAATTAAAAGCGATTTTCATATTGAAAATCGCTTAACTTAGGATTAGTAAATTATTTAGCCTGCAGTTGAAGGTGTGATTTTACTACCATATGGGACAGTGTTCAATTCGACTTTAATCTGTTGACCACTTCTATTTATTTCGAGAGTCACTCGTTGATTCGGAATTGTTTCAGTAATAAATCTTTCGAACGGTTCGTAACCATCGATGGATATACCATTTACATATGTTATAATGTCGCCAATATGGAGTAAGCCAAAAGCAGGAGTATTCGGAATTATACTCACAACCTCTGTACCTGGTGTTTCAATGGAAGAAGTTGTTTTATGGTTTACACCAATCCAACTAAGCCAAAATGAATGACGAATATCATCATTAACTTCAAGTACACTTTTTAGATTTCTCATGAACTGATAAGTACCAAAGCACATATTCTCCATTTCCATTATTCCAAGGTTACCGGACCATAATCCTGTATATTCAATCGTAACTAAACTTCCACTTTCTTCAGGGATGATCGACCAAATTGTTAATTCTTTATCTTGATCTTGGATTACAAGCTTCTTGAGTTCTTCGATCTCGATGATTGTACCGCTAAAAGTTACACCCCAACCGTAATCTAATTCAATTTTTCCACCTACTTGTAAATGAATTTCACAGCTAGTTGTCTCCCATTTATTGCGTTCCCTCTCATCTGTAAGAGCTTTCCAAATTCTTTCAGGATTAGCTTTAATAAAAATTTCCCTTTTAACAGAATGAAAAGTTTTCATTTTTCATCCTCCTCTTCTAAATATGATTTTAGCCTTGCAAGCTTTTGTTCCATGATCATACCTAACTCATGCTGTAATGATTTATAGTGATGTTCATATGATTTCGTGTTTAATTTATAGAAGCAAAACTTCCCATCTCTTCTCTCAATGATTAAATTTTCTTCTTTTAAAATAGTTAAATGTTTCTTAATAGCTGGTTGGGAAATAGGAAAAGAGTTTACAATTTCCGACTGTGTATGTTCTTTAAGAGATACCATCAGTAAAATCTGACGTCTAATCGGATCTGCAATGGCACGATAAAAGTCTGTCATCAGTACCCCCAATTTATTATATAACCATTTGGTTATATATAAAATAACAATTCGCTTGATTTTTGTCAATATGCGGCTACTGGTAAGTAGTTGAAATATTATGAAGTTTTTCAGATTTGATGATATCCCTTGGATTTTATTTTCGAATAAAGGTACAATTTAGACTTAGGATATTAAGTTTATTTGGTGGTGGATAACATGATTGCAAAGACAGAAGAAGATATTATTGCTTTAAAGGAAATCGGGAAGATAGTAGCAGTGATTAGAGATGAATTGGTTCGGAGAACGGTACCAGGTATTACGACAAAAGAACTTGATGATATCGCTGGAGAAATGTTCGAAAAGGCAGGCGCTGTCTCTGCACCAAAAGGTGAATATGATTTTCCGGGGTTTACTTGTATCAGTGTTAATGAAGAAGTGGCACACGGTATTCCTGGAAAACGAATCATTTCTGAAGGTGATTTAGTTAATATAGATGTTTCTGGTTCAAAAAACGGATATTTCGCTGATACAGGAATCTCCTTTGTTGTTGGTAACGGAGCGGAAATATTAACAAAAATTTGCGAAGTCGCTAAAGAAGCTTTTGAAGCAGGTTTGAAAAAGATAAAGCCAGGTGCGAAAATAAATGGAATTGGAAAAGTAGTCAATCAAACAGCGAGAAATCATGGTTTAACAGTTATTTATAACCTAACAGGGCACGGTATTGGTCGTTCCATTCATGAAGCACCTGATCATATTTATAATTACTATGAAAAATATGACAGTCAGTTGTTGAGGGAGGGAATGGTCATCGCATTTGAACCATTTATCTCAACCCTTGAAGAGGAAGTTTATCAATTAGACGATGGTTGGACATATGTAACCGAGAAAAGCTCTGTTGCTCAATTAGAACATACCATTATCGTTACGAAAAATGGACCAATGATTATTACACAATAGTAGTAGATTGACTTAAACATAGCCTTAATGACTTAACAAATGAATTCATTAATCGAGACCGCCATTTAGGCGGTCTTTCAATTTGTTTTTTATAGCTACCTACCCCCATTTGCCGTACGTCACTTTCGAATCATTTATTTCATAAGATTTTATTGGGAAAATTAATTTAAAGGTGTAATTACATTAATATTTGGGAAAAAGAACATCGAGGTACTCCAAAAAAAGGGAGCGATTGAAAATATAGTTCGTTCTAAAAAAACAGAGCAGCTATATTCGTAAGGAGGATTTATGATTAAGAAATTTCATTTTCATAAAAAGGTTAGAAAGAAATGGAAACAGCTTCATTTAAATCAGGTTTTTGTTCTCACGTTTGCATCGTTTTTATTAGTATTTATTAGTGTGTTTTATTATTTAGCTAATGGGGTTGAAGTGAGTGCGCTTGAAAAAGGCTACTCACAATCGACGGTCATATATGATCGAAATGGGAATGTGGCTAGTAAAATTTCAGCTAATAAAACAGAAAGCGTTCGGTACAATCAAATCCCTAAACATATGATTGATGCTGTCGTTTCGATAGAGGATCACCGCTTTTTTGAACATAATGGAATTGATTTTAAGGGAATCATTCGAGCTTTCGTTCGTAACACAAAAGCTGGCGGTATTGTCGAAGGTGGTAGCACGATTACCCAACAGTTAACGAAGAATGTTTTTCTTTCAACAGAAAAATCATATAAGCGGAAAATGGACGAAGTTTTTTTAGCAAGAGAATTAGAAAAAGAATATACAAAGGAAGAAATATTACAAATATACTTAAATACCATTTATTTTGGTGATGGAGAATGGGGAGTTAAAAGGGCAGCTCTTCATTACTTCGGAAAAGAAGTCCAGGATTTAACAATTGATGAAGCGGCGATGATTGCTGGTTTAATAAAGGCGCCATCAGCATTAAGTCCCTATCGGCATTTAGAGAAAGCGACCGAAAGGAGAAATGTTGTTCTTGGAAAAATGAAGGAATATGAATATATTACAGAAGAACAATATCAAGCAGCAATAAAGGCGAAAGTGGTTTTAAATGAACATGGTGGAGATCCTCTTCGTGGAAAGTTTCCTTATTATGTTGACCATGTATTAGAAGAAGCAATTAATAAATACGGCTTCTCTCAGGACGAATTATTAACTGGTGGTTATCAAATCTATACTGAATTAGATCCTTATAAACAAGAGGCGATGGAACAAGTTTATGCAGATGATTCCCTGTTTCCACAAAGTTCTGATGAGAAACTGGTCCAAAGTGGAGGAATTTTACTGGATCCAGCGACGGGTGGGATTCGTGCTCTTGTCGGTGGTAGAGGGGAACATGTATTTCGGGGCTATAATCGGGCAACCCAATTAATTGCTCAGCCAGGTTCGACAATGAAACCACTTGCTGTTTATACACCTGCATTAGAAAATGGATGGGATATCACGAATGATTTAAAAGATGAACCAATGATATTCGGGAATTATGAACCGAAAAATTATAATCATCAGTATCAGGGGTCTATACCGATGTATATGGCTGTACAAAAATCGGTGAATGTACCGGCTGTCTGGCTATTAAATGAGATCGGATTAAATAAGGGACTAGAAAACTTAGAGGAATTTGGTATTCCTTTAGTCGAGAAGGACCGCCACTTAGCTATTGCCTTAGGTGGGATGGATAAAGGTGTCTCTCCTTTAACGATGGCTGAGGCTTATTCTGTTTTTCCAAATGGGGGAGAAAGAATGGAAGGGCATTCGATCGTGAAAATTGTGAGTCCAGATGGAAAAATAGTTGCTGAGTGGAATGAGAAAAAAGTAAAAGTGACGGAAAAAGCTGTCGCAGATAAAATGACTACGTTGCTAATGGATGTTGTTGAAAATGGAACGGGTCGGGCAGCAATAATCCCAGGTCGGGAAGTCGCGGGAAAAACAGGTTCGACGCAAGTTCCGATTGAAGGAATAAATGGTGTGAAGGATCAATGGTTTGTTGGCTACACACCACAATTAGTAGGTGCAATATGGGTTGGCTATGACAAGACAGATAGCAATCATTATTTAACGACAACTTCTAGTGAAGGTGCGGCGGTTATTTTTCAAAAGGTAATGGCAAAATCGTTAGAGAATGAAGAAGTAAAAAGCTTTCACTTAACACCACTCGCTTCGATCATTGCTGAAAAGGAAAAAGAAAATATTTGGCAAGGTATGAAAGAACTCGATGGTAAAATGAAAAAAGAAGCAGAAAAGTGGAGAAAGAAAATCGAGAAGGAAAAAGAAAAGTGGAAGAAAAAAGCGAAGAAACATGGTAAATGGAACGATTAATAAAGAAGCATGACTAAAAAACAGGAGATTATCCTGTTTTTTTTGTTTTTCACCTATCAAAAATCTTACATTTTTATTTCTAATTATTAACATAATCTTCAAAGAATTACCTTTAAAAATATATCCGACCAAAATGGTGATATATCCGACGATTTTTCTACTTTATCCGCACTTATTTATCATATATCCGTCAATAACACAAATATATCCGCATATTTCACATTTTCGTCACAAATTTTTAACAGGATCCGTCAATGTTCGTTCACTCTCTGTTTTGATTTGTAAAAATAATTTTAAAATTAGTAAAATTTTGTCCTCTGACTAATTGCTTCGGATAACGAATCAATATATAGTTATTTTTAAAAAGGGATTAAAAATGGGGGAATGAAATTGTTAACATTAATCAAAAACGGGGAAGTATTTACTCCTGATTACATAGGAAAAAAAGATATTTTACTAGTCGATCATAAAATTGGTTATATCCAAGACGAAATAAATGTTCCTGAAAATTTTGTCGAAATAAAAGTAATTGATGCAAGTGAGAAATACATTGTTCCAGGATTTATTGACGCCCATGTTCATATTATTGGTGGTGGTGGCGAAGGTGGTTTTCGAACTCGTACACCAGAAATTCAATTGACCGATGCAACACTTGCAGGAATTACAACTTTAGTTGGAGTGATTGGAACAGATGGAACAACAAGGAAGATGGCAAGTCTAGTTGCAAAGGCGAGAGCTTTAGAGGAAGAAGGCATTTCCTGCTATGTGCAAACGGGTTCATATCAAGTACCAGTGAAAACATTAACGGGTAAAATAGAAGATGATATCATCTTAATTGATAAAATTATCGGAGTGGGAGAAGTGGCTATTGCTGATCATCGTTCTTCACAACCAAATACAGAAGAGCTAGCGAAGATTGCTGCTGAAGCTAGAGTGGCGGGCATGTTATCTGGAAAATCGGGTATTGTAAATATTCATGTGGGTGATAGTTATGACCATCTGAAATTGATTGAGGAAGTTGTGGAAACAACAGAAATTCCGATTCGTCAATTTTATCCTACCCATATTAATCGTAATCCTCATCTTTTCGAAGAAGGAATACGGTTTGCGAAAATGGGAGGTTATGTCGATTTTACAACGAGCTCCATTCCGAAATTTCAGAAGGAAGGCGAAGTAAAATGTAGTTCAGGTTTGAAAAAAATGCTCGATGCAGGGGTAGATATTTCACAAATTACATTTACATCCGATGGACAAGGAAGTTTGCCAGACTTTGATGAAAATGGTGAACTGATCGGACTTAAAGTGGGGAAAGTTGCTTCCCTATATAAAGAGGTAAAAGATGCGATTGTCCATGAAAATCTTTCACTTGAGGCAGTGATACGTGTCATTACCGAAAATCCAGCCCAAATTTTGAAATTAAAGCAAAAAGGAACAATTCAAACAGGAAAAGATGCCGATCTAGTTTTACTAGATAAAACAGATTACGAAATTCATTCGGTTATCGCGATGGGACAAGTAATGGTAGAAAATAAACAAGCAATTGTCAAAGGGACATTTGAAGAATAAATCAATTGCTATCTATCTCCACCTACTAGCCCCGATGCACAGGATGTACTAGTGTCGACAATGCGACAGGACGCCCGAGCTTTTGTCGACCTCGAGGGTCAAATGTTGTCCACCCAAAAGTCAAAGAACGACTTTATGGGTGGACAAGCTTTGCTTGTCAAACCAAAGAACGGTTTGCATAAGTGCGACTAGGTCTCCGGCTTTGCTACTCTCGCCAATCGACCAGTCTTCTTTATCAGGGCTGGGCAGTCGGTTCCGCTTTTCAATTCCTCCGTCTTGAGGAGGAGAAAAAAACCATCATCAGTCGCTATTTCCTATTTTGTCCATTTAGTATGATTGGATTATCAAATAGCGAATAGGGGAAATATTCATGAAAAAGTTTCGGGAGATTTTTCAAAATCGAACGTTTAGAAATCTATTCTTTGCTACTTTTACATCTCAAATGGGTAGTACGATTGGATTAACGGCCTTTATGTTTTATTTGCTTGATCGATTCTCTGATCAACCGGTATATGCTTCGATTACAGAGCTCATGTATTCATTGCCAACTTTAGCGGTTTTCTTCCTTGTGGGAGTTTTTGCTGATCGCATGGACCGTCAAAAGATTGCTTATAATTGTGATTGGATTAGTGCCGTACTTTCTGTTTCATTAATTGGAACCATCCTGATAGGTTGGATGCCACTTATCTTTTTTGTTCTTTTCACAAGAAGTGCGATTTCAAAATTCTTCTACCCAGCTGAAAGCGCAATGGTTCAAGGGATTTTGAAAAAGGATGATTATACGACTGCTGCGGGATTAAACCAGTTAGTAAGTAGCTTGTTTATGCTTTTTGGAAATGGATTAGGGATTGCTGCTTATTGGTCCCTTGGAATTTATGGAGCAATTGCGATCGATACACTTTCCTTTATTATAAGTGCGATTTTAATTAAATCAGTTAAAATTGCCGAGGAAGTTCGCCTTCCAAATGGGAAACATACGATGAAAGACTTGAAACTTTCCCTTGTTTTTAAAGACTTTAAGCTTGGAATTTCTTATATTTTGTCTAATAAACTTTTAAGAACATTACTTATCGGATTTATCGTGTTTGGTGTAGTTAACGGGGGCTTTTCTGTCATCCCTATCTTTATCCTTAAATATAAGCTAGCGCCAAATACATATGAGGAACTTTCTATTTGGATTGGCGTTATTTTTGGAACTGGTGTACTTATTGGAAGTTTAGTTGCGTCCGTTCTTGTCCAAAAAGTGAAGCTCTATCAATTAGTTATCCTAGGTCTGTTAATTTCAGGAGGTTTTATTGTTCTTGCCTCGTTCCCAAATAATATTTATATGTTCATGGGATTAATTTTCATCGCATCCCTAGGGCTTCCATTTGTTAATATTGCCATTGGCGGTTGGATGCCAAGTATAATTGATCCGAAAATGATGGGTAGGGTTCAAGGGTGGATCACTCCGTTAATGATGTTATCCCAATCCATTACTTTAGGTGTTATTGCTGTTTCCTTCCCTAAAATCTTAACAGTGGAAATGCTTTATTGGATGGTAGGTGGCTGTTTAATGCTAGTAGGGATTTATTATATGATAAGCTTACCAAAGTATGTTCGTTCATCTGATAATGAAGTAGAAGCAAAGCCATTGAGTCAACAAAGTGGTGCTTAATAATAAAGGGTGACAACAGTCACTCTTTTTTTTAATATTTTTTTAAAAAAGTGTGAACTAAATAAAGACTCTGTTCGTCATACAATTAGAAAAAGAGATAGCGGGGAAAGTGAGGAAGGTAATGGACGATAAAAATTTGATTAAAATGGCAATGAAGGGTGATGCGACTGCATTTGCACTCCTTTTCCACGAAAACTATCCTTTTTTGGTTAAATATTTAATCAAAATTTCGATGAATATAGATTTAGCGGAAGAGATCGCCCAAGAAACAATGGCTAAGTGTATGGAGAAAATACGTCTATACAATGGTAAGTCAAAGTTTTCGTCATGGCTAATATCGATTGCCACGAATCTATATATAGATCAATTAAGAAAGAAGAAAAGGGAACAAAATTGGCAAATACAAGAACAAGCCTTTCGGAAAATAAAATGGCAATTTGAAAGCAGAAACGAAGAGTGGAACGATGCTTTAAATGCTCTAGGAAAATTGTCTGAAGAAGTACGAATACCGATTATCTTAAAGCATTATTATGGATATTCTTATGATGAGATAGGAAATATGATGAATCTGTCGCCAGGAACAATAAAATCACGAATTCATAACGGGATTGTGACAGTAAGAAAGGAGTTAAAACTGGATGAAGAAATCAAAAATCATTCCACTGAAAACAGAACAATTAATTGATCATAAGACGATAAAGAAGATTTCAGAAGGTCTTGATTCTTTTGACTGTATGCCTATTGAAACTCCTAGTCAAAATTGGTTTGAGCATTTTGTCATTGAGCAGCAAAAGAAAGCAAAGGAAAAATGGAGAAAAGAGCTGTTTCTGTTTGCTTTAGTCGCTATTTTTATTTTAAGTGGAATTATTTTTTCCCTTTATCGTATGCCGATTATTTTTATCATTTTACAAGGTCTAGGGATCTGTTCTGCCATCCTATTCAGCATGGTTTACTCTCTTAAGCAGGTGAAAAATCATGAAGGGTGAATTAACTCCAGAATTAATTATCATGGTTACCATTATTCTACTAAGTCAAAGTATATTCTTATTTATTAATGCCAAAAGAAATCAACATAATTATTGGCTGTGGGGTATCCTAGGACTTATTCAAGCACCAGTACCAACGCTTGTTTATCTTATTTTTGTACGGAAAATTTGGCAGAAAAACAACTAGGGTTATTTGGAGGATTATTTATGGAGAAACTTAAGGTTCTCTTAGTACTTATTGCTGGTGTGGGGCAAATTTTAGGAATCATTTTGTTGTTCATAAATATTAAATTAGCTATTATTGTTTATATCATTTATGCACTGACGATATTTGCCATCATTTTTTTATTAATTAAAGATCGAAAAAAGGAAAAACGAGAGGATGAAGAAAATGATTATCGTAACTACTGATTATGTACCAGGTAAAGAAATTAAGGAATTGATGGGTTTTGTAAAGGGGAACACGATTCAATCTAAGCATATTGGGAAAGATATTTTAGCCGGCTTAAGAACAATCGTCGGTGGTGAAATAACAGAATACACGGAAATGATGGATGAAGCTAGACAAAAAGCGATTGGCCGCATGGTAGAAGATGCAAAAAGTAAAGGTGCAAACGCGATTATCGGGATGAGATTGCAGTCTGCATCACTTATGCAAAATGCTTCGGAAATCATTGCCTACGGAACAGCTGTGCTCGTGGAATAAATTAATCTATATGACTTGCTAAATTTTCATGAATTGTTCACTTAATTGTCACGAAATTGAAACATCTCATCAATATCCATTTCGTTATTTATGGTAATTTTATATTGATAGATTAGTTCAAATTGGGGCATGGGGTGGATAAGATGGAAGAACTTTCAGTTACATTAATTATTGCCAGTATTATGATTCTAACTTTTTTCACGGGATATATTCTCATTAAAGCTTAACTACTTAGCTAATGGCTAAGTAGTTTTTTTATAAGATAAGAAAGTATAACATTTTCGGACTTCGAAAATTGTCCTGCTCCAGCGCCTAGCCCCTCGAGGTCAAATGTTCGCCAGCCAAAAAGTCAAAGAACGACTTTCCGGCTGGCGAAGCATTTGCTTGTCGGGGCTGATCAAGGCGCCTGCGCTTTTCTTATAGAAAAATTTAAGCCCCCTTTATAAAGGGGGCTAAGCCATATTATTCAGTTTTGTATATAATTATCTTTGGAAGCCGCCTAATTGCTGTTCAGCCATTTGAACTAAACGTTTAGTGATTTCTCCACCTACAGAACCGTTAGCACGAGAAGTTGTGTCTGCGCCAAGATTAACTCCGAACTCATTTGCAATCTCGTACTTCATTTGGTCTAGTGCTTGTTGTACACCTGGAACTAAAAGTTGGTTTGAGTTGTTGTTACTTGCCATAATCTAACACTCCTCTTGATTATTTTAGGGTCAGTGTGGAATTGAACCACTTATGGTAATACCATTGCCACCAGGTCCTAACCCATAATATGATTAGCTGGATAAAGACTTTGTAACTTGGAATCCTACTTATTAGGGTCTGGGTTATGATTTGATGAATATATTGGTAGTTAATACATTGAAAGTTCATCTCCTCGTTGGCTGCTTTTGTTTGTTGCTTGTACTGTCTATTATGCTAAGATATTTGGACAATATTCGCTTTTAAATAAAGGTAATTTCTTCCGTCATGACAACTCGAAAAAATACACATGCTAATCATAAATGAAGAGAAGGGTTTGTGTACGATGAGTATTTGTCATTTATGTAATGGATTTAATGAAATAAAATTGAAATGCCAATGTGGTAGTGAAATGGTTGATTGCGGAAGAGTAATGGATTATTACGATGATTATAGTGCTTATATGGAAATTGACCAATTAAAATTAGAAGATGGGTATCCAAATACATTTTCAGATGAAAAATGTCCGCATCTGTTTACTTGTTCAAACTGTGCATTGGATAACGTAATTTTTATAAATGAATAAAAAAATCTAAAAACAGCCAGATCACAATGAGTGATTGGCTGTTTTTATAAATCAATTAACGAATTCTCATTTCAGTTTGAGTGTCAAAGAAATGAGTTTTATTCATATCAATCGCAAGCTCAATAATATCACCAGGTTTGATATGTGAACGAGAATCAACACGTGCAATAAAGTCTTGATCACTAATGGAAGAATACAACATTGTTTCGGCGCCAGTTAATTCTGAAACATCAATTTTAGCATCGATTTTTGTTCCAGGTGAAGCTTCAATGAAAACAGGTTCGTCATGTATATCTTCAGGACGGACACCAAGAATCACTTCTTTACCAACATAGCCTTGGTCGCGAAGAGTTTTCATTTTTCCTTCTGGAATGGAAAGGGTAACTGTTCCAATGACAAATTTACCATCTTCAATTTTTCCATTAAAGAAATTCATCGCAGGAGATCCGATAAATCCACCGACAAATACATTTTCTGGCTTTTCGTACACCTCTTTTGGTGCACCTACTTGTTGAATTAACCCATCTTTCATAACGACAAGTCGAGTAGCCATTGTCATTGCTTCTGTTTGGTCATGGGTAACATAAATCGTTGTTGTCTGTAATCTTTGGTGTAATTTAGCAATTTCTGCACGCATTTGTACACGTAATTTAGCATCTAAATTGGAAAGTGGTTCATCCATTAAGAATACTTTTGCATCACGAACAATCGCACGTCCTAAAGCAACACGTTGACGCTGACCACCAGAAAGTGCTTTTGGTTTTCGGTCAAGATATTGTTCAAGTCCTAATATTTTTGCCGCATCATTCACTCGACGATTAATTTCATCTTTAGGAAATTTACGAAGCTTCAAACCGAATGCCATATTGTCACGTACTGTCATATGTGGGTAAAGAGCATAATTTTGGAAAACCATCGCAATGTCACGGTCTTTCGGGGCGACATCATTTACTCGTTTTCCATCAATATAGAAATCACCTTTGGAAATTTCCTCGAGACCAG
The DNA here is from genome assembly GCF_042683745.1 of Bacillus sp. CGMCC 1.16607. Lineage (NCBI taxonomy): Bacteria > Bacillati > Bacillota > Bacilli > Caryophanales > Bacillaceae > Bacillus > Bacillus sp. CGMCC 1.16607. The sequence continues at coordinate 164,091 of NZ_JBHUJX010000008.1, forward strand.
CGATCATCCGTAATGTCGTAGATTTTCCACATCCTGATGGGCCAACGAATACAATAAACTCTTTGTCTTGAATATGTAGGTTAAAATCAGTGACTGCCGTTACTTTATTGTCATAAATTTTGTAAATATGGTCTAATTTTAATTCAGCCATTGGAAAAAGCCTCCTCATAAGAAATAATTTTCTTATAAATAGTTTACCTAAGATATTCATTTTCCTATATGGACAAATTGCACAAAGTTTACATGTCTTTTTTTAGGCATATTGTTACTTTGTTTTTTCCATAATTTCACAAGCGGAGTAAACTGTTATCGCTGAATGAAAATCTTTTAATGGTATACCTGTCTTTTCGGTAAACTTATCTAATCGATATTGTAATGTGTTTCGGTGGATGAATAAACTTTTCGAAGTCATACTTGCATTCATATTGTTTAAAAGAAAAGATTTAATTGTTGAGAATAATTCGTTATCCTCATACAAGACAGGTAGAATATCATGTTGAATAATCTTTTTCATTGAATCAGGTAAGTGGAATGCCAATTGAGAAGGAACGATTTTTTCAAAGTATAAAAGTTTGTCCTGCGAGTTTGCGCGAATGGCATCTAAATACAACGCTCGTTCATGTTGGAATAATGGATGAAATGCTTCGGATAAGCTTCGGAATTTTCCGATATAGATAAATGGTTCAATGAAAAAATCTGTTCTCATCGTTTCAAACATGGCAAGAAAATCGTTCTCTACTAATGAGTGATTCGATTTTGGTTCGATAATAATCCCATTGCACTCATCTTCCCAAATGATGATAATTTCAGAATGAAAAAATGCATGTAACGCGGATTCAAAATCATGTCGATTAATTTTACCAGTTGACCATTGAAAAAAAATATTTCGAAAGGTCAATCCATGTTCATGGGGGGGGATTGGACCTTTTTCCATTAAATATCGGTGCCAATTTTGGGCAGATGGGGAGGAAAGTATAGTGTTTCCTATAGGCTGGAAATAATCAAATAGTGATTTTAAAAGGACTAATTGATTATCCATTATGTCCTGCTTTGGAATGCCGAACCATTCATTCGTTTTAAGGGTAAACCAGTAAAAATGTCCGAAATGATCCTCTGGCTTTTGATTAGTTAATATTAAATTTGGGTAAAGTAATTGCAATTTTTTTAACATTATACCCCTCATTATCCATAGTAATTAGTAAGATTATAACAAAAAAAGGTTCATTCATCTAAGATGAATGAACCTAATTCGAGAAAGTGGCTTAGTACGGTGGTTCTTCCTCATAAAGATCTCTAGCTTCTTCAATGTTGGTTGAATCCGCTCTCATATGAACAGAACCCCCAGACATTCCTTCATTAATCATTCGGTCCACATCTAAATAGACCTTATCTTTTCCTTCATAATGTAAATCCTTGTTAAAGTTTGGCGAATCCTTTTTTTCCATAAAGCAGACCTCCTTTTCTTTATTTTTTGAAAGAAGGTCCATTCTCATACGCAGAAATTGTCCAGCGCAAGCGTCCGGCCCCGACGTAAAGGATGTACCAGTGTCGGCAATGCGATAGGACGCCCCCGAGCTCTTGTCGACCTCTAGGTCAAATGTTCGCGGGTCCAAAAAGTCAAAGAACGACTTTCCGGGCCCGCGAAGTATTTGCTTGGCAAACCAAAGAACGGTTTGCATAAGTGCGACTAGGTCTCTGGCTTCGCTACTCTCGCCAATCGACCAGTCTTCTTTATCGGGGCTTACAAGCGCGCTTCCGCTTTTCTATTCGTATACATGAAATAACATTAATTCATGGATTTGTTCTTTTAAGTTTTGCTCATCCTCTTGCGCTGGTGATGCTGAAGTCCATTCAATACTGCCGTTTTGATGGTAAATTCCAGCGAATTTTTGCTTTTTGAAATAAAAGGAAAAAGTCCAACCAGGCAATTGTTGGTGCTCATAAATTGATTTGTATTGAAAGTGAGTAATCATATTATCCCTCCAGCTTTATTTTAGCATATTTGGAAGGGAGGTGACTTAGTCCATTATTTATCATCAAACCCTGTCAACTGAAAAAATAATTGACATAGATGCTGTATTCTTTTCCGTTCAATTTCTTCTTCATCAAAGCTCATCGGCTTGGAGTTGACTTCATAAACAACATATTTCCCACCTGAGTTTAGTCCCGCATCAATGGAAAACTCTCCGAAAAAACCAAGTTTGTTCGATAAAACCATGCCAATCTCTTCTACGATCATTTTAATAAAACGATCATGCTCATCTGTTCGAATCGACTGGTAAGGAATGATAAAGCCACCATTGGTTGTATGCGTAGTTAAACCATGTTGTTCAGTTGCCCTTATGCCAATTCCTGTTACAATATATTTTTGTTTTGGTACATCCCAATGGGTCAATACTCGAAAATCATAACGAAAACCATTTAATAGGTCTGGCTGAATGGTGCGTTGGGCAATAAATGGAATTTTATAAAACATTTCGTCATGCTGATTCCATAGCTCTACAAAATTCGAAAAAAATTCTCTTTGTCCATGCGTTTCAAGCACCAATTGCTCATTTTCAAAATATAAGCGATATATATTTTTGCCTTTTGAATGCTTTCTTGGTTTTAAATAAATGTCTTCATACTGATTAAAAAATAGTTCGAGATTTTCCATGGAATCAATGAGTATGGTTTTTGGGAGGAATCGTTTTATATTATTTTTGCTCTTAAGAATTTGAAATAGATCAAATTTGTCGATAAATCCTGGATTAAAGATTGGAATTCCGAATTGTTGAAAAAGTGCTACACATTGTTGATAAAGTACGGTTTGTTCTGATTTTCGAAAGGGAATGCGATTGTAGACGATGTCTGGAAAGGGCATTTTCACTCGGAGCCATTTTTCATAGCTCGGTAAATAAATATAGCCAATGATTGAACCACTTTCTTTCAAGTCTTCATAGGAAAAAATAAATGACAGAGCGTTTCTTTTCAATAATCCCTGTTGGATGTCAATAAATAACTTACTATTTCCTGCGAGAGAATTCTCACTTTTGGAAGCGGTCATAATGCCAATTAAAGGACCAATATGTTGGTCCTTTAATTGGAGATCGAACAGTATCCCTTGATTTTTGAGAAAGTTAGACTCATATCTAATCTCTTTTTTTAGACCACCAAAAGTGCAATTCTCTTGTTCATTTTGAATCCATGTCTCATTTTCTGGCAAATAAAAAATAGTCATCTAAATATTTCCTCAGGGGTATGGATTGATTTTTCAGTTAAGAAAATTGCAAAGGCAATCGATAACTTTCTTGTTAGTAAATCAAAATCCTTCAGCTCTGGATGATTGAAAATGGAGCGGCCAGGTTTGGAGTTAGCCTCAAAGAGCCAAACCTTCCCATCTCTATCTATTCCTAAATCGAATCCAATCTCTCCAATAATTCCTTCTAGATGTCTTTCTAGAGAGTGACTTAACTTTAATGCAGCTTCTTTTAATTTTGGTACATATATATTTCTTTCTTCCATTGTGAAAATTTCTTCTAAAGTTTTGATCACCCCGCCACTTTTTACATGAGTCGTAACACTGCCAGACCCAGCAATTTTGGCTGCCATGGCTGAGACATGCCAGTTCCCATTTGCATCCTTATTCGTATGAATACGAAAATCAACTGGACGATGATCGGATTTTAATAAAGGAATTCCCTGTTGGACAAGCATTTTCTCTAAAGGACGCTTTCGAAAAACATGTTTAATTAAACTTTCTAATGAAGTAAACTTCTGGAGCCGTTTTACCCCTTCTTTATCAAAGTAGCGGCAATAATAAGCATTTTCAATTTTATCAAGGAGTAGTTGATGAACCCCTAATCCAAGACTTCCATTTATCGGTTTCATGTACACTGAATCGTATTTAGCAAGCATTTTTTCAATTGGAGTAAAGGAAGTAAATGGATTTGTTTCGGGTAAATATTCTGAAACGGTGAAATCATTATAAAGTTTTTCATAAATATCAAGTTTATTAAAGAAACCAGGATTATACCATGGGATTAAGTACTCGGTTTCCATTCGGGTTTTAACTGCTTTTTGTTCATGCTGGCTTTCACTTTTTCGATTTGGCAGACGATCATACACGACATTTGGAAAGGGAATGAGATGCTGTTCCCAACCATTTTGTTTGTAAAAATATCCTTCAATTACCCCTTGTTCCCAATCGATATGCTGTTCTCCAAATACAAAAGGAATCACACCTACAGACTTTTGGACGGAAAGTAATTTTGAAAAAAACAAGGAACGGTCTCCAATAGGCCGAAGGGGATATGGGGTAAATCCTGATGTAAATATCCCAACGAGTGGTCCGAGGAATAGTGTATTATTTTCATAAAAAACATGTAAAGGTATTTTTAGATTATGAAAATGCAATTCTTCCATTAAGTCAGAGCTCATCACTAAAATGTTCAGATTTTGGGGATGGGCTAAAAAAGTTGCCTCACAAGAACGACTACCGAATGCAATACGTTCTATATTTGTTAAAAGCGGCTTAAGTTGTGCAGGGTATAACACCGTTTTACTCAACTGATCATTGATTTCAATAGGATAACGTTTTCGCATCGTATCTCTTCCTTCCATTTTGTCCAGAGCTATCTAATGTTCTTCCGTAAAGTATAGGGGCGAAGAAAAGATCATCTCTATTCTCAGGTGTAGTTTCTAAGATAACCTTTCTTCCAGGTTTGGAATTAATATCGAGAACCCAAATGGAACCATCCTTTGCCATACCCACATCAATTCCAAGTTCGAATAATGGTAGGAACTTTTCCTCTAAAACTTTTGGTATTTCTCGTAAAAGCTCATTTATCTCTAGGTCGATAAATTCTTTTTGATTTGGGGATAGCTTTTGTTTCCATAACCCATAGCTTTCTGTCTGACCACCTGCATGTAAATTGGATATAATTCCATCAGGGTGTCCTACTCTAATCCCTCGACCACGCTCCATCCAGCTCCCATCCTCACATTTTTGTAGCAAGATTCGAATATCAAAGGGCTGATTATTCTCATTTGATAGCTCTAAATAGGGCTGCACCAAATAATTCTTTTTAGAAATTAAAGTGCTGATCCAAGTATGAAATTTCTTTTCGTCATGAAATTCTTTTTGAATATGTCTGTTTTTATTAAAGGTTTTAACTTTAATGGGAAGCGTTTCATATTCGATATAATAGATTCCATTTCCTTGAGAGCCATTAATGGGTTTGATTACGATTCTTTTGAATTGGTTTAGTTCTTCTAAAACAACACTAAGATTAGTAATCGATTGCGTTAAAGGAAGATAGGGAGATAGTACCGATTGTTTTAGAACATGATTTAATTCCAGCTTATTCGGAAGTCCATAACCGAGGAATACGATGTCTTCCCGCCCTTTTAACCAAGAAACGATGGAAGAGCATTGTTTCGATTGGAAATCATCACCGTAAAAGCAGCGATCATATAGAATAGTTGGGATTGGAAACTCAGTTGCTGCCCATTTTTTTGTATGAGGGTCATATATGCTTCCACTTATCTGTTGAGAAACAGGATGAATGTTAGAGGGGATAAAACGGCAGCATGTCATACCAAGCTCAGATGCTCGGATCGCTATTTCTGTAAAATAGGCCATCTCACTATTTTCGTTTAAAGTAATAATTCCAAAGGCTTCCACCTAGCCTTCCTCCTTCTTATTGACATATTCTAAAGCCAACCTAAAACAATAGGAAACAATTGATTTAGCTGAGGGTCTGATTTTAATTTCTTGTTCTTCGAAATTTTTTGAAGGCTTGGAATTAACTTCGATCATCCAAGGGTTTCCATCCGTATCAATACCCATATCAATTCCTAATTCACCTGTTAGCCCCTCTGCATTCTGACTAATGAGTGAAGCAAACTCCAAAGCTAATTCTTTCATAAAGGCTAATTGCTGCTGGGCGGTTTTTGTTTCAAAAAAAAGAGATAAGGCTTTTAATGGTTTCATCATTTCTCCACCGCGAGCGATATTCGAAACAAATTGTTTTTCTGCGGATAAACGTGCTACGACAGAAGTAACATTCCAAGAATTTTGATTGTTTTTATGACAAAGAACACGAAAATCCATTAGTCGATTTTGGATTTTGATAAAAGGTATCCCTTGTTGAATTAAATAGGTGTTATTGTTAATATATGGGGTTAACTTCTCATGTAACTCTTCCTGATCATTTATATTTAGACGATCCTGCTTATCTTTGAAATAGCTAAATTGAAGTTGATATTGTTCTCCATCATTTATTATTCGAATAATATTTCTTCCTTGGCTACCATGTATCGGTTTTAAAAATATGGTTTTGTATTTTTGAAGCATCTCGTCTAAATTTTTTTTACTATAAAGGGTGGTGACTGGTAGGTAGGGCTGCAAATGTTCCTCTGTTATTAATACGTCATAAACTTCCCATTTAGACAAAAAACGGTCATTAAACATAGGGATTTGTTCGATGAGGATTTGATTACGAAACTTCCTAAAACTTTCACTAGATTCGATTCTTCTTGAGTGGATACGATTATAGATCACGTCAGGAATGGGTAATTTGGATTTACACCATTTTCCATCATTATAATAAAAGCCAGTAACATAATCATCGGATATGATTTGTAAAGGAAAAACATAAAATAGTCCACCAAGAACTTTAGTCACATATTCTAATTCCTCACTAAAAGAATGAACTGATCGGAAGTGAGGATTTTCAAGATCTTCTTCATTCACTTCTGTAAGCAACCCAATTACAGGTGCTAAGTAAAGTGTTTGCTTAGAAAAGATATAGTGGCTCACAAAATGGTAGGTTTGGATAGGTAAATACCACTCTGTCAAAAGCTCTTCTGAAATCATAATTTCAGGAACGTTGATATTATTTTCTAATACTTTAAGTCGGATGAAATGTTTTCCGATACAAATTGTTATGATACCATTAGTTGTTAGTTTCCATTTTTCAAACAGCGGTTTTGAAATATAAATTAGACGCTCTTCGGTTTTATTCTCAGTATGGGGGACCAATGTTATGGGGCTGAAAGAATTCACAAATACCATTCCTCATTTGCTCGTCATGGAGGTTCCGTTTTATAATATTAATTAGGCAAAATTGATATAGTATCGTATGAACAAACGCCTAGAGTGGTGAATAGTTAGAAATGTAAATGTAAATGTAAATGTAGATTGGGAATAGCAATAATCGGTTTTATTAACGCTTACTTTCCTTATTAATTAAAGGGAACGTTTCGCATTTTTACACATAGTTTGATATAGTGGGAAAAGTGCCTAAAAGAGAAGGAGTGTTTCGGATGACCAATTTGTATGATGCAGCTTATGATATGGAAAAAGCAATCCGTAATAGTGCTGAGTATGCTCAGTTAAGAAAGATGTATGATGAAGTGTATAAGGATGAAACAGCTAAAAGAATGTTTGAAAACTTCCGTAACATTCAAATGGAGCTTCAACAAAAGCAAATGATGGGCTACGATATTACAGAAGAAGAAGTACAGCATGCTCAAAAAACGGTTGCCCTTGTTGGTCAGCATGCAACGATTGCGAAACTGATGGAAGCAGAACAAAGAATGAGTATGATCATTGGCGAACTAAATCGTATCATTATGATGCCGTTGGAAGACTTGTACGGCCCAATGGAATAGTAGTATGTAGGAAAGCTGACTCTGTCGGCTTTTTTTGTATAGTCCCACCTTACCTTAAAGTTACAATGTTCTATTTGTTCGTTTTTATACATAAAAATGATTTATGGAGATTTACAACTAGAACAGGGGGCATAATCTTATGATATTCCGCTTATTAGCTATAAATATTGATGGGACGTTATTGCAATCCAATAGCAGACTCCATCGTTCCGCCAAAGAGGCCATCCAATACGTTCAGCATAAGGGAGTGGATGTTACACTTGTCACATCACGAAGCTTTCCTTTTGCAAAGAAATTAGCCAATACATTAAAAATAAATATACCAATCGTTACAAGTAGAGGTTCGTATATTTCGAGTACAGACGAAAAACCTATATTTGTGAAAAGATTAGAAGAAGATGTTGCTTTTGAAATATCAAGATTATTAGAAGGGTTTGAATGTCAAATTCGATTAGTCAATGAGGAGTATTCGTTGGGAAATCGATCCAAGCTATCGAATAATTTGATGGCAAAAACGATTTTTTCTTCGGCGGATCCCGCCTTTTATCCTCATCAATTTGTTGATTCTGTTAGTGAAGCTTTAACGGATAATCCAATGACCCCATCTAAAATTGAAGCCTATTTCGAAGATGAAGAAGACTTAGATGATGTTGTGCAAGCTTTGAAGGGAATGTACATTGAAATCGACTCAGTTAAGATAAATAAATTGAGACTAGAAATCGTTCCGGCAGGAGTTTCCAAGTTAAATGGGCTATTATACTTAGGTGAACATCTGGGGCTAACAAGTAAACAAATGGTTTATATTGGAGATGACTCGGATGATATTCCATTGATTGATGCAGTTGGACTAGGAGTAGCTATGGGGAATTCCTCTTTTGAAGTCAAGAAAGCAGCTGATTGGGTCACCCGTTCAAATAATCAGCATGGAGTCACTTATATGGTAAAAGAACACTTCCGTAAACAGCATCCGATTGAATTTCTCCGAAAGATGAACATTTTAAAAAAATAGAATGAAAGGCTAAATCAAATGGAGTGTCCATGGTTTAGCCTTTTTCTATTCACCTGCCGATTTCTTCTTGTTGACCTCCTAAATGGGTTCCGATACACTTAAGTAAGCTTATTTTGAGTTTAGAATGAATAATTTTTTTAGACTTTGAAAAATGTCCAGCGCAAGCGTCCTAGCCCCGACGTACAGGAAGTACTAGTGTCGACAATGCGACAGGACGTCGCGCTTTTGTCGACCTCGAGGTCAAATGTTCGCCACCCAAAAAGTCAAAGAACGACTTTCTGGGTGGCGAAGCATTTGCTTGTCGGGGCTGATCAAGGCGTTTGCGCTTTTCTTAGAAAGGTGATTGCATTGCAAATATTGATAACTGGCATAGAGGATGATCGATTTCATCGCCCTTTGCAATTGATTGCGAATTTGTTTTTTGAAGAAACAGTACTTGTTTTTGATCCCGTTATGGAATCAGATTTAAAAATAAATATAGACTTAAGTATGAATGTCGATATGAAGGTCGTAGTAACTCTTTTCGCAAATGGGAACGAAACCTTTTCATCAAGTACCCAGAAAGAACTAACGGATACGGATAATGATAAGGAACGTTGGAAAGAAATCAAAAATACGGTCCTCTCAGTTTATTTGAAAGTTCTTCAGGACTATACAGGAATAACTCAAAAGTGGGGATTTCTGACTGGAATCAGACCAACAAAGCTCCTACACAAAAAAGTTCAAGAAGGCGTTCCGCAGGAGCTGGCCCATTCACAATTGAAAGAGCAGTACTTAATTTCCGATGAAAAAATTCAATTGATGCAGCATATCGTTGATCGCCAGCTTGCGGTTGTTCCTGACCTATACGATTTACAAAATGAAGTCAGCATTTATATCGGGATACCATTCTGCCCAACCAAATGTGCATATTGTACATTTCCTGCCTATGCGATTAATGGTCGCCAAGGTTCCGTTGACTCCTTCCTTGGTGGGCTTCATTACGAAGTTCGAGAGACAGGAAAGTGGTTGAAGGAAAAGGGAATAAAGATCACGACTGTATACTATGGCGGAGGAACCCCGACAAGTATTACCGCTGAAGAGATGGATATGCTTTATGAAGAAGTATACCAATCCTTTCCGGAAGTTGAACACATTCGTGAAATAACGGTTGAAGCAGGTAGACCTGACACGATCACACCTGATAAATTAAATGTTTTGAAAAAGTGGAATATCGACCGTATTAGTGTTAATCCGCAATCGTATATACAAGAAACATTAAAGGCGATTGGTCGTCATCATACCGTTGAAGAAACAATTGAAAAGTTCCACTTGGCGCGACAAATGGAAATGAATAATATCAATATGGATTTAATTATTGGTTTACCAGGTGAAGGAGTTCCAGAATTCACTCATACATTAAATGAAACAGAAAAATTAATGCCTGAATCATTGACCGTTCACACACTTTCGTTTAAAAGAGCTTCCGAAATGACACAAAATAAGCAAAAATATCAAGTTGCAGACCGTAGCGAAGTGGAACAGATGATGGAATTAGCCGAAAAATGGACACATGAACACGGCTATAATCCGTACTATTTATATCGTCAGAAAAATATTCTTGGCAATTTAGAGAATGTAGGTTACGCGTTCCCAGGTCAAGAAAGTATTTATAATATTATCATTATGGAAGAAGTTCAAACGATCATTGGACTAGGTTGTGGGGCAGCAAGCAAATTCATTCATCCTAAAACAGGAAAAATCCAACAGTTCTCCAACCCAAAAGACCCGAAAACGTACAATGAAAGCTTTGAAGAATACACGAAAAAGAAAATAAATATATTAGAAGAAATATTCACTTCTGACAAAGCACTTGCCGATTGATGGAGGCAAGTGCTTTTTTGTATTTTTCGCATTCCCAAATTAGTTAAAATATGATAGAGTTTAATTGTCTGAATTTTCAGACTGATAAATTAAATAATTTTTAATAGAATGAAATGATCCAAATGTCTCATACAATGAAACAAGCAGTCTTTTTTGTAGAAAGCGCTTACTAAAAAGGGGGAAGTTAATATGATGAACACTCCATTGACGATGACACAAATGATTAAACGGGCCGAGAAGTATTTTCCTAAAAAACAGGTCATCTCAAGAACGACAAAGGGAATACAACGTTTTACTTATAAAGAAATCGGTGAAAGAACGCGAAAGCTTGCTAGTGCTTTACAAACATTAGGAGTGGAAAGAGGGGACAAAGTTGGAACATTAGCTTGGAACCATCACCGCCATTTAGAAGCGTATTTTGCCATTCCGTGTAGTGGTGCCGTTCTCCATACGATCAACATTAGACTTTCCGCGCAGCATATTTCCTACATTATAAACCATGCAGAAGATCAGGTTTTACTAATCGATTCAGATATCCTACCACTTATTGAAAAAATAGCTGACAGTCTACAAACAGTTAAAGCCTATATTATTATGACGGATGAAGATGAGCTTCCTGACACCACCCTTTCACCTGTTTATCATTATGAAAAATTGCTTGAAGAAGCGGACCCTAATTATGAATATCCTGATGATATTGGGGAAAATGATCCGGCGGGAATGTGCTACACTTCCGCCACGACTGGAAATCCAAAAGGGGTCATCTACTCACATCGTGGTATTTATTTACATAGCATGGCACTTGGGATGGCAGATAGTGCAGCTGTAAGTGAAAAGGATATTGCACTGCCTGTCGTTCCAATGTTCCATGTAAATGCATGGGGTCTACCTTTTGCTTCAGTTTGGTTTGGTACGACATTAGTTTTACCAGGACCATACTTCACACCGAAGATCATTGCCGAGCTGATTGAACAGGAAAAGGTTACGATAACAGCAGGTGTACCAACAATTTGGTTAGGTCTACTGAAGGAATTGGATGAAGGCAATTATGATATGGGTAGTCTTAGATCCATTCTATGTGGGGGTTCTGCAGCTCCACGTGGAATGATCCAAGCATTCGAGCAAAGGCATAAAATTCCTTTTATGCATGCTTATGGAATGACTGAAACAAGCCCTCTTGTCGTCATTTCAACATTAAAAAGCTATCAGGAAGATCTTTCCCAGGAGGAAAAAATCAATATAAAGGCGTTACAGGGCATATTGGTTCCGGGCTTAGAAATGAAAGTCATTGGTAAAGATGGTGAAGTTGCCTGGGATGGTAAGGAAATGGGTGAACTGACGATCCGTGGTCCTTGGATTGCTTCCGAATATTATAAGGATGAGAGGTCAGATGAAGCATTCCGTGATGGATGGCTTCATACTGGGGATGTCGTCACCATTGATGAGGAAGGCTACGTCAAAATCGTTGATCGAACAAAAGATTTAATTAAGAGCGGTGGTGAATGGATCTCCTCTGTTGATTTAGAAAATGCGTTGATGGCACATGAAGCTGTTTTTGAAGCAGCGGTAGTCGCTGTTCCTCATAAAGAGTGGCAGGAACGTCCAGTTGCTTGTGTCGTATTAAAGGATTCCTATATCGGAAAAACAACAAAAGAAGAGCTCGTTCAATTTTTAGCACCACAATTTGCAAAATGGTGGCTCCCAGATGAAATACTATTTTTAAAAGAAATTCCGAAAACATCGGTTGGAAAGTTTTTAAAGAGGGCTCTAAGAGATTCTGTTCGAGAAGAGATTGGACAGAAGAAATGATGAACAAACGCCACCACAGGTATTGCTTTTCGGATTCCTGTGGTGGCGTTTTTTTAGAAACTTATTTTGGAAACGATGTTAATTTTCTAAGTTTGGAATACGGTACTTGATTACGGAATATTACTTTCAATTGAATGACAAAATAAACATAAAAAAGCCAATACTAGATAGGAGATAAAAATGAAAGCTGTAACTTATCATGGACCGAAAAATGTAATAGTTGATCAAGTAGAAGATGCCAAATTAGAAAAAAAAGACGATATAATTGTTAGAATTACATCGACAGCTATTTGCGGTTCAGATTTGCATTTGTATCAAGGGAACATGCCTTTACCTCCTGGGTATATTATTGGTCACGAACCAATGGGTATTGTTGAAGAAATAGGACCAGAGGTAACAAAAGTAAAAAAAGGTGATCGGGTTGTCATTCCTTTTAATGTTGCATGTGGTCAATGTTTTTATTGTCAACATGAAATGGAAAGTCAATGTGATAATTCGAATCCACATTACGATTCCGGGGGTTATTTTGGCTATTCAGAGAAGTACGGAAACCATCCAGGTGGTCAGGCTGAATATTTAAAAGTGCCGTTTGGTAACTTTACCCCCTTTGTTATCCCTGAATCCTGTGAATTAGAGGATGAATCCCTTCTCTTCTTATCTGATGTTCTACCTACGGCCTATTGGAGTGTAGAAAATGCTGGGGTGAAATCTGGGGATACGGTTATTGTGCTTGGATGCGGCCCAGTTGGTTTAATGACTCAAAAATTTGCTTGGATGAAAGGTGCTAAGCGAGTGATAGCCGTTGATTATTTGAATTATCGAATGAATCATGCCAAAAAGATGAACAATGTTGAGGTTTATGAATTCACAAAATATCCTGATATGGGTGAGCATTTGAAAGAAATTACTCATGGTGGAGCAGATGTGGTCATTGATTGTGTCGGGATGGATGGAAAAAAATCACCTCTAGAGTTTTTGGAACAAAAGTTAAAACTCCAAGGAGGAACCCTTGGACCAATTCAAATTTCTACAAAAGCGGTTAGGAAATATGGAACTGTTCAACTTACCGGAGTGTATGGGGGAAATTATAATTTGTTTCCTTTAGGTGCCTTCTTTGCTAGAAATATTAACTTAAAAATGGGGCAAGCACCAGTCATTCATTTCATGCCAACCTTATTTGAAAAAATAATGAATAAAGAATTTGATCCGAAGGAAATTATTACGCACAAAATGCCCCTTGAAGAGGCAAGCTACGGTTATCAAATCTTTAACAATCGAGAAGATGATTGTATAAAGGTAGTACTTAAGCCATAAATTTGTTTAGAGACTATCTCAAAATGGGATAGTCGATTTTTTTAGATTCATTTATGTATGGAAAGCGGTTCTAACGCTATCCGGAACCATTGTACTTCCCTCTAATTTTCAAGAATGTCCTTTATTTTTTTTAAGTCTTTCTTGTTTGCCTTTTTCATCATTGTGGACATAAATGGAGCGAACCATTTTGAAAACCCTGTTGGGATTCCCTTGTTTCTTAAAGTCATTCGTGTAAGATCATCCCCTAGTGCTTCCCATGTATATGTAGTCTCCATGGGAAACGGTCCATCAGCTGTTCTCATGACAAGTTTTTGACTCGGAAAATACTCTACAATTTCGTAAACATATGAAAGATCTCGACCTAAAAATTCTGCTTTGAAAGCAATTTGAGAGCCTAGTGTTAATGGCTTAGCTGTTCGCCATTCAACTGAGTTTATATTTACATACCATTTAGGCGCATTGTCGGGATTTGCTGCATATTCCGAAACTTTTTCAAGAGAATTCTTTATATTAATTTCTGTAAATACATCTACCAATTTTGAAACCCCCAAATCTTTTCGTTTCTTTAAAAATTATCATAGTGAAGTAAAGAACTCAATGTTTCACAACGGGTATTTTCAATCTACATTTAAATATGTATAGTCTGAAAATTTAGTATAATGGAATATAGAGAAAAAGCTGAGGGACTGTGACAAATTTTTTAGAAAAAAGGGGAATGGAATATGCGTGAAGTAGTTATTGTGGAAGGTGTACGTACACCGGTAGGTAGAAAAAATGGGGTTCTTAAAGATATTCGACCCGATGATTTAGCAGGGGCTACTTTAAGGGAACTTGTCAATCGAGCGGGTATCGACCCAAATCAAGTAGATGATGTGATCTTAGGGTGCGTAACTCAATCGGGGGAACAAGCAGGTGATATTGCCAGGGTAGCAGCTTTAATTGCTGGGTTTCCGATTACTGTTCCAGGAACAACGATTGACCGGCAATGTGGTTCTAGCCAGCAAGCAGTTCACTTTGCAGCACAGGCTATTCTTTCAGGTGACATGGATGTGGTCATAGCAGGTGGAGTAGAAAGTATGTCTCGTACACCGATAGGATCAAATTATCAGGGAGCGTCAATAAGTGAAAAACTTGGGGAACAGCATGAAATGATACATCAAGGTATTTCAGCGGAAAGGATCGCAGCGAAATATGGATTTACCCGTGAACAACTTGATCAATTTTCAGTTGAAAGTCACCAAAAGGCGTTAAATGCACAGATGGAGGGATACTTTACAAAAGAGATCTTTCCGATTAAAGTGACATTGCCAGATGGTCAAATGACCATAATTAGTGAAGATTCTGGACCTCGTAAGGAGACTTCGCTTGAGGCGTTATCGAAGCTAAAACCAGCTTTTATAGAGGACGGAGTCATTCATGCCGGAAATTCTAGTCAGATTAGCGATGGAGCGGCTGCTTTGCTGCTTATGTCTCGTGAGAAAGCTGAGGAGCTAGGATTAAAGCCAAGATTTTCAGTTCACACAAGAGTGGTAGTGGGTTCGGATCCGACACTAATGCTGACAGGACCAATACATGCCACAGTTAAAATTTTGGAGAAATCTGCCCTTTCTATTGAAGATATTGATGTATTCGAAGTCAATGAAGCCTTTGCTCCCGTTCCATTGGCATGGCTAAAAGAAATAGGAGCGGACCCAAGAAAGCTCAATCCAAATGGTGGAGCGATTGCCCTAGGTCATCCACTCGGAGGAAGCGGAGCTCGTATAATGGTGAGCATGATGCATGAGCTTGAACGAACTGGTGGACGTTACGGCCTTCAAACAATGTGTGAAGGGCACGGAATGGCAAATGCGACTATTATTGAACGGCTTGATCATTAGATTTCACTTACAACATTAACCACTTAACAAATGAACCACCAAAGGTATAATATTATTTTGAAAAAGTGTTGAATATACAATTTATTACTTTATAATAATTTAGTGTAGATTCAAAGTTGAAAGCGAGTGTTCATAATGGGCCGTAAATGGAACAATATTAAAGAGAAGAAGGCTTCAAAGGATGCAAATACAAGTCGTATTTATGCGAAATTTGGAGTTGAAATTTATGTAGCAGCAAAATCAGGTGAACCAAATCCAGAATCGAACCAAGCTTTAAAATTTGTCCTTGAGCGTGCAAAAACGTACAATGTTCCGAAACATATTATAGACCGTGCGATTGAAAAAGCAAAAGGTGGTTCAGAAGAAAGCTATTCTGAACTACGTTATGAAGGGTTTGGGCCAAGTGGTTCAATGATCATCGTTGACGCTCTTACAAATAACGTTAACCGTACAGCTTCAGATGTTCGTGCTGCTTTTGGAAAAAACGGTGGGAATATGGGAGTAAGTGGTTCGGTAGCTTATATGTTTGATGCTACAGCTGTTATCGGCCTTGAAGGCAAATCCGCGGATGAAGTACTTGAAATTTTAATGGAAGCTGACGTAGAAGTTCGCGACATTATTGAAGAGGATGAATCAGTGATTGTATATGCTGAGCCTGACCAATTCCATGCTGTACAAGAAGCATTAAAGAGTGTCGGCATCACCGAATTTACGGTTGCCGAATTAACGATGCTTGCTCAAAATGATGTAACTCTCCCAGAAGATGCAATAGCAAAATTTGAGAAGCTTATTGATGCATTAGAAGACTTGGATGATGTTCAGCAAGTGTACCATAATGTTGATTTAGGTGAGTAAAAGGATAAAGCAGACCTAAGTGATTAAAACTAGGTCTGCTTATTTTAATTTGCGAATTTCTCCATCTATCTCTTCTCAATCTTAGAAGGATTATTAATTTTATATGTAACTGAAAACTCCAAACGGAATTCCTCTTCCTCCACATCTTTCCCTTTAGGTAAGGTCTTTTTAACAATTTTCCCATCAAATTCAAGGTTTTCACCTGGTTTTAGTTCGAACTTTTTCAAGGTTTTACTATGAGCACACCAAGCAAGACCTACTTCGATTGCTTCCTCTTGTTCAATTCGGACGTTCTCAAGTACAACTACTTCGTCGTTTTCCTCGTTGAAATGGTTCCAGCTCATTGCGAATTGTTTTACCGTCCCAGTAAAGTGAACTTTTTCTTCTGGGAGCACTAGTTTAGCTGGTTTTTCCTTTTTTACTTTAGGCAGTTGCGTTTCTTTCTTTTCTGGAGTCGTTTTTGGGATTTCCGGAGTCACTTCGTTCTTAAGTTCGGGCTCTATCACAATTGCTTCGGTTGAATCTGCAGTATCCAAGGTTTTGCTTTCTTTACCGAAACTGGAAGACTGCATTTCTTTCAAGTAGGCAGGATGAATGCAAGATAGATGACCATCTTGGAATTCGATAATAAGAGTATTATACTCTGTTGCCTTACCGAAAGTTTCGTAACCTTTTATAGATACTAATCTTTGCTGTGTTTTATCTTTGTACCAAAACTCTTTTTTTACTTCTTTTGTTGTGCTAAGTCCCCATTCCCTAACTTTATCTGCATAATGTGCTTCATCACGAAATACTTCGAAGTCACCTTTTGGAGGAATATATTTGGTTATGTTGGAGTCTTCAATATGAGGCAAAACAATCGCCATCGAACCACTTCCTTTCTAATTCTATTTTACAACTTGATTAGGTAGAAAAAAAGTAAGCTAAATCAATCTGATCTATATCTCGGAAAAATCTAAACAATAAATTTCAGCGAAGAAGGGTATATTATTTACGTCATCATCCTAAAACGGAGGTTTTATAATGAATTCTTTTGTCGTAAATTTTCATAAAGAAGATAATGTCGACGCGATGCAAATTCAAAAATTAAATGAAGAGGATTTTCAAAAAGCAACAGAGGGAGGGACAAGACATTTATTTGATCTTGATACAAATATGGGCTTTTTTGTGTTTTTTGATGCGGAAGACAACGATGGGGATGTATCACATATGGTTCTTCAATATGAAGAAGATAATGAAGATCCTGCAGCCTGCTATTCTTTCCAAATGAAAGACTTTTACGAGTTTATGGCTTTATATTTAAATGATTTAGAATTTAATGAAGAGATAGATGAAGAAGAGAATGAAGATGAAGAAGTACATGGTCCTATACATCATCTTGCCCATCTTCTATATCATATCGTCGAAGAAGGACAATCAGTAAAACCATAAATAATTCCTTTAAGCAGCCCAATCATTTTATTGGCTGCTTTATTTTTTTTGGAAAAATTTTAAAAAACTATTGCCAGTGTTTATGTGTTAGTGTACTATCTAACTAGAACACTAAGATGTTTCAAAAAGGAAGAGAGGGATGCATATGGATGCCTTTGTTGGATTACTCAAAAAAGAATGGAAGCTATCTCGGCTAAGTATGTTAGTCGGTCTCGCTATTTTAGTTACCATTCAAATACTTGCTTATTTTCTAAGTTTGCGATTTGAGGAACCAATGATATTTTTTATAACAAATGTTGTTTTTCTATTTTTACATGTCTTTTATTTTTGCGTTTTTTTCGGTATTAGCATTCATGGAGAGACGAAGCAACTTCAAATGTGGCTCCATACACCACAAAGAATTTCTAGTCTAGTGACAGCTAAGTACATTATCACTTTCGTTGGGTACATTTTTTCTTTTACAATTGTGGCTATTACAACTAGGCTTTCCTATGAATTAGTGGCTGATAAATTAGACTATGTGAATTTATTCACGATTGAAAATACCATTGGATCCACAATTTTACTATTTTTAGGCTCGTTTTCTTTAGGGATATTAGTTTTCTTCTTTACTGCTCTAAATCTTTGGCAGAAAAAATACATTAGAAGATTTCAGGGCTTAACACTTGTTTTTATGATCCTCATTCTTTTTATTGCAGTAAACTTTTTTGAACAATCTGCTTTCTTTAAATTCATGACGTCTTGGTTTCAAATTTCTCTACCGATTACAGAATCCATTTCGTTTTCTGGTAGTGATACGAGTGTTGGAAGAGATGTAACATTCTATTTTGGTGATGCCCTTTATCGAATAGGAAAGTCCGTTTTTCTTTTCTGTTTTTCTTGTTACTTAATTGACAAGAAGGTGGAGGTGTAAAACATGGGTGAGGATTTCCATGGAACTAAACCGATCTATCTTCAACTTGTTGACCGAATTCACCGTCAGATCATCCGTGGAGAAATCAAGTCAGGTGAAAAACTACCATCTGTACGAGAAATGGCCATTCAATCAGGTGTAAATCCAAATACAGTTCAACGAACATATAGCGAATTAGAAAGGATGAATACAGTGGAAACACGGCGTGGGCAAGGAACCTTTGTAACTGAAAATGAGGTAATATTGTCAGACTTAAGAAAGAGTTTACAACTTGATCTTGTCCGTGAGTTTACTGTTAGCATGACTGAAATGGGCTTTACGTTGGTTGAAATGATTGAAGTATTAAAGAAAGTAGCAGGAGAGGAGGAAACTCCAAATGATCGTGTTTGATCAAGTTACAAAAATGTATGGTTCAAAGATTGCCTTACACCCATTTACATGGAATGTAAGGCAAGGGGGAATTGTCGGATTAATTGGTGAAAACGGAAGTGGAAAATCTACAATCCTTAAGCTGATGTGTGGTCTGCTGAAGCCATCAAAAGGATCGGTAACATTGAATAGCCAAACTGTGACAAGGAGAAGTGCAGAAAAAGTTGCCTATTTATCAGAATTAGACGCTTATTATTCTGGCTTTACTGTTTCAGAAACGATTGACTTTTTTTCTACACAATTTCCAGATTTTGATCGCCAAAGGGCCTATGATGTCCTTTCCTTTATGAATTTAGATGGAGGTCTAAAGGTTAAGGAGCTTTCCAAAGGTAATCGTAGCAGAATGCGTATGGCTATCACTCTTGGTAGGAATGTGCCGTATATTTTATTGGATGAACCTTTTTCGGGAATGGATCCAATGGTTAGGGAATCTATCATTAAAGGGTTACTATCATTTGTAGATATTGATAATCAAACGATTATCATCACTACTCACGAAATTGCTGATATAGAACCTTTATTAGATGAGGTCATTGTCCTGAAAAAAGGGAAAGTGATTGCTCGTGAAGATGTTGCGACGATCCATGAAACAACAGGCATGAATATTTTAGATTGGTTTAAAAAGCTGAATAGCTATGAGGAGGGAAAATAATGGAATCCTTAGTACAGTTGAGGAATGTAAAGAAAAAAATAGGCAAGAAAGAAATTATTAAAGGGTTAAGCTTTGATGTTTATCCAGGGGAAGTATTTGGTTTCTTAGGTCCAAACGGAGCAGGGAAAACAACGACGATTCGAATGATGGTTGGCTTAATGGCGATAACAGAGGGAGAAATAGTTATCTCAGGCAAAAGTGTTAAAAATAATTATGAGGAAGCGATTCAGTTTGTGGGTGGAATTGTCGAAAACCCAGAAATGTATAAATTCCTCACTGGTTATCAAAATCTTATCCATTTTGCTAGAATGCATAAAGGGATCACAAAGCAAAGAATTGATGAAGTGATTGAATTAGTAGGCTTGCAAAATCGTATTCATGACAAGGTAAAGACTTATTCTCTAGGGATGAGACAACGATTAGGTCTAGCTCAAGCATTACTGCATAAACCAAAGTTGCTTATTTTAGATGAACCAACAAACGGTTTAGACCCAGCTGGAATCCGTGAAATACGAGATTATTTAAGAAAACTGGCCCGTGAAGAAGGCCTAGCCGTGATTGTTTCGAGTCATTTGCTTTCCGAGATGGAAATGATGTGCGATCGCATTGCTATTATTCAACAAGGTTCACTTGTCGAAGTGAAATCGATGAATGATTTTGTTAATGAAATGGAATCTGATCTACATTTATTCTCAGTAGAACCAAAAACAGATGCTGTAAGTGTACTGAAAGAGAAATGTGGCGTGACATCAAAAGAAACAAATGAAGGCTTAGAAGTATCAACTGCAAGAACAGAAATCCCAAGACTTGTAAAGGTGTTAGCTGAAAACGACATTCAAATTTATGGAATAACTCCATTAAAGAAAACGTTGGAAGACCGATTCTTAGAGGTAACAGGAGGTACGAACATTGGCTAGTTTAATTGGGTTAATACAAAATGAAAATATGAAAATATATCGACGTGTCGGTACGTGGGTAATGATCGGTTTACTAATTTTGGCTACGGTTGCAGGGGCTATTTTAAGCTCGAAACTCGGAAATAACAATAAAAATAGTGATTGGAAAACGGAATTAAGTGCAACAACTAAACAATTAGAAGCAGATGTTGCAAACCCTGATATACCAAAAGCGTTTAAAAAAATGCAAGAAAAGCAATTAGAAATTAATAAATATCGACTTGAACATAATATTGCGCCTCTTGAGGGTTCAACCCTATGGGGCTATACATTAGATGCAGCTGAAATCATCACCTTTATTACTTTATTTACGGTTATTGTGGCTGCGGGTTCTGTTGCCTCAGAATTTTCATGGGGAACAATTAAATTGCTATTGATTCGACCAGCCTCTAGAGGGAAAATATTGCTAGCAAAATACATCTCTACCATTCTATTTGCTTTATTTTTGTTGGTGGTTTTACTCTTAACATCGATGTTAATAGGTGGAATAGTATATGGATTTGGTCATTTAAACCTACCGCACCTTGCTTACTCGAGTGGAAAAGTTGTTGAAGTTTCCATGCTTAGTCATATTTTAAGTATTTATGGTCTAAATTCAATCCAGTTAATCATGATGGTTACATTTGCATTTATGATATCATCTGTATTCCGCAGCAGTTCATTAGCAATCGGTTTAGCCATCTTCTTAATGTTTATGGGAAGTCAATTAACTCATTTAATTTCGATGAAGTTTGATTGGGCTAAGTATATTCTTTTTGCAAACATGGATTTAACTCAGTATATTGATGGGGTTCCGCTTGTGGAAGGAATGACGATGACGTTTTCTATCATCATGCTTATCATCTATTTCATCGGTTTCAACGCATTGTCCTGGATTATTTTCAGAAAAAGAGATATTGCTGCTTAAAATGTAAGAGGTCAGATCTTCGGATTGGCCTTTTTTTTTGTCCCCCTTTTTTAAAAATTTTGAAAAGTATATGATAGTGGTAACTTGGATGAGAAGGAAGGACATTCTATATGATTGAAAAGTTTGATGAAATTGAAATAGAAAAATCTAAAAGTATTAAGGGTGAATTGAAGGTCGTGTCTTTATGTCCTAGTAATACAGAGATAATGGAATACTTAGGATTAACGCACTATCTTGTTGGAGTAGATGACTTCTCGGATTGGCCAAAATCAATAGAACATTTGCCCAAATTAGGCCCTGATTTGTCAATTAATATGGAGCTTGTGCAACAATTAAATCCAGATCTAGTTTTGGCTTCTTTAAGTGTTCCAGGTATGGAGAAAAATGTTGAGGCTTTAATCGAACTTGGTATCCCTCACATCGTTTTAAATCCGCAATCATTATCAGATATTGAATCAGATCTATTGAAAACGGCAGAAGCACTTGGTTTACTTGAATATGGTATTGAGGCGGCAAAACATTTTCGTACTAGGTTAGAAAAAATCAAACAGAAACATGCATCCGCAGGAATTCGACCGTCTCTTTATTGGGAGTGGTGGCCGAAACCGATTTTTACTCCTGGGAAGCAAAACTGGTTAACGGAAATATCTGCTGCTGCAGGGGCAAGAAATTTATATGATGATGTAGATTTAGCAAGCGTTCAGACTGACTGGGAAGATGTTATAAAGAGAAATCCTGATTTTATTTGTTTAGCTTGGGTGGGAGTTCGGAAGGAAAAAGTTCAAAAAAGTAACGTAAAAAAACGAGTAGGATTTGATCAATTGGAAAACATATCAGAAGACCGAATCCTCATTCTTGAAGAAGAGCTTTATTGCCGACCATCTCCAAGATTACTTGATGGTTTAGAGAAGCTTGTGGATTTGATCCATTCTAATGAGGATTAGAAATGAAAAAAGCGGTGCTTAAATATTTGGCAGCGCTATTTTTATTTTAGGTGTGATTTATATCACTTTCTTAAAATAACATTTTGCTTATAATCACTATGGCAACGTTAGAAAGAAACATTGAAGGAGTGTTTATTTTGCTAAATCAAAAAGAAATAGAAATTGTAAAATCAACTGTACCCGTTTTAGAAGAACATGGTGAAAAGATCACAACTCGTTTTTATCAATTAATGTTTGGCAATCATCCTGAATTATTAAATATTTTTAACCACGCGAATCAAAAACAAGGTAGACAGCAAAAAGCTCTTGCAAGTACGGTTTATGCTGCTGCTAAGTACATAGACAATCTTGAAGCGATCGTACCTGTTGTTAAGCAAATTGCTCATAAACATAGAAGTTTAGGGATCTTGCCAGAACATTATCCGATTGTCGGAAAACATCTATTACTAGCTATAAAGGATGTACTTGGAGATGCTGCTACAGATGAAATAATTAATGCATGGGCTGAAGCGTATAATGTCATTGCAGATGCATTTATAAGTATCGAAGCAGAAATGTATGATGAAGCGAAAAATCAAGAAGGTGGATGGGATGGATTCCGTCGTTTCATTGTCGATAAAAAAATCATTGAAAGTGAAGTCATTACTTCATTTTACTTGAAACCAGAAGATGGTAAAGAAATTGCTCATTTTACTCCAGGACAATATATTAGTGTGAAGATGGAAATTGAAGGTGAAGAAAATACTCATATTCGTCAATATAGTCTTTCGGATGCACCAGGAAAGGGATACTATCGCATCAGTGTGAAGAAAGAGGTTAGTCCGGAGTATACAGATGGAATGGTTTCGAATTATCTCCATGATCAAGTAAATGAAGGGGATGTTTTAGAAATAAGTGCTCCAGCAGGGGACTTTGTCCTCGACATAGGAAAACAAACTCCAGTTGTATTGTTAAGTGGTGGAGTCGGTTTAACTCCAATGGTTAGTATGTTAAATACGGTTGTGGAAAATCAACCAACTAGAGATGTAACCTTTATTCATGCAGCGGCAAATGGTAAAGTCCATGCTCTAAGAGATGAAGTGGCTGGTGTAAGTGAGAAAGAAAATATCAAATCTTTTGTTTTCTATAATGATCCAACCGAAGAAGATCGAAAAAAGAAACAATTTGATGTTGAAGGTTATGTCACCCGCGAATGGTTAGGTGAAAATACTGACACAAAAGGAGCAGAATATTATTTCTGTGGACCTGTTCCATTTATGAAAGCTGTATACCAAGCATTACTCCAACTAGGTGTGGCTGAAGATCGTATCCACTATGAATTCTTCGGCCCTATGGGAAATCTGCAAGAATAATTTAACACAATAAAGCGCTGGGGGAATGTCCCCCAGCGCTTTACTGTGTTAAAGATAAATGAATGATTATTCAGAAAAAGATTACTTTTTGTTGTGATTCATTTTATAATGAATGAAGATTCAGATTTTAGGAGGGGTTTGGTTGGTGAAGGATACAACAGAATTGGTGCTGTTAAAGGTGAATAATCGAGTGGCAACAGTTGAGATGAATAGGCCAGAGGCAATGAATGCACTTAATGGTGAATTGATTAAAGGATTAATTGTTAAGCTGAAAGAAATTAGTAAATTAGCTGACATTGATATTATTATTTTGACTGGAAATGAAAAAGCTTTTTCGGCCGGTGGAGACATTAAATCGATGCTAGAGCTTAGTAATGATCAAGATTTCTATTCGATTATGGATGATATTAATGAATTGTTAATAACACTTTATAGCCTGCCTAAACTGACAGTTAGTGCGATTTCTGGGGCTGCTGCAGGTCTTGGGCTAAGTCTTGCCCTTGCAACAGATTATGTAATTGCTGATGTAGAAAGTAAATTAGCAATGAATTTTATAGGGATTGGCTTAATCCCTGATGGTGGCTCCCATTTCTTTTTAGAAAAACGTCTTGGAGAAGTTAAAGCAAAAAAGCTTATTTGGGAAGGAAAAGTCATGTCAGCTTCCTCGGCATTACAAATCGGACTTATAGATGAGGTAACAGAAGGTGAGCTGTCAGATAGTGTGAATCTAAAAGTTTCTCAGTGGCTTCATTCACCTATTAGAGCTATGCTCCAAACAAAGAAAATATTCGCAGAAAATAACATAGCCAAACTACTGCAGATTCTTGAATTAGAAAAACTAGGGCAACATAAGATGAGACAAACAAAAGACCATCTTGAAGGAATTCAAGCATTTGTTGAAAAAAGAAAACCAAATTTTATTGGGAAATAAAAAGCAGGGCTGACTCATTTGTCAGCCCTGTTCTTAAAATCTAAACATGAAATAAAACTAATTTTCCAGTTGGTGAAACACAACGATGAGTTTTATCTAATAGATTCTTCTCTTGGAGGAGTTGTTCCCCTTTTGCCTTCGCCTCTCCATCATTAGAGGCTTGAAAGGCTTCATCTAGGAGCTTTTCACCATTTGCTTCAAATGCCGTTAATTTATAGGTCTTCATTGCTAAAACCTCCATTTATGAATATTCAAATTAATATTATTTTTACATAATTTTCGAAAAAAATGAACCCTTTTTCAAAAATTAAACGTAAAGAGAGAGAAGGTAAAGGAGGAGAGACAAATGGTATTAAAAATAGAAAATGTAACCAAACGGTTTGGACAGTTTTCTGCTGTTAGTGACTTATCCTTAACAATTCCAGACAGTGAAATTTTTGGATTTCTAGGTGCAAATGGTGCTGGAAAAACAACGACTTTTCGGATGATTCTAGGACTTTTGGATGCGAATGAAGGAAAAATTACATGGGAAGGTAAAGCTATCAACTATTCGACCAGCCATTTAATCGGCTATTTACCAGAAGAAAGAGGGTTATATCCGAAACTTAAGGTTATCGACCAAGTAGTTTACTTAGCAAGATTAAGAGGTATGAATAAGAAAGAAGCTCTAAAAGAACTTAATTATTGGCTTGATCGCTTTAAAGTTCCCGAATATTTGAATAAAAAGGTAGAAGAGCTTTCAAAAGGTAATCAACAAAAGATTCAATTTATCTCAGCTGTTCTACATAAACCAAAGCTACTCATTTTAGATGAACCTTTTAGCGGGTTAGACCCTCTCAATGTTGAATTATTAAAGGAAGCGGTTCTTGATTTAAAGAAAAATGGGACAACGATTGTATTTTCTAGTCATCGAATGGAGCATGTCGAGGAACTATGTGAATTTTTATGTATCATGCATAAAGGGAAACCAGTCGTTCATGGTGAATTGAAAGAAATCAAAAGATCCTTCGGTAAGAAAAATCTAATCATTCATGCCGATTTTTCACTTGATTTTATAAAACAAATCAAAGGCATTACACGATTTAAAACAACGGCCGAGGGAGCTTATATCCAAATAGAATCCGAAGAAATATCTGCAACCATTTTAAATGAAATGGTTGGTAAAGGATTTATTCGCAAATTTGCTCTTGAAGAGCCATCTTTGAATGACATTTTTATCGAGAAAGTAGGTGCTGCTTATGAGTAAGTTCTGGATTATCCTTTTTCATACCTACGCTTCAAAAATAAAAACAAAGTCGTTTATCGTAACAACGGTAATATCTGTTGCGATACTCCTCGCTTTAACAAATATGAATCGAATCATTGATGCTTTTAATTCAAATGATGAGAAAAAAATTGCAGTCATCGATGAAACAGGTCAGTTAGTAGTTCCACTTCAAGAACAAATGAAAGCAATTGATAAAGAACTTGTAATTGAAATCTTTAAAGGTTCTGAAAGAAAAGCAGAGAAATCGATTGAAGAGGGTAATTATAAAGGTTTATTAGTGCTTTCTTATAATAAAGATCATTTGCCAGCTGCTACCTATAAAGCAAATAGTGTGGCGGATACAGAAATCTCTGGTGGCCTTGAAAGAGCACTCCAGCAATTGAAAATGATGGAAACTGCATCCCAAATCAATTTAACGATGGAACAGTTAGCAAAACTTAATGAACCTATCCAATTTGAGAAAATTGCTTTAGAAAAAGATGCTAAAACCGAAGAAGAACTTAATCAAGCCCGTGGGCTTGTCTACGTACTTTTATTTATTATTTACTTCTCTGTTATTATGTACGCAAATATGATTGCTATGGAGGTTGCAACTGAAAAGTCATCAAGGGTAATGGAAATCTTAATTTCAAGTGTTTCGCCTGTGAAGCAAATGTTTGCCAAAATATTAGGGATCGGTTTACTAAGTTTAACTCAGTTAGCCATTCAGCTTTCAGTGGGTTATTTTTCAGTTAAAAAGAACTTAAGCTCATTAGAAGGCGGATTTTTTGATGCATTTGGATTTAATAGTTTACCAATTATGACTATTATCTATGCAGTTATTTTTTTCGTATTGGGATATTTTCTTTATGCAACACTTGCAGCATTCCTTGGATCCTTAGTGAGCAGGATAGAGGATGTTCAGCAAATGATAACTCCAATGACACTCTTAGTAGTGGCAGGTTTCATGCTAGCCATGTTTGGTTTAGGCAATCCAGAGGCATCCTTTGTAAGAATTACATCATTTATTCCATTTTTTACACCTATGATTATGTTTTTACGTGTTGGAATGTTGAGCATACCAGTATGGGAGATTTCTTTAAGTATTTTCATATTAATTGGTACAATTGTATTTTTAGGCATTTTCGGTGCGAAAGTGTATCGTGGTGGAGTCCTTATGTACGGAAAATCAAATTCTTATAAGGATATTAAAAAGGCGATTCAAATTGGGAAAAAATAAATAGAAAAGTAGACAAAACGTTGAGCTATGAAATGAGTTTGACGTTTTTTCTTTTTAAAAACTTATAGACGTGAACTTATGTATTAGAATAATACAGTTGAAATCTGAAAATTCATTCATTATAATAGGGTGGAATAAATATTTCGAGTATAGAAATAAAACGTCAAGGGAGAAATGAGTAATGATTGAATTACTAAGAACGCTTACAAGTCTTTCTGGACCATGTGGCTACGAGCACTCTGTAAGTTATTATTTGAAAGAGTATTTAAGTGAAAAAGTGGATGAGGTTAAAATTGATTCTGTTGGAAATGTCATAGCTTATAAAAAAGGGAATAAAGCCGGCCCTACAGTTCTATTAACAGCACATATGGATGAGGTAGGATTCATTGTAAAAAAGATAGAAGCAAATGGCTTAATCCGTTTCGAGAAATTAGGTGGGCACGATGATCGAATATTATTGGCGCAGCCAGTTAAAGTAATGGGAGCGAACGGTGAGATTCCAGGAATGATTGGAACCATATCAGCTCATTATGCAAAGTTTGATGATCCTGCAAAAGTAAGAAAACATTCTCAACTATATATTGATATTGGGGTTAGTTCAAAAGAAGAAGTACTTGAACTTGGGATAGAAATTGGAACACCTGTGACTTGGGGGTCAGAATTTCAAGTGATTGGACTAGAAAACAAACAAAGAGTTAGGGCTAAATCTTTGGATGACCGCGCTGGGTGTGCTGTACTAGTTCAAGTGATAGAAGAACTACAACATGTTTCCTTTGCAGGCGAATTAATATTTCTATTTTCTGTTCAGGAGGAGGTTGGCTTACGTGGAGCTAAGACGGCTGCCGAACATCTTGATGCAGATGCAGCAATTGCTATTGATACAACTGCAGTAAGCGATACTCCTGAAGAAATGATGGATCAAACATTAGCTTTAGGTAATGGTACAGGAATAAAAGTAATAGATTTTAGTTTAATTGTACATAAGACTATGAAGGATTTGCTAGTTAGATTAGCTAAAGAAAAGAATATTCCATTCCAATTAGAAGTGTTTCCAGGAATCGGGACCGATGGAGGAGCTGTAAATTACGCAAACAAGGGAATCCCTACTGGTGTGCTTTCAATTCCTTCACGTTATGCCCATTCTCCTGTAGAGCTTGTGGACCTGGGAGATATCGAAGCAACAAAAGAGTTAGTAAAAGAATTTATTTTAAATCTCCATGAAGGACAATGTTTTCCGTTTTAATTTAGAAAAAACCATGACCTTAATTAATTTTGCTTTGATCATGGTTTTTTACGAAAATATTAATGAATCGCAGTTTTACTCTTTTCTTCAGCAACTTCCTTGACTCGCTCAGTAAACTGAATAACGATTTTATCGTTTGCCAGTTTGACGGCAAGTTTTACAAACCATTTTAATGGATTATTTGTTGCTGTATATTTAAATAATGTTTTATATTCATCCAGTTTTATTAATTCATAATCTGCTGTAATATCGAACATATTAGCAAGATTAAAGCCAATTTTTAACTTTTTCTTATCTTCGGTATCTAAATAGTCTAATGTTTTCACTTCATATTGTTGTGTTCTTTTCCCTTCCTGATAAACTTGCAAATAAATACTGCCGATTTTATCAGGAGTTTCTTTAATCAGTTTATTCTCAATCACCTGTGGCATGATTTTTTGCATTTCTTCAAGTGAACCGTTAAATAAGCTCCAAACCACTTCGATTGACGCGTTAATTTCTATTTCTCTTGACCATTGTTTCATCGTAAATACCTCCTCAGCTTTTTTTGTTCATTTTAACACACAAAACTAATTCAATTTAAAAAAGTTCAAAAAGTTTCCAGAGAATTGTGAAACCTTTTTCATAGATAAACGTAAATAATGTAGGAAATATATTTGGTTTAATTGAAGGAGGGAGTTAGAAATTCATTCCTTTCATTTTGGAATTATTTATCCCCATTTACGAAGACAAAACGAGTAAAAAGGTGAAAAACTATGGAGATTTTTGGATTATCTATTGAATCTTTTTATTTAACGGTACTTCTTATCGTTGGTGGAGTGACCATTCTTTATCTTTTTTTTGGTGACGCACTTGGAGGGGTATTAGAGGCAACGGGCTTTATTAACCCAACTTTAATTTTCTCATTTATTACTTTTACATCTGCTTCTGGCTATTTATTTGAAGTACTTACATCATTTAATCATTTAATCATTTTAATTATTTCAATCGCAATAGCTATTATTCTAGATATTTTGTTAAATGTTTTTGTTTTGATTCCACTTTCTTCAGCGGAGGAATCGCTCGTATATACAACGAATTCATTAAAAGGTAGAGTAGGCAAAGTGATTATCCCCATTCCTGAAGACGGTTATGGTGAGGTGGTTATTCAAAGTAATAGTGGGACGATATCAAAGTCTGCCCAAAGCTTTGAAAATCATGCCATCCCTGAAGGAGAAGAAGTGCTAGTTATTGATGTTCAAAATAGTGTTTTACAAGTATCACCCTATAAAAATTTAGAGAAATATTTACATGAGGAGGAAGCTAAATGATTGAACCAGTGTATATTATTGTGGGATTAGTTGCATTTTTGGTCCTAGCTTTTATTGCTGTTTTTATTACGAAGTATCGGACTGCTGGACCGGATGAGGCTTTAATTATCACGGGGAGCTATTTAGGAAGTAAAAATGTTCACGTAGATGAATCAGGCAATAAAATTAAAATCATCCGTGGGGGCGGTGCATTTATTTTCCCCGTATTCCAACAAGCAGAACCATTAAGCTTACTTTCTAGTAAACTAGAAGTATCAACACCAGAAGTGTATACAGAACAAGGTGTGCCAGTTATGGCGGATGGAACAGCGATTATTAAAATCGGTGGATCGATTGAAGAAATCGCAACGGCAGCTGAGCAGTTTCTAGGTAAGCCTAAGGAAGAACGAGAAAATGAAGCTCGTGAAGTACTAGAAGGTCATCTTCGTTCGATTCTTGGATCGATGACGGTGGAGGAAATTTATAAAAATCGTGACAAATTTTCTCAGGAAGTTCAAAGGGTCGCTTCACAAGATTTAGCTAAAATGGGCTTAGTCATTGTTTCTTTTACGATTAAGGATGTACGTGACAAAAATGGTTATTTAGATTCTCTTGGTAAACCTCGAATTGCTCAAGTGAAGCGTGATGCAGATATTGCAACAGCTGAAGCAGATAAAGAAACAAGAATTAAACGAGCTGAAGCAGATAAGGATGCACAAAAAGCAGAGCTAGAGCGTGCAACAGAAATTGCTGAAGCTGAAAAAGAAAATCAAATGAAAATGGCTGAGTACCGTCGGGAACAAGATGTAGCCAAAGCTCGTGCTGACCAGGCTTATGATTTGGAAACTGCTAGAGCGAAACAAGAAGTAACAGAGCAAGAGATGCAGATTAGAATTATAGAGCGTCAAAAGCAAATTGAGCTAGAAGAAAAAGAGATTTTACGTCGTGAAAAGCAATATGATTCTGAAGTGAAAAAGAAAGCTGACGCTGACCGTTATTCTGTTGAACAAGCAGCTGCAGCTGATAAAGCAAGACAATTGGCAGAAGCCGATGCGAATCGCTATCGAATTGAAGCCTTAGCTAAGGCAGAAGCTGAGAAAGTCCGAATGGATGGTTTGGCAAAAGCAGAAGCACAACGAGCACAAGGGGAATCAGAAGCAGAAATCATTCGATTGAAAGGTCTAGCAGAAGCAGAAGCGAAACAGAAAATTGCAGAAGCCTTCGAACTGTATGGTCATGCTGCAGTACTTGAAATGATTGTTAAAATGCTACCTGAATATGCGAAGCAAGTGGCAGCACCTCTTTCTAATATTGATAAGATAACTGTCGTAGATACTGGCGGTGGCAGTGGAGAAAATGGAGGCGCAAACAAAATCACAGGATATGCTACAAATCTAATGTCCACTTTACAGGAATCATTAAAAGCTTCATCAGGAATAGACGTCAAAGAATTATTAGAAAACTTCTCAGGAAAAGGCAATGTGCGTCAAAGCATCGAGCAACTTTCCGCTGAAGTAGCAAAAACAAAACCAACATCACAAACAAACGACACACTTTAACAAACTAAAGCACTGGGGGTCAGTCCCCCAGTGCTTTAGTTTGTTAAAGTTTACTATTGATAGAACGTGCATTCGCCTTTAGGGAGTGGTAAAATAATAGTAAAAGAGGGGAGAAGAGATAATGATGAAAAAAATTACATTTCTACATACGGCTGATCTTCATTTAGATAGTCCGATGGTTGGTTTAAGCCATCTCCCAGAGAAAATGTATAAGAAATTACTTAATAGCACGTTTTCTGCATTTAGAAGAGTAGTCGATACCGCCATCGAAAATCAGGTGGATTTTCTCATTATTGCTGGTGATATTTATGATGGTGAAGATAGAAGTATACGTGCACAGGTACGTTTTCGGAGTGAAATGGAACGGCTTCAGGCTGCCAACATTCCTGTTTATATAACACATGGCAATCATGACCACCTCTCAGGTTCATGGACACAAATTTCTCTTCCATCAAATGTAATAGTGTTTGGTAAGGAAGTTGAGATTCATACTTTTTTGAAAGATAATGTAACCGTTCATTTATATGGATTCAGTTATCCAACCCGTCAAGTTCTTGAAAGAAAAATTGAAGACTATCAGAAAATCTCTGGTGCCGATTTTCATATTGGAATATTGCATGGAAATGATGGAGGAAGTAGTAGTCATGGTAATTATGCTCCGTTCCATGTTCAAGACTTAGTCGAAAAACAATTTGATTATTGGGCACTAGGACATATACATAAAGGAAAAATCTTGTCAGAATCACCACCCATTGTATATCCGGGAAATATTCAGGGCAGACACCATAAGGAGGATGGACCAAAAGGCTGTTATTTGGTGTCCTTATCGGAAACTAATTATCAGCTAAGTTGGATTGAAACTACTGATATAGAGTGGAACACGGTTGAAATCGATTCCAGTCTATGTAACTCTTTTCAAGAGGTTTATCAATTATGCACCGACAAGCTGAACGAAATGAGAAACAACCATGCGAAAGGGAAATTAATCAAATTGGTTATCAACAATCTTAAAGCAATTGAAGGAAAAGATAGTTTAATAAATGGTGAACTATTAGAAATATTGCAAGAGAATGAAGTGGAAGAAGAATCATTTATTTGGGTTACTGCCATTCAATTTAAGGAAAAGCAAAATGATAAAAAGGAAACGTTAAAAAGTGAAGATGGCTTCTTTATGGAATTATATCAAATTATAGATGATTACAATCAATTGGATAAGGCTATTGAGCCTCTATACCAGCATTATTTAGCCCGTAAATACATAAGTAATTTAAACGATGAAGAGAAGAGAGAAATGTTGACTGAAGCCGAACGGATTCTAATCGACTTACTATTTGAAAAATCTTAAGATAAAGGAGACGGATGGCATGAAAATAGTAGAAATTCAAATCTATGGCTATGGAAAAATTGAAAATCAAGTCATTAAAGATTTGGACCAACTACATGTTTTTTACGGACCAAATGAAGCTGGAAAATCAACAATTATGTCATTTATTCATAGTATCCTCTTTGGATTTCCTACAAAGCAGCAAACCGAGTTAAGATATGAACCAAAAAATCATACGAAATATGGTGGGAAACTAATTATCTTGCATCCGGTAGAAGGAAAAGTAGTCATTGAAAGAGTAAAAGGGAAATCGATTGGGGATGTACTTGTAAAACTTGAGAGCGGTCATACCGGCGGAGAAGAGCTTTTATCAAAACTATTGAAAAATATGGACAAAGGAATGTACCAGTCAATTTATTCTTTCAATCTAAATGGCTTACAAAATATTCACCAATTAAAAAGTGAAGACCTTGGGAAATTCCTCTTCTCAACAGGGGCAGTTGGAACAGATAAGCTCCTTAAAGTTGAAAGTGCATTAAAAAAGGAACTTGAAAATCGCTTTAAACCAGGTGGAAAGAAGCCTATCTTGAACGAACAATTAAAGGAACTTCACGAACTTCACCAAAAACTAAAGGAAGCTGGAGAAAAAAATGATGCTTACTCTTCTCTCATACAAAAAAGACTTAGTAAAGTTGAGTCAATTGAATCCCTTCAATTAGAAATGAAAAATCTTCAACATAATATTAATCGTATGAAAGAATGGAAAAATCAATTTGCCTATGTACAAGAACTAAAAAAAATAAATCAAGATCTTGATCGTACGAAAATGTTTACCTTTCCCACAGATGGGATAAAACGTTTCGATAGCATCGTGCAACTGTTGAAACCAATGGAGGCCGTAGAACAGGCATTGCTCGATAAACAGGAAAAATTAAAACTGAAATTGTCAGAGATAGAAGTTAATGAAACATTACTTCAACTTGAAATAGAAGTGGAAGCAGCACTGACAAATACCCCCATTTATGATCAATTATCAAACGAATTAATTGATATAAAATTTCGAATCAAATCACTTCAATTAAAAATGACGGAACAAAAAGAAAAACTCCATTATTCGATAAATGATGATCAACTAGCAATGATTGATACGAGCATTTTTATGAAAGAAAAAATAGGTCAAGCTCAATTGAAATATTTCCGATTTAAGGATCAAAAACAAATGCTAGATGGTCGTTTTCTTGAGGAAAAAAATACTCTTGAGCAGTTGGAAAAGGAAATCGTTTTGCTAGAAGAACAAATACTACCTGTGAATGATAGAAATCATTTTCTTCAGCTTTTAAAAAGTGAATCCGCAAAGAATCAGGTAGAAAGTGAACTGAAAGAAGTTCAAGAGAAAATTAATTTTCATAAAGAATTAAAAAAAATCAATATTAGAGAAGCAAAAAAATTAAAAACACAATCCAGTTTTCTACTCCTCTTTATCATACTTTCAACGATATGGAGTGGAATCAATAAGGAATGGATACCACTTTTCATAGCGAGTTTTTCGCTAATAGTCTTCAGCTATTTCTTCTTTAAA
Organism: Bacillus sp. CGMCC 1.16607; assembly: GCF_042683745.1. Taxonomy (NCBI): domain Bacteria; kingdom Bacillati; phylum Bacillota; class Bacilli; order Caryophanales; family Bacillaceae; genus Bacillus; species Bacillus sp. CGMCC 1.16607. The sequence continues at coordinate 198,469 of NZ_JBHUJX010000008.1, forward strand.
AAGCCAGGGAAGAACGCAATGGATGATGAGGTTTTAAAGTCTCTTATTCAAAGAGAAAAACAATTAATGCTTGAAATGACGTCATCAAAAGAAAGTGGAGCTGAACAAGCAGCAATAAAAATTAGCATGGATGATCAATATCAAAAGCAATTACAGTTACTTAAATTACGGTTATCTCAGCAACAGCTTCGTTATGAGCAAGTGATTCTTTCCTATGAAAATTGGGAAACAGAGTCAATGAAACACAACGATTCCATAAGCGAACTGATTCAAATGTTAATGCTACCTAAGGATATTCCATTTGAAAGCTTAAATGATGCTTTTCATATCATTTCTGATTTAAAGGATTTGCAAGGTGAAATGGAAAAACTGTCAGCTCAGCAAATTCAAGTAATAGAAAGACAAAATTCAATCGTGATGCATATAAAACAACTAGCAGAATTGTTCTTACTTAATTCAAATGGGAATGTAGCAGAAACAACCATCAAACTAAAAGAGGCGCTTAAGGAAGCTCAGCAAAACAATTTACAGTTCAAAGCATTGCAACAAAAGCTAGAAGAGCTAAAGATAGAAATTGGGACAGCCTCTAAAGAAAGACAATACTTAGCTAAACAGTTGGAAGAATTATTAATTGATGTGAATGCGAAAGAAGAAGAAGAATTTCGTTTCTTGGCAAAAGAAGCGGAGAAGAGAGAGCTTCTTAAAGAGAGATCTGCCCTCATAAAAAGGCAAATCGAAATAGCGGGTTTCTCGATCACAGATTACGAAGAGTATCAAAATTTATCACAACTAGATGACCAAATAGACCACTGGGATCAAAATTATCAACAACTGGAAGGAAAATCAAATAACCTTCAAAAAGAATTGGCAGAGATAAAATTTCAAATTTCGTTTCTTGAGGAAGGTGGAACATTTACAGAGTTACTTCATCGTTATAAGCAACAGAAATATGAGCTAGAGGAACAGGCAAAAATATGGGGTACCTATGCAGTTGCGAAAAATCTTTTAACAAGAACAATCGAGAAATATAAAGTGGAAAAATTGCCAGTAATACTAAAAAAGGCGGAAGAGTATTTTACCTTTTTAACAATGGGTTCATATATTCGAATCCATCCAAAGGAAGATAGTAGTGGCTTTTTAATCGAGAGAAATGACCATACCTTTTTTGAAGCTAATGAATTAAGCCAAGCTACGATGGAACAAATATATGTATCTTTAAGATTGGCATTAGCAACAACCATTTTTGAGAAAATACATTTTCCAATCATTATTGACGATAGCTTTGTAAATTTTGATCAGCAACGAACAAAGCGGATGATCCAATTGTTAGGTGAAATTAAAGAGCATCAAATCCTCTTTTTTACTTGTCATTCTCATTTGCTTTTCTTCTTTGAAGAGAAACAAATTCTGCAATTAGAAAAAAAGGATGAGTTATTGGTTCTTAAATAATTGGTAAGAAGAAAAGGATGGAAGGCTAAAATTGTTGCCTAGCGCAAGCGTACTAGCTCTGCGCTTTTCTAATTTTAATTTATATTATAATATTGGTAGGAAGGGGAGGTCGAATTTTATGAATAAAGGATTATTACAATTTGAAGTAGGAGAACAGGTTGATCTCTTTTTATTGGTAAAAAGCTCAGTGAAGGGGATAGCAAGTAATGGTAAGCCCTTTTTAACATTGATCTTGCAAGATCAAAGTGGTGAAATGGAATCAAAGTTATGGGATGCATCTGATGAAGATGCAAAGGTCTATAGCCCAGAATGTATCGTTAAAATAAGCGGCGATATTCAAAGCTATCGCGGAAGAAATCAATTAAAAATCAGACATATTCGGCCTAGCATTCCCTCAGATTCTGTTAGTTTATCAGATTTTCTTGAAGTGGCTCCACTATCAAAAGATGAAATGACTAGCAAACTAACTCAATATATTTTTGAAATGAAGAATCCAAATATCCAAAGAATTACAAGATATTTAATAAAAAAACATCAGCAATCCTTTTTAGAATACCCTGCTGCAACGAAAAATCATCACGAATTTGTTTCCGGCTTAGCCTACCACGTTGTTAGTATGCTAGATTTAGCTAAGGCGATTGCAACTCTATATCCGAGTCTAGATAAGGATTTACTCTACGCGGGAATTATATTACATGATATGGGTAAAGTAATGGAGTTATCTGGACCGATTTCGACTACTTACACAATCGCTGGAAATTTACTTGGTCATATTACGATTATGGTAAATGAAATTGGTAAAGCTGCTGATGAACTCGAGATTTCTGGAGAAGAAGTTTTAATGTTACAACATCTTGTCTTAAGTCATCACGGAAAAGCAGAATGGGGAAGTCCTAAACCACCGCTAATAAAAGAAGCGGAAATTTTGCATTATATTGATAATCTTGATGCGAAAATGAATATGTTAGATCGAGCTCTAGAAAGAGTCAAACCAGGTGAATTTTCTGAAAGAATATTTCCATTGGAGAACCGTTCCTTTTATAAACCTACTTTTCATAAATAATGCTAGATTTTTTACTAATTTAATAGAATAAATGGGTAATATTTTGAATATGTTGATAGGGAAGGTGGACAACCTTATTTTGAAGGGAGTAAGATGATGACCATTCCTATCTGGGTAATTGCAGTATTTGTTGGCATTATGATTAGTGCTATTATGGCTGTTCGAACAGGGAAAGAAGAAAGACAGTTAGAAATGGAAAGTATAGAGCGTGAAGGTGAAATTTACATGGAACGTCTAGAAAAAGAGAGAAATCTTAGAACAAAAAACGAGCGTGAATATGAATCGTAAGAAAAAGGACTGACAATTTGTCAGTCCTTTTTCTAGTGGCTTAGGAAATTATTGATATATAAGTTGTAAATAAATCTGAAGTAGTTTTTCGTAATCCAGCTCCAGCGCCTAGCCCCTCGAGGTCAAATGTTCGCCACCCAAAAAGTCAAAGAACGACTTTCCAGGTGGCGAAGCATTTGCTTGTCGGGGCTGATCAAGGCGCTTCCGCTTTTTTTTCCTATTTTTTATTGTTTTAATTCAAGTGCATCTTTTAAGTCTTTATCTTTTATTTTCACTTTAGCATTTTTCATTTCACGATCCATTGCTTTCTGAACCGTTTCTTCGGTTACCTTTGAAGCAGTCATTTCTTTCTTTAATTCTTTCTTCATTTCTTCAAATGGTTTTTTCTCTTTTTTGTCAGTTAATTTAATGATGTGGTAGCCGTGTTCGGATTTTACTGGATTGCTGATTTCATTCATTTTTAATGCATATGCTGCTTCTTCAAATGGTGCTACCATCATTCCAGGGCCAAACCAGTCTAAATCTCCACCTTTTTGTGCAGAAAGAGTGTCAGTTGAGTATTTTTTAGCTAACTCTTCGAAATTACCGCCTTTATCTAGCTTATCTTTGATTTCTTTTGCAGTCTTCTCATCCGCCACTAAAATATGGCTTGCTCTAATTTCTGTTTTGTAGTTATCATAATATTCCTTAAGCTCTTTATCTGTAATTTTAACATCCTTAAGGGCAGCTTTTTCTTGAAGAAGACTAATTTTCATCACTTCTTTAAATTCATCTTCGTTTTTGTATCCGTAATTTGTCAGAGCTGTTTCAAAGTTCTCTCCTAATTCTGCTTTGATTTGCTCCAATCTTTCATTCAACTCTTTATCTGTCACTTTGTATTCTTTTGTTAGGACTTTCTCGTAAAGCAATTGTTGTAATGCTCGTTCACCAATTTTATCCTTCATCGCTTCGTAAAGCTCGTCCTTCGTAATATTTCCTGCTTTCGTTTCTACCACTACATCTGCATTATTTTGGCTACATGCGGATAAACCAATAACTCCAGCAGCGATGGATAGGGATATCATCCATTTTTTCATGTTGAACACTCCTAAATCTTTATTTACTATAAAATTTGTCCAGCTTCAGCGCCTAGCCCCTCGAGGTCAAATGTTCGCAATCCAAAAAGTCAAAGTACGACTTCTGGATTGCGAAGCATTTGCTTGTAGGGGCTGATCAAGGCGCTTCCGCTTTTCTATTCACTATATCACAAATGTAGAAAAGAACAAAAATAATAACTATATTGTCTTTGTCATAGTCCAGAAAATGGGCTTTTTTTTTATGCCAAATGTCTATGTCAATACATATGATGTGGTGAGGGGGATGAGGTAAAAGGAGGAATTAAAAATGGGCCGCCATAATTTTGGATTTGCTTTAATTGTTGTGTTGTTCATTTTATTAATTATTGTAGGAGCGTCAATTTGCTAAGAAAATAATTAAGGTCATGATAGATGCCTATTCGAAACAACCTTAGCTTGAATAGGATAGGTTAGAAAGATTAAAGGAGGTGTTACCATGGGTGGAAATTACGGCGGAGGCTTCGCGTTAATCGTTGTATTATTCATTTTGTTAATCATTGTAGGTGCTTCTTGGCTATAAGAAAGCAAAAAGAAACATGGAGAATTGTCTCCATGTTTCTTTTCATAAAAAGTAGCAAGGTCACTCAGCACTTTAATTAAAACTATATAGAACTTCTACATAAGAGGAAATAAGAAGAATGGTAACTAAAATATTTATGATTTGAAATACTTTTGGTTGTTTTTCTTCGGGTATTTCCTTTTGAATACATAAAGCATTGGTTAATTTGTTTATATTAAATAATATTAATATGGCAAAGATGATGAAAACGGAGATCATCAACATCAACGACTCCCTCCTTATTTAGGTTAGAATAGGCGGCATCCATTAGGAAACGGATTTAAAGACTAAAATTTCAAAGCCTTCATCATTTTCCTCAATAAAGGAATGATTTGGGGCAAAAAGGATATTTTTAGCACGAATAAAATCGGACACGCATAAGCCAATATGAAAGGAAAGTAATATAGTGAAATAATGGCTATAATTTGGAAAAAAAATAAATCCAAACGAAATGAGTAAACCGATTATAATAAAAGGAAAAAATAGTGCTAGTAAAAATGTCCATTTTCGAATAGGTTCGTGAACGCGAATATGGATAATTGGTAAAATGCTACCGTACATTTCGAAAGATTTATTGACTCGTTCCCCTAAATGCGCAATCGGTAAATAATGAAAGAGCTTATGAATTGGATACAGAAAAAAAATACTTAATAGTAATAAGAAAAAGTAATTACTTTTTAAAGGTAATTCAGTTAAATAGGTTACAGGAACATAGAGAATAATAAACGAAAATAACATCGTTAAGGAAGACAAAATAAATAGTCTTTGTGAACCGTATTGCTTAGCGATATTAATCGTTCTCCAGCAATTCATCGAATTATACCTCCATATGGAGAAAGTAGTAAGTACCCTTTAAGGGCTTAAATTAGTAAGTTTTCTTTCAAAACTTACTAAGATAATGTACGATGAAAGAAAGAAAAAATCAATATGTTTTTTTAGACAAATATTTTAGTAACTATAGTTACCTTTACATTGATGAGGTGAATCGCTTGGAAGAATCAGAAGTTATAAAACAATTAAAAGTATTACAGTATCATCAATCACTCATCGTTACGATGTTAACTAAATCCCAGGATGAATTTTATAAATTAGTCATTCAAAAAGGACTTACAGAAGATGATGTCCAAAAATTTCATTCTAAATGTGTGCACTTAAGCATTCAGCTAGAAGAACAAAAAGCGGAGGGGTTTGTATATTTTCATCCGCTTTATCTTCAATTTTTAGATTCCCTACCGAGTAATCTGACAGCGAAAGAAGTGATTCTCGCTTGTATATCTCAAAATCTATATTTGACTTTGATGACAGAATTGAAGAATTATTTGTAATTTAGACAAGTTCATGATCAGCGGATGGCTTTTTTCTAAGCATTCCCTTTTCATCGGTAAATTCAGTCTCAATATTATTAAAGGATTTCTCGAATATCTCCATAAAGTCATCCCCGTAAATATTCCGGATAATTGCCATCATTTCAATAATATCAGGGAATTTTCCATAGAGATCTCTTAATGGAAGGGCCCCTGAGAAAGCGGCATTTTTATCTGGCTCATAACTTTCCATTAATTCTAAAAAGATTTTTTCTCCCTCTTCTGTTAATTCCACATACGTGTTTCTTTTATCGTTTTCTTTCTTTGAAAATCTTAATAGTCCACGTTCTTCTAATTTTTTCGAAAAATTAAATGCTGTTGAAACGTGCATTACACCAAATTTTGCAACGTCCGAGATCGAAGCCCCTTTTAAATGGTAGGCAATCCACAAAATATGATGTTCATTAATATTTAAATCAAATGGTTTAATCCATTGCTGCCAGTCTTTTTCGATTGATTTCCATAATGCTTTGCTCAATTGGGCAATCCTTTGACTAAATAGCATTGCTTCCTTCATTGAATACAGTTTATCAGACATCCCCATTTTTCACCTACTTTATATATTTCTCTACTAACATTATGCCAATAAAACAAAAATTAATAAAGATATAAATTTACAAAATTTTTAGAAATAATCATAAAATTACAAAATACTAATAAAAAATAACTTATTATTCAAAATTCGCCAAAAAAAAATTAAATCCTTTTTTTTACTATAATTAATTATGAATGATAAATTGACTTCATATAAACAGAAGAGGTGTCATAAAATGGTGTTAATACAAGCAGGGAAAATAACTTTCATATGAGGTGGTGGAAAATTGAAGGGGATCATTTACAGTTTCTTTGGACTAAGTATCGTTTTATTTTTAGGCATGGCTCATTATTTTTTAGCTTCGCAACGCCCTGGCGCGTATCCACCAAAATATTTATTGAGAAAGAGATCAACTACACTTGCCATTGGTGGAGTTTTATTTTTATCAATTGGATTATTACTATTAATGTTTAAATAAAAAAGCCTGACCTTTAAATAAAGGTCAGGCTATATTCTTTAATTTATTTGTGTAATAAACTTCGTACGTTTTAATACCGATGTTGCAACTGGATATAAAATGACCATTGTTATCGTATTTAGTGCTGTTGCAGGTAGAACCACTGCAGCAAATAAGGCAACAAAAGGTCCTGGTAATCCAACAATGAAATAGGCAGACGTTAGGAAAATAATACCTGAAATAATTGTACCGATTGCAGTTATTATACCAACTGAAACAATGGATCGATTAAATTTCTTAAAGGCAAGGAACAATCCAAAAACAATAAAAGCTGTAAAAAACTTATCAATTATATTTGGAAATAAACCTCCAGGGAATGTAGACGTAATCCCAGAAATAATCCCTGTTACTAATCCTAAAAGCAAAACGCTCTTTTTCTCAGGGAAAAGTATAATCCCTAAAAACATCATGGTTAGCATCATATCGGGTTTCATCCCTTGAAAGATGCCAGGCACAACAGCGTGAAGCACAGCACCGATCCCAATAAGTAGGGATAGGGCAACAAGATTTTTCGTATTCATTTCTCAACTCTCCTCTGCTTTTCTATAGCTTTTTACTTTTCCAACAGTGCCCTCGTAGCCTGTTGCGAAAAGCTTGTTGTAATTATATCACGGCTTTCAACTTGTTTAAAGTGAAATTTTCAGTAAATTTTTATCTCAAATTAAATGACCCCAATCATTTAAAGTGGGGTCACATTCGGTTTATAGATGCTTGCTGATGCTAGTAGCGATTTCCTTTAAATCTTGTCCTGAGTATTGCTCTTGATGGGATTTCCAAACCGCACCAAATCCATCTCCTTTTCCATAGCGGGGAATGAGATGAAGATGGAAGTGGAATACAGATTGACCGGCATGCTCCCCATTATTATTGATGGAATTTAAACCAATCGGGTTGAATTCTGTTTTTAAAGCGTTAGCAATAGATGGGACAACTTCGTAAAGCTTAGCTGCTATTTCAGGTGTTAACTCATATAAATTTTCTTTATGTACTTTTGGTATGACTAATGTGTGACCTTTCGTTACTTGACTAATATCAAGAAAGGCAAGAACATGTTCATTTTCAAATACCTTTGCAGCAGGAATATCTCCATTAACTATTTTACAAAAAATACACTCGCTCATCGTTATCTTCCTTTCTGGTTATTCCTTGTTTTCCTATTTTATCATAACCGAGAAAAAAGATGAAAGGCAGGATCCGCTAGGAATCCCACCTTCATGAAGGGGTTAAACTGCTTCAATAAGACGTTTATTTCGGGAAGTTTTCTTTGATAAACACCTCATTTTAATGAGTTATTTTATCTTTAAGGAAACTATTACTTTGTTCAAGCTGACCATCCCCTTGATTCCTTATATGTTATCACAACTTATAAAGCGGAATGATGATCTGCGACAAACACCTCATTTTTTAAATTTAGTGTTGTAACAAGTATTTTGATGGATTAAAAAGCACTCGTGCGCAATGTAACCATCCCCTTATTTTTAAAACGTTTAGGAAGCTCTGGAATTGAAACGTAATTTGTCTTTAACAGACACCTCATTTTCAATTTAGATGATTTGCATCAAGTGGTTATCCCCTTCAAAGTTTAGAATAACCATTTTGAAAGGTTATATACCTAAAACGATAAAAGAATTTTAGAAGCTAAACAAATTGGCATTTCCTATTTTTGTGAAACCATATTTGATACAATACGTATGTATTATATAAGTTATTTAGAAAGGACGACGTTCATGTCATTGTTAGAAATAAAAGAACTTACAGGTGGATATACGAAAAAGCCAATTCTCCAAAATGTCTCCTTTACTGTAAATGAAAATGAGATCGTCGGATTAATTGGTTTAAATGGAGCGGGAAAAAGTACAACGATTAAACATATCATTGGCTTAATGGAGCCACATAAAGGCGAAATCAAAATAAATGCAAAAAGTTTTATTGAAGATAAAGAAGGCTATCGAAAACAGTTTACTTTTATACCGGAGACACCGATTCTTTACGATGAGTTAACACTTGAGGAGCATTTAGAATTAACAGCAATGGCCTATGGACTCGAAAGAAATGTGTTTAAAGAAAGAATGACTGCACTTGTTCAAGAGTTTCGGATGGCCAAAAGATTAAAATGGTTTCCGGCCCATTTTTCTAAGGGAATGAAGCAAAAAGTCATGATCATGTGTGCTTTTTTAGTACAGCCGCATCTTTACATTGTTGACGAACCTTTTGTAGGTTTAGATCCTTTAGGCATACAGTCATTATTAGATTTAATGAAGAAAATGAAAGAAAGTGGGGCGGGCATATTAATGTCAACCCATATACTAGCTACTGCTGAACGTTATTGTGATCGCTTTGTTATTTTGCATGAAGGAAAAATCCGCGCACAAGGTACATTAAAAGAATTAAGAATGCAATTTCAAATGCCTGATGCCACATTAGATGATTTGTATATTCAATTAACGAAGGAAGAAGATTATGTTTGATGTCATGAATTTGTGGTCAGAGCGTTCGAAAAAGACAGTCAAAGAATTAAGTAGGTATTTACGTTACATATTTAATGGGCATTTAATGATTGTGCTACTATTTCTCATAGGTTCTGTAACCTTTTATTATCAATCATGGGTGAAAACTTTAGATGAACAATTTCCTGCTGGACTGATCATGTCGCTTATCTTAAGCGTTTTTTTAACCTATAGTCCAATCTATACATTTTTATTAGAAGCTGATCGTGTCTTCTTATTACCTTTAGAAAATAAATTAAAGCACTATTTTTGGAAATCAGGAATGGTTAGCTTTATATTACAAGCATATATGCTAATTATGGTCCTAGCTGCTCTAATGCCTATATATGTTCAAGTTTCTAGAGCAAGCTATAAAAACTTTTTCTATTTTCTTCTGATCCTCCTTTTACTAAAAATATGGAATTTATCAACAAGATGGAGAATTCAATATTTTGTTGAAAAAAATGTACAGTTCACTGATTCGTTCGTTCGATATTGTATAAATTCTGTATTTTTGTATTTAATTTTTAATTCAGCGAATTCGATTTTACTCGTTATTCTCGGATTGGTCATGCTAGGAATGTTTTACTACTTCTATAAAAACTCATCGAAAAAAGGGCTGAAGTGGGAAGAGATTATTTTATTGGAGCAGAATCGTTTAACTGGTTTTTATCGAATTGCTAACCTTTTTACCGATGTACCTAAATTAAAAGATGTCGTTAAAAGACGTAAATGGCTGGATTGGCTTGCATATAGAATCGTATATCAGCAGGAAAATTCTCAACAATATTTATTAATGAGAACTTTTCTACGTTCAGGAGATTATTTAGGATTAGTTATTAGACTTACAGTAATTGGCTGCCTTCTAATTTATTTTTGGGACTTTGTTTATGGGAAGTTTTTATTCCTCCTTTTATTTATGTATTTAACAGGATTTCAGCTTTTGCCATTGAAGAACCATCATCAAAACTTGCTTTGGATTGACTTATATCCCATTCAGGAAAATCAACGCGAAAAAGCTTTTCAAAAAATATTGTCCACTGTCTTACTAATTCAAGGTTGCCTATTTGGTCTCGTCTTTTTAATAAAAGGGGATTGGTTATTTTTCTTAGTGGGAGTTATTGTAGCTGTCATTTTTACACTACTGTTTGTTCGTTTTTATAGTTTGAAGAAGGTGTGATGTCGGTGGATCAATTTGAATATGAACGTAAAATTTATGAAGAATTAATCTTATGGAAAAAGGAAATTACAAAGAGACCAACTGTTCTAGAACGTTTTTCCAAAAAAGCACAACAAAAGATAAATCATATCATTCCTGAAAAAGTTCATATCGCAGTCACTGAAGCGATGAAAGGGATGGTTCAGGCTACGCTTACAGGTTCAAATTTTACGACGAAGAAATCTCAAGGTGCTGGATTAACCTTATATGAAAAAGACGAAAAATTAAAGGAGAAGCTCAATACTTACCGTCGTACTGCTACGATTGAGGGAGCAGGAACCGGGGCGGCAGGCTTCTTAATGGGGCTGGCGGATTTTCCATTATTTTTGTCCATTAAGATGAAGTTTCTATTTGAAGTAGCTTCGATTTATGGGTTTGACACAAGAGATTATGAGGAAAGGCTATTTTTACTTTATGTGTTTCAATTAGCTTTTTCTAAAGATGAGGCTAAAGTTAATACATTAGAGATCATTGAAAAGTGGGAACAGGATAAAGATTCAATGAAAGAGTTAAATTGGCGAACATTTCAACAAGAGTATAGGGATTATATTGATTTAGTAAAACTGCTGCAAATGGTCCCAGGTTTTGGTGCGATTGTAGGAGCTTTTGCCAATTATCGTTTAACCGAGCATCTTGGTGAGACGGCGATGAATGCTTATCGGTTGAGACTATTATCAAAAAGAAACTTATTAGAATAATAACAAAGGCGCGACATCCTGTCGCATTGTCGACACTGGTACATCCTGTACGTCGGGGCTAGGACGCTTGCGCTTGACGCGGACTATACAAGATAAGAAGTTATCCATATCCGAGTATTTTATAGTTTAACAATAAGAAAACCAGTCAATTGACTGGTTTTCTCCTATTATTTACACTAGTACGTTATTCGCTACACTTTTTTTTTGGTATTGAAGTGCTGCTGTTCCTAGTGTTTTCGCTGCGATTAGCATAGCTTTTTCATTAATATCGAATTTTGGATGATGGTGTGGATAGCCCACATCTTCTCCGCTAGGCATAGCACCGGTAAAGAAGAAAGTGCCTGGAACATGTTGTAAATAATAGGCAAAATCTTCACCACCCATATGTGGTTCTGTTTCTTCAACGGTTTGTACTTCTGAAATCGATTTTGCACAATCAATTAGAAACTCAGTTTCCTCCTTATGGTTTACAACCGCAGGATATCCTTTTTCATAAAGATATTCATATGAGCTGTCTGAGGCAAAACATGTTCCTTTAATAATTTTTTCAATTTCTATTTCGATATCAGCCCGAACTTTTTCATTAAATGTACGAACAGTTCCAATTAATTTTGCACGGTCTGCAATGACATTAAATGCATTATCGGCAACAAAAGAGCCGACGGTTACAACGGCGGAATCAATTGGGTTTACTCTTCGGCTGACAATTTGTTGAAGATTCGTCACAAGCTGTGAGCCAATCACAATGGAATCTTTCGTTGTATGTGGTGCTGCTCCATGCCCACCTCGTCCTTGTATAGTAATTTCAAATCGATCAGCGGCAGCCATTACTGGACCAACACGATATTGGATTTTTCCAGTTGGCTCACTAGCCCACAGATGGGTTCCAAAAATAACATCGACACCTTCTAAACAACCGTCAGCAATCATTGAAACGGCTCCACCTGGAGCATATTCTTCTGCATGCTGATGGATCATTACGTAAGTACCTTCTAATTCGTCTCGATGTTCGTGTAATACTTTAGCTAGTACAAGAAGTGTAGCTGTATGTCCGTCATGTCCACATGCATGCATAACACCAGGAACTAGCGATTTATAAGGAACGTCTTTTTGATCTTGTATTGGTAATGCATCGAAATCAGCTCTAAGAGCTACAGTTTTTCCGGGTTTCGCTCCATAGACTTTGGCGACAATCCCATTTCCGCCTACATTTCCTTTTACTTCAATGCCAAGCTTTTCATAAAACGATTTTATGTAATTTGCAGTTTGTACCTCTTGGAAGGACAATTCAGGATGCTGATGCAAATAACGGCGAATCTCTACCATTTCTTCGTAATGACTATCTAAATTTTCAATCAATTCACGATGCATTTCAACACTCTCCCTAAGAATGAATTATTTTTCATAATAATTATATCATGATTTAGTAAATTCTACGGTTTAAGGTGAAAGTAATTATATTTTGATGGAAAAAAGTGGAGTAAGGTTAATGGGATTTTCCTAATTCTTTGTTCGTTTTTTTTGATAAAATAAATATGTAAGATAGCTAATATACAAAGGTAGAAAACAAAAAATATTTATGTTTAGCATCTAGGGGTATCTATATGAAATGGCTGATTATTTGGGCACCACTACTCGAATTAATTCTTGGATTCTTAATTTATATTAGATTTGCAGAAAAAGTAAAAGATGTAGCGTATATGGTTCTTATACAAATCATTATTTACTTTGTTTTAATGAATGGTTTACTACTATACGGTGTATTATCACATTAAAAGTGGATCTTAAAACAGATCCACTTTTTAATAATTCACTTGCAATTTATATTAAAAACATAGCAACAATCGTCGTTACAACTAATCCTATGGCCACTGGTTTTAAATTTCTTCTAGCTAATTCAAATGCATCAACATTACAGATGGCTGCTGCAGGAATGAGTGCCCAAGGAACAAGGGTTCCACCTCCGACCCAAATTGCAGCGATCTGACCTAAAGCTGTTAATGTAGCAGCTCCTGCTCCTAGAGCTGTTGAGAATAGTTGGGCAACCGATCCAGCTAGAGATATTCCAGAAAATCCTGATCCATCTAAACCGGTAATAGCACCGACTGAAGTTAACGTGATTGCTGCAACTTCTTGGTTAAGTGGTACAACATTTGCTAATGCAATACCTAAATCATTTACTATTCCTTGTGATGCTTTCGGTAAATATTCTCCTACGATTGTGTTAAAGCCTGCATCACCTAAATAGAAGAAGGCAGCGATTGGAATAACAGGACCAAACACTTTAAATCCAAATTGAAAGCCTTCTATTAAATAACTAGTTGTTTTTTCAAGACCTTTGCTTTTATGAGTTATCATTGTAATTAAAGCAAGAATAAAAATCGATGTTCCTCCAATTAGTGCAGTTGCATCACCGCCTTGAAGATCAAAAGCAAACATCGCTGCTACATCTAAAGCAAATAACAGAGGGATTAATAGTGCAAAGAATCGCTTCTGATTTAATGAAAGTAATGAGGAATCCTCGCCTTGCTCACCAAAAACATGGTTATTCTCCAAACTCTCTACCTTTAAAATTCCTTTTTTTATATCACGTTTCAGGAAGTAAAAAGCTGTGATTGTAGTGACTAAACCCATAGTAAACACTAGGGGAATACTTGCTTGGATGACTTCATTGACAGGTAAACCAGCGGCATCTGCGGTCAGCTTCGGTGCTGCTTGAATGATAAAGTCACCTGATAAGGCGATTCCGTGACCGAATAAGTTCATTGCCATTGCCACGCCTAAAGCTGGCAATCCAACTCTTATAGCCACTGGCAATAACACAGCCCCTAATAAAGCAACAGCTGGGGAAGGCCAGAAAAACCACGAAATGACCATCATAAGGATCCCAATCGTCCAATAAGCTAGTGTGGAATTACGGATTAATTTTGAGAAGGGTGAGATCATAACATCGTTTATTCCTGTTGATGTTAACGTTTTACTCATGGCAACAATAATAGAAATAACTAGTATCGTTGAAAGTAATTCTGAAATTGCATATATAAAACTATTAAAAATGCTACTGACGGAGTGACTGACTGAACCTGTGGCTGCTATGGCGATTAAGAAAATACCAATAATACATATGAGAGTAGTATCTCTTCTCATCACCATAAAGCCGATAATAAGTGCGATAAACAAGACGTAAATCCAATGTATGGCAATTAAATCAACTCCCATAAAAATCCTCCTTTAGTCCGATTGAAGTTAGGGCATTCGCCCTTTCGGGTGTATTACACAATATGAAGTTTGAGATAATTGGTGAGGAGTGACGAAAGAAAAATATCCGTCTGTAGACGGACAAAAAAACGTCTGAAGAATGTCCTATTATTATGGATAACAATTAAAATAAACTTATATGAAATTCAAAAAGGTATTTCTGTGAAGTTATAGAATTGTAAAGTGTAGAAAGAGGGGATTATATGCGTCAATCGATGAATCAAATCGTCTTTGCGGCCATTCTTCTATTTGTCGGTATTTTTCTATTGTTAATGAATGTTGGTGTCATTTCCTTGGAAATAAAAGAACTTATTGTCGAATCCTATCCTTTCATCCTCCTGTTATTTAGTCTATTTTTATTGATGAAAGCATTGACGAAGCAAAGGAAAGGTAGTTTATTTTGGGGAATATTTTTACTGGTTTTTTCTACCATGTTAGTTTTAAATAATTTTAAAATTATCTCCTTTCATATTAGTGACTTTTGGAAACTGTGGCCTGTATTAATTATTTATAATGCTATCCTTTTGTTGTTGAGAAAAGGGAAAGTCAAAGTAATCTTCCGTTCTGAACTCCCTAATAAAATTTCTATGCAAAGTAATATGGATGAAATTGGTAAATATCAAGACCTCAAATATTCAAATTCTGAAAAAAAAATAAGAGGCTTCTCCATTGGAGACGTAGAGATGAAAAAATCAAATTGGTCACTTGAACCAATGAATCTCTATAATACGATTGGTGATTATTTTATCGATTTTAGCAAAGCATATATTCCGGAAAAGGAAACTCCGATCCTCGTTCAAGGCTGGATTGGTGATGTTAAAATGCTAGTCCCCGATGATGTAGCTGTAAAGGTTGAAGCGAAAGTGAAAATCGGAGATATTCGTATTTTCGATATTCGCTCAAGTGATATTAATCGGCAATTGGTTTATCAAACTCCTGAATATGATGACTATATAAAAAAATTAACTATTCGAATTGAATTGAAAATCGGTTCCGTTCGTATCGATAAAGTTTAGGAGAGAAGAAATGAAAAGATTTCATAACCGTTTTTGGTTTTTTCAAAGCTTTATCATGTCAGGATTTATTAGTGCGTTAATCTTTTTTGTTGGCTTACAAGGTTATCTCTTTTTTGCAAAGAAACCAGTTATTTCTATCAACATCTCTTTTTGGCTTTTTTTCTACATTTTAGCTATTCAGATCATCGTTGGCGGTTATTTTGGATTGAAGAATAGTACTTTTTTAAAGGGGCAATTTGGGGATATCCATTTATTCATTTCAGGATTGAAAAGCGGAAAGCTTTCTGACAGAATGAATCGATCTGAAAATGAAGAGATGGGTCCGATTGTAGAAGAATTAAATCAACTTGCTGTTTACTTAGAGGAACAGGCATTTTCGATTCAAAGAATGGCGGATGAAAAGGTTTCTTTAGCTCAGTCAGCCCATACAGCAGCTGTTATGGAAGAAAGACAACGTCTTGCAAGGGACTTACACGATGTTGTTAGTCAACAATTATTTGCTCTAAGTATGCTTTCATCTGCTACTTTAAGATTAATAGATAAGCAGCCGGAAAAAGTAAAAGAACAAATTACTGAAATTGCTGATATCGCCATAAAAGCGCAAGGGGAAATGAGAGCATTACTACTTCATTTAAGACCCGTACAACTTACCGAGGATTCTTTATGTGAGGGAATCATAAAACTGATTAAAGAATTGAAAGAGAAAACAAAACTTGAATTTCAAGCAAGTATTGATGAAATCGAAGATCTTTCAACAGCTGCTGAGGAACATCTTTTTCGTATCATACAAGAAGCACTTTCCAATATTCTACTTCATTCGGAAGCGAGTAAGGTGAAAATTACTTTGGCGGAAAGAGAACATGATATTTACCTATATATATCGGACAATGGACGTGGGTTTGATCCATCAAAAGACCGATTTGCTTCGTATGGCTTAAAAACGATGCGAGAACGATGTGAGGAAATTGGTGGTGTTTTTAATATCCGTTCAAAGGCAATGGAAGGAACTTATATTGATATCAGAATTTTAAAAAAGGTGAGGGAGAAGGATGCAAGAAATTAAAGTTGTCGTTGTGGATGATCATGATATGGTTCGTAAAGGTATTATTTCTTATTTATTAACAGAACCTAATATTTCTGTTGTGGGAGAAGCAAGGAGTGGAACAGAAGGAGTTAAATTAGTAAATAAAGTAAAACCCGATATCGTATTAATGGATCTATTAATGGAAGATGGGAATGGTATTTTAGCTACGAAGGAAATTTTAAAAAGTCTTCCTAACTGTAAAGTCATTATTATTACTAGCTATTACGATGATCAACAAGTATTCCCAGCACTTGAGGCAGGGGCTTTTAGTTATTTACTAAAGACAGCATCAGCTGATGAAATTGTTCAAGCTATCTATAAAGCTATTAAAGGTGAAACAATTATTGAACCAAAAGTAGCGAATAAAATGTTAAATCGTTTCAGGCAAAATGATCGTAAGCCACATGATGAATTAACGGATAGAGAATTAGATGTTTTAAAGTGTTTAGGAGAAGGGATGACCAATCAAGAGATAAGTGAAGATTTATTCATCGGAATTAAAACAGTAAAGACACATGTTAGCAATATTTTAAGTAAATTAAATGTGACAGATCGAACACAAGCTGCCGTCTACGCCAATAGAAATGGCATATTAAAAAATAGTAAATAGGGATGGATATTTTCCATCCTTATTTGCTATTTTCTTCTGTGTAAATAAAGTACGTAGTGATATATGGTGGCATAGTAAATAAATTGGACTTTGTATTAAATTCACCATTTCCTGGAATTTGGGAGTGTACATTCGAATTCTTCCAGTTTTGATATGATTTCTCGTTTTCCCATAATGTAAAAATGATATAAGTATTGGAGTTTAATGGCTTCAAAAAACGAATCGCTTTAAATCCCGGCATCGATTCTGTTAATCGTTGTCGATTTTTTACTTGATATTCGAATACAGGCTTCCCTTCATCTGCTATCGAGATATTATTCATCGCTACAAACCCCTTATGATTTAGCTGTCCATGCGAATCTATCACTTCATATTTCCTTGGTGCTTGAAAAAAAGTAGAACCATTTGTCTCATGAACGAGTAACGCATGTTCATTGTTTAGCATGAGAACCATATTTTCTTTAGAAAATTTTCTTTGCGTAATCTTTAAAAATTCCAGAGTTCCTGCTGTAATAAAAATATTCACTGCTTTACACCTCGATTTTTGTGGGATAATTTTAAATACACTAGAAAAAATTTGAAAAAAGTGATGCTAAATACGACTGTTTTATGACAATTACGGCTGTTATCTATACATAGCTAGTTCAAAAAAGCTATATTTGATACAGAATGAATATTTCCGTGCCTATAGATTCTAATTTTTACTTTAATATATTACAATGATAGGCAGACATGCTATAGAAGGGTGGATAAATTTTATTATGACTAAAAAAATAAATGAAACATTTTTGAAAGCAGCTAAGGGAGAAAAAACAGATTATGTACCTGTTTGGTATATGCGACAAGCAGGACGCTCACAGCCTGAATATCGAGCAATAAAAGAAAAGTATTCATTATTTGAAATTACTCATCAGCCAGAACTATGTGCTTATGTAACTAAATTACCGGTTGATCAGTACGATGTGGATGCTGCGATTCTATATAAGGATATTATGACACCACTGCCAGCTATCGGTATGGATGTAGAGATTAAATCAGGCATTGGCCCTGTCATTTCTAATCCACTTCGTTCCTTAGCAGATGTGGAAAAATTAGGTGAGATTCATCCAGAACAAGATGTACCGTATGTTCTTGATACCATTAAGTTATTAACACAGGAACAATTATCTGTTCCTTTAATTGGTTTTGCAGGTGCACCGTTTACCCTTGCAAGTTATATGATCGAGGGGGGCCCATCGAAAAATTACAATAAAACAAAGGCGTTTATGTACGCAGAACCTAAAGCTTGGTTTGCCCTAATGGATAAGTTAGCTGAAATGACGATTACATATGTCAAAGCTCAAATTAAAGCGGGAGCCAAAGCGGTTCAAATTTTTGATTCTTGGGTTGGTGCATTAAATGTGGCGGATTATCGTTATTTTATAAAACCAGCCATGCATCATATTTTTTCTAGTTTAAAGGAAGAAAATGTTCCACTTATTATGTTTGGAGTGGGGGCAAGTCATCTTGCATTAGAATGGCATGATCTTCCTCTAGATGTTGTTGGTTTGGATTGGCGTTTACCTATTCAACAAGCAAGAGAAATGGGCATTAAGAAAACAGTACAAGGAAATCTAGATCCATCGATCTTACTTGCTCCATGGGAAGTAATAGAAGAAAGAGCAAAAGCGATCATTGACCAAGGGATGGCAGAACCTGGATACATCTTTAACTTAGGTCATGGTGTCTTCCCAGAAGTAAGCCCTGACGTATTAAAGAAATTAACCACTTTTATTCATGAATATTCAGCTTCTAAAACAAAATAAATAATGCTTCTTAGTCAAAAAAATGAGGTGTAGATGTGTCAAAAAAGAAAATGGGATTGCTTGTGATGGCTTATGGAACGCCATATAAAGAAGAAGATTTAGAAAGATATTATACACATATTCGAAGAGGCAGAAAACCTTCAGATGAAATGGTGGAAGAGCTTCGTGAACGATATGTCGCGATTGGTGGAATATCACCTTTAGCAAAAATTACGACAGAGCAGGCAAAAAGCTTAGAGACATATTTAAATGATAGTCAAGATGAAATTGAGTTTAAAATGTATATTGGACTAAAACATATAGAACCATTTATTGAAGATGCGGTTGCGCAAATGCATAAAGATGGGATTAAAGAAGCAGTGAGTATTGTTCTTGCCCCACATTTTTCTACTTTTAGTATCAAATCATACAATGGTAGAGCAATGGAGGAAGCAGAGAAATTGGGCGGACTTGAAATAAAATCCGTTGAAAGCTGGTATAAGGAGCCTAATTTCATTGATTATTGGGTAGAAAAGGTGAAAGAGACTTTTTCAAAAATGCCAGCTGAAGAGCGAAATAATGCTTCACTTATAGTTTCAGCACATAGTTTACCAGAAAAAATTCTTTTATCTGGTGACCCGTATCCAAACCAACTTCAAGAAACAGCAGATTTAATCGCTGAAGGTGCTGGGGTTAAAAATTATGCAGTTGGTTGGCAGAGTGCAGGGAATACACCAGAACCATGGCTTGGCCCAGATGTTCAAGATTTAACGAGGGACTTGTATCATCAACATGGATATAAGGCATTTGTTTATACACCAGTTGGATTTGTTTCTGATCATTTAGAGGTTTTATATGACAATGATATTGAATGCAAAGCTGTAACAGATGAAGTAGGAGCAAACTATTATCGACCAGAAATGCCTAATACAGAGCCAAAGTTTATTGAGGCAATGGCTTCAGCTATTTTTAAATTAATTCGTAATTAGGATAAATAGAAAATAAAAAAGAAGGCGACTTAAAATGGAGGATACCAAAAAAGTAGTTGTGATTGGTGGGGGAATTACTGGGCTTTCTGCTGCATTTTATTTGCAAAAGGAAGCTCGTGAAAACAATTTGCCCTTAGATATTAAACTAATTGAGGCCTCACATCGTCTTGGCGGGAAAATGCAAACCGTCGTACAGGATGGGTATACAATCGAACGTGGTCCTGATTCTTTTTTGGGTAGGAAACAGAGTATGTCGAGATTAGTTAAAGCTGTAGGTTTAGAGGATAAGCTCATTAGCAATACTTCAGGTAAATCCTATGTTTTAGTGAATCAACGACTTCACCCAATGCCTGGAGGAGCGGTCATGGGAATTCCTACTCAAATTGCTCCTTTTATAACGACAGGCTTATTTTCGGTACCAGGTAAGCTGCGAGCCGCTGCTGACTTTATTTTACCGAAATCAAATGAAAAAGAAGACCAGGCATTAGGCGCATTTTTTCGAAGAAGATTAGGAGATGAAGTGGTAGAAAATCTTATCGAACCCCTTCTTTCAGGAATCTATGCAGGTGATATTGACCAATTGAGCCTAATGTCAACCTTCCCGCAATTTTATCAAGTCGAGCAAAAATATCGTAGTTTGATATATGGAATGAGGAAGTCTACTCCACCTAGACCAAAAATATCTCCTTCTGAAAAGAAAGAAAAAGGAATCTTCCTTACTTTAACGACTGGGCTTCAATCTTTGGCTGACAGAGTAGAAGAATTACTAGAGCCACATTCTGTATTAAAAGGATATAAGGTGGAAGAAGTAGTAAAACATTCTGATCAAAAATATAGAATTGAATTAAATAACGGGGAAATATTGGATGCTGATTGTATTGTTGTAAGTGTTGGTCATCAAATAGCTCAATCTTTGTTTTCCAAATATGAATTTTTTAATGTCTTTAAAGAAATGCCATCTACCTCTGTTGCAACAGTTGCGCTGGCATTTCCAAAAGAAGCTATTTCAAAGGATATTGAGGGGACAGGCTTTGTTGTATCAAGAAATAGTGATTATACGATAACAGCCTGTACATGGACTCATAAAAAATGGCCTCACTCAACTCCTAATGGAAAAGTTCTCCTTCGTTGTTATGTTGGACGTGCAGGAGACGAAGCAGTCGTAGATTTATCGGACGATCAAATTACGAAAATTGTATTAGATGATTTGAAAAAAACAATGGATATTTCGATGGAACCTGAGTTTTCGATTGTTACTCGTTGGAAGGAAGCTATGCCGCAATATACGGTGGGACATAAAAAACGAATAGAATCTGTTAATCAAGGTTTAAAGACTGAACTTCCAGGGGTATTTTTAGCTGGAGGATCCTACGAAGGATTAGGACTTCCAGATTGTATCGACCAGGGGGAAGCAGCTGTAAAAAAAGTATTAAGCTATTTAAAGGTAAGCGAAAAAAATGTTGTAACCATGTAAATTTTGTAGAGAGTGAACAAAAGGTCACTCTCTTTTTATTGCATTATGCATTAGAAAGTGCTATATTTCTAAATGTAAACTAATTGACCAAAATGTTCATTTGGTCAGAAGGTGAGGTGAGACATGTCCATTGACCGAAAAAAATTGATTTTAGATGCAGCTACAAAATCATTTTCTTTGTTTGGTTATAAGGCAACTACAATGGATCAAGTGGCAAAGCTAGCAAATGTGGGTAAAGGAACAATTTATACTTTTTTCAAAAATAAAGAGGAGCTCTTTGATGAAATCATCAAGGGCCTTATACAAGAAATGAAATTTGCCGCAGAAGAACCATATGACAATTCACTGTCATTTCACGAAAACGTTCATCAATCATTACTTAGGATTCTAGAATTTAGAAAAGAACATCAATTGACAATTAAGCTTTTTCAGGAAGAGAAAGAAATGGGTACTCCAACCGTAATCGAGGTAATATCTACACTTGAAAAAGTCGTATTAAATTACGTGAAGGAAAAAGTAGCACTAGGGATAAAACGTGGCGATATTAAGGAATGCGATCCCGAATTAACGGCTTTTGTGATGCTGAAGTTATATATTTCATTAATATTTGATTGGGAAAAGGACCACGAACCTCTAGATAAAGAACAGATTTTAAAATTATTCCAGCAATATATTTTTGATGGATTATCCAAATAGGAAATCCTTCTTTTTTGGATAAAAATGACCAAATGAATAATTTAGTCAGTATAAATTAAATGGGGGAAAAAACATCTATGAAAAATCAATTGTTTAAAAAGGAGCTATTAGCGATTTTTAAAAATAAAAAGCTATTAATTCCTATTTTAGCCGTTCTATTTATTCCCGTTTTATATTCAGGGATGTTCTTATGGGCCTTTTGGGATCCTTACGATCATTTGAAGGATCTTCCTGTTGCTATTGTAAATAATGATCATGGGGCAGATTTCGAAGACGACAAGCTTACACTAGGTAAGGATTTAGTCGATAAATTGAAGGAAAGTGATGACTTTCACTTTATATTTGTTGATAAAGAAATAGGAGTGAATGGGTTAAAAAATCAAGAATATTACATGCTTGTTGAAATTCCCGAAAATTTCTCGGAAAATGCAACGACATTATTGGATGATAGTCCACAAAAGCTATCCTTAATCTATAAACCAAATGAAGGCTATAACTTCCTTTCAGCCCAAATTGGTTCAACGGCTATAGAAAAAATTAAGTCATCTTTATCAGAAAAAATAACGGAAACCTATTCTGAGACAATTTTTGATAAAATAAAGGATCTTTCAAACGGTATCGCTGAAGCAAGTGATGGTGCTAATAA
Organism: Bacillus sp. CGMCC 1.16607; assembly: GCF_042683745.1. Classification (NCBI taxonomy): domain Bacteria; kingdom Bacillati; phylum Bacillota; class Bacilli; order Caryophanales; family Bacillaceae; genus Bacillus; species Bacillus sp. CGMCC 1.16607. The sequence continues at coordinate 221,319 of NZ_JBHUJX010000008.1, forward strand.
ATTATATGAAGGTTCACTTAAACTAAAAGATGGTTCAACAGATTTGCAGGATGGATTAGCGACATTAGCAGAAAAATCCATTGAATTTAACGAAGGTATTATGAAAATTGATAATGGAGGCAACGAGTTAAATTCAGGTGTAGGTAATTTGTCAACCGGTATGTCTTTACTCGACGAAAATTATCAAAAGCTTGAGGATGCTTCGTCAAAGCTTGTGTTAGGCAGTGCAAAAATTCAAGATGGATTTCAAAGTGCTGTAGCAGGTATAGATGAATTAAAAGGGAAAACGCCTTCACTTATCGCTGGAACAGAACAGCTAGAAGGGGGAGCAACCAAATTAAGCTCATCTGTTAACCAATGGCAGACTGGAGCTAATGCGACTGCTGTCGGTGCAGAAAAAGTAAGTGCCGGTTTAAATGCCTTGAATCAGCAAATGGAACAATTATTGGCAAATAATACAACAATTCCGGCTGAGCAAAAAGTAGCTCTTCAAATGACAATGAAACAGCTTTTAGTCGGAAGTCAGCAAGTGGCTGCTGGAACGAGTCAATTATCTGAGAGTGCAAAGAAAATCGACGAAGGTTCAACAGCTCTTGCAATGAATTTAAGTAAATTAAAACAAGGTGAGTTACAGCTTCTTCAAGGGGTCAATCAATTAGCCGCTGGATCAAGCCAACTCAATAATGGGCTTGGAGAATATGTTAGCGGACAAAAACAATTTCATGAAGGAGTAACATTATTCGGAACCAAATTATCAGAAGCAAAGGCTGGTTCTACTGAACTTGCTAATGGCTCAAAGCAGCTATCCTCTGCACTTAACAAGCTAGCAGAAGGTTCACATGCATTACAAGATGGAGTTGGAAAACTTAAAGATGGTTCCGAAAAATTAAATGAAGGAAATATTGAGCTTTCATCTGGAGCGAATGATTTAGCGACAGGCCTTACAGATGGAGCAGAAGAAACATCGAAGTTTAAACCAACAGAAAAAACAAGTGAAATGATGGGAAGTCCTGTTGAGATAAAAAATGAAAAAATCAATAAAGTGCCGAACTATGGTACAGGATTTGCACCATATTTCTTATCATTAGGATTATTTGTCGGAGCACTATTACTTTCAATTGTTTTTCCTCTAAGGGAGCCGGCAGATGTTCCAAAAAATGGCTGGAGCTGGTTTATTAGTAAGTTTGGTATTTTAGCAGGAATTGGTGTGATTCAAGCATTAATTGCAGCTGCTCTGCTTCTATTTGGACTTGACTTACATGTCGAGAGTATACCTTTATTCCTATTATTTGCAATTATTACAAGCATAACATTTATCGCTCTTGTCCAAATGTTAGTAACAGTTTTAGGTGACCCAGGACGTTTTATTGCGATCATTGTCCTAATTTTACAATTAACAACAAGTGCTGGTACTTTCCCATTAGAGTTAATTCCCAATGCATTACAACCGATAAATGCCATATTACCGATGACTTACTCAGTGAGTGGCTTTAAATCTGTTATTTCAAGTGGTGATTTTAATTTTATGTGGCAAAATGCCTCCGTTTTATTTGGATTTTTAGGTTCTTTTATGATTTTAACGTTTAGCTATTTTAATTTTAAACATAAACGTCAATTTGAAGTCTTAAGTAAATAAAATTGTTAAAGATAAAAACCAGCCACAGTGGCTGGTTTTTATCGATTTTGAGCTTAGAATGGTAACATTGTGTGAGAATGCGTGAAAAAAATCAGCAAATTAGATATATTGAAGATAGTTGAATGGAGGGTAAATGAATGAAACTTACGGTAATTGGTTTTTGGGGTGGCTATCCAAAGAAAAATGAAGCAAGTTCTGGATATCTTCTTGAGCATAACGGCTTTCGTCTATTAATTGATTGTGGAAGTGGTGTTCTGTCAAAATTGCAAAATTTTTTGCAACCTGAGGAACTTGATGCAGTAATCTTATCCCATTATCATCCAGATCATATTGCTGATATTGGTGTGCTTCAACATGCTAGGCTAATTCAAGGATTTTTGGGCAAGAAATTTGGTTCACTTCCTATATACGGACATGGATTTGATCAACAAGAATTTGCGAAGCTGACATACAAGGAAATCACTCATGGTGTGGTGTACAAACCTGATCAGCCCCTATCCATAGGACCGTTCGAAATGAAGCTTATGCAAACGAATCATCCAGTTCCTTGCTTTGCGATGCGAATAGAAGCTGAGGGAAAGGTTTTCGTTTATACCGCTGACACATCTTTTAAACATGAGTTTGTTCCTTTTAGCAAGGGAGCTGATTTATTGCTTTGTGAATGTAATTTTTATGGAAATCAAAATGGGCAGAATGCTGGTCATATGACGAGTAACGATGCTGGAAGACTAGCTGTAGATGCTAACGTGAAAAATCTTATACTGACACATTTACCCCATTATGGAGAATTAAATCAACTTATCGTCGAAGCAAAAACAATGTTTAATGGGCCAGTATTTTTAGCTAATGAAGGATTAACTTTTCAAATTTAAAGGAGTGTTTTGAAGTGCTATTTATTGATAATAAAGGAATTACGGATCCACGAATTAACCTTGCCATTGAAGAGTATGCTCTGAAAAATTTAGATATTAATGAAACGTATCTTTTGTTTTACATAAATGAACCTTCAATTATTATTGGGAAAAATCAAAATTCGATTGAGGAAATCAATACGGACTATGTGGAGAAAAATGGTATTCATGTTGTTCGTCGCTTATCTGGTGGAGGTGCTGTCTACCATGACCTAGGAAATTTAAACTTTAGCTTTATTACAAAAGATGATGGTGAGAGCTTCCATAATTTTAGAAAGTTTACGGAGCCTGTTATAGCGGCGCTGAAAAACTTAGGGGTAAATGCAGAATTAAGCGGAAGAAATGATATTTTAGCAGAGGGGCGAAAGATCTCAGGCAACGCCCAATTCTCAACTAGAGGGAGAATGTTTAGTCACGGGACGCTATTATTCGATTCAGAAATTGAACATGTTGTCTCGGCTTTAAATGTTAAGAAAGATAAAATTGAATCAAAGGGAATTAAATCAATTAGGAGTCGTGTGGCTAATATTTCCGAATTTTTATCAGAGAAAATAGACATTCAGGAATTCCGGAGCCAGCTTCTTAAAAACATTTTCTTTGAATCAAATGATATTCCAGAATATGTTTTAACGGAAGAAGATTGGAAGAAGATTCATGAGTTATCCAAAGAAAGATATCAAAATTGGGACTGGAATTATGGAAAATCTCCTAAATTTAATCTACAACATTCCCATCGTTTTCCTGTCGGCCAAATCGATGTTCGATTGGAAGTGAATAAAGGGGTAATCGAAAACTGCAAAATTTACGGTGACTTCTTTGGAGTCGGAGATGTTAATGAAATTGAAACATTATTAAAAGGGATAAAATACGAGAAATCCTTATTAGAACAAGCTATTGCAGAAATCAACATCCCACACTACTTCGGCAACATCACAAAACAAGACTTCATCAATTTAATCTATTAACGCACTGGGGGTAAGCCCCCAGTGATTTAACGAATTAACGTGGTGGGGGACTGACCCCCGCCACGTTAATTCGTTAAAGGTAGTTTTATTTTTGGCTTTTCTCTTGTGTAGATAATTTTCTTTCAATATAATATATTTAGAAAATTTTTTTAGTTATGAAATGAATGAGTATTCATTCAATTAATATTTTGAGAAAAGGGATGGGAATATGAATTTATCAATGCAGCTTCACTTAACAGCAAGTTCATTACCTCAAAAACCAGCATTCTACTTTTCAGATCAATCAACAACCTATCAACAGTTAGATGCAGCTGTAACTAAGTTTGCATCAGGATTAGAGAAATTAGGGGTCAAACAAGGAGATCATATTGCTCTCTTATTAGGGAACTCACCATATTTTGTCATTGGTATGTACGGGGCACTTCGTCTTGGGGCAACCGTGATACCGATTAACCCTATTTATACTGCAGATGAAATTAGCTATATCATTAAAAATGGTGATGTGAAAACGGTTATTGCTTTGGATTTATTAATACCTCTTATAGATAAAATGAATCCCTTATTAGTAAATGTAGCAAATTACATCATTTGTGAAACACCGAAGGAAGATAACCAATCGCTTCCAATTGAATCACTAACTGTTTATCCCAAATTGAAATCGTTTTCAAATGTTTTAGAAAGTGGTCAGCTTGATTTTGCTGAACCAGAATTAAATGATGAAGATGTAGCTATTATTCTCTATACTTCAGGAACGTCAGGTAAACCTAAGGGGGCTATGCTCACACATAAAAATCTTTATTCTAATGCGAAAGATGTAAGCGATTACTTGAGAATGAGTGAATCTGACAGAGTTGTCACAGTATTGCCTATGTTTCATGTGTTCTGTTTAACGGTTGCGCTAAATGCACCGTTAATGAACGGGGCTACATTGCTGATTGTTCCTAGATTCAGCCCTATAGAAATTTTTGCCCTTATTAAAGAATACGAGGCTACTGTTTTTGCAGGAGTACCTACTATGTACAATTTTCTATTTCAATTGCCTGACACTGACCCGAAAGATATTCAATCATTAAGATTATGTATTTCTGGTGGAGCATCAATGCCTGTCGCACTTTTGAAAAATTTCGAAAAGAAATTTAATGTGGCTATTTCTGAAGGCTATGGTTTGTCTGAAGCATCTCCTGTTACATGCTTCAACCCGCTTGATCGTCCACGAAAGCCAGGATCCATTGGAACTTCAATCGTAAATGTTGAAAATAAAGTGGTCGATGAACTAGGTGTTGAGGTGCCAGCTGGAGAGGTTGGAGAACTAATTGTCCGTGGTCCCAATGTGATGAAAGGGTATTATAAAATGCCAGAAGACACAGATGCAACGATACGAGATGGCTGGCTTTATACAGGTGACTTAGCGAAGATGGATGAAGAAGGTTATTTTTATATTGTGGACCGTAAAAAAGACATGATCATTGTCGGTGGCTATAATGTTTATCCACGTGAGGTCGAGGAAGTATTATACAGCCATCCGGAAATTGTTGAAGTGGCTGTTTTAGGAGTTCCAGATATAAATTTAGGGGAAGCTGTTAAATGTTATGTTGTTTGTAAAAATCCAGACTTATCTGAGGCTGACTTACTAAAATACTGTTCAGAGCACTTAGCGAAATATAAAATTCCTAGTACAATCGAATTCCTTGAAGAGTTACCAAAAAACACAACAGGAAAGATTTTACGGAGAGCTTTAAAAGATAAGGTACTTGAAGAAATAAAGTAACCAGTCCCAACTTCTAATTTTTTCATAAAGGATTATTGAAAAAAAAGTAGAATTATTTAATCGTAGATGATTGATAAGGGGACGAGATTTTTGGAAAACATTTTATTAGATATAAAGCAGCATATTGCGTTTATAACGATTAACCGTGAGGACTCGCTAAATGCCTTTAATTATGAAACTTTAAAGGAATTGCAGGACTCTGTAGAAAAAGTACGTGTAAATCCCGAGGTACGTATTGTCATTTTTACAGGTACCGGTGAAAAAGCATTTAGTGTAGGTGCAGACTTAAAGGAACGTAAAACTTTAAGTAATGAAGAAGTTAAGCGAAATATTTATAAGATCAACGAAGTATTCAATGCAATTGATACTCTTCCACAACCAACTATTGCTCTTATGAATGGTTACGCATTTGGAGGCGGAATGGAGCTCGCTTTAGCATGTGATTTTCGTATTGTTACGGAAAAAACATTATTAGGACTAACAGAAACAAGTTTGGCTATTATTCCAGGCGCTGGTGGAACCCAAAGGTTACCGAGACTCATTGGACAAGCAAAAGCGTTAGAATTAATTTTAACAGCTAGACGTGTTTCTTCTGAAGAGGCATATAAGTTTGGACTTGTTAATCAAGTCGTTCCACGAGAAAAATTACTGGAAACTGGATTGGATTGGGCGAATTTGATTTTGCAAAATGGACCAGTCGGGGTACAACAAGCGAAATTTGCAATTAAGCAAGGAATGAATGTTGATTTAGCTACTGGGCTTCAAATTGAACGAAAAGCATATGAAGTGACCATTCCTACGGAAGATCGCATGGAAGCGTTGCAAGCATTTAGTGAAAAGCGAAAGCCTGTTTTTCAAGGGAAATAGGGTCTAATAGAAAGCAATTCAATGTAGTGGGCTACATTTGAATTGCTTTTTATTTAGAAAGTCGTGGTTATGTGTTTAAAAAAAACAAACAGGAGACCCTGAAATAGGGTCTCCTACTCTGGAAAACAACATTACTTTCCTTGTTGCTCTCTAAGATGTTGCTCTGCGATGGCAATAAGACGCTTCGTCATTTCTCCTCCAACAGAACCGTTTGCTCGTGCGGTCGTATCTGCACCTAGTTGTACTCCAAACTCATTGGCAATCTCTTCTTTCATTTGATCTAGAACATTTTCAGCTCCAGGAACCAATAGTTTGTTTCTGGCCATGATACATCACTCCCGACGAAAGTATTGAGCATGTTATTCGCTCATCTATAAGATAACCGCATTGAAAAGGTTGGATACAAAATTATTGTAGGATGTTTTTTTTAGTGTTAAAAGGACATTTTTTGAATTAAGAATGTACCAACTGTATCAATTTATAATGAATTATTAATTTTCAAAAAAGTATTGCAATTGTAAATGTTTTTTTCGTATAATTTAGTGCATAAAAGCATAAAAGCGTTTAAGTATAAAAGTGAGAGAGTGTGGGGGATAAAAATGATTAAAGGACTTAAGAGGTTAGCGGTTTTAAGTGTCATTGGGTCCATTGCGTTAAGCGGATGTGGGAAGGATAAAGGTGATCCTAATGGGTCTGAAAAAACGAAAAGTTTTACGATTGGGGTTACTCAAATCGTTGAACATCCTTCTCTAGATGCAGCCTTTAATGGTTTTAAAAAGGCGTTAGAAGACCAAGGTGTACAAGCAGACTATGATGTTCAAATTGCTCAAGGTGATCAAAATAATAATCAAATGATTGCAAATAACTTTGTTGGTGATAGCGTAGACTTAATATTTGCCAATTCAACCCCTAGTGCTCTTGGGGCGTTAAATGCGACTAAAGATATACCTATTGTATTTACTTCTGTAACAGATGCAGTTGGTACAGGTCTTGTTGAATCGATGGAGAAGCCTGGTGGAAATGTAACTGGAACAACGGATACACATCCAGATGCCATTCCAAATTTGGTTAAATTCATACAAAAGTATTTTCCAAATAGTAAAGTTGGAGTTATATATAATTCGGGTGAACAAAACTCGGTTGCACAAATTGATTTAGTTAAAAAAGAGATGAAAAAGGCTAATGTAAGACTAGAGGAAGCCACTGTTTCTACTTCTTCTGAAGTGAAACAAGCAGCAGAATCTCTCATTGGAAAAGTAGATGTATTTTACATTATTACAGATAATACTGTTGTTTCGGCTTTGGAATCGGTAATCCAAGTAGCCAATGAGGGTGATGTTCCTTTATTTGTAGGTGAACTTGATTCAGTTAAAAGGGGTGGATTTGCTGCCTATGGATTTGACTATTTTGATATCGGTTATGAAGCTGGAGAAATGGCAGCGAAGGTTCTTACAGAGGGGAAAAAGCCGTCTGAGCTACCTGTACAGTATCCACAGAAATTAAAGCTACAACTAAACAAAAAAGCAGCCGAAGAAATGAACATCCAATGGAAAGAAGAATGGAACAATCTAGGTGAAACAATAAAATAGAAAACATATTCATTAACGCGTTAAAGCACTGGGGGTCAGTCCCCCGGTGAGGCAACGCGGTGAAGTGTCGGGGGACTGACCCCCAGCGCTGTGCAGTGTTAAAGTGGGGAAGGGGGATGTGTATGTCGACGGCAATTTTTGGTGCATTTGAGTCTGGGGTTATTTATGCAATTATGGCTTTGGGCGTTTACTTATCTTTTAGAATATTAGATTTTCCGGATTTAACGGTGGATGGAAGTTTTGTAACTGGAGCGTCAGTTGCTGCTGTATTGATTGTTAATGGGACTAGTCCAATGATCGCAACACTAGTAGCCCTTTTAGCTGGTTTCTTAGCTGGATGCATGACTGGATTGTTACACACGAAGGGTAAAATTAATCCCTTATTGTCAGGGATTCTCATGATGATTGCCCTTTATTCGATAAATTTGCGAATTATGGGAAAATCGAATATTCCTTTACTTCAAGAAGAGACGCTTATTACTTGGATTTCAAAACATTGGAAAAATCTTGGATTAGATGAGGGGATCCAATCTACTCTATCTGCTATTGGTCAGTCAAGCTTCATTCCAAAAACATGGGCTATTATTATAACTATGAGTTTACTAGTTTTGGCTATAAAAATAGGGGTAAATTGGTTTTTAAAGACTGATATTGGATTGAGTATTCGAGCGACAGGTGATAATGAAACAATGATAAGGAGTTTCTCAGCTAATACCGATTTTCTAAAAATATTGGGTCTTGGAATGTCAAATGCCCTTGTTGCTCTTTCAGGGGCAATAGTCGCCCAGTACAATGGATTTAGTGATGTCGGCATGGGAATCGGGATGATTGTTATTGGTCTTGCTTCTGTTATTATTGGTGAAGCTGTATTTGGAGCAAAATCTATTGTAAAAGCAACTTTCGCCGTTATTGGTGGCGCCATTTTATATCGATTGATCGTGACACTTGCTCTTAGAGTAGACTTCTTGGAAACGGGCGATATGAAGATGATTACCGCCTTTATTGTTATTTGCGCTCTTGTTATACCCAAAATTTGGGGACAATTTAAAGACAATCGAAAGAAGAAAAAAAGGCTACTATCAACCAATTCAAATTTAGCGTATGCCGTAAAGAAGAGTGGTGAAAAGCTTGCTGCAGCTGAATCAGATTTATAAAGTATTTAATGAAGGAACAATGGATGAAAAAATTGCCTTAAATCATTTAAACTTATCGATGAGTCAAGGTGATTTTGTTACGATAATCGGAAGTAATGGCGCAGGAAAATCTACTCTATTAAATTTAATTGCAGGAAAACTTATCCCAGATTTAGGGGAAGTGATAGTAGATCGAAAAAAATTAACTTTAATTAAAGAACATAAAAGAGCAAAATTTATCGGTCGAGTTTTTCAAGATCCAATGGCTGGAACAGCCCCGACTCTAACAATTGAAGAAAATATGGCCATTGCTTACACACGGACAAGAACACGTGGTTTCTCTTTAGGAGTTTCTAAAAAAAGAAAAGCCTTTTTTAAGGAAAAGCTTGAGACCCTTCAGTTAAATTTAGAAAATCGTTTAACCGCGAAGGTTGGGCTATTATCGGGTGGTGAAAGGCAAGCATTGTCCTTATTGATGGCTACTTTCACCGATCCTAAAATTCTATTATTAGATGAACACACTGCTGCTTTAGATCCTTCGCGGGCTGAACTTATCACATCATTAACAAAGAAAATTGTCGAAGAAAATAATCTAACAGCTATTATGGTTACCCATAATATGCAACAGGCTATTGAGTTAGGGAACCGTTTAATTATGATGGATGGTGGAGAAATTATTTTCGAAGCAGATAAAGAACGTAAAGAAAAACTAACAGTTGAAAACTTATTAAAAGAATTTCAACAAATTCGTGGGGGATCGATCTCTGACAGAGCAATACTTTCATAGGAAGCATGGGGTTGGCATATGTTAGGCCACCCCCTTTTTCTATCCTCATCATACTCCTAGTTGTGAATCAATTGAAGAAAATGTATAATAATTTATTAATCTATTAATCTATTAATGTTAGAAACCGTGGTGAAAATTGAAATGACGGAAATGGCAATGGAACGACATTCTTCAGATTTTAAAAGAGGGATTCAAGCAGGTATCAGTATTGCAATCGGGTATTTTCCTATCGCTCTAACATTCGGTTTGCTTGCGAAAACAACAGGATTATCTATAGGAGAAACTGTGATGATGAGTCTAATCGTATTTGCGGGAGCCTCACAGTATATTTCTTTATCTCTTCTATCGTTAGGGACAGGAACATTTGAAATCATTCTTACTACTTTTATTGTGAATATTCGTCATTTTTTAATGTCGGCTTCCTTGAATGAAAAAGTGGAAGAAGATCATACTTTTTTTAAAGTTCTTTACTCATTTGGAATAACGGATGAAACCTTTTCGGTTGCCGCAACTAAAGAAGGGAGTGTGTCTACTGGGTACATTTTTGGAGTAATCTCCATTTCCTATGCTAGTTGGGTAGTGAATTCTGCTATCGGTCATCTTGTCGGCGCCAGTCTTCCGAAAACATTACAAGAAAGTATGACAGTTGCCTTATATGCCATGTTTGTGGGCTTATTAGTTCCATCTATGAAAAAAAATAAAAAAGCTATTTACTTAGCAAGTGTAGCAGCCGCTTTTCACACGGTGTTTACATTCGCAAATATCTTATCTACAGGATGGGCTATTGTACTGGCAACGATTTTATCAGCTATTATTATAGAAATAGTAGAAATGCTAAAAACAAAAAGGAGTAAAGGGGGAGCTCCTTTTGAAGATTGAAATTCTATGGATGATAATTGGGATGGGGATTGTAACTTATTTACCCCGAATGCTTCCGTTTGTTTTATTTAAAGGAAAGGAACTTCCTTCATTCTTTCAAGGGGTTTTAAAAAATGTTCCATTTGCAACGCTTGGGGCACTCATTTTTCCAGGGATTCTATTGATTCAAGAAGATATTTGGTACGGAGTTTTAGGAGCAGCTACAGCCTTCATAACAGCCTATCTTGGTGCAAATGTAATTGTTGTTGTACTTAGTTCCATAGCTGTTTTAACAATTTACTCCTATTTCGTATAATGTAAGAAGTCGGTCTTTTTGATCCGGCTTTTTATTCATTTTAAGACAGCATCAATGCTTTTTTTATCTCCTTGTTCTAAAAAATATATTTTTAACTAAACTTAAATAAGAGGGTGGACAAGAGGGGGTATCAAAAATGGTTAGGAAAATGGGTGTTTATGCAATTATTGCCTACACCTTATATGGATTGTTTTTTTATTGGTATTTATTTTATTTTGCTGATTCAAGTCTTCCGTTTGAGTTTGAAGGCTCTAAGGCAGATCCAGCAACGTTTTTAAATGGAAGGGAGTTAATGCTAAGCGAAGAGTACTCAAAAACAAGAAATTTATTGTTCTTTCTATCCACTCCATTTGAATGGCTATTTTATTTTTTAGTTTTAATTTTTGGCCTTTCAAAAGCTTTTAATAAGTGGTCACAGCAGACAACAGCATATCCCTTATTACAAAAAGCAATTTACTTAATTTGGCTTTCGATTTTTGCATTTGCAGCAACATTTCCACTAAGCTACATCAGTTATTCTTTATCGAAAACATACAATATTTCAACACAAACCTTCACTTCTTGGATGAAAGATGAACTGATTGATTTTTGGGTCAATTATGGAATGATGCTGATTATTGTCTGTGTGCTCTATTGGTTAATCAAGAAAAGTAAAAAGCATTGGTGGCTATACGCTTGGTTTTTATCCATCCCATTCACTTTGTTTTTAATGTTTGTACAACCAGTCATTATTGATCCTTTGTACAATGATTTCTATCCATTAAAAAATAAGAAGTTAGAGACTCAGATTTTGTCATTAGCTGAAAAAGCAAACATCCCAGCGGAACATGTTTACGAAGTAAATATGGCTAAAAAGACGAATGCTTTAAATGCGTATGTGACAGGAATTGGCTCAAATTCGCGAATTGTTCTTTGGGATACTACCCTAAATCGTCTCAATAACGATCAAATTCTCTTTATCATGGCACATGAAATGGCTCACTATGTGGAGAAACATTTGTATTTTGGAATAGCGGGTTATTTGCTTCTATCTTTGTTCGGTCTATATTTGGTGAACCGTATTATGGAATGGATGATTAACAGATGGGGAGAGGAATTGAAAATTCCAAGCAAGTCTGATATTCGTTCATTGCCATTGTTTTTAATGCTACTCTCCATATTTATGTTTACTGCCAGCCCACTTTCTAATTTTGTCTCTCGTTATCAAGAGTCAAGGGCTGATCAGTATGCGATTGAAATGACAAAAAATCCTGAAGCGGCCATTACTTCTTTCCAAGAGCTTACACGGTCTGGATTAAGTCAAGTGAACCCACCGTTATTAGTGAAAATCTTCCGTTATGGCCATCCGACCATGCTTGAAAGAATTTCAAGAATTGAACAATTTGAAATAGATAATAAGGGAAAGTGAACAAAAAAAAAGGCTTACTTGTTCAGATTGTTTATTTCTGAATCAGTAAGCCCTCTTTTTATTAAGCGGATTTTTACGATTGTTGAATGACATTATATCCTCCATATTTTTAAAAATTTACTTCACCTATGTTCCAAAACATTTATTAAGCTCGTTTAATTGCTGCGATAATTGCATAAATTTGACTTTATCACGTTTATCAATCGCTGAATCGATACTAAGTTGAAGTTTTTCTTTCTTTGTCCGGAGTTGAATTTCTCTCAAGAACATTTCGATATACAAGTTTTGAACAAATGCTTCTTTTTCGTTTTGTCTATTCATAGCACCGGACTTCATTAAATCTGTGTAAGACTTATCCTTCATGTTCATCACCCCTGATGCTTTTTTATATTATATGGAATTAGGAAAGTAAAATCAACCAATATTTTTAAATTTTCTGAAAATATTTTTATGTCAATTTTCGTAACTTTTTCCAAAAAAATATAATAAATAAATTTCGAATGTTATGATAACTTTATATTGGAAAGGGGTTGAATAGGTTGAAAGATAAATTTATTGAAGAGTACGAAATTAATCCGTGTACAATGTTAATCATTCCGCATGTTTACGGCAGCAAAATTTATTCTAAAATTATCGAATTGGAGGATGAAATCATTTCACCATTTAAACCAATTGATATTATTAAAGCAAGTTGCGAATTTTTTGGATCTAGCTATGAAGGGCGCAAGAATGGAAGTAGACGATTGATCGGAATTACGCACAAAGCCCCCATTGCGATTGACCCCACAAATTCGATTTATTTCTTTCCAACTACTTCTTCTGTTCGTCCCGAGTGTATTTGGGTATCACACGAACATGTTTTACACCATCGTCGTTCAGACTCTAATATTACACATGTTACATTCCGTAATAAGGAAACTTTCGGGCTTCCTATTTCAGCTAGATCATTTAATAATCAACTCATTCGAACAGCTCATTTAAGGACAAAATTAGCACAAAGAATGAGTGAAATGGAAAGAAAAACCTACTTCTATCTTCACACTCCAAAGTTCTTGACGGCATTAGAAAAAAGGGATGAGTATGAAGAAAACAGGAAAAAGCGAAGCACTCACTTATTTGATTGAAAAATAAATAAGAGTATGTCTCAATTTTTAAAAAAATAAATAAATTAGGTTTACATTTTAAAAAAACTAGCATATACTAAAATCAACTAATTGAAAGGTGGGTGACGTGTAATGACAAATTTAATTGGATTAACTCTCATTGTTGAATATCGTTGCATAGCCCACAAGTACGGTTTATAAAGTTATTTAGAACAGTTTGGAGAAATAATTATTCCTTTAGAATGTTTATTTATTCCTTCATTTCTTTATGCTTACTTAAAACCATGGGCTATGTGTGCCTATGGTTTTTTGTTATGGAAAAAAATGAAGTTGAAATTGTCTAGCTACAGGCACCATCGGCTCGAGGTCAAAAGCCAATCCGTCAAGAAGGTTAAAGAACAACCTTCTTGACGGCTCGTCTTTTGCTTGTCGCCGATAAGCAGGCACCTTTCGCTTTTCTAAAAATTGGAGGAACAAAATTGAATTTAAATTTAATCGGTATGAACCAACAAGTAAAAGAAATGTTTGCCCCGTATATTGAGCAAGGATTTACGATAGGAAGAGTAGCTCTCGAGCATAAAAGAATGTATCGGGTTTGGACAGAAAATGGAGAGCCACTATGTGAAGTTTCAGGTAAGTTTTCATATGTATCTTTTGGGAGAGAAGATTATCCAGCTGTTGGGGATTGGGTTGTTCTTCAAGAAAGAATAAATGAAAATCGAGGAACGATTCATGCAATCCTCCCTCGAATGAGTAAATTTTCTAGAAAGTCAGCAGGGAGAGTCACAGAGGAACAGATTGTTGCAGCCAATGTGGATACGATCTTTTTAGTAAATTCCTTAAATGAGGATTTAAATTTACGAAGACTTGAACGTTACTTGCTTCTCACTTGGGAGAGTGGGGCGAACCCTGTCATTATATTGAGTAAAGCAGACCTTTGCGAAAATATTGCTGAAAAGGTAATGGAGGTAGAATCCGTTGCTTTAGGAGTTCCAATTATTGCAATCAGTGCTTTAGAAAATGATGGTATCGATAAGCTTCAGGAATTTCTTCAACCCGGAAAGACTGTTGCCCTATTAGGATCTTCAGGTGTAGGGAAATCAACAATTACAAATATTCTACTTGGAGAAGAAAAGCAAACCGTCCAGGAAATTCGAACAGGTGATGATAAAGGGAAGCATACAACAACACACCGTGAAATGATTCTTTTGCCAAATGGATCGGTGTTGATAGATACACCAGGAATGAGGGAATTGCAGCTTTGGGAGAGTAATGATGGGGTATCAGAAAGTTTTTCTGATATTGAAGGTCTAACCGATAATTGTCGTTTCCGTGATTGTAAACATGAAAAGGAACCAGGCTGTGCCGTTCGTGAAGCAATTGAAAATGGTGAGCTGCCAGTAGAAAGGCTTCATAGTTATAAAAAGCTATTAAAAGAATTAGCCTATCTTGATCGAAAAGTTGATAAAAAAGCTCAATCAGATGAGAAGAAACAGTGGAAAAATATTTCGAAACAAATGAAGCATAAAGTCAAAAAATAAACAATAATTTAAAAACCTCTTCCGCGTGAAGAGGTTTTTACTGTATTTTCATCAGCTTTTCCTGTACTTTAATATAGAGGAAAAGTATCCTTATTAAGTAGACAATCAATACTAAGCAAAAACGAAAAGTTTGATGAATGGACGGGTTAAAGATGAGATCTGAGAAACATAAGAAAAAAAGGAAAAAGAAAAAGAAGCTGAGAGGAATTTTATTTATATTATTACTCCTAATTGGAGGCATTTTCGCTTATTCTTATTTCCAATACAAACAGGGGATTGAGAAATCCAGTAACGATAAAAATGTACCAGAACAAACTAAATTTGAATTTCATGGTGATAAAGATCAGTTTGGAGGAACGAATGTATTACTTTTAGGCAGCGATGCAAGGGAAAAAGGACCATCAAGATCAGATACGATTATGATCGCTCATTATCACGAGGATAAAGGTACTTTTAAAGTGACATCGATCATGCGAGACACATATGTAGATATTCCTGGTCATGGTCAAAATAGAATTAATACCGCCTTTGCTTTTGGAGGGCCAGATTTATTAAGACAAACGATTAAAGAAAATTTTGATATTGATTTACAATATTACGCCATTATTGATTTTCAAGGATTTGAGCGTGTGGTTGATGAAGCCTTCCCTGAAGGGGTAAAGGTGGATGTAGAAAAGAAAATGGACAAATCAGATCATATAGGGGTAAATATCGAACCTGGTGAACAGTATTTAGATGGTAAGCATTTATTAGGGTATGTTCGATACCGTAATGATGCAATTGGAGATTTTGGTCGAGTTGAAAGGCAGCAAAAGGTAGTAAAAGAGGTAGCAGATCAATTGACAAGTATTCAAAAAATTCACAAACTGCCAAAGCTTGTCGGTGTGGTAAAACCATTTATAAATATGAACTTAAAAACGACAGATATCTTATTCATGGGTAAAGATTTTTTATCGGGAAATCGTGGGGAAATAAAGACATTTAGAATTCCAGCGGAAGGTAGCTTTTCGCCAGAACGTATTTCAGGAGTTGGAGAAGTCCTAGCAATTGATAAGGAAGCGAATCAAAAGGCTCTTCATGAGTTTATTCAACAACCATAACGGACAAGCTTTAACTAGATTGCATTTTAATTTCAAGGGAGAAACAAGATGGATTTTGCAACGTTAAAAGAGTGGTTTACACTAGAGAATATTATGAGCTTAATCCAAGAGTATCGAGCATTGGGACCACTGCCGGGAATATTTTTACCTATGCTTGAAGCGTTTCTCCCTTTCTTACCTTTAGTTTTATTTGTCATGGCAAATGCAAGTGCATTCGGGCTTTGGGGCGGTTTTTTATTCTCCTGGATTGGCGCATGTGCAGGGGCATTACTTGTGTTTCTTCTAATCCGAAAGTTTGGTCAGAAACGAGCCTTTTCCTTTTTACAAAGGCATTCTAAGGTTCAAAAATTAATGATTTGGATTGAGCAGCATGGTTTCGGACCATTATTCTTATTACTGTGCTTTCCATTTACTCCATCCGCCATTGTCAATATTGTAGCTGGATTATCAAAAATGAGGTTCGCTCAATACATGTTAGCTGTATTGATCGGGAAAATGGTGATGATTTTTACAATCAGTTTCATTGGTTATGATATTCGCTCATTGATTACTCAACCAATTCGAACAGGAATCGTAGTTGGTATCATATTCGTTCTCTGGTTCGTTGGTAAAAGGATAGAAGGAAGATTAAATAGAAGATCTGATCAAAGAAAAATAATGCAGGAATAATAAAAAAGCGTATATAATGCGCTTTTTAATTTTGATAAATGACGAACGTGTATTCGTATTTGGTTTATGATAAAATAATAAATAGAAAATGTCTTAAGGAGGCGAAAATATGTCAGTACGCTTATTATATGGTCGCTCTGGAAGTGGAAAAACAACTTATTCTCTAAATGAAATAAAGAGCAAGTTAATGGAAGAACCAGAAGGCAATCCTATTATTTATTTAGTACCCGACCAAATGACCTTTTTATCTGAATACCGCCTCATTTCAGGTGAAGATATAAATGGAATGATTCGTGCACAAGTATTTAGCTTTACACGATTAGCGTGGAGAGTGCTACAAGAAACAGGTGGAATTAGTAGACAGCACTTAACAAGTGTTGGTTTAAATATGTTGATCCGAAAGATTATTGAGGAAGAAAAGACTGAACTGAAAATATTTGATAAAGCTGCAGATAAAAATGGATTTATTGAGCAATTGGAACAAATGCTAACGGAATTCAAGCGATATTGTGTACAGCCGAATGAATTGAAAATGAAACGTGAAGCACTTATACAAACTGGTGAAAGTACTTCAAGAGTCCTACAAGATAAATTACATGATCTTGAGCTCATTTATGAAAACTTCGAACAATCATTGCAGCAAAAATATGTAGATTCAGAGGATTATTTTCGGCTCTTGACAGAAAAAGCACCATCATCCTCTTATATTAAAAATGCTGAAGTGTATATTGATGGTTTTAACAGTTTTACACCACAGGAATATATGATTATTGCGGCACTCATGAAAAATTGTAAACGGGTCACTATTGCTCTCACTTTAGATGAACCATTTTATCAACAATCACCAGATGAACTTCATCTTTTTCGATTATCAGGTGAGACTTGTCAAACAATTTATGAAATCGCCCATACAGAAGGAGTAGAAATAGAAAAAGCCATCCCTTTTTTAGAACAAAAAAGATGGACCAATGATTCTCTGAGGCATCTTGAAACACATTTCGATACAAGACCAGCTATAAAGTATGATCAAAAATCCCATATTCATATAGGACAAGCTGTAAACCGCCGTGCTGAAGTTGAGGGTGTAGCAAGAAAAATTAGAGAGTTTGTAAGTAAAACAACAGGTAACCGATATCGGGAAGTTTCCGTTTTAATAAGAAATGGAAATGAGTATCGTGAAATGCTAGAAACGGTTTTTGAAGATTATAATATTCCTTACTTTATTGATCAAAAGAGAACGATGCTCCACCATCCTCTAATAGAGTTCATTCGTTCTACATTAGAAATACTTTATTCCAATTGGCGTTATGAACCAACCTTTAGAGCCATCAAAACAGAATTATTATATCCATTAAAAGAAAACAGAAATATACTACGTCAGCAAGCAGATAAATTGGAAAATTACGTATTAGCCTATGGAATCCAAGGAAAGCAATGGAGTAAAAAAGAACGATGGATTTATCGGAAATATAAAGGAATTGAATTTGAATCGACTATTCAAACCAATGAGGAAAAACGTCTTGAAATAGAACTGAATGAAATTAGACTAAAAATTACTGCTCCAATTTTAAGATTATCTAGAAGATTAAATAAATCTTTGAAGACAAGAGAGTATTGTGAGGCTTTATTTTTATTTTTAGAAGAGTTAGATATACCTGCAAAGTTAGAAGAGTGGAAACTTCTAGAAGAGTCGAAAGGAAATCTCGTTCAAGCTCGAGAACATGACCAAGCATGGAATGCAATCATTGATCTTCTAGACGAATATGTTGAAATGCTATCAGAAGAAGAGCTTAGTTTAAAACAATTTGCGACTATTTTAGATGCAGGTCTGGAAACATTAAGATTTTCACTTGTACCACCGGCACTAGACCAAGTTATCGTGGCAGATTTAGAGAAGTCAAGGCTCTCGGAAATGAAAGCTACTTTTGTCATCGGTTTAAATGATGGCGTATTTCCTGCCAAGTTTTCGGATGAAGGAATTTTAGCAGATGATGATCGTGAACAATTGATTTATAATGGCTTAAAAATTGGCCCAAGCAGTCGATTAAAGCTTCTTGATGAACAATTTCTTGCTTACAAAGCCTTTACACTTCCATCTGAAATTCTTTATTTAACTTATCCGTTAGCAAACGAAGAGGGAAAAGGCTTAGTGCCTTCTCCATTCATTAATCGAATAAAAGAATTGTTTCCGAACCATGAAGAACATTATTTCGTCACTGATACAAACGAACTTCAGGAAAAAGAACAGTTGGAGTATGCAGCCAACAAAAAAACGACCTTAAGCCATTTAACTGCACAGCTACAATTAAAGAAAAGGAATTATCCTATCTATGATTTATGGTGGGATGTTTATCATTATTATCTTGAAAATGAAGCTTGGAAACAGCCAACTGTAAAAGTATTATCAAGTCTATTTTACACCAATCAAACAGTACAAATTTCAACAGATTTAACAAAAGAATTGTACGGGGAACAAATACAAGCTAGTGTTTCGAGGATGGAGCTATTTCATAGCTGTCCTTTCTCGCATTATGCACAATACGGGCTCCAATTGAAGGAAAGGCAGATTTTCAGACTTGAGGCTCCAGATATTGGCGAGCTTTTTCATGCGGCACTCAAATATATATCCAATACAATAATTGAGGAAAAAAAATCATGGGCTCAAATGAATCGGTCTGATTGTGAAAAATTAGCAAAGCAAGCAATGGATGCTCTGGCACCTAGACTGCAAAATGAAATTCTATTAAGCTCTAATCGACATCATTATATTAAGCGGAAGCTAGAACAAATCATAAGTAGAGCCTCTTTCGTCTTAAGTGAGCATGCTAAAGCAAGTGGTTTTTCTCCAATCGGTCTAGAACTAGGATTTGGTCCAAAAGGAGAGTTACCAGCTTTACAATTTGAATTGAACAATGGTCGCAATATGTCTCTTGTAGGACGAATTGATCGAATCGACCAAGCGACTAACCAAGACGATATTTATTTAAGAGTTGTTGATTATAAATCAAGTGCAAAGGATGTTCAATTGCAGGAGGTTTACTACGGACTTGCACTACAAATGTTAACTTATTTAGATATCGTTATTACACATTCAAGCAAACTAGTAGAAGCCCAAGCTTTACCTGCCGGCGTTCTTTATTTCCATGTTCATAACCCAATGGTTCAATCGAAAAAGTCATTATCAATAGATCAAATTGAAGCAGAAATTTTTAAAAGGTTTAAAATGAATGGACTGCTGTTAGCTGAGCCAGAGGTACTTCGATTAATGGATGAGGGTATCGATGTTGGTGCATCAAAAATCATTGCTGCTGGAATGAACAAAAACGGAACATTATCCAAAGCCTCTAAAGTCGCCACAAAAGAAGAATTTGATTTATTAAGAGGCCATGTTAGAAATATGTACGTTAACACAGGGAATGAACTCGTGGAAGGCAATGTAAAGATTGCGCCATATAAATTGAAAGATAAAACTCCATGTACGTTTTGTTCATTTAAACCAGTATGTCATTTTGATCAGTCAATCGAATCCAATGACTATCGACTTCTCATGCCTCAATCGAAGGAAAAGGTATTGCAAGGTTTAGTAAAGGGGGGAGAAAGTAATGTCTAATCGGTTTATTCCAATAAAGCCTGAAACAGTGACATGGACAGATGACCAATGGAAGGCAATTTTTGCAAAAAATCAGGACATTTTAGTGGCTGCAGCTGCTGGATCTGGAAAAACTGCCGTATTAGTCGAAAGAATCATTCAAAAAATTATTTCGACAGATGAACCTACGAATGTAGATGAATTATTGGTAGTAACTTTTACGAATGCTTCTGCCGCAGAAATGCGACATCGTATTGGCGAAGCATTAGAAAAAGCGATAAATGATAATCCAAAATCTACACATTTAAGAAAACAATTAACTTTATTGAACCGGGCTTCCATTTCTACACTACATTCTTTTTGTC
Source organism: Bacillus sp. CGMCC 1.16607 (assembly GCF_042683745.1). NCBI lineage: Bacteria > Bacillati > Bacillota > Bacilli > Caryophanales > Bacillaceae > Bacillus > Bacillus sp. CGMCC 1.16607. The sequence goes on from NZ_JBHUJX010000008.1 coordinate 241,924, forward strand.
TAGAAGTGATTAGGAAAAATTATTATTTAATTGATATTGATCCTGGTTTTCGGATTGGAAATGATACAGAAGTACAGCTTATCCGAGATGAAGTACTAGATGAATTATTTGAGGACGAGTACGGAAAAGAAGGTAATGAATCCTTTTATCAATTAGTCGATATGTTTAGTAATGATCGAAGTGATTTAGCCTTACAAGATATTATAAGCGAATTGTATGATTTTGCTAATGCCAATCCTTCACCAGAACAATATTTGCTAAAAGTTGCATCAATGTATGATGTTAATATGGAAACACCTCTTGAGGATTTACCATTTATGCAAACCTTATTATTCGAGATTAGTATTCAACTTGAAGGTGCAAAGGATTTATTGAATCAAGGAATGGAGTTAACTAAATTACCCGCAGGTCCCTATCCAAGAGCGGTGACCTTCACAGAAGATATTCAATTAATTGACACCCTTATACAGGCGAAAAATGAATCATGGTCAACATTATACGAAGCTATGCAAACCTATTCATTTGAAAAAATCGCCATATGTCGTGGCGAAGATTTTGATAAGGGATTAGTCGAAAAATCCCAAAAAATTCGTGATAAGGTTAAAAAAATCGTTAATGAATTAAAGGATGAGCTTTTTTCAAGAAGACCCGAAAGTTTTCTGAAAGATATGAAGGAAATGCAAACTCATATTGAAACATTGATGGACTTAGTTAGAAAATTTTCAGTCAAATTCTCTTTTACAAAAAGAGAAAAGGGATTAGTTGACTTTGCCGACCTAGAACATATGTGTTTGCAAATTTTAACAAATCAAACGTCTTATGGCCAATTTCAACCCTCGGAGGTTGCATTATCATACCAGAGACATTATAAAGAAGTACTTGTCGACGAGTATCAAGACGTAAACATGGTTCAAGAGACAATCCTAAGACAGGTTTCAAAAGCACAAGAAGCGTCTGGCAATCTCTTTATGGTTGGTGATGTAAAACAATCCATTTATCGATTTCGCCTGGCTGAACCGAATTTGTTTTTGGGGAAATACATTCGCTTTCAAACAGATGGAGAGCAAACGGGTTTAAGAATTGATTTAGCAAAGAATTTCCGAAGCCGGAAAGAAGTTCTTCATGGGACAAATTTCTTGTTTAAACAATTGATGGGTGTAAAGGTTGGAGAGATTGAGTACGATGAGGCAGCGGAACTTAAGCAAGGAGCTCCATATCCAGATTCTGACGAATATTCGATTGAAGTAATACTTGTTGACCTTCAAAAAGAAGATGTTTCAACAAACGAAGAGAACAGCGAAGAGAATGAGACAGAATTTAATCAAATGGAGCTAGAACAAGCACAACTGGAAGCAAGAGTGATGGCACAACAGATTAAACAATTTATTTTAGAACATAAACAAGTGTATCAGGCGAAATCAAAATCATATCGCGCTGTTACCTATCGTGACTTTGTTATTTTGCTTCGCTCGATGACATGGGCTCCGCAAATCATGGAAGAGTTTAAACAGCAAGGAATTCCGATTTATGCAAATTTATCTAGCGGTTATTTTGAGGCAACAGAGGTTGCGATTATGATGTCATTATTAAAGATCATAGACAACCCTTATCAGGATATTCCGCTAGTATCAGTTTTAAGATCGCCAATAGTCGGTTTGAATGAGGAAGAACTTGGACAACTTCGCTCATATGGAAGAAAAGCTTCATTTTTCGAATCATTGTTGGCTTATAGTAAAAGTGAGGCAAGGAAAGAAAATAATAAGCTATTTGAACAAATTTCCCAGTTTTTAAGCCAGTTAAATGAATGGCGTATAAAGGCAAGACAGGGTGCCTTGTCTGATCTAATATGGCAGCTTTATCGTGACACCTATTTCTATGATTTTGTCGGTGGAATGCCAGGTGGAAAACAACGACAAGCAAATTTAAGGGCTTTATATGACAGAGCGCGTCAATATGAACAAACATCATTCAGGGGACTATTTCGCTTTTTACGCTTTGTAGAAAGAATGACGGACCGCGGAGATGACTTAGGAGCTGCAAGATCGTTAGGGGAACAAGAAGATGTTGTAAGGATCATGACCGTTCATAGCAGTAAAGGATTAGAATTTCCATTTGTATTTATTGCGGGGCTTGCAAGAAACTTTAATACATTGGATTTGAAAAAGTCGTATATGTTAGATAAGGATTTTGGATTTGCAGCTAAATATATTAATCCGGAAAAACGTATTTCGTATCCATCTCTACCACAACTGGCTTTTAAGCGGAAGAAGAAACTCGAAATGATAGCTGAAGAAATGCGTGTATTATATGTTGCGTTAACTAGAGCGAAAGAAAAATTATTTTTAGTATCCTCGGTTAAGGATTTAGAAAAGAAGATAGACATATGGGGAAATACTGTTTCCAATACTGATTGGCTTTTGAAGGAATATGAGCGCTATTCTGCAAACGGATATTTGGATTGGATCGGTCCTGCACTCATTCGTCATCGTGATTTTGCTAAACTACGAAGTGAAGAGGATCTTATATATCCCCTCATGACAAAAGAAATCTTTGAACACCCGTCTTGTTGGAAGATGTTAATGATAAAAGCAGACGAATTAAAAAATCTAAAACAAGAAGAAGAAAATGTAACAGAAAATTTTATGGATTTAGTAGAAAAGGGGAGTCCAGTTCCCATTCAATCCGAATGGAAGGAACAAGTATATGCTCAATTGAACTGGAACTATTCTTATATGAATGCGACCAATTATCGATCAAAGCAATCTGTATCTGAAATGAAAAGACAGAGGGAAATAGGAACAGAAGATAGCGGACAGGAACTATTAAAAAAGTTTCAAAAACCAATTCTTAAACGTCCTAAATTTCTTCAAGCAAAGTCTTTTTCCCCAGCAGAAAAAGGGACGATTCTCCACCTTGTGATGCAGCATATTCAATTAGAAAAACCCATTACATTTGCTTCGTTATCGGCATTATTAGAGCAGTTAGTTACTAATGAACTCTTAACAATGGAACAAATCGAAATCATTGACATTAACCAAGTCATTGGTTTTTTTGAAACGGGGATTGGTCAGCGGTTGCTTCGTGCGGAGAAAATTCAAAGAGAGGTGCCGTTTAGTTTCACCCTTCCTGCTCAAGAAGTTTATCCTAATTGGAAAGGTGAAAGCGAACCAATTTTTATCCAAGGGGTAATCGATTGTGTATTTGAAGATTCAGAAGGCCCGGTATTACTTGATTATAAAACCGACGGAATTACCGATCGTTTTAAAGGCGGGTTCCAAGAAGCGGAACCTATTTTAAAAGGACGATATCAATTACAAATCGAACTATATTCACGAGCTTTAGAACAAATTTTGAAAAAGCCTATTAGAGAAAAATACCTTTATTTTTTTGATGGTGCACATGTGATTAAAATGTAAGAAAAAAAGGAAGACAGTAATTTGAACTGTCTTCCTTTTTTAACCATTTCCAGTAACCGGTTGGTCTATTACATTTGTGTCTAATACATTGTTTGCGCTAATTCCATTTGCAGTCATAATTCCAATTCCAGTGTTGGCAGCTCCCGCACCAGCACTTGATTTTGATGCGGATTTTGGAGAGATGAATAAGGAATCTCCAAATTGAACGACTCCTCCACCCACATTTGAAATTTGGACAGGTCCAATGATGGCAGGCATTTTTTAAACCTCCTTTACTCATGTTCAAATAATTGACGAATATGTTTGATCCTCGACTCCATATAAACATGATCGCTGCTACCGATATGAACAATCGATGCTGCTGAAACCCCTGTAATATTTATATTAGAAACTTTGATACAGGGGGATAAATTGTTGCTTTGAAACATAATGACTTCATCAATTGGTGGAAGTGGAATCGGTTCTTTAAATACCCAATAATTTGAGAAATCACCTTCATTCCCGAAAAAAACCTCTGCCTCTCTTTGAACAGCTAAAGCCCTTGAAAAACCATTAACTATTTTGGAATCACCAATTTGTGCGATGGAGGAAATAGTAACAACGATAATTTTTAAATGGTCTACTTTGGAATATCTACTTAACATTGAATTTAACCTTTTGGAGCTAATGGAACGAATGGACCGATAATTAAGGATTCAGCAGGAGTATCAAATGTGGAGGCTAATTGAATCGTTTGCGTATCACCAACCATAAGTAAGGAGGAACTTGTAACTCCACCCACTTGGATGTTAGATACACAGATTTCTCGATTATAAACTTGAAAATTCATGATTCTGTTCTTCCTTTCATTTCATTAGGTAGGTTATTTAAAAAAACGTTTATACCTTTATGAATATCTTTCTTAATGGTATCTATTAATTGGGCTTCGCTTTCCATTAACAGGTCTGGATTTCGCTGTTCTTTAGGAAGTAGATTTAGATAATATTCAATTCTTTGAGGTAATTGTTTTGTAATATCATCTTTAAGGAAGGTTATATACGAATCGTCAATATTTTCCCCAGTGGCTTGTTCGTGCTCATGAATGATGGACTTTACGTCGGTTTCTAATGATTGTAATATCGCTTCCTGTAATCTCATGGAGGACTGAAAGCGATCCGAAGCGGTGAGTGGATTATTTGAAATCTGATTATTACCTGTCACTGTAAAGTCCTCAATGCCCTGCAGATCAGAAGGATTGAGTCCAATATTTAAAGTTCCTTCTAATGATTCTACCTTTAATTGATCAAATTTATATTCAATTCTATCTACATGAATTGCGCTTTTGTTTTTTAAACTCTGAATGTCTTCTTCGAGTGTGTTAATTTTTTGCTCTAATTGGTTGATTTTTTTATTCTGATATTCAACAAACGAATGAAGTTGTTTTATATATTCATAAAACTTGTAATCATACATCTGTTTTCCCCCCTAGAGCGTATTTTTGTCTATTACGGTCTTTCACTCTCGTATATTATGAGATTGAGATTGGGACTGAAGGAGTCTCTAATACGTCACTAGGCGAAATTTTTTCCGCCTTTGGAGCTGGTTTGATAAAACCACCAGTGTTATAAAGGTATGATGCAGGTTTAATGATACCAGCACTGCCAATCTGAAAAACACTTGAATTTGATAAACTTCCGATTTTTATAAAATTAATTTGAATCGTTTGTTGGATATAAAAATTCAATTCATTCACCTACTTTTGCTACATTTTTAAACATTGAATAGTATTCCTTGATCAACCCCGTCTTGATCATAGGTATTCGTTTGACTTTGATAATTGTGTACGTAAAGTCCTTCCCCCGTATTGAATGAGCCTGCACCTGCAAAAGTTTTTGCATTGGCTATTGGCATAATCTTATAAACATCCCCGATATGGAAAACTGAACTTGAACCGATTGAAATAACTTGAACGACACCGACAATCGCTGGCATGATGTACACCCTTTATTTCTATTTTTAATTAACTTTCGTGTAAAGAAACAGACGAATAGATATTATTACTTTATTATCCTATGTATTAAGATGTAGTTTGTGATTAAATAGCCTATACTTTCTGTTCAATGATGTGTCCCAATCCATCATATAAAAAACGGAATTTTTAAGATAATTTCATTAAGAAGTTATATTCATTTTTATACTTTGCAAAGTATGGTAAGATACGTATGAACAATACATAAGGAGGCTTTTTTTAATGACACATGCTCATATTACTTCTTGGGGTTTGGCCCTTATTTTATTTATAATTGCCATTTTGCTCCAAAGAGGCGGAAAAGCAAAAGGATTTAAAGTATTGCAAATGATCCTGAGAGTGTTGTATTTACTCATTTTAGGGACAGGTTTATTGCTACTATTCAAAAATGGAATGTTAAAAACCGATTTAAGCTTACAGTATATTATCAAGGCAGCAGCGGGACTTTGGATTATTGCATTATTTGAAATGATTCTTGGTAGAGTTTCGAGGAATCAATCGACAAAAGTTTTATGGATTCAGTTTATTATTGCATTTGCTCTAGCCCTTTATTTAGGCTTTAAACTTCCTTTAGGATTTTAAGATTAATTTAAGACTTAAACAAAGAAAAAGCTGTCTAATGATGGCTTTTTTTATTTTTTTCATTTGATTAGGAGGGAAACTATGATATTTTTAACATAGATAATCTAATAAAAAATGGTGATCATATAATGGCCAAGTCGATATCATGTATTTATCATAATTTAGAACAACTGAATAGTTTCATAGATTTGAATGGCCTTTCAAACTTTTCTAATATTTTAGTACAAGTATTTTCAGGAAACCCTGAGAAAAAAGATATTATTGAGGTGCAAAAAGCCCTTAAGGAATTGCTACCAAATGTTACTGTTATAGGCTGTACGACAGCAGGAGAAATTTTCCAAGGCGAAATTCTTGATTTTCAAATTTTATTGGTTTTCACATTATTTGAAAAGGTGGAATTAAATTCAACTCTTCTTCATCTTGATTTATTTCAAAATGATAGTTATTTAATGGGGAAAAGTTTAGCCACTCGATTAATTTCAGCTGATACAAAAGCAATGATTTTGTTTCCAAGTAGTTTCGAAGTCAATGTTCAGGAGCTATTGCAAGGGATCTACGCTGAAAATCCTCGTGTAGTTCTTGGTGGTGGTATTGCAGGAGACAACGGGAAATTCGAAGAAACTTTTGTTTTTACTAGTGAAGAGATAACTGCAAAAGGGGTGGTCGCAGTTACTTTACAGAGTGAAGATTTAGTTGTTGAGAATTTTTCTGATTTCAAATGGCAAGAAATTGGTCAACCTTTTCACGTTACGAAATCAAATGGAACGACCATTTTAGAAATTAATCATAAAAAGCCAATTCAAATACTAAAACAATACCTAGGCGATGCTTTTATCAAAGGGCTACCCCAATCCGGAGTCGAGTTCCCATTTATGATGGATGACCGTGGTAAGAAGGTTTCTGTTTTTATTACTAAAAAACATAAGAATGGAACAATTGAAGTAAACCGGACTGTAGCTGAAGGGGTAGAACTTACTTTTGCCTATGCAAATGTAGGTGAAATTATAAATAGCTCCATATCAAAAATGAAACGTTTGGCAAAGCAGCAGGTTGAGACTATTTTTGTTTACAATTGTTTGGCTCGAAAACGGTTTATGAACCATTTTACTAATGAAGAACTGAAGATGTTAAATAGTATAACTTCCGTCAACGGGTTCTTTTCATATGGAGAAATTGATTATCACCTCAATGATTCGCCGCAAATTATTGGTCACTCAATAAGTTATTTAATCATTTCAGAGGGTGTTGAGTCCGAAAACGTGCCGCTCAATCTTCATTTTGAGTACAATTATCCAGATGAAATAAATTCGATGGTAACTTTAACACATTTAATGCAGAAATCTCAAGCAGAGATTCGAATTCTGCACGAAAACCTACTAACCTCTGAACAGTATTATCGTTCATTATTTAATAATAATACGGACTTTGTTTATTCAACTGATTTAAATGGGAAATTTACTAGTGTAAATCCCGCTTTTGAAGCAACATTCGGTTATAGAGAATTAGAGGTTATTGGAAAATCGTCGTTACGCTATATTGATGAAAAGGATATTCCTAGAGTAAAGAGCCATTTCGTTCGAGCTTTAAAAGGGAAAGAACAATATTATAATATTGAAATACCATTAAAGAATGGAAAAATTGAACTTTTCCAAATTAAAAATATTCCAATAACCATTAATAATGAAACGGTTGGTATTTTTGGGATGGGCCGAAATATAACGGAACAAAAGAGAATTGAAGAAAGAAACATTCAATTAGCTTATTTTGACCAAGATACGGATTTACCAAATCGCTTAAAGTTAACGGAAATATTAGAAGAAATGCTTCAGCGTGCGAAGAAGAAAAAGCGTATGCTTGCTGTTCTTTCAATAGATTTTGACCGTTTTAAAATTATTAACGATAGCCTTGGTCATTACGCAGGGGATTCAATATTAAAAGACCTTGTGAATCGATTGAAACAATCATTACCAAGTGGAGCTTATTTAGGCCGATTTGGTGGCGATAAATTTACTTTGATACTTTCAAAAGATATTGGAATGGAATCTGTTATGAAAGTGGCAGAAACGGTTCAGGCTGAAATTTCTAAACCACTTTTTTATTTAAATGAGGAGTTTTTTGTTACTTCAAGTATTGGTGTCAGTCTATTTCCTATTGATGGTCTTGATGAGCATAGCCTTTTAAAAAATGCCGATATTGCAATGAATCGTTCGAAAAATCATGGTGGTAATCGAATTACATTTTTCTCGACAGAAATGAATGAACAAGCAAAGACACGCTTAGAACTTGAAAGTTATTTAAGAAAAGCATTAATCAAAAATGAATTTTTTCTTATGTTCCAGCCTTTAATTGACCTATCAACCGGAAAAGTTTTTGGAAGTGAAGCATTAATTCGTTGGAATCATCCGAAACTTGGTCTCGTATCTCCAGCGGATTTTATCCCACTTGCAGAAGAAACAGGATTGATACAGGAAATTGGAAGTTGGGTTTTAATAACGGCATGTAAGCAAAATAAAATGTGGCAGGAAAATGGTTTTGGTCATCTATCCGTCTCAGTAAATGTTTCGGCGGAGCAACTACAACAACCACATTTTGTAAGCGAAGTAAAAAATGTATTAGAAAAAACAGGACTTGAACCGAAATATTTAATTTTAGAATTAACAGAAAGCATGATGCTTCGCAATATAGAAAATAGTATAAATGTAATGAAGTCATTACAAAAACTCGGAGTTAAAGTATCTATTGATGACTTTGGAACAGGTTATTCTTCTTTGAGTTATTTAAGGAATTTACCAATTAATAAACTGAAAATTGACCGCTCTTTTATTAATAACTTAAAGAATGATGCCTCTGACATTGCGATTGTAAAAGCGATTATAACCATGGGATATGGCCTTGATATTCAAGTGGTAGCAGAAGGTGTAGAGACGAAAGAACAAATTGAACTGCTTAAAGATTTGAAATGTCATTATGCCCAAGGTTATTATATTCATAGACCATTAATGGTTGAACAGTTTGAAAAAGATCTACTAATAATGGAATAGAAATGAAAACCAAGGCTTCCAATAGGAATCCTTGGTTTTTTTGAGATAAGGGATTATTTTGGTCTTCGAAAATGGTCCAGCTTCAGTGCCTAGCCCCTCGAGGTCAAATGCCTCGACACCCAAAAAGTCAAAGAACGACTTTCTGGGTGTCAAAGCATTTGCTTGTCGGGGCTGATCAAGGCACTTCCGCTTTTCTCTATTATGATATCATTTTTTCAATGACCACTCGTTTACCACTATTTAATGTAAATTCAAAGCGGTCACTTGTGTTTTCTAAGTAACAAAAATGGTGTTGAACATTAACTATATGTTCTTGATTATCAAAGATGAGGAAATTTACTCCGTTTTTTCCACGTTCGTTTTTTAGAAAACTTAAATGATTATAGCAGTATAAACAATCATAAATTGAAAATTGTAGAGAATTTAAGGTAGTAACAAATTGAAAGAATGCATCATCATTCATATCTTCTAAAATTTTTTCTAACGAATAAAATATATGTTTGCGAATACGGATGAGATCTTGATCAGCTAGATAAAGAGTCTCATTAGGTAAACAAATCTTCCCGTCTTCAAAAAGCACTCCTTTTCTCCAACGTTGCAAACGAAATATTTCGATTTCTTGATGAAGGAATTCTTCCATTAAGGAGGCTTCTTCCGTTTCATTATCGAAGAAAACCCACTGATTATTTATAAACTCAACAGAACCTTCATTAAAGGCTCTTGCCTGGTTTTCCAATAGCTTGATACGTTGATATTGAGTCATCTGCTAACCTCCATGAATGTAGCTCTCACCTTCCTTTGTAGACATATTGATTGGTTTTTAAACGGTGATTGTTGATTTTATGGACAATTTACGATATGAAACGAACTGCATATCATAAAACATTCACAAGCAAGTTTTCATGATGAAAGGAAGGATGAATATGTGTGGTATTACCGGTTGGGTTGATTTTGATAGAAATTTAAAGTCAAAAACGGATTCACTCAAACAAATGACAGAAACCTTAGCAAAAAGGGGACCGGATGATACCAATATTTGGACGGCTACTCATGTTGGTTTTGGCCATAAGCGGTTAGTTGTTGTAGATCCAGAGGGTGGCAAGCAGCCGATGATCAAAGTAAAAGACGGATTATCCTTTTCTATTTGTTACAATGGTGAATTGTATAATACTGAGGATATTCGCAAAGAACTTCTATTAAAAGGATATTCCTTCCAGGGTCATTCTGACACTGAAGTTTTATTAAATGCCTATATAGAATGGGCAGAGGAATGTGTAGATTATTTAAATGGAATTTATGCTTTTGCCATCTGGGATGAAAAGAAAGAACAACTTTTTATTGGGCGTGATCGATTAGGTGTTAAACCACTTTTTCTAAAAGAATTAGACAGAGGCATCTTGTTTGGCTCTGAGATCAAAGCGATAATAGCTCATCCAGACGTTAAAGTAGAAATTGACCGTGAAGGGTTGTCTGAAATCTTTGGTCTTGGACCTTCCCGATCTCCAGGACATGGGGTATTTAAAGGGATAAAAGAATTACGTCCGGGTCATGCCTTAATATTTAGTAAAAACGGATTGAAAATATGGCGGTATTGGAATGTAAAAAGTGAAGTGCATCAAGATAGTTTGTTAGAAACAGTTGAAAAAGTCCGATTTCTAGTTAAAGATTCCGTGACAAGGCAGCTCGTATCAGATGTCCCATTATGTACATTTTTATCAGGAGGAGTAGATTCGAGTGCTATTACCGCAATTGCCGCAGAAGCCTTTCGATTAAAAGGAAAGGGGCATCTGCATACTTATTCCATTGATTATGAAGGGAATGATCAATTTTTTAAAGCTAATGAATTTCAACCAGACTCGGATGCAAAGTGGATTGATATCATGTCAAAAACCTTTTCTACTAAACACCATAACTTTATTATTCCGCAGGACCGATTAGTTGAATATTTAATCGAAGCGGTTCATGTAAGGGATTTACCGGGTATGGCAGATATTGATTCATCACTTTTATGGTTTTGTCGTGAAATAAAAAAAGATTTTGTTGTGAGTCTATCAGGGGAATGTGCGGACGAAATTTTTGGTGGGTATCCTTGGTTCCACCGTGAAGAAGATTTTAACCGCGAAGGATTTCCATGGATGAGATCACATTTAGCAAGACAAAGCTTATTAAGAAAAGATTGGCAGGAGAAATTAAAATTACATGATTATGTGATGCATAGGTATTACGAATCCATAGAAGAAACTCCCATTCTAGATGGTGAAAGTGGAATAGAGAAGAAACGAAGGGAATTATTTTACTTGAATCTACAATGTTTTATGACTACTTTATTAGATCGCAAAGACCGTATGAGTATGGGAGCAAGCTTAGAGGTAAGGGTTCCATTTGCGGACCATCGCTTAGTTGAATACGTATGGAATATCCCTTGGGAATATAAAATGTATGGGAATCAAGAAAAAGGAATATTACGGAAGGCGTTAGAAGGTATTTTGCCAAATGAAATCTTATATCGTAAGAAAAGTCCTTACCCTAAAACGCATAACCCTCAATATACCAGATCAGTTACTATTTGGTTAAAAGAAATTCTACAGGATAAGAACTCAATATTACATGAATTTTTAGACAAGAAACAATTAATAGAGTTAGTGGAATCAGGTGGAAACTCTTATAAAGAGCCTTGGTTTGGGCAACTAATGACAGGACCGCAGCTTCTCGCCTATTTAGCGCAATTTCATGTATGGTTTAAGGATTATAATATCCAAATAATTGATAAATAAAAGAGGAAGAGGCTTGCAATTTAAGCCTCTTCTTTACCCATTTGATTGTACAAACGATTTAGTAACCCAAACCCTTGTTTTCCATCTCCAAAGCATGAGAAGTCCTCTGAGCCATTCATCAGCGATAAAAGCAATCCAAATACCCAATAACCCTAATCCGAAATAGATCCCAAGTAAATATGATAAAGTCACACTAACACCCCACATCGAAAGGATTCCCATATAGACAGGGAATTTTACGTCTCCAGCAGCTCGAAGTGAATTAATAATGACAAGATTAAACGATCGCCCAGGTTCCAATAGAATAGTGAGTAAAATAAGGGAGCTTCCTATTGCTATAATATCCGAATTAGTTGTGAAAATTTTAAATAACTGGTCTGAAAAGAATGAGAATATAACGGCTGCTGCTAAAGATATGACAAACGACAGTTTTAAACTTTTTAGGCATCTTTTATAAGCTTCTTCAATTTGTCCTTTTCCAATCATATGTCCAATTAGTATTTGAGTTCCTTGACTGATCGCAACACTACACAAATAAATAAACATCATAATATTTTGTGTATAAATTTTTGCAGTTAATGCTTCTGTACCGAGAATAGCGATAAAATAAGTTATCACCATTTGTGAACCATTATACGAAATATGCTCGCCTGCAGAAGGGATTCCAATTTTTAATAGATTTTTTATATGATGCATCGGAAATGGGGCTAGAAGTTTTAAAGAATACACTTCAGGTACTCTTTTATAAACAATATACAGGCCGACAAGTAGCGCAATGCATTTACTCAGACTAGTAGAAATAGCTACCCCAGTAACACCAAAAACAGGAATACCCAAAGGACCAAATATAACAAGATAATTTCCGATGATATGAAGTATATTCATACCGATAGTTATATACATAGCATCTTTAGTGAATCCATAGCTACGTAAAATGGCACCTACTGTCATCAAAATAGCTTGAATAAAAGCGAATCCTCCAACAATTTTCAAATAAGTATTCGCTTCATTCATTAACTCTTGGGGAATATCCATTAACTTTAATAAAAAAGTACTAGAAATTGCTAAGATAATACTTAAAATAATGCCAATTAGTAAATTTGTTCCTAATGAAACAAGTGAAATTTCTGATGCCGCAAGTTTTTGATTAGCCCCTAGGTTTTGCGCCACGAGGATGGCAGTCCCAGTTGCAATAAATCCAAACATGACAATAATTAAGGATAAAATTTGATTGGCAACACCAACTGCAGCGACGGAATTATCGGAATATTGGGATAGCATTAATGTATCGGCATTACCCATTAACATATGAAGAAGAATTTCAATGAATATGGGCCAAGTTAGTGTAATTAAAGACATTTTTTTTAGATTATTCATTTAGCAAGACTCCAAGTTTTAAATTTTTAAAAAAAGCGGAAGCCCTTCCGAAATGGAAAGGGCTTCGCTTTTCATTATACTAGTAAAACCGTCTAAGATTGAAGTGTTTTTCTATTAAAATTCTAGAATGCTAAAGCCTAAACCTTCTAAGTTGACCATAAGTTCATTGGATTCGGCAGCAAATTCCTCATTCGTCCACATATTCCGAATTTTTTTGCCATGCAAATTAAACGGTAAAGGGTATTGTGTTTGCGCATCCTTCGTATTAATAATGACAATATAGCTTTTGTTACCGTTCGATTTTGTATAGGCGATACATGATTCGTGATAATCAGAAGGAAGAAAGGTAAGCTCTCCTTCATTTGCAAGAAGAGGGTACTCTTTACGCAGTTTAATCAGTTTCTGAATATGATTGAATAAATCACGATTTTGTTTAGTAGTATCCCATTCCATACATTTGCGGCAACCTGGGTCTTGTTCCCCTGTTAATCCAATTTCATCACCATAATATATACATGGAGTTCCAATGAATGTAAGCATGATAGAGTAAATGACTTTCACTTTTCGGATATCGTCAATACATTCCGTTAAGATCCTTGGTGTGTCATGACTACCAACAAGATTAAATGCCACTTCATTTACTGTTTTAGGATACATATGTAGCACAGATGTCATATTCTCCACGAACTCTTTTGCAGTAATGCTTTCCTTCGCAAAAAGGTGAAGAATATTCGTAGTAAAGGAATAATTCATCACAGCATCAAACTGATCACCACGTAACCATGGCATAGAATCATGCCAGATTTCACCTAAAATGTACAATTCAGGATTGATTTTTTTAACCTCCTGACGAAATTCTCGCCAGAACGCATGGTCCACTTCATTGGCAACATCTAATCGCCAGCCATCGATATCAAATTCCCGTACCCAATATCGTCCTACTTCCAATAAATATTCTTTAACTTCTGGATTTTCAGTATTTAATTTCGGCATAAATGGTGTGAATGCAAATGTATCATAGTTAGGTTTTGGTTCTGTTACAAGAGGAAATTCAAGGACATGGAACCAATCCTTAAAACGCGATTGCTCTCCTTTTTCTAGAACATCTTGAAACTGTGGAAAATAAAATCCACTATGATTAAATACAGCATCAAGCATAATTTTGATCCCATTTTCATGACATACTTTTACGAGTCTTCGAAAGGTTTCGATATCACCAAATTGTGGGTCAATCTCAAAATAATTAATCGTGTCATATTTATGATTTGAATGTGCTTTGAATATAGGTGTGAAATAAATTCCACTAATCCCTAGTTCTTGCAAGTGATTGATATGATCAATAACTCCTTCTAAGTCCCCACCAAAGAAGTTTGTAGATGTTGGAGCTGTGCTCCCCCATTCTAAAGTACCCTCAGGATTAGTTGAAGGATTTCCATTTCCGAAGCGCTCAGGGAAAATCTGATACCATACAGTGTTCTTTACCCAACTTGGTGTATGAAAAATATCAATTGGATTGATGTAAGGAAAAGTAAAACAAAGATAGGTATCTGTAGGTTTTTCTATGAGAAAACCTTTTTCAGTAAAATATATACTCTCGTTTTCATTTGATAAGAAGAAACCGTATTTCAACCGCCGAAAAGGTGGCTGTACCGCTATAAACCAATAATCAAATAGTTGATCTGAACCTGTATGAATCATGGGTTTTTCATGTGTCATCCACTTTCCATCTTCCCAATCGTATGGGTCCCCAAATATTAAAGAAACATTTACTATATCCTTTTTCTTAGTTCTAAGACGAATATGTAGATCTCCATTTGGGCAAGCATATGCATAATTATCCTTAGGTCGATGATAGATGGCTTCTTTAATCATAATTGGACAACTCCTTATATTAATGGATGAGTATAAATAAGGTTATTTCACTCTTTTTAGAATGTCAAAGGGAATGCCAATTTTCTAATTGCCAAATTAGCAGGTTCGCTTTTCATTCCAAAAATATTTGTTTAGGGTTTGACGGCAAGCGGGACAAGGGGGATAATCTAATAGTGATGGCATGAAAAGTGAAACTCTTTGCATGTCAAAATTATATGTAAATAAGATGGAGGAGCGGAAATGAAAAAAAGAGTGTTTACACTCCTATTAATTCCGTTTCTTCTTTTTTACGCCCTTCCCGTTGGGGCCGTTGAAAAAGAAGGACGAAAATGGCAGGATGAAACGATTTATTTTTTAATGGTAGATCGTTTTAATAATGGTGACAATAAAAATGATATCGAAGTGAATGCGAAGGATCCACTTGCCTATCATGGTGGTGATTTTCAAGGGATTATCGACCAACTTGATTACTTGAAGGATATGGGATATACCGCAATATGGTTAACTCCAATATTTGATAATGCAGAAAACGGTTATCATGGATATTGGATAAATGACTTTTACAAAACAGACGAGCACTTTGGAAGTATTGATACATTTAAAAAGCTTGTAAAAGAAGCACATAATAGAGATATGAAAGTCATTCTTGATTTTGTAGCAAATCATGTTGCGCCAACCAACCCATGGATTAATGACTCTCAGAAGAAATCTTGGTTTCACGAAAAGAAAGGGATTTCAAATGGTGATAATCAGCAGGATCTTGAAACGGGATGGGTTGACGATTTACCCGACTTAGCACAAGAAAATCCAGATGTTGAAAAATATTTATTAGATGCTGCCCAGTGGTGGATAAAAGAAACAAATATAGATGGCTATCGATTGGATAATGTGAATTATGTACCTATAACTTTTTGGGAGAAATTCTCGAAGAAGGTGAAAGAAACTAAAAAAGACTTTTACCTACTTGGAGAAGTATCGACGAAGGATCCTAATTATATTGTGAAATATGACAAAGCGGGCATAGATGGATTTGTAGATAATCCGTTAAACGAACATTTAAGAACAGCGTTTGCTAAACCAGATCAAACATTAAACCCGCTATTTACTAATTGGAAGAGAAATGAAGAAATCTATGAAGATCCTTATGTAATGGGGACTTTCTTAGATAACCATGATACAACGCGATTTACGCAAGATATGGCGCAGAATAATCAAAATCCCGGAACTCGCTGGAAGCTAGCTTTAACCTATTTATATTCAACCCCAGGAATTCCGATTGTTTATTATGGAAGTGAGATTGCTCTAAATGGTGGGGCAGCTCCAGATAATCAAAGACAAATGAATTTTCGTACGGATAAGGAATTAATTGATTATATAACAAAAATTGGAGAATTACGTCAGCAGCTTCCATCACTAACTCGGGGTAAAATGGAAGTATTGTACGAAAATAAAGGTATGGGAGTTTATAAACGAACTTATCAAGATGAGGTCGCGATTATTGCTATTAATAATACTTCCAAATCACAGCATATTACCTTGACTACTAAGGAAATAGAGCCAGGAAAAGAATTAAGAGGTTTGTTAGCAAATGATTTGGTGAGAAGTAAAAATGATAAATACGAACTAATTATCGATCGTGAGGAAGCAGAAATCTACGTATTGGCAAAGAAAACAGGTTTAAATATTCCTTATTTAACTGTAATGGGTATTGTCTATTTAGCGTTTATCATTTTTATTGTTCTAATATGGAAAAGATCGAAGAAAAAACGCACCACTTCATAATCCTCTTTCAAGCTGAATAGATCCTTAAGCGTTTGTAAGTATAGTTTAGTTAAATTGGATTATAACGGAAAGTAATGGGGGTGAGAGGGATGGCAGTTACAATAAAAGATGTAGCCAGGTTGGCAAATGTTGCACCTTCAACGGTTTCTAGAGTTATTGCGAATAGTACAAGGATTAGCGAAAAAACGAAAGAAAAAGTTAGAGAGGCAATGGACAAACTTGGATACCATCCTAACATCATCGCCAGAAGCCTCGCAAGTCAGACTACCCAAGCCATCGGTCTTGTCATGCCAAGTTCAACGGATAAAGTATTTCAAAATCCTTTTTTTCCAACTGTACTTCGTGGGATTAGTGAGGCAGCAAACAAACGGCAATATGCTCTATATATGACGACTGGTAAAACAGATAGTGAACTATATGAAGGTGTTGTCCAAATGGTTCAAGGTGGTCGAGTCGATGGAGTTGTCTTACTTTACTCTAAAGTTGAGGACAAAATCTTAAACTATTTACAACAAAGGGAAATTCCATTTGTTGTGATCGGTAAACCTTTCAAACATGTTGAAGAAATTACACATGTGGATAATGATAATTTTCGTGCAGCAAAAGAAGTTACGGAATATTTAATTAATCTAGGTCATGAAGCAATTGCCTTTATCGGTGGGGATATAAACCTTGTCGTTACAGTTGAACGTTTACTTGGCTATGAGAAAGCTCTTCGTGACAATGATTTACCTTTAAATAGAGAATATATGATCCACGAAGAGTTTTTACAAGAAGGTGGGCAAGAGGCAGTGAGAGAATTAATGCTCCTTGGACAACCTCCAACTGCATTAGTTGTGGCAGATGATTTAATGGCTTTAGGAGTGTTAAATACGTTAGATGAAATAGGCATTGCTGTTCCAAAAGATATCTCTATTGTTAGCTTTAATAATGGGTTGATCTCTGAAATGTCACGGCCTCCTTTAACCTCTGTAGATATTGGTATTTTCGACTTGGGATTTGAAGCAGCGAAAAATCTTTTTCTTAGAATTGAAAATCCAAAAGAACCAATAAAGAGAATTATCATCCCACACAAACTAATCAAACGATGTTCATGTGAAATGCCATCGAATAAAAAGACAGTCATTACTCTGAATTAAAGAAAGAATCTGTCCTATATTGGACAGATTCTTTCTTTTATCGATAGTTAACAAACTGTACTTCAACCGTTAAATCAGCGGCCCGAACAGCTGCAATAATTTGTTGTAAATCATCACGACTCTTTGCTGTTACGCGGATTTGATCCTCTTGAATGGTACTTTTTACCTTCAATCCGCTATTTTTAATAATGGTATTAATTTTTTTGGCATTTTCTTTATCAATACCTTGTACGAGCTTAGCGCGTTGTCGAACGGTTCCACCAGAAGCACCTTCTAATTTTCCATAATCAAGATTTTTTATTGGGATGCCTCTTTTAATCATTTTACTTAGCAGGACATCTTTTAATTGATCTAGTTTATAATTATCATCTGAAAGTAGAACAAGCTCTTCTTTGTCCAGGCTTACTTCACTTTTACTACCTTTAAAATCATATCTTGTTGAAATTTCTTTCATCGTTAAACTAATGGCATTTGTGACTTCAGAGAAGTCAACTTTGGACACAATATCAAATGAACTCTCTTTTGACATAAGCAACCTCCAAAAAACATTTTATTAATGTCTTTATTATAGTAAAATTAAGCAGTTCAAACAACTTTAGGAAATAATGTGGTATATATAGTATTTTTCAAAGGAGGAAGTTAATTGTATTTAATTAGTGAATCAGTAGGAACCATTGTAGAATTAACCGTATCACGAAAATCTGAATTTGGCTATTTTTTAACTGATGGACAAGAAGATGTTCTATTACATTTTAATGATGCTAGTAAAGAATATGAAATAGATGAAGAGGTCGAAGTATTTATATATATCGATTCAAATGGAAGATTCGCTGCATCATCGAAAATGCCCCTTATTACGCTAGGTCAATATGAATGGGTTAAGGTTGTTGATGTTCGTTATGACCTTGGCGTATTCTTAGATATTGGGTTACAAAAGGATCTTCTACTAGGTAAAGATGATTTACCTGTAGTCAAGGATGTATGGCCGCAAGAAGGGGATATGGTTTATGCCACTTTAAGAGTCAACCGAAATAATCGTCTATATGCGAGAATCGCCTCTGAACAAATCATTTCAGAAATTTCGATTCAGGCGAAAGAACAAGTGTTAAATAAAAATATTCAAGGATTTGTGTACCGAACAGCTAAAGTAGGAACTTGGATGCTGTCTGCTGAAGGTTATCGTGGATTTATTCATGAGAGTCAGCGTAAACAAGAACCTAGACTCGGTCAGAAGGTAGAAGGCAGAATCATTGATGTGAAGGAAGATGGAACAATCAATGTTTCCTTATTACCAAGAAAGCAAGAAGCTTTAGGATCGGATGCGGATACGATATTAGATTTTTTACACTCTAGGAACGGTGCTATGCCTTATTGGGACAAGAGTATGCCAGAAGATATTGAAATGAGATTTCAAATGAGCAAAGCAGCATTTAAGCGTGCACTAGGTAAGTTGATGAAGGAAGGAAAAGTCTATCAAGAACAAGGATGGACGTATATAAAGAAAGAAGAAGAGCAAGCTTAAATGCCTGCTCTTCTTAATGTTAAACCCATTCCTAGCGGTGGTCTGTTTTCTTAGAATATTGATTTTTCCCTGCTTGACGGTTTTTTTCTCTCATCATATTCTTTTCATGTCTTAAGGCATTGTTGTCTTTTGCTTTTTTATCATTATCTGTAGTATGTGGCAAATTAAAAAACTCCTTTCCATTGAGAGTGAACCCACTTTTCTATTATCTGAAAAAAAGGAAAGGAGTATGTAATATTTATGAATTTTGAACTTTATTTAAGAAGAATAAGGCAATGGTTCCAGGACCGGTATGTGCACCAACAGCAGAGCCGATGTCGGTAATAATGACCTCTTTTGATTGGAATTCTTCCTCTATAATTGATTTTAATTCATTTGCTGTGTCATAGTCAGCAGCATGGCTAATACCTATCGTTTGTTTGTCTAAAGAATTTCCGCGTTCCTTCATGACTTCGACCATTCTACGTACAAGCTTCTTTTTACCTCTTATTTTCTCTAAAGGGACAAGTTTCCCATTTTCCACGTTTAATAGTGGTTTAATATTCAATAAACCTCCTAAAAATGCGGAAGCCTTTGAAAGTCGCCCACCTTTGGCAAGATGACCAAGATCATCTACTGTAAATAAATGCTCCATATGGGTGATATAAAATTGAACAGTTGCTAAAATATCTTCTTTTGATTGATTTGCTACTGCTAGCTTAGCTGCCTCTCTCACAACAAGACCATAACCTAAAGAAGCACATTTTGTATCCACGATCGTGAGCTGGAAATCTGGATAGTCTTCCTTTACTTGATCTAACATCATTACAGCTGTTTGGTAAGTTCCCGAAAGTTCGGATGAAAAAGCGATATAAATCCCGTCTTGCTTTTGTTTAGCCATCTCTGTAAAAACCTGCTCAAACTTTGTTGGTGAAACTTGAGAAGTTTTAGGCATTTTTCCTGCTCGGATCGCTTCATAAACAGATTCAGGCTGGATAGTAACTAAATCCTCGTATTCTTGTTCATCTACTAATACTTTCAATGGCAGTAATTGTACTTGATACTCCTCGTAAAAGCTTAAGGGTAAATCACAAGCACTGTCAGCGAGAATTTTTACTGACATCATGTCACCTTCTTTTCCCATTTTTCTTTATTTAAGTGTATCGGTTTCATAAAAAAAATACAATTAGAAAGATTATATGGATATTGGATGAAAATGGGTAAAGACTTAAGGAAAGGGGGTAATTTTATGTTGTGGTTACAAACAAAAAAATTAGCGGTCGTTCTTGCAGGAGCCCTATTAAATGCAATTGGTATGAACTATTTTTTAATCCCAGCTGACGTGTATGCTAGTGGGTTTGCAGGTCTAGCCCAATTAATTTCACGGATAGCAACTGAATATACACCCTTTCATATTTCAACAGGAATTCTTTTGTTACTATTGAATATCCCTGTAGCCATACTTGGGTGGAGGGGGATTGGTAAATCATTTACACTTTATAGTTTCATTAGTGTTTTATTCATGTCTTTATTTTTAGAAATATTGCCAGCTAAACAATTTTCTGAAGATTTATTATTGAATGCCGTATTTGGAGGTGTCATTGCTGCAGTTGGAGTAGGAATAACATTAAAATGGGGTGCTTCAACAGGGGGACTTGATATTATTGCGATGATTTTATCAAGAATGAAGGACAAGCCAGTTGGGACCTATTTCTTTCTGTTAAATGCCATCATTATTATTTCGGCTGGATTCTTATTTGGTTGGGAAAAGGCTCTCTACACACTTGTCACGCTTTACGCTTCGACTAAAGTGATTGATACAATTCACACAAGTCATCAAAAACTAACAGCCATGATTATTACGAAGAAAGCGGATGAATTGAAAAATTCGATACATTCCAAACTCGTAAGAGGAATCACAACAGTACCAGCCAAAGGTGCCTTCACAAATGAAACGAAAGAGATGCTGTTAATCGTTATTTCAAGGTATGAATTATTTTATTTAGAGAGAATTATAAAGGAAGTTGATCCAGATGCATTTACAAATATCGTTCAGACAGTGGGGATATTTGGATTTTTCCGTAAAGATTAATAGGGGGATACAATATGCGGTTATTAATTCTTTTAACTAGTTTTATTTTAATTTGTATGGAACCACGAGAAACTGTTAGTGAGGCTATCTGGAGCAACGAATCGGCAATTACGTTTATTAAAAATGTTGAAATTACTAAGAAAAATGGGACTTATGTTGTAATGGCTGATGTAAGACCAAAATTAGGAGTATTTTATTATGTTTTAGAGGATGGTCACAATGAATGGATTGCAGAAACAAAAGTAAAAGTTAGAAAAATGTCTTCTGAGTGGGAACGAATAAATATTGAATTAATTTTTCCAAAAAATAAATTTCAAGATAAATTACCCATGATCTTATATTTATATGAAAAAGATGAGAAAGGAGAAATACTGCATCCCACAGCTAAAAAAATAAGCTAAGGAATAAGGACGCTGGTACGAAATAATCGTACCAGCGTATTTCAGTCCTTGCCCTACGATAGCTGATCAAGCTCACTTTGCATTTGTGCTAGTTGGGCTTGTTCGGCTAAGTTTGAGTTTGCATAGGCTGAACTTAATGCATTTTTTGCTCTTGATATGGCTGTTTGCTTTTCACTTGCTTCTGCTGATTTTGCTAACTCAACAAACGTTCTGGCTTCTTGAAACAACCTGTTTCCCATGTTTATATTCCTCCGAGAGACGACTCTTTCACATTGGCCATTTTTTGAGCCTCAGCTTCAGCATAAGTAGTGTGATATGGGATACGTTCAGCATGTTTCGATACTGAGTCCACTCCTTGTTGCACAAAGCGTTTAGACTTATTACGTTTACCCATTCGTAATCCCTCCAATATAAGAGCATACTATTATGAAACAGCCTTATGCCGCTTCGATTAATAGTATGCTCAACTTTCGTGTATTCAAAAAGGGAAAACATTGGATAAAATAAACTCTATAAAGCCTTTAATTTTAATAAATCATTTAAATAAATGCCAATACCATCTTCTTCATTACTCAATGTTACATCGTTTGCAATGTTTTTTACTTGGTCAATACCATTTCCCATGGCAACGCCGTAGCCAGCATACTCTAACATTTCCAAGTCATTATCTTCATCACCAAAAGCAATTATTCTAGAAGAAGGGATTTGATAATAGTCAGCGACCTTTTGGATACCAACAGCTTTATTTAACCCTGTTCTGACAATTTCAATAACATGCCAAGGTGCTGCCCAACGGCGATGGTCAATCACTTCTGCATGTACATCACTTAAATGCTTTCGAATCGTTGGGACATGCTCTTCTTCAGCATGAATAAGCATACTTGTTGGTGATTGTTCTAGAAATTTTCTTAAATCACCTGTCGTAATGGAGGGATTTCCTAGAGCAAATATATCTAACAACTTTTGATCATGATAATGTAAAAAGACATCGTCCATTACTTCTGCAATAATATTATGGAACTGGAAATCTTGACACGCTTCCACAATGTCCTTTGCAACTTTAATATCAAGAGGGGAATGATAAGTACCCCAATTGTAATTCATTGGGTGATGCACAAACGCTCCATTAAAGTTAACAATTGGTGTATTTAATTCTAGTTCCCGATAATACATTTCACTCGAGCGAAAAGGTCTTCCTGTGGCGATCATGACATAATGTCCAGCTTCCTTTGCTTTTTGAAGAACTTTTTTCGTTTTAGATGAAATCGTTTTGTCATCTTTTAATAAAGTGCCATCAAGGTCAAGTGCAATAATATATTTTTCAGTCATAATATCTCCTTCTTAAATCGAAATGAAATATAATCTTATATTAAGGATAAATCTTTGAGGAAAACTTTGTCTACATGGTATAGTGAAAAAATAGGTAAAGTTTACATTACATACATAATTAATATGCTACCATTTTTTTCTATGCAAGTGTAATAAAACGCACTACTATTGGTCTAAAAGAAAGATATACTGTAGAAGTTTAGGAGGTTTATCACTTGATTTTGGTGGAAAACATTAAGGTGGATGGAATTCCAGCCTTGCATATAGTAGACGAAAGACTAAAAACAAACCAACTGCCTTTTGTTATTTTCATACATGGATTTACGAGTGCAAAGGAACATAATCTTCATTATGCCTATTTAATGGCTGAAAAAGGAATGAGAGTTGTTTTACCTGAAAGCAAACACCATGGTGAGCGGCAAACAAATATAAAAGGATCTGAGTTACCTTTTCATTTTTGGGATATTGTTTTATCGG
Organism: Bacillus sp. CGMCC 1.16607; assembly: GCF_042683745.1. Lineage (NCBI taxonomy): Bacteria > Bacillati > Bacillota > Bacilli > Caryophanales > Bacillaceae > Bacillus > Bacillus sp. CGMCC 1.16607. The sequence continues at coordinate 265,715 of NZ_JBHUJX010000008.1, forward strand.
CAATTGATGAATTAGAAATGATAAAACAATATTTTGAAGAGAAAGAACTTATAGATGAAGATAGAATCGGGGTAGCTGGTACATCTATGGGTGGAATCATTACACTTGGTGCGTTAACTCAATACGAATGGATACGTTCAGGGGTCTGTTTAATGGGACTACCTTATTATGAAAAATTCGCTCGCTACCAAATGGACGAAATGAAAAATCAAGGAGTGAAATTGCCGTTATCACAAGAGGAAATAACGCAGTTATTGAATCGTTTGGAAAAATATGATTTATCATTGCAGCCTGAAAAATTAAAGAAAAGACCATTATTATTTTGGCATGGTAAAAAGGACCAAGTAGTACCCTATAAGTATTCATATCCATTTTATGAACAACTGAAGGGCAGGGGTGAGCTTGTTCAATTTTTAACGGATGAAAAAGCAGGACATCAAGTGAGTCGTGAAGGATTATTAAAGACAGTGGATTGGTTTGAAACTCATTTAGTGTTTGAGAAAATAGCTCCTAAACGGTAATAAATATTTATGAGGAGGATTTATAATGGATGAACAATTAAAAGAAAATATTATGGGTGCGTTAGAGCTTGTTATTGACCCAGAACTCGGTGTCGATATTGTCAATCTTGGATTAGTGTACGACGTTGAAATGGATGACACTGGTTTTACAAAAGTGACAATGACTTTAACTTCGATGGGATGTCCATTAGCAGGTACAATTGTCGATCAAGTGAAAAGGGCTTTGGCAGACATACCGGAAGTGAATGAAGTGGATGTAAGTATTGTTTTTAACCCACCATGGACGAAAGATCGTATGTCTAGATATGCAAAAATAGCTCTAGGAATAAGGGGCTAAAAGATGAAAAATAAAGTGATTTTAGTCAGTTCCGACCAGTTAGGTAAAGGGGATCCTCAGTTAGGTGAATCTGTTCTTGAGACATTCTTTACTCTTTTGAAGCAGCGTGAAGAGCTCCCACATGGAGTATTTTGCATGAATCGAGGGGTGTTTGTGCTTACTGATGAATCATTTGTCTCCGTTCATTTAAAGGAGCTTGCTGATAAAGGTGTAAAAGTGTATGGGTGTAAAACATGTGTAGATCATTATGAGTTATCTGAAAAGCTCACAGTTGGAACGATTAGTTCGATGGCAGATTTTATTGAGCTCGCTAGTGAGTATGAGATCTTAACAATATCATAGGAATGAATGGGCTGCCTGCATGAATTTGTGGGCAGTTTTTATTGTTGATGCTTGTTGAATGGAAAAAATCAAAAAACATGGATTGATAGAGAGCAATAGAGTCCTCATAGTGTCCGCTAAACTTTAAAAAAGGAGACACGGTCACTATAGTGAGTTCATGATGCCCGTTAAGCATAAAAAAATGGAAACGCTGTCATCATAGAGAGTTCATGATGCCCTCTAAGCATTAAAAATGGAGCTACGGTCATTATAGAGAATTCATGATGCCCGCTATGCATAAAAAATGGAGCTACGGTCATCATAGAGAATTCATGATGCCCGCTATGCATAAAAAAATGGAAATGCGGTCACCATAGAGAGTTCATGATGCCCGCTAAGCTTAAAAAAATGGAACTACGGTCATCATGGAGAGTTCATGATGCACACTAAGCTTAAAAAAATGGAGACACGGTTATCATGGAGAGTTCATGATGCCCGCTAAGCATATAAAAAAGGAAACGCGGTCACCATAGAGAGTTCATGATGCCCTTTAAGCATAAATAAACAGAAATCAGTCACCTTAGATCTATAATGACATCAAATACCATTTCTTTAATTTAAATCAAAGGGTACATAATAAGAATATTTACCATGACCAATGAGTTTATAGTTTTTATTTAAAACCCTCCGTATCGTCTTCTTTGACTTTATTACTTTACGCCAATCATAAATTGCATTTGTGGTAATTTTTCTATCGGGAAAAAGAATGTGAAATTCTTGAACATTCCGTAAAACAGCCTTTGTAATATCCTCATTACATCCACACTTATTTCAAATCAATATGTTCTCAACAACACCAACATTAAATGAGTTGCACATAGAACAAATAACATCTACGTTAAGTTCATCATAAGTGTAGACAGGTACACGGGTAAAAGGTGATTTTTCTAAATGATGAGACAATAGTTTTTCAGCAAATTTCAAATGTCTTTCTAATAATTTAGATTCACTTAGATTAATTTTTTTCATAAAGCGGTCAATTTGTGATGGGAAAATAATCGGGAGGTTCAATGGGGCTTGATAAAGGTAGAAATCGGTGTTGACGAAAACAAGATATGCCTCGATCGAAAAATTTAACTTTAAATCTTGAATCATTCTTCGGAGTAAGGTTTCGCTGCGTTTCAATTGTGCTAAGGGGTCTTTTATTTCAGATTTAGACAAGGTATACCAGCTTCCGCTGTCTAAATAATAATCCCCTTCAAAGTTCTTAATATCGAAAAGGTAAATTGTTTTTGAAATTATGAGCAGTGCATCAATTTGAAAAAATGAGTTGTTTATCTCAAATAATAAATCACTAAGAATAAGATGATCAGAAGTGAGAGATTTTAACCTTTCATCAAACTTTAGTTCCCCTTCAAAACCCTTCTCAAGGTTTAAATAATAATTTAAATCTTTTCTAGACAACTGTATTCTTTTATTCAATAACCTGAATAGTTTAAGCTCTTCAGTTTCAAATCTTTGTCTTAAAAACATTTGCCCACTCCCTATTCTTTTTACTCAAATCAAATCTCAAAAAAGTATGCTTATCCAAGTGTTGCAAAGGGTTTATCTAGAACAAAACTAGTATTTTTCACAAAACCGTCACAGTTTACCTGAAAGACTTTCGATCTGTGAGATATCTCACTTTTTCAATAAAAGGCCTGCATTATAATACAGTTACAAGGCGTTGTATTAAATAGGAGGCGCTATATTATGTTTAGTAGAGATTTTAATAAAGATCCGTTTATTGTCATTTGGGAACTAACTCGAGCTTGTGGGCTAAAGTGTCTACATTGCCGAGCTGAAGCACAATATCGTCGTGACCCTAGGGAGCTTTCTTTTGAAGAAGGAAAGCATCTAATTGATCAAATATATGAAATGAATAATCCGATGCTTGTTTTTACTGGTGGCGACCCACTAATGAGAGAAGATGTTTTCGATATTGCCAAATATGCTATAAATAAAGGTGTTCGTGTTTCGATGACACCAAGTGCTACTCCAAATGTTACAAAAGAGTCTATCGAAAAAGCGAAAGAGGTTGGACTTGCAAGATGGGCATTCAGCTTAGATGGCCCAACGGCAGAAATACATGATCATTTTCGTGGAACAACGGGTTCTTTTGATTTAACAATGGAAAGAATTAAATACTTGCATGAATTAGAAATTCCGATTCAAATAAATACAGTTATTTCCCGTTATAATTACGATTATTTAGATGAAATGGCAAAGCTTATTGAGGATTTAGATTGTGTATTATGGAGTGTCTTTTTCCTCGTGCCTACAGGCAGGGGACAAGAAAAGGATATGATCTCTCCAGTGGAGCATGAAAAAGTATTCCAATGGTTGTATGAATTAAGTAAACGTGTTCCATTTGATATAAAAACAACAGCTGCACAGCATTATCGAAGGGTTGTTATTCAACAAAAAATGCGAGAAATGAAAGAACAAGTGGAAGAGATCCAGTATTTAGATGCCTTAACTCAACAAGGTTTAACTGGTTCGATAGATGGTTTGGGCCGTGCTCCAAAAGGAGTAAATGATGGAAATGGATTTGTGTTTATCTCACATATTGGCGATGTTTATCCAAGCGGATTATTACCGGTAAAAGCAGGAAATGTAAGAGAACAGCCACTTGCGGAGATTTACAGAGAGTCACCGATATTCCAAGCTTTGCGAAATCCTGATTTGTATAAAGGAAAATGTGGACAATGTGAATTCCGATATGTATGTGGGGGATCTAGGTCCAGAGCGTATGCCATGACAGGAGATTATTTAGAAAGTGAACCATTCTGTGTCTATATTCCTAAATCGATGCGTCAAAAACAAGTAAATTAGCAATACAAAAGGGATGGTTGAACACCATCCCTTTCATTTACTCAATATTACAATATACTGCAGGACAATTTTCGCAGCCGATATCATCTTTTAAAAATTGCAAGTCGTGGATGGTGATCTTCCCTTTTTTTATGGAGATGATTTCATCCCTTTTTAGATCATTTAAAATTCGGTTCGTACTCTCGCGGGATGTACCGCAGAAATTTGCTAAGTCTTGATTTGTTAATGGCAGATCAATAAGAATTCCATCTTTTTTCTCCACTCCGTAACTATTTGTCATTCGAATAAGGGTAGAGAACAATGCGCCTTTTTTTCCATTTAGGACAAGGTCTCTAAATTTTGTTTGTGTTTTACGCACGTGGTCACTCATCCATTTCATAAATTCAAAGGCAAGTGTAGGGTTCTGGAAGATTTCGCTTTCAAGAATATCCTTTTTAATCGCAACAATTTCCCCTTCTTCAAGGACTTTTGCGCTTAGTAAATACTTAGGACTTTCTGTAAATAAAGTTAGCTCACCACATATATCATTTTCACCGCAAATTCGTAAGGATAATTCTCGACCATCAGTTGTAATTTTGCTTATTTGAATTTTGCCTGACATGACAATATATAGTTCATCAGCATCCATTCCCTCTTGAAAAAGGAAAGTGCCTCGCTGTGAGTAAAAATGTCGATCAGCAAAGCTTAGAAGTTCTTTAATTTCAATGGAATGAGTTGGTTTTATTTTACTCATCATGATAGTTCACCCTTTTTTAAAAGATTATGAAATGGCTGTGATAAACCGCACAGATTTATTAATAACGTAATTAAAACATAATCAAAATAAAACAAAAAGGCTTTTCACAAAACCGTCATTTATTTAATACGTTTTAGAACATACAAATATTATAATCTCTTAAGATGATTGGATTTTCATACTTACAAGTTTAATGTGAAGATTTATGCTAAAATAAGTTAAAGAAATTTTTATAAAATGGTTCCCTGAGTGTTTCACCAAAATTGGAGTTGATGATATTGAAAAAATCCATTATTAAAGACCAATTAAATAGACCTTTAAGGGATTTACGGATTTCAGTTATCGATCGGTGTAATTTTCGTTGCCAATATTGTATGCCAGCAGAAATTTTCGGTCCTGATTTTGCTTTTTTACCTAAAAGTGAATTATTGACATATGAAGAAATAGAGAGATTAGCTAAAATATTTGTCCGTCATGGAGTTGAGAAAATAAGACTTACTGGTGGTGAACCGTTACTAAGAAAGGACCTTCCGTTATTGGTTCATAAATTAAGTCAAATTGAAGGATTGAGTGATATTGGTTTAACAACTAATGGAGTGTTATTACCTCAACATGCTCAACCTTTAAAGGATGCTGGACTAAAAAGGGTAAATATTAGCTTAGATAGTCTAAAGGATGAATTATTCGGGCAAATAAATGGAAGAAATATTGGAACGAAGCCTATTCTTGATGGAATCAAAGCGGCTAGAAAAGCTGGTTTAGGTGTGAAAATTAATATGGTCGTAAAAAAAGGTTTAAATGATTCGGAAATTCTGCCGATGGCTGAGTTTTGCAAAAACGAAGGCTTAGAGCTTAGATATATTGAGTATATGGATGTTGGTTCGACCAATGGATGGCGAATGGATGATGTTGTGACGAAAAAGGAAATTTATGAAATAATAAGTTCCAAGTTTGATATTGAAGCAATTGATGCAGATTATTTTGGAGAAGTTGCGAAGCGATATCGTTACAAAGATACGAATATAAATGTAGGTTTCATTACTTCTGTGTCTGAATCGTTTTGTTCGAGCTGTACTCGTTCTAGATTATCTGCGAATGGGCAATTGTTTACTTGTTTATTTAATGGGAACGGGCATGATTTTCGAGACTTCATGCGTGCAGGCGCATCTGATGAGGAAATTGTACAGCGGTTGACTAATATCTGGAATGGCCGTAATGATCGATATTCTGATGAACGAACTGCTGAAACCAATCAATATCGAAAGAAAATTGAAATGTCTTATATTGGTGGATAGAATAGAAAAGGCTGGGAGGTGAATCGCAGCCTTTTTCTAAAGAATTGATAAACTTCTTCTTGTACTTCGGAAATTGTCCAGCTATAGCGCCTTGCCCCGACATACAGGATGTACTAGTGTCGACAATGCGACAGGACGCCCGAGCCCTTGTCGACCTCGAGGTCAAATGTTCGCTCCCCAAAAAGTCAAAGAACGACTTTCCAGGTGGGCAAGCTTTGCTTGGCAAACCAAAGAACGGTTTGCATAAGTGCGACTAGGTCTCTGGCTTCGCTACTCTCGCCAATCAATCAGTCTTCTTTATCGGAGCTTACAAGCACGCTTCCGCTTTTCTAAATATACCTAGGAAACAATATATTATTTTCTAAATGAACATGCATAAAGGTTTCCCCTTCAAGCATTTCCAATCGTTTGTACACTAAGCGGTAGGTGCCGCATGCATCGACTGGAGGAACGTAATCTGAAGTTATCTCACGAAGTTCCCTCAATATTTCACCTGCATGATCATGTTCTTTTTCAAGTTGAACAATTTGGCTAATAGCATCTTCCTTATTTTCAACATTGCCTTCTTCAATTTTTAAAATTAATGGGAAAGAAATTTCCTCTTCTTTCTTCGTATGTTCCAAAAGTTCCTTCTTGAGTTCATAAAACAACTCATAAACTCTTAATAGTTCTGGATGAGAATCACCATGGACCTTTGCTACTTTTGTTACATACGGACTTAATAAACTAAGTTCTTCTTCTAAAGGACGATGGTAACGTTCAATGACATGATTGATGATTGTTTTTGAATCAGATTCCAGCCAAACTTCCATATCATTTTGACCATTATGCTCACTTTTTTCATATAGCTCCTTTAATTCGGAGAGTAGTGATTCTATATTTATGCTGTTTGCTACAACTGCACTGGATAATGGTGTATTTCCACCACAACAAAAGTCAATTCGGTTGCGTTTGAAAATATCACTTGATTTCGGGAAGTCATTGACAATATCTTTTACTAATGATTGTTCTGTAAATGGAAAATTCATATTTAAATATCCTCCTTGAAATGGTTATTTCATTTTAAATTCTACAATTTAAGGATACTGGATTGAAAGAGATGTCTAGGTGACATGTATCACACTTTACCTATATTTTTTAGTAACCTTTTTACTTGTCTTAAGTTTTAGTTTGGAGAACATAGGACCGCATTTGAATGTGACGTTTGCCATGTCTATTCTCATTTGTTTCCCTTATAATAGAATACATATCAAGAATCAAAAAGAGCCCTTTTTAGGAGTTGATCATATGTTAGAAAAAAGAAATCCAATACCAGTCGCGAAAGCGGTACAACTAGTGATGGAATTTCAAAAAGGTGGAAAAACAGAATACATACCGATATCAGAATCTTATGGAAGATATTTGTCAGAGGATTTGGTGGCAACAAATGATGTTCCACATTTTGATCGTTCACCATACGATGGATTTGCGATCCGATCTATCGATTCCCAAACTGCCTCTCAAAACCATCCAATTACTTTTGAGGTGATTGATGAGATAGGAGCTGGAATGGTAACAAATAAGCAATTAGGAGAATTTCAAGCAGTCCGTATCATGACAGGTGCGATGATGCCTGCTGAAGCGGATACAGTTGTCATGTTAGAGCTGACAAAGGAATCTAAGGAAAACGAGAAATCGTTTATGACGATTAAACGTCCATTCAAAAAAGGGGACAATGTCTCATTTCAAGGGGAGGATACAGTAAAAGGTACGGTGTTAGTGGAAAAAGGGGCATTTATTAACCCCGGTATTCAGGCTATGCTTGCTACATTTGGGTATCAGCAGGTTCCGGTAGCCAAAAAGCCAATAGTAGGATTATTTGCCACTGGTACAGAATTATTAGAGGTTAGTGACCCACTTGTACCAGGGAAAATTCGCAATAGCAACTCCTATATGATTTCTGCTCAGATTCAGCGTGTAGGTGGAGATGTCATTTATTTTGGAAAACTTGCAGATGATTTTGATAATTGCTTTGCAGCGATTCAAGAATCCATTTCAAAAGTTGATATTTTAATTACGACAGGTGGGGTATCTGTTGGTGACTATGATTACTTACCTGCTATATATGAAAAACTTGGTGCCGAGGTTTTATTCAATAAAGTAGGAATGCGACCAGGTAGTGTGACAACAGTTGCACAGCTAAATGGAAAGCTGTTATTTGGTCTATCTGGAAACCCATCGGCATGTTATGTCGGGTTTGAATTATTTGCCCGACCAATTATTAGGAAAATGCTTTTTTCAAATCATCCTCATTTAAAAATAGAAGAAGCGACATTAGAAGCTGATTTTCCAAAAGCAAACCCATATACAAGGTTTGTTCGTAGCCATGTTTATATTGAAAAAGGACAATTAAAAGTAGAACCTAGTGGTGTTGACAAATCGAATATTGTAATGAGCTTGGCTGGGGCAAACTCTTTAATGATTTTACCTGGAGGGACGAGAGGGTTTCTGAAGGGAACCAAGGTGGAAGTTTTATTATTAGAAGAAAAAGTTGGCAGTCACTGGCCATGGTAAGTTCGTTTGTTTTTCAAGTAGTTGGATTCCAAAATAGTGGAAAAACAACCTTAGTGCAATCTCTAATTGAGAAGCTTTCCTCAGAGGGTATTAAGGTTGGGACAATTAAACATCATGGACATGGCGGGAAGCCTGAAGTGAACGAAAGGAAGGATTCGGCTGTCCATATTCAAACAGGTGCACATTTGTCATTGGTTGAAGGGGATGGTCGATTGATTCTTCAGGCCGAAAAAACTTCATGGTCTCTCGACGAACAAATTAGTTTATTGTCATCGTTTCAATTAGATTTCATTCTGATTGAGGGACATAAATATGCAGACTATCCAAAAGCAGTTATTATCAAGCAAGAAAAGGATCTTCAATTACTAAGGGAGTTAACGAATGTAAAAGCTGTTTTTGTCTGGAGTGAAGATTTATCGAATCAGCTATTTCCTTTATTTGAAGTGGAGTTTTTTCAGTTGAATGATTTAAAAGGGATGGAATGGCTAATACATTACTTGAAAAACCATATTAGATAGAAAGAGTTGTGATTAAGTTCACTTTTATTTAGACATATATCCTATATATTGGAGGTATGTAAACAATAGGGGTGAAACCTATGAAATTATTTCTTCCTAAACAACATGGTGCTTGGGCAATGTTAATTATCCCTTTTTGGCTCGGTGTAGCTGCAACTAAAATGGTATGGCAACACATTCCTTTCTTTGTAGGTTGGTTGCTTCTTTATTTAGCTACATATCCGATGCTGTTTCTTTTTAAGAGGAAAAAGCTTAGTTATTATTTAAAATGGACAATCATTTATTTAGCACCTGCCTTATTACTTTTGATTGTTCCGTTATGGTATGAGACAAGGATTTTTTATTTCGGTATATGTATGGTTCCATTTTTTATAGTGAACGCATACTATTCCAGTAGAAACAAGGATCGTGCTTTTGGAAATGATATATGTGCAATTCTTGCTTTTTCAATTGCAGGAATGGCCAGCGGATTTTTGGCTTTCGAAGAAATAACCGCCAATCTTATTTTAGTATTCTCAAGTTGTATTCTATTTTTTGTTGGCAGCACATTTTATGTCAAATCAATGATTCGAGAAAAGAAAAATAAGTTCTTCAAATGGATTTCGTGGTGTTATCATTTATTCGTACCTTTTGTTTGGTTACTATTAGGGGAATGGTTAGTTTGTATTGCTTTTATTCCTAGTTTAATTAGAGCCATTGGTTTATACGGTAAACCTCTTTCAGCAAAAAAGGTTGGAATTTATGAAATAGTCAATGCCGTTATTTTTTATCTAATCTTAGTGACCCGATTAATATAATGAATTATTCCTTAGGGAATATATGTCGCTTTTTGACTGGCTTATTTTGGCGAAATTTTTCGATATGAACCATGGAGAATAGGTAATACTATTATTGATCTTAAAATGGGAGGTATGGATGAATATGGGCCAAAGTCATCAGTTTAAATCAGGACATAAAGCTCCAAATAACGGTTATTATGTAGAAATAGGTGACACAGGCGATAATGTCGTTAATCCTAAGAAAATCAAATTAAAAGCGGGAGACACATTCCCAGAAACTTCTAACGACAAGCGTCATTGGACCTATCAAAGAAAGCCATAATCAAATGAAAAAGTAGCCATCCAATTTGGATGGCTACTTTATTAGGTAAGGAAGTTTAACTTGTATGTACTTCGAAAATTGTCCAGCTCCAGCGCCTAGCCCCGACGAACAGGAAGTTCTAGTGTCGACAATGCGACAGGACGTCGCGTTTTTGTCGACCTCGAGGTCAAATGTTCTCCACCCAGAAAGTCAAAGAACGACTTTCCGGGTGGAGAAGCATTTGCTTGGCAAACCAAAGAACGGTTTGCATAAGTGCGACTAGGTCTCTGGCTTCGCTACTCTCGCCAATCGACCAGTCTTCTTTATCGGGGCTGATCAAGGCACTTCCGCTTTTCTAATTAGTGTGCCTCATGATGATCGACTGGCTCGTTTGGAATGACAAGCGTCACGACAAAGATTAATACGGCAACAATGACAGAGATAATGGTTCCTGTGTTAAAGTCATATGTAGTACCAGTCATCGAAGTTACAACATAGTTTAGCATTTGAACTAATAAAAAAGTCCAAAATAAAGTCCAGAAATAACGCATCAATATTCACCTCTTACTTCGTTCTAAATCCTAAAAAAGTATCTAACCTTTAGTACTTTTGTTTTTCCCTATCCATCTTAACATATGAGTGCAAAATGTGAAACGTTGAATGTTGAAAAAAGAGCGATATTATATTTGATTTAAAACTTCCCCATCGTATGGGCATATTCCCGTTCCAATTATGTTAAAGAACATACAATAATAGAAGGAATTTAAGTAAAGGAGTTTTATTATGGAAAACCGAAACTTTATTCTGGATACGGAATGGAATATGATTCATTACTCCGAAAAGCCAAATGGTTTTGGTATTCTCATAATCGGAGATGAAAGACATTTCGTCGATGAGCACAAGAGTTTTTGGACACAAAACGAGGGGAAACAATTGCTACTCACCCAATTAAAAGAGAGTGGGTATACGATATTTTATTCTAATCTCTATGGGAAACATTGGGGGACAAACAGGGCAACATGGTTAGCTGAAAGACTGTACCATCATATTATGAGAACAGAGATTTTAAACTCTAAAATCCATATCATTGCTGAAGGAATGGGAGCACTCATCGTGATGGAATTATTAAAAACTCTTGGAAAAGAGATCCGTTCCGTCGTATTTCTAAACCCTATTTTTTCTTTAAAGTATCATTTAGAACAAGAAAAGGAACATAAATTTTTCTATAAAAAACTGTTAAATGAGATTTCCCATGCATATGAATGCGAACGACGAATGGTTGATGATAAGATCAACGAAATGGTGGATTTTGGGGAGGTTATTCCAACTCATCCTTTGAAAGTTATTCACATTCTTTCAGGTAGACGTGCATATAATCAATCGGAATTCTCAAAGAAAATGTTAACAAGATGGGAAACGGAGAACAGTCATATTTATTCTAGCTTTATTTTGCCAGAAAAAAAGCAACAGCTTGGAAAGATGATAGTGGAGTTTTTTCATCCATTTGAACAAATTTTATAGTCCTTGTTCTTAATATAGGCAATATATATAAATTTCATCGCATAGGATAAAATGAGGATTTTTTAACTAGCAATCAGTGAGGGATCATATTCCCCACTGATTGTGGTTTAAGGAGGGTTTGTTTATGGAAAAAGCGATTGTTTTTGAAACATATAGTTTTCTTGGATTTGGAATATGTAAGAGGTTATTAGAAGATGGTGTGCAAGTTCTTGGACTTCAACTATTTAATGACGACTTTCTAGATGAAAAAAAATTAATGATCGGTAGAAATGCAAATTTTGAAGAAAAATCAGTACAAGATCCCGCCTTAACTAACAAAGATACGTCTGATCATGTTTTATTCCTCTCCTATTATGATTTATATTTTTCTAATGATGATTCCACACAACAAAGTATAATATATGAAATGATAAATCAACTTCAACACCTTTCTTACAAAAAAATCTACTTATTATTTCCAATAGAATTTATTGATCGGATTCCTTCATCACTTCTTCAAACGATTCAAATCTTGCAAGAAGATTCTAGGTCCATCTCTATTTATTTACCAACTCTTTTTGGTCCTTGGCAGTCTGAAGTATTTCTTTTTCAGCAAAAGTTCTTACAAGAGTATTTCAAACATCAGCCACTGCTTAACGAAAGAGAATATACTGATGATGCGATTTATATTGAGGATGCAGTAGAAGAAATCATCAGCTTAATGTATTCGAGTGAACAAACAGATGTAATTTTTCAAAGTGATGAAGAGGAAAAATGGATAAAGTGTGCAGAGTTTTTAAAAATGGATACACCGAAACGTAATAATAAAGTAATTGATAGAAAAGAAAATAATATACGAATCGTTAAAATCAAAGAGAAGAATTCATATCAAGCTGGACTAATGAAGCAAAAGGAACTTTTAGCAAGGATGATCCATCCAATGACTTAAAGTTCTTTTCAATTATTCTTTCACCGTTTAAAATAATAGTTAAAATAGAAAGGATGTTGATGATAATAAATATTAATTTACCTATTGTTATTTGGGTGTGGGTTCGAAAGGAGTGGTTGTCATGTATAAACACATCTTGCTAATTGTTTCTTGCTTTTTACTATTAGTAAGTTGTGAAAAAACTACAGTTCCGGGGAACCTACATAAAGTAGGATTACTAGTTCCAGAGACAGTAAATGATCAAGTTTGGGGAACGAAGGGCTACAAAGGTTTATTAAAAATCCAATCAGACTTTAATGTTGATGTCTATTATAAAGAGGGTATGGACCGAGAAACGCTTGTTAGAAGAGCGGTAAAAGAATTTGATCAAAAAGGTGTTAATTTAATTTTTGGACATGGTAATGAGTATGCGGATTATTTTAATCATATAGCAAAAGAGTATCCCGATATTCACTTTGTTAGCTTTAATGGAGACGCTACTGAATCAAATACAACAAGTTTAAGTTTTGAATCTCACGCTATGGGTTTTTTTGGGGGAATGGTTGCAGGTCATATGACAAAATCGAATAAAATAGGGGTCATTGCGGCTTTTGATTGGCAACCTGAAATTGAAGGATTTAAAGAAGGGGTAATGGTTGAAAATCCAGATGCAATCGTTAAAGTAAAATATGTAGGTCATTGGGATGATAAAGATCGTTCCTTACAATTATTAGACGAGCTATTAAAAGAGGACTTTGATACTGTTTATCCAGCTGGAGACGGGTATAATGTACCTGTCATTGAAAAAATGAAGGAAAGCGGTAAATACGTAATTGGATATATTTCTGAACAGTCTGATTTAGGTGAAACCACGGTGTTAACAAGTACCATTCAACATGTAGATGCACTTTATGGACTTGTCGCTAAAAAATATCAAAATAATGAGCTGGATTCGGGGAATCTTTATTTTGATTTCCAAGATAGAGTGATTACACTTGGGAAGTTTAGCCCACTTGTTGATAAAGAATTTAAAAGAAAGATTGAACATGATATTCAAAATTACATAGAAACAAAAAAATTACCTATTCAATAAGGAGACATACGAAATGCAAGATCAATCAATGAAATTCCTACAAATTGCGATGAAATACTTTCCTGAAGCTCAAGCCCAGCTAAATCAAGCAGGTGTGGAACTTTCAATGGAAATGATTCAACCTTTAATGTCGCTATTCACGAAAGTTATGAATGAGGCTTACGAATTAGGCAAGGCTGATGCACTAGCGAAGGAAGATTAAATCAACCGATTATGTTCGGTTGATTTTTTTTTGAAAGTATAACATTTTCGAACTTCGAAAATTGTCCAGCTCCAGCGCCTAGCCCCGCGAGGTCAAATGTTCGCCAGCCAAAAAGTCAAAGTACGACTTTCCGGCTGGCGAAGCATTTGCTTGTCGGGGCTGATCAAGGCGCTTCCGCTTTTCTTTCATCTACCTATTGCAAAAAACAAGCATTATTTGATAATATTAGTACCAAGTCATAATAATTGATATTAATAATAAAGATATGATAGCCAAAAGAACGATTATAAAGGAGTTGGCTGATAATGAATGCTGGTATTGTTGGGATAGGAAGATACTTACCTGAAAAAGTGGTAACTAATTTTGATTTAGAAAAAATGATGGATACTTCGGATGAATGGATTCGCACGAGAACAGGCATTGAAGAGAGAAGAATTGCATCGGATGATATGAATACATCTGATATGGCATATGAGGCAGCTATGAAAGCCATTGAAAATGCGAAAATATCTTCTTCTGAAATCGATATGATTCTCGTTGCAACCGTAACACCAGATCAACCATTTCCGTCAGTAGCATGTATGATACAAGACAGACTCGGAGCAAAAAAAGCTGCTGCGATGGACATTAGTGCTGCTTGCTCTGGATTTATGTATGGGATGGTCACTGGCAAACAATTTATCGAAAGTGGAACTTATAAATACGTATTAGTTATTGGTGTAGAAAAGCTTTCAAAAATAACTGATTGGAATGATCGAAATACTGCCGTATTATTTGGTGATGGGGCAGGTGCAGTGATCCTTGGTGAAGTTTCAGAAGGTCGAGGAATTCTTTCCTTTGAATTAGGAGCAGACGGTTCTGGTGGTAAATATTTATATCAAGAAAAAGAGTTTATTAGCATGAATGGTAGAGAGGTATTTAAGTTTGCCGTTAGACAAATGGGAGAAAGCAGTGTAAATGTTTTAGAAAAAGCAGGACTTACTAAAGAGGATGTTGACTTCCTCATTCCACATCAAGCTAATATTCGAATTATGGAAGCATCTAGACAACGTTTAGAACTCCCAGCGGAAAAGATGTCTAAAACTGTTCATAAATATGGTAATACCTCTTCAGCTTCGATTCCAATGGCCATCGTAGAAGAAGTAGAGGCAGGTAAAATTAAAGATGATGATTTACTTGTTTTAGTTGGATTTGGTGGGGGGCTCACTTGGGGGGCTATGGCCTTACGCTGGGGTAAATAATAATAGAATGGACAATGAATATAGGAGTTGACCTAAATGAAACGTCGGGTAGTTATAACTGGTATAGGGGCAGTGACCCCACTTGGATGTAATGTTGAAACAACATGGAAAAATATTAAAAATGGGGTATCAGGTGTTGGACCACTTACAAGAGTGAACGCAGACGAATATCCTGCAAAAGTAGCAGCAGAAATTAGAGATTTTAATGTAGAGGATTTTATCGATAAAAAAGATGCAAGGAAAATGGATCGCTTTACTCAATATGCGGTTGCAGCTTCTTTAATGGCAGTAAAAGATGCAGATTTAACAATTACCGATGAAAATGCTCCTCGGGTTGGAGTTTGGATTGGTTCAGGTATCGGTGGAATGGAGACCTTCGAAAATCAATTTGAAACGTTTTTAAATCGAGGTTATCGTCGAGTCAGTCCGTTTTTTGTCCCGATGATGATACCGGATATGGCTACAGGTCAAGTATCAATTACTCTTGGTGCAAGAGGATTTAATTCTTGTACAGTAACAGCTTGTGCAACAGGAACAAATTCAATCGGAGATGCATTTAAAGTGATTCAACGCGGAGATGCGGATGTCATGGTAACTGGTGGAGCAGAAGCACCGATTACAAGAATGTCGGTTGCAGGATTTTGTGCTAATACTGCCCTCTCTACGAATCAAGACCCAAATAAGGCAAGTCGACCATTTGATAAGAACCGTGATGGTTTCGTAATGGGTGAAGGTGCAGGGATTGTCATTTTAGAAGAATTAGAACATGCTATAGCTCGTGGGGCACATATCTATGCGGAAATCGTTGGATACGGAGCAACAGGGGATGCGTATCATATTACGGCTCCAGCACCTGAAGGAGAAGGTGGAGCTCGTGCAATGAAAATGGCGTTAGATGATGGTAATCTAAAGCCAGAAGATATCGACTATATTAATGCACATGGTACAAGTACAGAGTATAATGATAAATTTGAAACTTATGCAATCAAGACTGTATTCGGTGAGCATGCTTACAAGCTTGCTGTAAGTTCCACAAAATCTATGACAGGTCATTTACTCGGTGCAGCTGGCGGTGTGGAGGCAATTTTTACGATTCTTGCGTTAAAGGAAAATATTTTACCACCAACCATTAATTTGGAAACACCAGACCCAGAATGTGATCTTGATTATGTACCAAATGAGTCTCGTCAACGAGAAATTAAAGCGGCAATTAGTAACTCTCTAGGCTTTGGTGGTCATAACGCAACCATAGCTTTTAAAAAGTATGAGAATTAAAAGTTAACGAGGGGCTAACTAGCTCCTCGTTTTTTTGCTGCTTAGGAAACTATAAAATACTCGGATGTGGATAACTTCTTTACTTGTATAATCCACGTCCAGCTCCAGCGCCTAGCCCCTCGAGGTCAAATGGCGCCCCAAAGATGAGGTTAAAGAGCAACCTCCTCTTTGGGACGGCATTTGCTTGTCGGGGCTGATCAAGGCGCCCCGCGCTTTTGTTGCTCATTAAAAGCATTTTTTTACCTCGGGCATATGATGGTGTAAAAATGTTGAATAGTGGGTGAATAAAATGGGAATAGAAAAAACAAATACTTGGCTGAAAGACTCGTTCAATGATCCAATTGCGATATGTAAAAAAATAAGTCCTTCATCTAGTAAGAAAGAGTTAAATAAACTATATCAATATTTATGTCAGTTTGGAATGTATCGCCCTACTAAAGATTGTCAAACAACTTATGAAGAGCTAATAAAAAATAAAACATGGGAAAAAGTTCAATCTTATTTTCAAAAATACAAAAAAGAATGGAATGGACCTGACATTCCAATTTATATTTTCCCAATTGGAAATAGAAATGGATTATTTTTTAAATCAAACAATTCAAAATCGGGAGTCTCTTTTCAGGATAAACTTTTTCTATTTTTATCAAATGTTAAGGATGATAAAGAAATAGAAGCTTTATTTGTCCATGAATACCATCATGTGTGTAGAATGAATGGTCTAAAAAAATCGATATCCGAGTATACATTATTGGATTCATTAATTATGGAAGGATTAGCGGAAGATGCGGTACATGAACATCTAGGTAAGCAGTACACAGCAAGTTGGAGTAAGGAGCTATCAGACGAGCATTTTCAACAATATTGGAAAAAATATTTAAAAGAACATTTAGCAGTAAAGAAAAGTGATAGTCTTCATGATCACCTTTTATTTGGAAAGGGGCTAGTTCCCAATATGCTAGGGTATACATGCGGATATCATTTGGTTAGAACGTATAAGAAAAAGAAACATTTTTCTACGATATCTTCCTTCCTTTTATCTCCAGAAATCTTTTTTAAGAATGCCTCTAAGTAAGCCTGTGGAAACAGGCTTTTTGTCAGTCTCTAAAGTTTTAGTTGCGAAATATTAAAAAAAGTATTGCAATTGTAATAACTTTGTAATAATATTTTATTCAAATAAAGCAAAATATACAGAATATTATAAAAGACTAAGAGGTGTCCTTATGAGTGTTAATAAACATAAAGACGCACCATTGCTTGAAGTGAAGAATCTAGAAACAGCCTTTTCCATTGATGGAACTTACTACAATGCGGTGGATAATGTTTCTTTCACAGTAAAGCCACGACAAATAGTCGGAATTGTTGGTGAGTCGGGTTGTGGTAAATCAGTTATGTCACTTTCTATCATGAAGCTTTTACCAAAAGGAATTGGGAAAATTCGTTCTGGTGAAATTCTTTTTGAAGGGACACATTTGGAAAAATTAACAGATAACGAGATTAATAAAGTCCGTGGTAAAGATATTTCAATGATCTTCCAAGAACCAATGACTTCATTAAATCCAGTTTTCTCGATCGGATTTCAATTGCAAGAAGTGCTTTTTAATCATCAAAAAATCAATAAAAAAGAGGCACGCCTTAAAAGTATTGCCCTATTAAAAAGCGTTGGAATCTCCAGACCGGAAAAAATTGTTGATGAATACCCTCATCAATTATCGGGTGGTATGAGACAAAGGGTTATGATTGCGATGGCCATCGCATGTCAACCGAAATTACTTATTGCTGATGAACCAACAACTGCTTTAGACGTTACGGTACAAGCCCAAATACTAGAATTATTAAAAGAAATCCAAGAAGTTAATGATATGTCAGTCATCCTAATTACCCATGACCTTGGGGTAGTTGCTGAAATGTGTGACGATGTTATCGTAATGTATGCTGGAAGAATTGTGGAAAAAACGGACGTAGACACTTTATTCCATGATCCTAAACATCCGTACACTAAACTTCTAATGGGGGCAATACCGAAAATGGACGAAGATGTCGAAGTCTTAAGTTCTATTAAAGGAATTGTCCCATCCTTAAAGAATATGCCAAAACAAGGATGTAAATTTGCAGCACGTTGTCCGCAAGCAATGCCTGAGTGTTTAACAAATACCCCGCTCTTAGCTGAAGCAAGCACTGGTCATGAAGTAGCTTGTTTATTATTTGAAACAAGCAAGCCGAAAGAAGGGGTGAAATCATAATGAGCAATACAGAAGTAAAAGATTCAAATATTCCGGCAAGAAAAGATATTGGTAAGGAAAACATTCTCGAAGTTCGTAATTTAAAAACCTATTATCCTATTAAAGGTGGAATTCTTAGAAAGACAGTTGCAGTTGTAAAAGCTGTTGATGATATTTCATTTGAAATTAAAAAGGGTGAAACTTTAGGTTTAGTAGGAGAGTCAGGGTGTGGAAAGTCAACAGCCGGTCGTACAATCCTTCGTTTACTAGAACCAACAGATGGGGAAATCATCTTCAATGGTCAAGATATTACGAATGTTAAAGGGACATCTTTAAGAAAAATTCGCAAAGATTTGCAAATGGTTTTTCAAGACCCATATGCTTCACTTAATCCGATGATGATGGTAGGAAATTTAATTTCCGAACCAATTCGAAACTATACAAAGAAAACGCCAAAAGAGTTAAAAGAAGAAGTAATGGATTTACTTGAGAAGGTTGGACTTCCAGAAGATGCCTATTATAAGTATCCACATGAATTTTCTGGTGGACAACGTCAAAGGATTGGTATTGCGAGAGCATTAGCGTTAAGACCAAAATTGATTATCGCCGATGAGCCAGTTTCTGCACTCGATGTTTCCGTTCAATCACAAGTTCTAAATCTTTTAAAAGAGCTTCAACATTCTTTCGATTTAACATTCTTGTTTATTGCACATGATTTAAGTGTTGTAAAACATATGAGTGATCGCATCGGAGTTATGTATTTAGGAGGTCTTGTAGAGGTAGCAGGAAAAGATAGTTTGTATGCGGAGCCTTTACATCCATATACTCAAGCATTAATCTCGGCTATACCTGAGCCAGACCCTAGGAAGAAAAAGGATAGAATCATCCTAGAGGGTGATGTACCAAGTCCAATTGCTCCACCATCAGGCTGTACATTCCATCCACGTTGTCAATTCGCAAAACCCGAATGTTCTAGTGTGAAGCCAACATTGAAGGAGGTGAAGCCAGGGCATAGGGTTGCGTGTCACTTATACAACTAAGATGGAAATAAAAAATACCTATTACGGGGGGAAGAAAATGAAAAAGACAGCATTATGGCTTGTTTCCCTTATGGTGATCATGTCGTTATTTTTAGCGGCTTGTTCCGGAGACAAAGCAAGTACAAAGCCAGACAAAAAAGATGATGACAAAAAATCAGGTGAAGTTAAAGAAGGCGGTAAAGTAACATTTGGTTACACACAACCATTCAAAGGCGTTCTTTCTTACGCTTACTATGAAGGTGAAGATGATTCTAACGCTCTTCAATTCATGCATGAAGGATTAGTCGCAACAAATGATGAATTACAACCTGAACCAAACTTAGCTGATTGGACACTTTCAGATGACCACTTGAAATTAACATTCAACCTTAAAAAAGGTGTTAAATGGCATGATGGTGTTGAATTAAAAGCAGAAGATATGGAATACGCTTGGTACTTAATCGCGGATCCAACTTATGAAGGTGCACGTTTTGCTAACGTAGCAATGATCAAAGGTGCTCAAGAATATAAAGACGGTAAAGCAAAAACAATCGAAGGAATTAAAGTAATTGACGATTACACTATCGAAGTAACTGTAACAGAGCCATCTGTTAACTTACTAGATAATATCTGGTCTATTCCAGAACCAAAGCATTACTATGGAGATATTTCTTCTAAAGAATTACCTAACTCTGATCAAATTCGTAAAAATCCAATCGGTGTTGGACCATTTAAAGTGAAAAACATCGTACCTGGTGAAATGATTGAGTATGAGCGTTTTGATGATTACTGGCGTGGAAGAGCAAAACTTGATGGCGTTGTTTACAAAATCATCGATGGTTCTCTTGCTCAAGGTTTAGTTGAAAATGGTGAAATTGATGTATTAATGGCTCCATCTGATCAATGGGAGCAAATTAAAGCACTTCCAAATGTAAACCCTGTAACAATTGATGCATTATCTTACAGCTATATCGGTATTGACCAAGGTCGCTACGATACAAAAGCTGGAAAAGTAGTAATGGATAACCCGAAATTTGCTAACAAAAACTTACGTCATGCTATGGCACATGCTTTAGATCGTCAAGCATTCGTTGATGCTTTCCGTAACGGTTTAGGTAAGCCATTAAACGTTCCATTCCCATCTGTTTCTTGGGCGAAAATTGATGACAGCGAAATTAACGGATATGAATATGATCCAGAAAAAGCTAAGCAATTACTTGATGAAGCAGGATATAAAGACGTTGATGGCGATGGATTCCGTGAAGATCCAAATGGTAAACCATTTGTAATTAACTTCGATGCTATGAGCGGTGCAGAAACTTCTGAGGCTCGTGCTCAATTCGTAATCCAATCTTGGCAAGAAGTTGGCTTAAACGCTAAGCTTAACGGCGGTTCATTAAAAGATTTCAACTTATTCTATGACACTATTGAAGCAGATGATCCATCTGTAGATACTTTCCATGCTGCATGGGGACTTTCAGCAGATCCAGATCCAGCTGGTATTTGGTTATCAACTGATAAGTGGAATATGTGGAGATGGTACAACGAGAAGTCTGATGAGTTAATCAAAAAAGGTGTTAAATTCCCTGAAGGTGACCAAGACGTAATCGAATATCGTAAAGAAGTGTATGCTGAATGGCAAAAACTTGTTAACGATGAGCTTCCAGTTATCTTCTTCGAACAACGTGAGGATGCTTGGGCTATTAACAAACGTGTAGGCGGAGTACATGTAACTCCATTCGGAGTAGACGAATACTACAACTGGCACATCACTGAATAATTCAACTTTACTCTAAATACATTGTTTGATAAGGAGAATGGAGTATGCTTCAGTATATAATCCGAAGAGTTTTAGGAATGATTCCTATAATTTTCCTTATCTCAGTAGTGGTATTTACCCTGGCAAAATTAATGCCAGGGGATGCCCTATCTGGAAAAATAGACCCACTTAATTCAGACCCAGCTTATATTGAAGAAATGCGCGAAAAAATGGGCTTAAATGACCCGCTACCGACGCAATATGTACGCTGGATTGGTGGTGTTCTACAAGGAGATTTTGGGGATTCATTTGTTCATAAGTTACCTGTAACTGAATTAATTGGTGAGCGTTTACCTAATACTATTATTTTAGGTATCAGTTCTTTATTAATTACTTATATTCTAGCATTTTTAATGGGACGTTTTTCTGGCCGTTTTCCATATTCGGTTGGAGATTATTTAATATCAGGTTTTAACTATTTTGCATTAGCCATTCCGAGCTTCGTTGCAGCATTAGTGGCTATTTATATCTTTGCTATTAAGCTTGGCTGGGTACCAGCAAGTGGAAGTATTGGCTCTGGTGTAGAACCCGGAACGATAGAATATTTTATAAGTAAAATTAAACATACTATTTTACCTGCTATTGTCCTAGGTGCTATGGCAACAGCTGGTTATACACAATTTTTACGTAATGATATGATTGAAAGCTCTCGCAAGGATTATGTTCGTACTGCAAGAGCAAAAGGTACGAAAGAATCAGCGATTTATAATAAGCATATATTAAGAAATTCAATCATTCCGATTGTTACCCTGCTTGGCTTTGATATCGCAGGCTTATTGGGTGGAGCAATTATTACTGAAACCATTTTTACGTATCCAGGGATTGGGTACTTATTCGTTCAAGCAGTTGGTTCTCGCGATTATTCTGTTATGATGGCAATTGCCATGATGCTAACTATTTTAACGTTAATCGGTAACCTTATTGCAGATATACTCTACGGTTTAGTAGATCCAAGAATTCGTCTAAGTTAGGTAGGTGAGAGAGAATGGAACCAACTTTATCGCATCAAACCACTCCGGCTGTTGGTAAACCAACGAAGCCAAAAAGTCAATCACCATGGGCTCTCGCCCGCCGTAAGTTTTTAAGAAATAAAGTGGCTATGGTCAGTTTAATATTCCTACTGGCAGTTTGCGCATTATCATTATTAGCTGAGCCTTTAACCATGCCTATTGAAGATACTGCAAAGATCAATATTCGAGAGATAGGTAAAGAACCATCAGCAGAGCATTTTTTTGGAACAGATAAATCAGGAAGAGATATTTTTGCTCGTACACTTCACGGTGGAAAAACGTCATTAACACTTGCTTTCTCAATCACCATTTCAGTTGTCGCAATTGGTACGATTGTTGGAGCTGTATCAGGATTTTTCGGCGGTTGGGTAGATAATGCCTTAATGAGATTTACGGATTTTATGATGAACTTCCCATTCTTATTGTTCGTAATCGTGTTAAAGTCGATATTTTTAGAGTCTAGTACTGGAACATTAATATTTGTTATCAGTGTCCTGAGTTGGACGGGTACGGCCCGTTTAGTTAGAAGTAAAGTCATGGCTGAAAAAGAAAATGAATATGTTTTAAGTGCCATTTCAATCGGCTGTTCACCAGCTAAAACAATTTTTGTACATCTTTTACCAAATGTAATGTCAACGATTATTGTACAAGCAACATTGCTTCTTGCTTCAATGATTGTTGCTGAAACAGGTTTAAGTTTCCTAGGATTTGGTGTTCCAATGAATATTCCAACTTGGGGGAATATGCTTCAAGAAGCTCGTAGCCCTGATATTTTAGCGAATAAATGGTGGATCTGGATTCCACCTGCAGGAATACTTACTTTCACTATTCTATCGATTAACTTTATAGGTGAAGGATTAAAAGATGCCTTCAATCCTAAATCAAACAGATAATCTACCGTATACTGGTAGATTATTTTTTTGCATTTTTTCTACTAATTTACTAAAAAGTTGTAGTACATATCCATTAGGAGTCATTCATATACTTTGTAAAAATAGGACAAGTTCAAAGGGTGAATGAAGTGAATAATCATAAAGCTATTGACGAAATGAGTAAAAAACATGTTCTATAGAGTACTCCTTTTACTCATCGGATTTGGATTTTCAGTTTCAGGAGGTATAAGCATGATTGCCTATTTGAACCTTTTCACGATAGGAAATGGAATTATGGGGTATTTGTCCTTTATTATTCAGAGACTGGAATGTTATTTATTTCCACTTGGGATCATGATGGTATGGTTTAGTATATATTTTTCTACTGAATTAAAGAAGGATTGATGGATATAGAGGAATAATTTTACTAAGCTCTGCCCATACTGATGGACAAACAGTTTCTTGGCTAGCAACTTTTATTCGAAAGTGAAAACGAAATTGCCAAAAAACTTCGAACGCTTTAGTTTCTAAAAGTGAGGGATTATACAATGTTATATCTTCATGATGTGTGGGTGAATTGGTTTGAAGGAGAGGAAAATGGATATAATGTTTGCCATTTTCATGAGTGGAGAAAAGATGATGCTGTGGAATTACTGGATCAAGTTCCTTTATTAAGAGTGGAGCCAATTTTATTCAATTATATCGAGAATGACTTAACAGAATTGCCGCAACAATTACTTGATGATATTTTTCAAAAGGCTTTCTTAAGAAAAAATCATGAAAGAGTTCAATTAGACTATTGCTTCGTAGTAACTGATGGAGTAGGAATCATTGCAATTGATACAATTGGTTATAATATTCCTATCAGAAAAAGTAGACTGATTCCTAGGCAAGAGCATCTCGTATATGAAATGATTGAAAATCATTCACCTAGAAAATATCATTTCGATCAACAAATACAGAAGAAGGATTTTCACATTTTAGCTCCTGAACCTGAGTTAATGTCGGGTTTAACAAGAAAGGAGCGGCAACTTAAGCAATTATTATTCATGGCATTAGACCAATTGTATTCATCAAAAAATACTTCTGAAATTCGCTATTGGTACACGGAATGGAACCCTGTTAAATATTCGTTTATTCAAGACCAAGAGTTTGAAAAGGTATGGAATCAGTTGTTTGAGGAAATTAAGCATGGCTGGACGAACAAACATTCCGTGTTTTGTGAAAACCTCATCAAGGGCCAACCTTTTTTTGAAAAGCTTTGGGAAATGGAGCACGGCCCAAAAGTAAATTAGTCGGGATCTTAGTGATCCCGACTAATTTTTTTGAATACCTATTTTCTCTTTCTACCAAGTCCCATCGCATTTTCCATTTTTTTAATCATTTTGCTTGCAACGATATTTGCTTTTTCTGCGCCTTTATCTAATACTTCGTCAAGATAGTCTGACTCCATTAATTCATGATATCTTTTTTGAATCGGTTCGATTTCATTAATGAGGACTTGAGATAAATCAGCTTTAAAATCGCCATATCCATTTCCTTCATACAATTCTTCAATTTCAGAGATGGATTTATTTGAAAGAATAGAGTAAATAGTTATTAAATTGGATATTCCAGGTCTATTTTCTTTGTCGTACTTTACATTTCCTTCTGAATCGGTTACGGCACTCTTAATCTTTTTCTCGATTTGTTTTGGATCATCTAAAATGCTGATAAAAGCTTTTGGATTTGGATCGGATTTACTCATTTTTTTCGTTGGCTCTTGTAAAGACATAATTTTAGCACCAACTTTTGGAATCCGTACTTCTGGAATGGTGAAGATATCATTGTATTTTTTATTAAATCTTTCGGCCAAATCCCTTGTTAGTTCAAGATGCTGCTTTTGATCTTCGCCTACTGGAACTAGATTCGTACCGTAAAGTAATATATCTCCAGCCATTAAAGGTGGATAAGTTAAAAGGCCTGCTACAACCGCTGCTTTTCCTGCTGATTTATCTTTGTACTGTGTCATTCTTTCCAATTCTCCAATATATGCTACACATTGAAGCATCCAGCCTGCTTGGGCATGAGCTGGAACCTCTGATTGAATAAACAAGGTGACCTTCTCAGGATCAATGCCAACAGCCAAATAAAGAGCAGCAAGGCTACGAATATTCTTTCTTAAAAGAATGCGATCTTGTGGAACAGTGATGGCATGTTGATCAACAATACAAAAGTAGCAATGATACTCATTTTGTAATTCTACAAATTGTTTTAAAGCACCAATGTAATTTCCTAATGTAATGGTACCACTAGGTTGAATACCTGAAAAAATGGTTTGCATAATGATTTTACCTCCAATAATATGGTTTAAAATTTTATAAGCTCAAAACAATAAAAAAAAGACCATTCGTCCATAAATAGGGACGAATGGTCCGCGTTGCCACCCTAATTACTCGAAATGAGTCTCTTTAGCCCTCAAATACATTCTTCCTTAAATGAGGTACCTTTGTAACGTAAGGTAAACGCCAAGTCATTTGGTTATGATTAACCTTCCTACTTGAAGCTCAAAAGTCCATTCCATTCATTGGGATGTTTGTTTTCACCAACCACAAACTCTCTTTAATCCTTCAATTGAATGTACTATTCTTTTTCATTGCAGTATATTTAAATATTAAAATTTTACCTTTTCCTATAACTCCTGTCAAGTAAAATGGTAAATGAAAAAAATTTTTTTAAAAGTTAAAATAAAATTTTTGACGAATTATGTCGAAAAAATGCCTATAATTCAAGTATTCTTAATATTATTATATTGGAAAACCAAAATTTAGGACATAAATCACACTTGCAATAAATTTTTAAACTATTTATAATAAACTCAACAAATGAATTCTTACGAAATTGTCTATTAAATCGTCAGAAAACATTGATAAAACAACATAGTGGATTCTGTTTGTTAGAAAGTTCTAAAAACTTTCTAACTTAATTTTCAGAAATATTAAATAGTCAGTTGTAATAAATTACTATTTTAGTATATTACTATAATGTGAAAAGACAGACTATTCCATAAATATTCTCTATGTGTACAAATGTATTTCAGATTGATTTTTGGGGATTTTATTAAACGTATTGATTCTTTGTCGAATTAAAATATAGGGGGTAAAACAGTGAAGAAAAGAATTTCAATCTTTTTTAGCATGTTACTAGTACTAAGCATGTTCTTAGCGGCATGTGCTGGTAAAGACACTAGCGGTGGAAAATCTAACGAAGGTAAAGATAAAGCGTCAGATGTACCACAAGAACTACGCTTAAATATCAAAACTGAGCCATTTTCATTAAATCCTGGTTTAGCAAATGACAATACTTCTGGAAGTGTTTTATATCAAACATTTGAAGGATTAACTCGTATTGGTAAAGAAGGTAAGCCTGAAAATGCAATGGCTGAAGATGTTCAAGTATCTGAAGACTTAAAAACTTACACATTTAAGTTACGTGATGCAAAATGGTCTAATGGTGACGCAGTAACAGCAGAAGATTTCGTTTATGCATGGAAATGGGCACTTGATCCTGCAAACCAATCACAATACGCTTATCAACTTTATTATGTTAAAGGTGCACAAGCAGCAAATGAAGGTAAAGGTTCTGTAGATGAAGTTGGAGTTAAAGCAATTGATGAAAAAACTCTAGAAGTTACTTTAGAAAACCCAACTCCTTATTTCTTAGAGTTAACTGCATTCTACACATACTTCCCAGTTAACCACAAAATCGCTGAAGCGAATGCAAACTGGTATGCTGAAGCAGGTGAAAATTATGTATCAAACGGTCCTTTCAAAATGACTGAATGGACACACCAAGATAAAATCGTTCTTGAAAAGAATGATAACTATTGGGATGCTGATACAGTTAAATTAACAAACGTTGAAATGTACATGATCAATGATACAAACACTGAATTATCTATGTTTGATAACGGGGAATTAGATCGTGCTGGAGCTCCATTTGGAGAACTTCCAACAGATGCGATTCCACAATTAAAAGATTCTGGTGATCTAGTTGTTCAACCAATCGCTGGTACGTACTGGTATAAATTCCAAACAGAACAACCACCATTAAATAACAAAAACATCCGTAAAGCTTTAGCTTATGCGGTAAACCGTAAAGCAATTGTTGAAAAAATTACACAGGGTGGACAAATTCCAGCTATGGGTGCAGTACCACCGTCAATGTTCCCTGAAAACGAACAAGGATATTTCAAAGATAATGACACTGCGAAAGCAAAAGAATTTTTAGCTGCTGGATTAAAAGAACTTGGTTTAAAAGATGCTTCTGAATTACCAGCAATCACTCTTTCTTATAACACAAGTGAAGCACATCAAAAAATTGCACAAGCAGTTCAAGATATGTGGAAAACTGAACTTGGTGTAAATGTTAAGCTTGATAATGCTGAATGGGCTGTTTATATTGACAAGCTTCATAAAGGCGATTACATGATCGGTCGTATGGGCTGGTTAGGTGATTTCAACGACCCGATTAACTTCCTTGAATTATTCCGCGATAAAAAAGGCGGTAATAACGATACACTTTGGGAAAATGCAGAGTTCAAACAATTATTAATTGACTCTCAAAAAGAAACAGATCCAGAAAAACGTACTCAAATGTTAAAAGATGCTGAAGCAATTTTCATTGATGAAATGCCAGTATTACCTCTTTATTACTATACAAATGTATGGGTACAAAAAGATAACCTTAAAGATGTAGTCGTGTCTGGTCTTGGTAGTGGCCAATTAAAATGGGCATATCTTGAATAGATTTTTAACTAAATAAGGGCATGATATTAAGGTATATGGGCATCCGCTCATATACCTTGATTTTCTGAAAGGGACTTTTCGCAATTTACTAACAATTGGAGGTGTGCACCATTGGCAAAATACCTAAGTAAGCGTTTACTTTACATGTTACTATCTTTATTTCTTATTGTTACAGCAACATTTTTCCTCATGCGTATCGCGCCAGGAAATCCCTTTACTTCTGAAAAGCAATTGCCGCCTGAAATTGAAGCTGCACTAAATGAACATTATGGTTTAAATGACCCGTGGTATGTTCAATATGGTGAATATTTAGGTAGAATTGCAACATGGGATTTCGGTCCATCATTTAAATATAAATCGAGAACAGTTAATGATCTCATCAGTGATGGTTTCCCTGTTTCATTAGCATTGGGCGCTCAAGCAATCCTCATTGCTTTAGCGTTAGGTGTCTTATTAGGAGTAATAGCTGCACTCTATCATAATAAATGGCAAGATTACACTGCAATGATTGTTGCCGTTTTAGGTATATCTGTACCATCCTTTATTATGGCGAGCTTCTTGCAATATATCTTTGCAATCAAATTGGGGATTTTACCGGTAGCAAGATGGGATTCATTTATGCATACTATCTTACCTTCATTAGCTTTGGCTTTATCACCAATGGCATTTATTGCTCGTTTAACACGTTCGAGTATGTTAGAGGTTTTAGCGAATGATTATATTCGTACTGCAAAATCAAAAGGACTTAGTAAAGGTGTTATTACGATTAAACATACGATTCGAAATGCCTTATTACCAGTAGTATCTTATATTGGTCCTTTATCAGCTGGTATTATAACGGGTAGTTTCGTTATTGAAAAAATATTTGGAATTCCAGGTCTTGGTTCACATTTCGTTACTTCTATAGCAAATCGTGACTATACGGTAATTATGGGAGTTACTGTATTTTACAGTATCATCCTATTGATTTCTATTCTTCTAGTCGACATAGCCTACGGACTAATTGATCCACGTATCAAAATAGCCGGCGGGAAGAAAGGAGAGTAATTATGCAACAAATTTCAAAAGAGAAATTTCAAATTGTTGGAAATAAAGGGACGGATTCTGAAAGAATCTCAAAACCAAGTCTTTCTTTTTGGAAAGATGTATCTATTCGTTTTCGAAAAAACAAGCTTGCCATGTTCGGGATTGTATTGTTAGTTATACTTGTTTTCATGGCGATCTTTGGACCATATATGACAAAATATGATTACGTAACCAATGATTTGATGAATACGAATCAAGCTCCAAATGGTGATCATTGGTTCGGAACAGATGATCTTGGACGTGATATGTTTGCACGTACATGGGAAGGTGCAAGAATTTCACTTGCAATTGGTGTGTTTGCGGCATTAATTGATTTTACAATTGGTGTTTTATGGGGTGGAATTTCAGGTTATAAAGGCGGACGAACCGATGAATTAATGATGAGAACAGCTGACATTTTATATGGTGTTCCATACTTATTACTTGTTATTCTATTAATGGTTGTATTAGGACAAAATCTAGGAACGATGATTTTGGCGATGACAATAACAGGTTGGATTAATATGTCCAGGATTGTGCGTGGTCAAGTACTATCTTTAAAAGGACAAGAGTATGTTTTAGCATCACGTACACTAGGTGCAAGTATGTCTAGAATTATGGGTAAACATTTAATTCCTAACACAATGGGTCCGATTTTAGTTACGATGACACTTACTGTGCCTTCGGCTATCTTCACTGAATCTTTCCTCAGCTTTTTAGGTTTAGGCTTAACACCTCCACTTGCGAGTTGGGGTACAATGGCTGCTGATGGACTACCAGCTCTAAAATATTATCCATGGCGTTTATTCTTCCCAGCAACTTTTATCGCTTTAACTATTTTTGCCTTTAACGTTATTGGTGACGGTATGCGGGATGCATTAGACCCAAGACTACGTAAATAAGGAGTGAGGATATGGAAAAAGTATTAGAAGTGAAAGATTTAGAAGTCTCATTCCAAACATATGGAGGGGAAGTCAAAGCTGTCCGAGGTGTTAGCTTTGATTTATATAAAGGGGAGACATTAGCAATTGTAGGAGAATCAGGTTCAGGAAAATCTGTAACCACACAGACGATTATGAAACTAATTCCTATGCCTCCTGGTAAAATAAAAGGCGGTCAAATTTTATTTGAAGGAAAAGACATTGTTCCAATGACGGATAAACAGATGGAAAAGGTGCGTGGGAAAGAAATTAGTATGATTTTCCAAGACCCGATGACTTCTTTAAATCCTACCATGAGAATTGGGCGCCAAATTATGGAAGGTTTAATCAAACATCAAAACTTATCCACTACTGCGGCGAAGGAACGTGCGGTCGAATTACTTCGATTAGTTGGTATTCCAATGCCTGAAAAACGTGTCAATCAATATCCACATGAATTTTCTGGTGGAATGAGACAACGTGCGATGATTGCTATTGCCCTTGCAGCGAATCCCAAGCTATTAATTGCGGATGAGCCTACAACTGCATTGGATGTTACCATTCAAGCACAAATCTTAGAGTTAATGAAAAGTTTGCAATCAAAAATGGACACTTCGATTATTTTTATTACTCATGATCTTGGGGTTGTAGCAAATGTTGCTGATCGTGTAGCTGTAATGTATGGCGGACAGATTGTTGAAACAGGAACGGTTGATGAAATTTTCTATGATCCACGTCATCCTTATACTTGGGGATTACTTGCTTCAATGCCTAGCTTGGATAATGACGATAAATCTGAATTAGCAGCCATACCAGGGACGCCTCCTGATTTAACGAATCCTCCAAAAGGGGATGCATTTGCAGCAAGAAATCCCTATGCTATGCAAATTGATTTTGAAGAAGAGCCGCCGATGTTCCAAATTTCAGAAACACATTTTGCAAAAACTTGGTTATTGCATTCGGACGCTCCAAAAGTTGAGCCACCTGACGCTGTTAAGAGAAAAATGCGTAAATTATCCTCTACCTTTGAAAAGCCTGTACTTGTAAAGGGAGGGAAATAACATGGCAGAAAAATTACTAGAAATAAAAAACTTAAAGCAGCATTTTAATACTGGGAGACCAGACTTAGTTAAAGCGGTTGATGGTGTTAGCTTTGATATATATAAAGGGGAAACACTAGGTCTTGTTGGAGAATCCGGATGTGGTAAATCGACAACAGGCAGAACAATCATTCGCCTTTACGATGCAACTGATGGACAAGTTTTATTTAATGGT
The DNA here is from genome assembly GCF_042683745.1 of Bacillus sp. CGMCC 1.16607. Lineage (NCBI taxonomy): Bacteria > Bacillati > Bacillota > Bacilli > Caryophanales > Bacillaceae > Bacillus > Bacillus sp. CGMCC 1.16607. The sequence goes on from NZ_JBHUJX010000008.1 coordinate 297,175, forward strand.
GAGGACGTACATGGTAAAAAATCTAAAAGTGAATTGAAGAAATTCAATCGCAAAATGCAAATGATTTTCCAGGATCCTTATGCATCGTTAAATCCACGTATGACTGTAGCGGATATTATTGCAGAAGGAATCGATATTCATGGACTTGCAAAGACAAAGCAAGAACGTATGAAGCAAGTATATGATCTACTTGAAACAGTCGGTTTAAATAAAGAACATGCTAACCGTTATCCACATGAGTTCTCTGGGGGACAAAGACAGCGTATTGGAATTGCACGAGCTTTAGCTGTACAGCCTGAATTCATTATTGCGGATGAGCCAATTTCGGCACTCGATGTTTCAATCCAGGCTCAGGTTGTTAATTTAATGAGAAAACTACAGCGTGAAAAAGGATTAACTTATCTTTTCATTGCTCATGATTTATCGATGGTTAAATATATCAGTGATCGTATTGGGGTTATGTACTTCGGAAAACTTGTGGAATTAGCCCCTGCAGATGAATTATATAAAAATCCATTACATCCATATACTCAATCATTACTATCTGCTATTCCGTTGCCAGATCCAGAGTCTGAACGAACTCGTAAAAGAATTTCTTATGATCCTAGTGTTCATAACTATGAAGGTAATGAGCAAATTGAAATGCGAGAAGTGGCACCTGGGCATTTTGTTTATTGTTCTGAAAAAGAATTTAAGCAATACCAAGCTCAATATATTAACTAAAAAAAAACGATCTCAAATTCGAGATCGTTTTTCTATATTTAAATGGTTATTTTTTCTTTCCGCCAACCCTCTTCCAACCAGCTTGTACACTTGCGGATTTATCTACAAATTCTGAATTTCTTTTTCCACCAAATACCTTTTCTCCAAATCCATTGGTTATTACTCCCATTAAGGCAGTGATACCGATAATGAGTATTGCAACAATTGTTAAATCCATTATGTAACCTTGCATAAATAAACCTCCATTTTACGTTGTGTGATCTTCACAAACGAAATCACTTTAATAAAATCCCCTAATCCTATTGTAAAAGAATTTTCATACTAATTAAAGAGGAAAATCATTAAATCCTAATTACTTATTCAAATATTTCACCATCTAGTTTAAAAGAATGATTAATAATTACGATTCAAAATGGTCATGTTCATAAAATAAAATTATTTATATAATGAGTAAAAAAAATGAAACTTTTTCGAATTTGATACGTCTAATAATATGGAGAGAAAATATTAAGCCTTATGGGCATCGATTGAAAAAAGTATACCTTTTTGATAGTGAGTGATGTATAATTAATGATATAAATTACTTTATTAAAGTTATTTTAATTTAATCATTATCGAACTTACTATAAAGATCTTTATTAAAAGGAGTGAAGGAAAATGGTTACCTTATATACTTCACCAAGTTGTACATCATGTAGAAAAGCTAAAAGCTGGCTTGAAGAGCATGAAATTCCATACGCAGAAAGAAATATTTTTGCAGAACCTCTATCTATTGATGAAATAAAAGAAATTTTGAGAATGACTGAAGATGGAACAGATGAAATTATTTCTACAAGATCAAAAACATTTCAAAAATTAGATGTGAATGTGGAAAGTATGCCATTACAGGATCTTTTCGAATTAATAAAAGATAATCCAGGATTATTAAGACGTCCGATTATTCTCGATGAGAAACGCCTTCAAGTGGGTTATAATGAAGATGAGATACGTAGATTCTTACCAAGAAAAGTACGTACTTATCAACTAAGGGAAGCACAACGATTAGTGAATTAAAAGGTGGAAAAGACCTTCATGTTGAATAGACATTGAAGGTTTTTTTGTTTATAGGAAAACTTTTTAGGACTTCGAAAATTGTTAAATTCATAAATAATTGTTATAATACTTTAAATAGGCATATGACGATTTTTATTTATTTTACAGTTTTTATTTCCCAAATTTGCTATTTTGTCATAAAATGAAAGTACAAGGTGTAGAATATCCATTATCATTTATGGTATGTCAGTATATTTAACGGGGGTATTTATTCCTTCAATCATATACCAGAAGGGAGAGTGTATGATGGAAATTGAAAGAATTAATGATAATACAGTTAAATTTTATATTTCATATGTTGATATAGAAAAAAGAGGCTTTGATCGTGAGGAAATTTGGTACAATCGTGAGCGTAGTGAAGAACTCTTCTGGGAGATGATGGATGAAGTCCATCAGGAAGAAGAGTTTGAAGTAGAAGGTCCTCTTTGGATCCAAGTACATGCAATGGAAAAAGGATTGGAAGTTCTGGTAACAAGAGCTCATATGGGAAAAGACGGTCAGAAATTTGATTTGTCTGGTACTTCTGATAAGCTGAAGGATTTACCTGTGGATGAACGGATTGAAGAATTGCTCGATCATCATTTTAATTCCGGTAAAGATGAGGAAGAATTTGTAAGTGAGGAACCGCTTGAATTTGTGCTATCTTTTAGAGACTTTGAGGATGTCATTTCACTTGCAAAACGACCTGGTCTGGATGACCTATTTACAAGATTATTTGCATTTGAGAATAAATATTATTTATATGTAGAATTTGACGAAGAGATCTTTAGCGAAGAAGAAATCGATAATTTGTTAAGTATTTTAATGGAATTCGGTATGGAATCTCCATTGACGATGCATCGACTTGAGGAATATGGTAAAGAAGTAATTGATGAAAATGTATTTGAAACATTAAGAACATACTTTTCTTAATAAAAATGCCGATTTCAATGGTTGAAATCGGTCTTTTTTCTATACACTATTAAGATTACAAGATTGTTTAGTAGGTGACGAAGTTGAAGAGCACGGTACGCATTGTTCTGTTCCTTTCCGTATTAATTGTACTAGGATCTTTTTTTAAGGATTATATTGCTGGTGAATTTTTTAGGTACACAAGTATTTTCATTACTATGTCAGTGATTTTTATTAGCTTTGTTATCTTTCTAGAGAATCGCCATCCAACACAAACGTTAACCTGGCTTGTCGTTCTAGGTAGCTTCCCATTAGTTGGTTTTTTCTTTTACCTACTTTTTGGTCGTAACTATCGGAAGGAAAGAATTTATCGAAAAAAATATTTTCTTGATAAACAAGCATTTTTAAAGGTCGAAGGTGAGAGTGATCCGAAAAGTGAAGAGAAAATGCGTCAAATGGGTGATCAGCAACGGAGATTATTTAATTTGGCGCAAAAATTAGGCAATAGCCCTATTTCCTTTGCTACTTCAACTAAAACGCTAACGAATGGTGCAGAGACCTTTCGATACATTCTAAGTGAAATACGAAAAGCAACACATCATATACATTTAGAATATTATATTGTTCGTGATGATGAGATCGGTCACGAAATAAAAAATTTATTAATTGCTAAAGCGAAAGAAGGAGTGAAGATTCGGTTCCTCTATGATGCAGTTGGGTCTTGGAAGCTATCCAAATTGTATATTCGGGATTTGAAAAATGCTGGAATTGAAATGGTTCCGTTTGGGCCAGTTAGACTTCCATTTTTAAATAATAAATTTAACTTCCGAAATCATCGGAAAATTATCGTCGTTGATGGATCTGTTGGTTTTGTTGGTGGATTAAATATAGGAGATGAGTATTTAGGAAGAAGTAAGCAATTTGGATTTTGGCGTGACACACATCTTATGCTTAAAGGAGAAGCGGTTCGATCACTACAGTTAATTTTCCTTCAGGATTGGTATTATATGACGAACCATAGCTTTTTAACAGCTGAATATTTATCACCTGATCTGCAAGAGAATATTCACGGTGGAGTCCATTTAATTGCTGGTGGCCCAGATAATGAATTGAGTGTCATAAAGAATATTTTCTTTTCAATGATTACCTCTGCGGAAAAATCAGTTTGGATCGCTTCTCCTTATTTTATCCCTGATGAGGATATTTTTTCAGCAATTAAGGTTGCTGCACTGAGTGGCATTGATGTAAGAATTTTAGTTCCGAAACGACCTGATAAACGAATTGTCTTTCATGCATCAAGATCTTATTTTCCAGAATTAATGGAGGCTGGGGTTCAAATTTATGAGTATGAAAGAGGATTTATGCATAGTAAAATAGTCATTGTAGATCATGAAATTGCTTCGATTGGAACATCAAATATGGATATGAGAAGCTTCCATTTAAATTTTGAAGTCAATGCTTTCCTTTATCGAACTAGAAGTACCCAAAAACTCGTTAGCGATTATTTAAAAGATCTGAATTACTCGAAAAAAATTGATTTAGAGGTATTTAAAAAGCGTAATATTGGCTTGCGTCTTTTAGAATCCACCTCCCGTTTACTATCGCCACTACTTTAAACATCCCTGTTGAGTATCTATGTCTACAGGGATGTTTTTTTGAATTCTCCCTTGAGCGTGAGAGGATATTATTTGAATGATGGCGAATTAGATAGTGAAAGGAGGATTCATTCTATGTTAACAGCGTTAAAAAAAAATGGGGATAGGATATGTTTAGGTGACGGATGGGGGAAAGCTGACCTTCAAGTATTAAGGAATAACGAGTTATTTTATTGTCCACTATGTAGAGAAAATGTAATTCTTAAATTAGGCGAGAAACGAGTCTTTCATTTTTCCCATTTGCAAGGGAGTAGTTGCTTGTTCGAGTATGAACGCGAATCAGAATACCATATGAATGGGAAACTTCAGCTTTATCACTGGTTGAAACAACAAGGGTTAACTCCCGAAATGGAGTACTATGATCCAAAAATTAAACAAAGAGCTGATATTATCTTTTTTATTGGTCGAAAGAAATTTGCATTAGAATATCAATGTTCTAGCATTAGTGAAGAGAGTCTTAGTAAAAGAACAAAGGGCTATCTATCAAATGGGTATTCTCCCATTTGGATCCTTGGTGGCAATCAATTTAGTAGATGTACAGCATATATTTCCTCACTTTCTGATCTCCACTATTTATTTCTTCAAAGTTTTACCTCAAATATATGGACGATCCCTTATTACTGTTCAGTAGTAAAAAAGTTCATTCTTCTGCAATCTATTCAGCCTATTTCATCAAGAAGAGCTTTTACCGATCAAAAGCTTATTAGTATAGAAAAAATAAATATGACGCAGTTGCTCTCATCTTTCAAAGTTAAAAATATTCAACCAATGCTTTGGGTAAAAGAGCTCCAAAAATGGAAACAGAAGCAAGTTCAGTTTCAAAATGCTTATCATCATCCATTTTTACGCGCCCTTTATGAAAATAACCTCAATTTATTTTTATTGCCCCCATATATTGGCCTACCAATTCGATATAGTCCATATATTATGACTCCACCAATCATATGGCAATCTTATTTGTTTATCGATGTTTTTTTAAAATGGAATATCGATAAACCGATTAAATTTCATAACATTTACGTCCCTTTTATGAAAAGAATTTTCCAGAAACATATTCAAGTAAGGCAGCTTCCACTTTTGAAAGAGGGACATATATCGATGGCTGTTCAAGAATATTTGCAGCTACTTGTTAATGTTGGTTTTTTCAAAAGGGTAAATTCGAATACATTCCTTATTAACAAACCTATTGACGTTCCTAACAATGTTAATAAACAAAGAGAATTGGAAGAATTTTTTTATAAAAAGTATGAAAAAAGCATTTTTGAAAATTGGACATAATAGATTGATGAGGAAGGATTTTTTTATAACTAAGTCGAATAATTACTTAGGAATGATTCGAATGACGAAGGATATTTGGAGGGATTTTAATGGTGAATGAGGTAAAAGTAAAAACACTTCCAGCTCGAAGTGAGATTTCAGTTGAAGATACTTGGCGATTAGAAGATATATTTGCTACTGACGAGGCTTGGGAGAAAGAATTTCAGGATGTGAAAGGTCTTATTCCTGATTTAAAAGGTTATGAGGGGAAACTTGGAGAAAGTGCAGACACTTTATATGAAGCATTACAAGCTCAAGATCATCTTATTGGGCGAGTAGGTAAGCTATATACATATGCACATATGAGATATGATCAAGATACAACAAACTCTTTCTACCAAGGGTTAGATGATCGTATTAAAAATCTTTATTCGCAAGCAGCGAGTGCACTTGCTTATATTGTTCCAGAGATCCTTTCAATCGATGAAGTAAAGATTAAAGGCTATTTAGCTGAAAAAGAAGAATTAAAGCTATATGAGCATGCATTAGACGAAATTAATTTACAGCGTCCTCATGTCCTTAGTGCGAAAGAGGAAGCATTATTAGCAGAAGCGAGTGAAGTATTAGGAAGTTCAGGCAATACGTTTGGGATGTTGAATAATGCTGATTTAGTCTTTCCATCGATTAAAGATGAAAACGGGGAAGAAGTAGAGGTTACTCATGGAAGATACTCTAGATTCTTAGAAAATGAAGATCAACGCGTTCGTCACGATGCATTTAAAGCTGTTTATGACACATATGGAAAGTTTCGTAATACGTTTGCTAGTACGTTAAGTGGAAATGTGAAGAAGGATAATTTTAACGCTAGAATTAGAAATTACTCTTCCGCTAGACACGCTGCTCTTGCAGCAAACAATATTCCTGAAAGTGTTTATGATAACTTAGTGAACACTGTGAATGATAATCTTCATTTATTACAGCGATACGTTAAGCTACGGAAAAAGGTGTTAGGTGTGAAAGAGCTTCATATGTATGATCTGTACACACCGCTCGTAAAGGATGTAAAAATGGAAGTAGCTTACGATGAAGCGAAAGAGATGATTTTAAAAGGGTTAGCTCCACTTGGCGAGGATTATATAAATGTGTTAAAAGAAGGCTTTGAAAATCGTTGGGTGGATGTTCATGAAAATAAAGGGAAACGCAGTGGCGCCTATTCTTCTGGAACATATGGCACAAATCCATATATTTTAATGAACTGGCAGGACAATGTAAATAATCTATTTACTCTTGCCCACGAGTTTGGTCATTCGGTTCATAGTTATTACACCAGAAAAACACAACCCTATCCATATGGAGATTATTCAATTTTCGTAGCGGAGGTAGCCTCTACATGTAATGAGGCTTTATTGAATGATTATTTATTAAAAACAATTGATGATGAGCAAAAGAGATTGTATTTACTAAATCATTATTTAGAAGGATTCCGTGGGACGGTCTTCCGCCAAACGATGTTTGCTGAATATGAGCATATGATTCATCAAAAAGCGCAAAATAATGAAGCTCTAACAGCCGATTCGTTAACAGAAATGTATTATGAATTAAATAAGAAGTATTTTGGTGAAGATGATCTGATTATTGATCAGGAAATTGGTTTAGAATGGTCTAGAATTCCACATTTCTATTACAATTACTATGTGTACCAATATGCAACAGGTTTCAGTGCTGCAACTGCGTTAAGTAAGCAAATATTAGAAGAAGGAGAGCCAGCGGTAAAACGCTATCTTGAATTCTTAAGTGCTGGAAGCTCGGACTATCCAATCGAAGTGTTGAAGAAGGCTGGAGTAGATATGACAAGCTCACAACCAATTGCTGAAGCGTGTAAAGTATTTGAAGAAAAGCTAAATGAAATGGAAAGTTTGTTGTCCAAATAAATAGAAAAAAAGGAACCGAATGGAATAGAACGGTTCCTTTTCTCATTTAAACCCCCTAAAATGTTTTCGGCTATTGATAAAACTTACGAAAATGAGTAAAGAAAGAAAAAGAATCGGAGCACTAACAAAGAGCGGAACTAAATTCATTAAACCTAGAAGTTGAAGACAAAAAGAAAAAAGGATAAAAATTATCATAAGGAAAACGGAAAATTTTTTCACAAAAAGACTCCCCCTAACAGTTTATTACTAAAATATATTCGATCTAAATTGAGGGCATGCCCCTTTTTGACAATATTGTGAAATAAAGCACAAACTTATTGTGTAAGTAAATTATTCCATGATATATTTAATCATGAAGTTAATCACTTAACAAACATATACCCCTTTGTTTGATCGTGAAAAATTTCTCCCATCCCCTTTGTTAAAAAAGCGTAAGGCGCCTGTTTATCAGTGACAAGCAAAAGCTGATGGCGCCCGAAGCTTGGATAATTATCGAAACCAAAAGAATGATATAAATTTTTAAAAAAAGACAAAAGTCTTGCAGAATAATTTTGCAAGGCTTTTGTCTTTTTTGTCCTAGTTAAGGAAACTATATTACTCGGATGTAGATAGCTACTTAACTTGTATAGTTTACGTCCAGTTCCAGCGCCTAGCCCCTCGGGGTCAAATGGCGCCTTAAAGATAAGGTTAAAGAGTGAACCTCCTCTTTGGGACGGCATTTGCTTGTCGGGGCTGATAAAGCACCCCGCGCTTTTGTTCATAAAAATGGGAGCTCTAGAATTTCTAGATGCTCCGCTGTCATTGGTCGATATATCTCCAAAACACGCCATATTTAACAGGAACTTGTTCTACTTTTTGTTTGAGCAAAAGTTTTTTCATTTCGCGTTCTACTTGTGGAATAGTCATATTGTATACGACCGCAATTTCTTTAGTGGCAACAAGCTTAAAGTATTTCAAAAAGCTTTCAAGTGGCGGATGTATAGCTTTTACAGGTTTATCTTGCAAAATTTCTTCGATAATTTGCACATACACTTCGTAAGGGTAATAGCCTGTTATTTTAATTCCCTCATCTTCCGCATTTTCATTGAAAAATACGAGTGTTGGAATTTCTTCAACTTCCATCTCATTTGTAATTTTTAAATCACATTGAAAGGCCTTGGCTGCCGTTTCCGAATGGATGTCGGCAATAAATTCCTCGACATCAAGCCCTACACTTTTTGCAGATTCTTTTAGTACTTCAAAATCGGAAATATTTTGTTTATCTAAAAATAACACTTCTTGGAGTTTTCGAAGAAATTTAATACCCGCTCTTCGTCCTTGAAGTTCTGCTGCTTTGATTGAAATAGATGCAATAAAAGGTGAGGAAATTGGGTTTTCTAACCATAAAGTTCCATCACAGGACATACCTGTTCGAGTAGCTGTTTTTTCCCAATGTTCTGCCATGATTTCAAAATTTTTCCTTTTAGAAATATTTAGCGAACTGATCTTACCACTAATCACATATTTAATTGAAAAATATTTTCCGTACTCAATCATAAGCTTTTTCATGATTGGCTCAAGTGCCCAGCATTCTGGACATAATGGGTCAATGAACATATAGATTTCAATTGGCTTCTTTTCTGTCCCATGGAAGTAATTGGACTTTGGATTGTTTACATTCAATTTTGATCACCATCGAGTTTTTCTTGGGTTTCTGGAGTATTGATCATATGTTGGGCAGTAAGGTGAAGACGAGCAAAGAATTCGTCCCTTATATGTCCAGTTAATTCAACTTCATCCATCGCTTCATTCATACAAGATAGCCATGCTTTCGCACGTCTTGGTGTGATTTCAAATGGTAGATGTCTAGCACGCATCATCGGATGTCCATGCTCATCTGTATAGAGAGTCGGACCACCTAAATATTGTGTAAGAAATTGCTTTTGCTTTCTAGCAATTTCGTTGAAACCAGTTGGAAAAATAGGAGCCAAATCAGGATGCCTACTAACCCGTAAATAAAAAGCATCGACTAACTGATGTAATTTGCCCTCACCAATTGCATCAAATGGGGTAAGTGGATTTCCAATCATGTTGATTACTCCTTTAATATGATATATTTTTCAGGTCCTCCATCCTGTGAAAAAGGTGCAGGATATATAACTTTCCTTTATTTTAGCAATGCCATTAGTATAACTCAAACAAATCGCTTCGAAACCGCTACTTTTTTCGAGGAACGAAGGAATCCATAAAAAAAACTGTCTGTTTCGATAACAGACAGAAGTTAAGAATAGAAATGATTGCTTACTTTTTTAACATAGTCTTGTGTTTCACGAAATGGAGGGATTCCCCCATGACGGTCGACATTGCCAGGACCGGCATTATAGGCAGCAAGAGCGAGATTAATATCACCATCGTATCGATCTAACATTTGACGCAAATACTTACTGCCTCCGAATATATTTTCTCTAGGGTTAAAAACGTTTTCAACACCTAGTCCTTTCGCAGTTGCTGGCATTAATTGCATTAAGCCAGAAGCACCTGCTGCACTCATCGCATTCGGGTTGAAATTTGATTCCTGCTTAATTACGGATCGGATTAATTTACTTGGAATTTGATAATGCTCGGCAGCTTCCTCAATGATGTCATCTAACTCTTTTGAACTTGAATTGGCTGCTTTTAAATTCATTGGCGGTAAGGAAGACTTAAATAAATCAACTGTATTCAAGTTATTTTGATTTGTATCATCTGTTAGTGTCGAAATCTCATTCTCTGATAGTAGTTCATTCATTAAGTCTTGAAATAGAGACGGTGATGAGTTATTAGATGAGTTTGGCAACTGAAAGCTTTGTAGTGCCTTTAATTCGAGCATGGCCTTTAGTTTATCAACATTCATTGTTATGCTCCTTTTATAACGATTGATCACTTTTGATTTGTAGATATTTTCGTTCGTAAAATCTCATTACCTTATTTTCCGTTTTCCTTTTAGGAATTTGTAGGGTAGAGAGTAGTTCTAAAAAATATGATTGTCCCGTTTGAAAATCTTCTACTTCGTATTCTAACTCATAATCTTCTACGTTTAAATAGGTACTATAATCCAAAACAAGAAGTCCATTTTTATATTTCCATTCTGCACGTTTTGTTGATAGCGTTCCAAAGAAATGAATATCGGAAATATGGATGTTCATTTCTAATAAGAAATTGGTAACTTCGCCTTGTGGAATGATATTTTGATTGATGGCAGCATTTGCTTCCATTTCAGTGATGGTTTGATTAGTTTCTAATAATCCATTTGCGATAGGTTGTTTTAGTGTAAGCTCATATGCTTGTCCTTTTTTTCGAATTCGTAGCGCACTTTTATTTTCTTTTAAATCAAAGTCTTTTGTATCAAAATAATGGTTATCTTGTACAAAAAACTGAGAATCTTGAAGTTGGAAATGAGTTTTGATTATTTTATATTCGGATAATGTCAGTTCATTTTTAAATTCGATTTCAATAGTTTGTGACAAATGAATCATCCTTTCAAAGTAAGTTTATCATGATTGTAGTTGATAAAAAAACCTTTAATTTTTATGAGATAAATAAGGTGTTGTGTTAAAATGAAAAGGAATAATGGAGGGTGGAAAAAATGGCAAAAAAAGTTTATGTATTATCGATAGAAAAGGAAGAACAATCGTTAAAGTTGATCGTAGATGAAAGCATTCGATTCATCAATGCTGAGGCAAAGGGTCAAATGTTAGTAGATTCAGATCAATTTGCCTTTGTTTATATCATTGAAATGGACGGGGAATATACATATATTGTCTTAAAAGAAGAATACTGGCCAATGTTAAAAGAAGCTTTAGATGAATCACTTTCCGCATTTCTTTTTAATCAAAGTGAGGAATTACCTTTACCAATGTTTAATGAAGAATTAGAATATTTAATTGGAAATATTAAAGGGAACAGTAATTATGGAGAGGCAATGGTTGAAAAGGTAGAAACAACTTTTTGATCTTCGTGGTCATCCTTTTAAAGAATTAGAGATTATGTATGAGGTGATCATCAAATGAAGCAATGGGATTATTTTTTAGCACCTTATAAACAAGCAGTAGATGAATTGAAAATTAAATTAAAAGGAATGAGAAGTCAATTTGAATTGGATACTAGTCATTCCCCGATTGAATTTGTTACAGGTAGGGTAAAGCCAATCGCAAGTATTTTAGATAAGGCGAATCATAAAGGAATCGCCCTTGATCGGCTCGAAGAAGAAATGCAGGATATTGCAGGACTTCGAATGATGTGTCAATTTGTTGATGATATTCATGCAGTCGTTAAACTACTTAGAAATCGAAATGATTTTGAAGTGGTGGAGGAAAGAGATTATATTTCTCATCAAAAGAAAAGTGGCTATCGTTCCTATCATGTGGTCATCAGGTATCCTGTACAAACGATCCATGGCGAAAAGAATATTTTAGTCGAAATTCAAATCCGAACATTAGCGATGAATTTCTGGGCGACGATTGAACATTCCCTTAATTATAAATATAAAGGTCAATTCCCTGAGGATATACGTATGCGATTAATTAGGGCAGCGGAGGCAGCTTATCATTTAGATGAAGAAATGTCACAAATACGCGGTGAAATTCAAGAAGCTCAAGCCTTTTTCACAAGAAATAAAGAAACGAAAGATGGAAAGAATTCCGAACGAAAAATGTAAGTTGGCTTTACGTAATATAGAAGTAGAATTTGATAAGAGGAGCAAAATAAGATGCGATTTGCCATAACGACCAAAGGTGATTCAAAATCGAATACTCTTATGCATAAAATGAGAACCTATTTACAGGATTTTGATTTAATTTACGATGAAGATCAACCTGACATAGTAATATCCATTGGCGGCGATGGTACATTGCTTTATGCTTTTCATCGCTATAGTAGTCGATTAGACAAAACAGCATTTGTTGGAGTTCATACAGGTCACTTAGGTTTCTATGCGGACTGGGTTCCAGAAGAAATTGAAAAGCTTGTCATAGCGATTGCTAAAACTCCATACCAAGTCATTGAATATCCGCTAATGGAGGCTATTATTCGTTATCAAAATGGAGGTAGGGAAACTCGTTATTTGGCATTGAACGAATCAACGGTTAAGAGCGTTGAAGGAACTTTGGTGATGGATGTTGAAATTCGTGGTGAGCATTTTGAACGCTTCCGTGGTGATGGACTGTGTGTTTCTACTCCCTCAGGAAGTACAGCTTATAATAAAGCGCTAGGAGGAGCAATCATCCATCCTTCACTAGCTTCGATTCAGCTTGCGGAAATGGCATCGATTAATAATCGTGTATTTCGGACAGTAGGGTCACCACTCATTCTTCCGGACCATCATACATGCATGTTGAAACCTGTCAACCGGCCAGATTTTCAAGTAACGATTGATCATTTAACGATTTTACATAAAGACGTAAAATCGATTCAATTTCGTGTTGCTGATGAAAAAATCCGCTTTGCCCGTTTTCGCCCATTCCCATTTTGGAAACGAGTACATGACTCGTTTATTTCGGACTCTAATTAAATGGATAAACAATTTTTCCTTTTATGGACGATTAGTGCAAAGGATATTGGACTGACAATAAAGGAGTTTTTGAAGGAAAGAGAGATTTCAAAGGCCGCATTGACAGATATTAAGTTTGGTGGTGGCGGGATATTTGTAAATGGGAAAGAAGTCAATGTTCGGTATGTGTTGGGTGAGGATGATACATTAAAGGTGGTTTTTCCGTTAGAAATACCAAGTGAAGGTATGCGGAAAGAGAACATTCCATTGAATATTGTTTTTGAAGATGAATATTTATTAGTCGTAAACAAGCCTCCATTCATGAATACTATTCCATCAAGAGAGCATCCAACTGGAAGTTTAGCTAATGCGATACTAGGCTATTATGAACGGATAGGATTGATAGCAGCACCTCATATCGTAACCCGACTAGATCGAAATACATCTGGACTTGTTTTGATTGCCAAACATCGTCATGTTCATCACTTGTTAAGTAAGCAGCAAAAAAATGGGTTGGTCGATCGAATGTATGTAGCACTTGTACATGGACAATTGGGTGAAGACTCTGGCACTGTTAAGGAACCGATTGGCAGAAAGCTTGATAGTATTATTGAGAGAGAGGTAACAGTAAACGGTCAATATGCTTGTACTCATTATCAAATACTACAGCGTTACAATGAAATTTGTTACATACAGCTTAAGCTAGAAACGGGGAGAACACATCAAATCAGAGTTCATATGTCTTATCTCGGTCATCCCATTGTTGGGGATGATCTTTATGGGGGGGAAATTGAATTAATAAACCGTCAAGCTTTGCATTGTAGGAAATTATCTTTTTTTCATCCTTTCAATAAAAAAATTCTTTCTTTTGAAGTGCCAGTTGCAAGTGATATGGAAAACATTATGAAGTAAAAGGCTGCCCATTTTTTGGGGTAGCCTTGTTTAAAAAATAAGAAAGTATAACATTTTTGGACCTCGAAAATTGTCCAGCGCAAGCGTCCTAGCCCCGACGTACGGGATGTACTTGTGTCGACAATGCGACAGGACGCCTGAGCCCTTGTCGACCTCGAGGTCAAATGTCCTACAGCCAAAAAGTCAAAGAACGACTTTCCGGCTGGCGAAGCATTTGCTTGGCTAATCAAAGAACTGTTCGCATAAGTGCGACTAGGTCTCTAGCTTCGCTACTCTCGCCAATCGACCAGTCTACTTTGTTGGAGCTGATCGAAGCGCCTCGCGCTTTTCTTAGTATCTTATTTAATCTCACGAAATTTCTCTGCAACATAAGGCATGGAGGAGGGAACTGAAACGACTTCTTTCTCAGGGTATCGTAATGCTGTTAATTTTCCACCAAATACAGCACCAGTATCAATGTTTGCGGTGTTTCCAATCCATCGAACTTCTTCGACAGGGGTATGCCCATACACAATCAAGGACTTTCCTTTATAATGTTTTGCCCAATCTCTGCGGATTGGCGAACCATCTGGATTTTTTTCTCCAGTAATATCCCCATATAACACAAACGTTTTTACCCCAGAGTGGCTTTTTCCAATATAATCCTCACGTATTCCCGCGTGGGCAATGACTAATTTCCCTTCATCTAATACTTGATAAAGTGGTGCCTTTTCATAAAGTTCTACAAATTTATTGCGAATTACTTTCTGATCTCCACTATTTAAGACTTCAAATTCGGCCACAGTCGTTTCAAGGCCGTGGGATATTTGAACCTTGTTTCCTTGAAAATATCGATATAATTTATTGCAATGATTTCCAGGACTATAATGGGCATGACCTGTCATAACTAAATCCCAAACAACTTCGATTACTTTTAATGACATCGGTCCTCGGTCGGTTAAATCACCAACAAATGCGAGTTTTCGATTTTCTGGATGCACAGGAATATTTTCCTTCCAATGATAACCAAGCTTTTGAGTTAGCGCTTCAAATTCTTGGAAACAGCCATGGATATCACCTATTATGTCAATACTCATGTTAAAAACTCCTTTGAAAAAACCTATGTATAATCTTCAATTTATTCTTTCCAACATAGTATTTTTTATGAAATTGTCGATTCGATCTAAATAATATGGGAACATTAAGATGGATTTAAAAATTTTGAGACAACAAAAAAAAGTTTTGTTAGTATTATGTAGGTAAGTTAACAAGATAGGTGAAAGGGGGTAAAGAAGATGAAAGACCAATTTGAAAAACAAGACGAACGAACTCTACAAATGAATTTTGAAATGATAAGTGAAGCTTTGATGAAGGATGAAATGGATTTATTTCGTGAAGAATTTCTTCAACTACATCCATATGATCAGGCTACTTTCTTTTCAGAATTAGACGAAGAAATTCGTACAAAGGTCTATCATTACCTTTCTCCAGAAGAAATGGCATCTCTTTTTGAAAATTTAGAAATTGAAGAAGATGAATATCAAGACGTATTAGCAGGAATGAATCCCAATTATGCGGCAGACATGCTTTCAAATATGTATGCAGATGATGCGGTTGACGTCTTAAACGAGCTTGATAAAGAGCAGGTGGCTAGCTATTTAACGATTATGGATGATGAAGCGGCACAGGAAATTAAAGAGCTTCTTCATTATGAAGAATATACAGCCGGTAGTATTATGACGACCGAATATATTGCGATATCCAAAAATCAAACTGTTCGGTCTGCGATGGTAATTTTAAAAAATGAAGCGCCAAGGGCTGAAACGATTTACTATGTATATGTCGTTGATGAAGAAAAACGACTCGCTGGGGTTATTTCATTAAGAGACTTAATTGTCAGTGATGATGATGTGATGATTTCTGATGTGATGTATGATCGGGTGGTTTCCGTTTCTGTAGGGGAAGACCAGGAAGAAGTCGCTAAGAAAATAAAGGATTATAACTTCTTGGCTGTACCTGTTGTTGATTTCCAAAACCACTTATTAGGAATTATTACGGTTGATGATATTATGGATGTAATGGAAGAAGAAGCATCTGATGACTATTCAAAGCTTGCAGGGGTCTCTGATATGGATACTCTTGATCGTAACCCTATATCGGCGGCTAGAAAAAGATTGCCATGGCTAATTATTTTATTATTTTTAGGAATGATGACAGCGAGCTTAATTGGAAAGTTTGAAGAAACATTAAATAGAGTAGCAATTTTAGCAACTTTTATTCCACTGATTGCTGGTATGGCTGGTAATACGGGAACACAGGCACTTGCTGTTGCAGTAAGAGGGATTGCCACAGGAGAAATTGAGGAAGAAAATAAGTTGAAGCTGCTTATTCGGGAAGCAGGCACTGGATTAATTACAGGGACCATTTGCGGTGTATTAGTTTCAATGGTTGTCTATTTCTGGCATGGGGATGTTTACCTAGGATTATTGGTCGGTGTTTCCATTTTTTCAACTTTGATAGTAGCGACTTTAGCCGGTTCTTTTATTCCGCTTATTATGCATAAATGTAAGATAGATCCAGCAGTTGCATCAGGTCCATTTATTACAACAATCAATGACATTATAAGTATTCTCATTTATTTTGGAATGGCGACAATTTTTATGAATTATTTAGCGCCATAATAGGGGGGAGTATATGGATAATCACGCTTCGGTTATTTCGCTTCTTATTGTGATGATCGTTGCATTTATTACACCAATCCTTATGCATCGTTTTAAAATGAATTTTATTCCAGTCGTAGTAGCAGAAATCATCATGGGGTTACTGATTGGAAAAAGTGGGATGGATATTGTTCATGATGATATGTGGCTTGGAACATTATCGACTTTGGGGTTTATCTTTCTTATGTTTTTAAGTGGAGTAGAAATTGACTTTTCTGCTTTTACAGGGAAGAAAAAACGCGAAAAGCTTTCGAATGGAAAGGTAGAACCTAATACGTTTTTTGTGGCTTCGATTATTTTTTTAGGGATTTTTGCATTATCATTAGGGCTTTCATTTTTATTCGTTTTCTTAGGATTTATTGAAAATGCCTTACTTATGACTTTGATCATATCGACGATTTCGTTAGGTGTGGTTCTTCCGACTTTGAAAGAAGCGCACTTAACGAAAACGGCAATAGGTCAAATTATCTTATTAGTAGCTGTCATTGCTGATTTAGTTACAATGATTTTATTAGCAATCTTTGTTTCCTTAAATAGTGAAGGTGGCGGAAATACTTGGCTATTGCTTATTCTATTTGCGGCAGGAATAGTCTTGTATTTCATTGGAAAGCGATTTAGAAATCGTAAATTATTAGAAACGCTGTCAAAAGGTACCATTCAGATTGGAACTCGTGCCGTTTTTGCTCTAATCATTGTTTTAGTGGCTGTGTCAGAGACAGTTGGGGCAGAAAATATTTTAGGAGCTTTTCTGGCAGGGGTGTTAGTTTCTTTACTATCGCCAAATCAAGAATTAGTTCATAAATTGGACTCTTTTGGCTATGGATTCTTAATTCCGATTTTCTTTGTTATGGTTGGGGTTAAATTAGATGTTTGGTCATTACTAAGTGATCCTAAATTGCTTTTGTTAATCCCACTCTTATTCATTGCTTTATTATTGTCGAAACTTATTCCAAGCTTTTTTCTAGGTTTATGGTATGATCGAAAAACAGTTTTAGCATCCGGATTTCTATTAACGTCAACTTTATCACTTGTGATTGCGGCAGCCACTATTGGGGAGCGAATAAATATTATCACCCCTGAAATGAGCGGAACGTTAATATTAGTAGCAGTCATAACCAGCATTATCACACCGATTGTATTTAAAAGATTATTCCCAAAAGATAACAATCGAATAAGAAAACTAAAAGTAGCATTCGTTGGAGCCAATCAATTTACACTGCCTGTTTCACTTGAATTAAAGTCATCTTTATATGAACCGACATTATATCATGTTAAACAAGAAAAGGCAGAATTTCTAATCGCTGATTCTGTCTTTGACGTGATTGAAATAGAGGATTATTCCTTTGATATGCTGAAGGGCACTCCCTTATTGGAGGCAGATATAGTCGTTGTATCCACGGGAGATGAGGAATTAAATGCTACATTAGCGATAGCTATTAAAGAAACAGGAGTAACACGAGTGATTGTGCGAATTGAGGCACCGGATTTAGACGAAGGACTTCGAGAACATAACATTGAAGTGTTTTCTGTTTTCCTATCGACAAAAACCTTAATGCGCGCTTTAATTGAGTCGCCAAGCTTAATAAATCTACTAACGAACCGCGAGACTTCATTATATGAAATTCGAATGATGAATGAAGAATATGAAGGGCTAAGTTTAAGAAGGTTTCCCTTTACGGGTGATGTCATTTTTGTTCGAATCATTCGAGGCAAAGATTCCATTGTTCCCCATGGAGATACCGAACTACAAATGAATGACCGCTTAATAGTAACAGGAACAAAAGAATACGTAGATGAACTGAAACGAGAGCTAGAATTTTGTGAATGGTGCTAAAAACATTTGCTTTAGCACTCTAAAGGAGCGGGGGTCAGTCCCCCATCGCTTTAAAGCGATGGGGGACTGACCCCCGGTGCGTTAATATGGTTAAGGATAGTTGAGACTTTTCATTTTTGGGTTATTCGTGTATATTAGTACTAGGTACTAATAACTTGTTATAATAAAAGCTAGGAGGATCATTGAAATGAACTTATCTTTAACTAATAAAACATATGTTGTCATGGGTGTTGCGAATAAAAGAAGTATTGCATGGGGGATTGCTCGTTCTCTTCATGCTGCCGGAGCGAAATTAATTTTTACTTATGCTGGTGAGAGATTAGAAAGTAGTGTACGTGAACTTGCAGAATCTCTTGAACAAGAAGAAGTAACTGTACTACCTTGTGATGTAACGAATGACGCTGATATTGCTAAATGTTTTGCCACAATTAAAGATAAATTTGGTGTCATTCATGGATTAGCTCATTGTATTGCATTTGCTAACAAAGAAGAGCTACAAGGTGATTACATGAATACGACTCGAGATGGGTTCTTATTAGCCCATAATATTAGTTCATATAGCTTGACTGCAGTTGCCAAGGAAGCAAAGGAGTTAATGACCGAAGGTGGAAGCATTGTAACTTTAACTTATCTTGGTGGAGAGCGTGCCATTTCAAACTATAATGTAATGGGTGTGGCGAAAGCATCCCTTGATGCAAGCGTGAAATATTTAGCATCTGATCTTGGTAAGCATGGAATTCGAGTAAATTCCATTTCTGCTGGCCCAATTCGTACATTATCAGCCAAAGGAGTAAGTGATTTTAATTCCATTTTGAAAGAAATTGAAGAAAAAGCACCATTACGTAGAACAACAACACCGGAAGAAGTGGGAGATACAGCTGTCTTCTTATTCAGTGAATTGTCTCGAGGAATAACTGGAGAAAATATTCATGTGGATTCTGGTTATCATATTTTAGGATAGAACAGGAAGGCTGAATCCTTAATAGGAAAGGATTCAGCCTTTTTCTTAAACAAGTGAATTTACAGAGAATTTCTTCAATATCTGCCCCTTGTCCATTACAACGATTTCATCATTAACTTGAACGATAATAGATTGTTTTAGTCGAGTAGTTGAATAATAGTTATACCAGTTTTTGATTGAGTGGATAATTTCATTGTCTATTTTTTCAACAGGATTGGCTGGCTTGGAGAAATAGTACCCTTGCCCTAGATCAATCCCCAATTCGATCACCTTTTTAAGCTCTTCTTCTGTTTCAATTCCTTCGGCAATAATCTTACTTCCGATTTTTTGAGCAATGGAGGTAAATGCCTTTAAAATATCCACTTTAACATCATTATTAGCAATATCCTGGATTAATGATTTATCTACTTTAATAAATTCTGGGGCTAGTTCCGTAATGGCTTGAAGGGATGAATAGCCAGCGCCAGCATCATCAATTGCAATTTGAAAGCCTTGATTTCGATAATGATTAAGAACATTTCGAAAAGCATCATAATCTTCAATCGCACTTCTTTCTGTAATTTCAAAGACAATATCTTGCGGCGACAAATGATATTGCTTTAATAAAGACATCGTATGACCAGGAGTGAAAAATGGATCATAGATCACATGAGCACTAATATTGATAAAAAGTTTATGATTACCATTAAGTATTTCTTTACTACTCTCAAACGCAAGTTCCCGACAAGTTTTTTCAAGTGAATAAAGATGACCAGTTTGTTCAGCGAAAGGGAATAAAGAAATAGGAGAATAAAAAGGACTTCCAACTGGTCCCCGAGTCAATCCCTCATATCCAAAAACTTCACCAGATTTAATATCCATAATCTGTTGATAAATTGTTTTAAGTTTTTTTGATCTTAATATATTCAAAAATTCCTGGTATTTCATTTGGTATTCCGTTTTAGTCAATTGTTCCTGCATGAGTGCGATCATATTCTAAATCCTCTCGAATGTATTCCATATTTCGACAATACCAAGAAAATATGAATAAAACGTTAATGAATTGTAAATTTTTTGTTTTTTCGATTAGATAAAACGAAATATAAATCAATAACGATTGCTTCACCTCTGCATATGATATAAATGGTAAATAATGATATGGAGGTTAAGGCATGGCAATCGAGAAAAATCAGCGACCCCTTCTTTATATTGAACAACCAAATTTTGATAAATTAGTTGTTCCAATGCAACAATATTTCATTTCTAGAAAACCCTTTACGAAAAAAATTGAAGAGCAAGAGCAATCTGAACTTAATAACATGATGGTTGAAGAACCTAAAGATGAATTAACAGATCCAAATGTAATGGAATTTATGTTGGAAGGCATTCTTTCATCGAAAGAAGAAACAAAAGATAGTAATGAAAATATGGATTATCTTCCAACTTTTGATAATATTATTGACACCACAATTGAACTTAAGAAAAAAAGAAAAGGAAGATCAGTAGAGGATGAAACGGAAGAAGAAGAAGAATCAGAAGGTTCCCATAAACAATCAAATTCAAAAGAGAAGAATGAAAAAAAGAAAAGTAGAAAACGGACCCCATTCAACAATCTTAGTTTAACCGAAAAGTTAAACGAATTACGAAAAATGCCAAGGATTAGGGTTAAAGTTTTATATGAAATCGTAACGAAGGATAAAAACTATAGTGGGTATTTTATTTCTTTCAAAAACGACGGGGTGATTATTCAACCTAAAAATAGTGATAAAACAGTTAAAATTCCTGAACAACAAATAATTGATGTAAGAATTACAGGTTTCTAATAGTAATGGGCCTACCAATACGGTAAGCCCATTTTTATTACTAGACTATAGTCTAATTGGATCTAAGCATGTTACTGCGCAGAAGCAATTTAAGTCAACTGTAATACAAATTCCAGTTCCTTCAATATCAGATAGTCTGACAGAGTTTCCTGGGAATTGGTCACAAGGATCATTAGCATTATTTCCATGACCTGTAGACAATAACTCTAAACTAGCACAACAGTTTTCGTCTACAGAGTTTACTCTAAATAAGAAAGATTGTACACATTCAAGTCTACCAGCGTGTTGCGGATCATTTCGAACGCCTACTCCTAGGAATGGGTCGCAATCGCAATATAGAATGACAGGAATGGTATTAGGTCCAGTAGTTGGAGTTACTACATCCCCTAATAATACATTAATAGATCTTTGACAGCTTACATCACAATTGTCCTCTTCTACCGGACTTACTTGATCTTGCGCATCAACGATAGCTCTTAACACACCACATACGCAATTTTCATCTTCATGAGGTCCATGTCCTCTACAAGACATATATTTCATCTCCCTAAAATTAATATTTTGACTCATTGTCTTTAATAGAATATGAATGGCGCTTTATTTGGTGTGGGCAAGAGGAGAAAAATAGGTGAAAGCAACTAAAATTGAGCAATGGAAAAATTAAAGAATTTTGCCCATACAGGACGAAATATTACGCATAAAATAAATGACAAATAAGAATAAGAAAAATGAAGGGATGAAAATAGAAATTGTCAAATTGGTTTGATTTTGTCATTTTGATCTTTGCGACCTTTCGCCTTACTAGGTTAATCGTTTATGATAAAATTACAGAATTTCTACGTCGCCCATTTCATCAAACTCAAGAGGAGACTTTACCTGATGGAACAATAGAGGAGTATATTATTATAAAAGGAACTGGACTAAGGCATTGGATTGGAGAATTATTAAATTGCCATTGGTGTACAGGTATTTGGAGTGCGATCATCATTTACTTATGCTATTTTTTTTGGCCATCCATATCTCAACCATTTATTTCTATATTAGCGATGGCAGGTTGTGCGTCTATTGTTCAAACACTTTTGGAAAGAGAATAAAACTTAATAAATTAGCCTACGAACGAATCTGTTAAAGTTCCATAAACTATACTATAGACTTTCATTTGAAAGGACTGTAGGATATGCAGAGACAACCTGAAAAAGATAAAGGAAATAATAAAGAAGTAGAGACAGAATCCATACAGCGTAGAAAACGCAAAAAAAGGGGCTGTGGTTGCGGTAAGAAAAAAAGTTAAATAGAATGCAACGTCTATCATTAGTGATAGGCGTCTTTTTTTTTATCTTTTCCATATGAACCGTTCTGAATAAAAATAGATAACAAGCAGAAAATAGAAAAAAATGCATGTTAAGGTGGAAGAAGCATGAAAAAATTCAAGTTAAGAATCTTGACCTTTTTATTATTCTCGATTGCACTATCTGGCTGTAATCAAAGTGAGGCGGAGGAAGAAAGTAGGATTTCCTTAATTAAGGCAACGAACCCAAGTCCTGTCCAACTTACTAATGGGATAAGAGAAGAGAATATAGTGGACGACATAAAGAAAGATGTAATGAAATTTAATGAAATATACGATGTAGCTATTATAAAGGTAGATAAAAATACAATCGTTGTATATAAGGTTAAACATATGTACCGATTTCGAATGAAAGCAATCGAGAAGAGAATTAATAAAAAGCTAGAAAATAGTTATCCGAATGAAAAATTCACGGTATCTAGTGATTATAAAATTTTTATGGAAGCACTTGAACTGAAAGAAAAGACGGAGGATCCAAATTACTCTAAAGAAAAGGCTGAAAAAAAATTGAAAAAAATAATTGATTTAAAAGAGGAACGTACTTAGGAGGTGAGAGGATGGGCAATAAGAAGCAAAAACAAAAATTAACACCACAGCAACAGCAATATCAAAACCTACAGCAAAAACACGAATTGAAGCGACCAGTATTAAAAAATTGTCTTAAAGCTTTTTTAGTGGGAGGCATCATTTGTTTAATTGGTCAAGCCATTACATATTTTTATATTGCTTTTTTCAATTTTACCGAGCAAACAGCTGGAAATCCTACTGTTGCAACAATGGTATTCTTGTCAATGCTGCTAACTGGATTTGGGGTTTATGATCGAATTGGCCAATTCGCAGGTGCGGGAAGTGCAGTACCTGTTACAGGATTCGGAAATGCCGTTATTTCCGCAGCGATTGAACATCGAACAGAAGGGTTTGTATTAGGTGTTGGAGGGAATATTTTCAAACTTGCTGGTTCTGTTATCGTTTTTGGGGTTTTCTCAGCGTTTATCGTAGCTCTGATTAAAACGACATTAAAAATATGGGGGGTGCTTTGATTGCTCCAAGGAAAACAGAGTTGGATTTTTCCTAATCGTCCGATGATTGCGGCGACTGGAGTATCTGGTGGTCCATTTGAAGCAAATGGAAAGCTAGCAGATGATTTTGATATATTACACGATGATTTATGGATGACGAAGGATTCTTATGAAAAAGCTCATCGGTTATTGCTAGAAGAAGCATTACAAACCGCGTTGCAAAAAGAAAATATGACTAAAGATAAGGTCCATTTTATGATTGCGGGAGACTTGATAAATCAAATAACCCCATCAAGCTTTGCAGCAAGAACAATGGAAATACCCTATTTTGGAATTTTTGGAGCGTGCTCAACCTCTATGGAGGGTTTAGCATTAGCCTCCTTTATCATTAATTATCAAGGGGCTGAGTCTATTTTAACAGCTGCATCGAGTCATAATGCGGCAGTTGAGAAGCAGTTTCGATATCCGACTGAATACGGGGGACAAAAGCCACCTACAGCCCAATGGACTGTAACTGGTGCAGGAGCTGCATTAGTAAAAGCGAATAATGGAGATAACTCAAAGCCTGTTATAACTTCAGCAACGATTGGTAAGGTTATGGATATGGGGTTAACAGATCCTTTTAATATGGGTGGAGCAATGGCACCAGCAGCCGTCGATACGATCACTGCACATTTTAAGGATTTAGATCTTTCTCCAACTTACTATGATCTAATCGTGACGGGGGATTTAGGAAGAATTGGCCATAATACTTCTATTGAATTGTTGCATAAAAACGGTGTCAATATTGAAAGAAGTAAGTATGTGGATTGTGGCTTACTTATATATCGTGACGATCAACCTGTTCAATCAGGAGGAAGTGGAGCAGGATGTTCGGCAACGGTCTTGTATGGACATTTAATCAATGAAATGAAAAAAGGTAAATATAAAAGAATACTCGTTGTTGCAACAGGTGCACTTTTATCTCCATTAAGTTTTCAGCAAAATGAAAGTATACCTTGTATCGCACATGCTGTTTCAATCGAAATGCCTAGTTAGGAGGGATTAAAATGCTTGCGATGTTTTTTTGGGCATTTGTCGTTGGCGGGGCTATTTGTGTCATTGGTCAATTAATGTTTGATGTTTTAAAACTGACACCGGCACACACTTTAAGTACTTTGGTTGTTATCGGGGCTATCTTAGATGGATTTGGATTATATGAGCCTTTGATTGATTTTGCCGGAGCAGGTGCAACCATTCCGATTACAAGTTTCGGTAATTCCCTTGTCCATGGTGCGATGCAAGAAGCGGATAAACATGGTCTTGTAGGAGTGTTAACGGGGATGTTTGAAGTAACCAGTTCGGGAATATCAGCAGCGATCATTTTTGGATTTATCGGAGCACTTATCTTTAAACCTAAAGGGTAATATTCAATTTTCATACACCCATTTCCGCCTTCTTCATACAATAAAGTAGTTTGATGAAGGAGCGTGGTCCTAAATAATGGATAATGGATTTTTTAAAAACGTTGAAAAGAAAACCGGCGTTAATATGAAGGATATATTAGAACTAGCCAATTCCTTACAACATGCAAATTTTAAAGATGAAAAAACAGTAAGAAGTGTGATTCGACGAGTTTCTCAAATCGCAAACAAACCTGTGTCAAAGGAAATGGAAGAAAAAATCGTCAAATCTATTGTTAGTGACGGAAAGCAATTAGATTTTAATGCGATTTCGAAAATGATGAATAAAAAATGAAAACATCGGCTAATTGAAGTGGAACTTCAATTAGCCATTTTTCTTTGGCAAGCTATAGGCTAGTATCCTTCTCAAAATAGGAGATATTTCCATATGATAATTAAGGATGAAATCTGCCTTAAAGGAAGTGAAAAATCTATGGAAGAGTGTCAAGAAAGTTCAAGTTGTGTAAAAAATACATTAGAAAAAATACTAGAAGCACAAAAAATGTCTAAAAAAAAGGAATGTGAAGCTTGCAAAACATCATGCGAAAATTCAATAGATAAGTTGTTACATCAAGAATGCAATCATTCTAAAAACACTATTCCTTTTATTCTTTATTGTAATTGTGAACCTTTTAAGGTTGAAGGTGTTACGACTTGTTTTGACGAATGTTCGCACAGAGAAAAATTTATTTGTTTTACAACCTTTATTTTTCGAATAAAAGATTTAAAAGGGGAATGTGCTGTAATAGAGTTACTTAAAATAAAGAATCATGATCATTGTAGTCCATATAGTAATAACCAACCTTGTTCTTTATGTTGCCAATTAAATTGTGAAGATATAGATGATTTAGTTGCAACGGGAGTTTGTCTAAAAGTTGATCTTTCTTGTTTTTGTGCCATTCAATGTTTACCTGCAGCTAGCTTATAATATTAAAAAGCGAGGAGCATTATTAGCTCCTCGTAATTGTATAAACATTGATGAGTCTATTTACAGCAATGAGAACAGCGGCATCTATGACTGCAGCAACAACAATGACAACGAAGATGACAACAATGGCAACGACAATGACAGCAATGGCATTTCTTATTATGATGAGTACAATTATTTTTAACACACATGGATAAATCCTCCTTTATTTTTGATATAATAGTATATTTTAGATTGGTTTATTTTGGAAAGGCTATAGTGATGAGATAGATGTACATTTATGTTCAAATTTAGTGGAGTATAAAACTTTTAACATAGAAGAAAAGGTTAGAAATTGTAAAATAATAAACTTTAAGACACCGAATATTGAAAAAAACCAGTCAATTTCGACTGGTTTTTTTGAAACTCTTTCTAAAAAACGTTTATTCAATCTCATTTTCTTCATGGGCTGTACAAAAATTGAATATTAAGTTCTTCCGTTTTCGTAAAAGAAAAGAAGATTGGTTTATTTCTTCTACTAATTGTTTTCTTTTCCAGTCGCTTAGATGACACTTATTTGTTAATTGATAGATGAAGTTAATTCTTTCAATAAACTGGTCTTTTTTTAGATATTCAAAATCTTTTAGAATTCTGTAATCAAAAAATAACTCTGTCAAATCAAATTCATCATAAAGGATTTCAATTTTCTGGTTTATTTGTTTTTGCAATTCATTTGTATGTTTAATTACAGTATAAGCAGTATCACCAACAATTAGGTCATTGCCTTTCTCTTTCTGGACTTCTAACAATGTAAGGACAGCATTTAAATATTTGAACAATGATAGTTCATAATAAAAGACTGACATTAATATCTGAATAACTTCACATTTTGTTCTATTTTGATTCATGTTGGATCATCCTTTAACAGCAGTCATGTGAAGATTTTTTACAGTTCGGACAACAACAGTCCACTTTGCAACATTTATGGTGCTCATGATGGTGTTCCTTACAATGATCATGATGGGAACATGAATCTTTATCATGAAATTCCAGAACATTTTCTAACTTCCTTAACAACAACCATTCCTTCATTACAATAGTTTCTAAAAGTTGAGTAACCCCCTTATTGAATTTGATGATTTCACAACTAGTCGGATTGGTTGGGAAGTCATGACATTTTCCGACGAACGCTTGGATTTTTTCAGCTTCTGCGTTCATGATATGTGACAATGCAATTTCTTCTAAAGCAATGGATTCCAATAAATCTATGATTACTTCATTTCGATTCGGACGATGTGGCTCTGCCGGGATAGTCGGCATACTCATAAAACAGACTCCTCCTTCATTCGTAACAGCTTATACATTTAATCTATGGCATGTTTATTACTTTGTTCCAATTGTACAAGCCTGTTAATCAGTGCATTTGTAAAATGTGTTATTAACAATAAATAAACAAAGATAATATATGTTTTTTCAGTAAGGCAAAAGGCTAAATAAATGGAATGCCCAAACAAAATAAATAATTCAGAATAAAATGTCATTAAAAAGTAGTGAAAGGAGAGATAACTAAAATGACTAATCCTAAATTGCCTGCTAATTTTGTTCCGGATTTCAATTTAAATGCAGAGGAAGTAGCCTTAATACTACTTTCGTCAATAGCTCATGAGGAACTTGCTCTTGCACATTTGATGAATGCGGAGGCAGAAAAGCTACAAGCAGTCGTAGGAACATTAATGACTCCTTCTGAAACTACTATAAGGCATGACATTGGGGCAAAAACTTTTGAAGAACTAGTAGAGATTGATCGAAGTGTGGAAAGAATGCTGCAAACCATTATAAAAAAAGAAATGCTACTCCAATTTAAATTTGATAATGTACTAGAATTTCTTGATAAATTCCCGACTAATCCAAATGTTGATTCATGTAATGACGCATAATATAAAGTTACAATTTATTACAGAATATCAGTAGAAATCAAGATGTGGCATTATAACCAAAAATAGAAAACTAGCGAGTTATTTATTGGAGGCTAAAAGTTGAGCAAAGTTTTAGTTACTGGCGGTTGTGGTTTCATTGGGTCTCATATTGTAGATGAATTATTATTAAATAATTATGAGGTAGTAATAGTTGATAATTTATCCTCAGGAAATAAAAAAAATATAAATTTAGAAATGGTTGATTATCATGAATGTGATATTAATAGTTTAGAATTCCATAATCTTATTGATAAAAGTAAACCGGATTTTATTATTCATCATGCTGCACAAGTGAGTGTAGCTGAATCTGTAAAAAATATGATGAAGGATATGGAAATAAATATTAAAGGTTCATTAAATGTGATGCAAGCAGCAATACGAAACAAAGTTAGTAAAATTGTATTTGCTTCAAGTGCTGCTGTATATGGGGAACCACGATATTTACCCATTGACACTAACCATGATACACATCCTCTTTCTCCTTATGGCGTATCAAAACTAACTGTAGAAAAATATTTACAACTAGCAAAACAGTTATATGGAATAGATTATACAATCTTGAGATACAGTAATGTTTATGGTCCAAGACAAGACACAAAAGGTGAAGGAGGGGTAATATCAATATTTATTGAAAAGCTAGTAAAAGGTGAAAAACCTGTTATTTTTGGAGACGGGGAGCAAACAAGAGATTTTGTATTTGTTAAGGATGTAGCAAAAGCTAATGTAAGCGCTTTGAAATATGGGAATGGTGAGACATTGAATGTGTCATCAAACAATAATATTAGCATTAAGGATTTAATCGCTGTTATGGATGAAACATTTCAATTTTCTATATTTCCTATTTTTATGAATGAAAGAGATGGAGAGATCAAGCATAGCTGGTTATGTAATGAAAGAACTAAAGAAATATTAGGAGTGAAGTTTGAATCAGAATTAAAACATGGTCTTATCGAAACTTTTGAATACAGACAGTCAAGAGATATTTAATTAATTGAATCAACATCTGCTTTATATATTCAGGTGTGTTTAATTGAATGGAAAAACAAGTATTGCTAGATTGGAAACCAATCTAGCAACTCATTTTTAATAATGGTAAAAGGCATAATATTGATGAAGAGGTTTTTATTTTGCAACAAGAGATAAATATTTTAATATTAATTGATTTACTACTGATTCAATTTCAAAGTTTTGTGATATATATTCTCTTCCTTTTTTTCCGAAATTTGATTGTTTAATAGGAGATAACAACACTTTTTTTAAGTCTCTTGCGATTAAATCTATTGTTTCTGACTTAATGGATTTATGATCACCAAAATAATATCTCCATGCAGTATTAATATTTTTAGGTTTAACTATACCAAAATATCCGTTATTTCCAACAGCAATAACAACCCTCTCGCATGCCATTGCTTCTAATGCAACCCTCCCAGTTCCAACAACACAATTTGCAAGAGAATATAGTTCAGGTAGATCTCTTCTTTTCCCTAACATATGAATAAATTTTTTATCTGTAGTTGAATGTGCAGATTCTACTAATGATAATAAGGGGACTAAATAATTTCTATCTAAACTTTCTCCTACTACAACAACGTGTAATGATGGAAACTTTTCGTTACGAATTTGAATACTTGCTTCTAGAAACAATTTACAAATTTCCGATTTTCTAGCATCCCCTAATCTTGAAGCATATAATATTACTGGTGCTTCTTCCGGAATATCTAATTTATTTCTCAATTCTGAATTCGGAATAAAATTATATTCTTTTATATCTATTCCATTTGGAATTAGAGTAGAAGGAATGCCTATTCCTTTTAACCAATCAAAAATAGGTGGACTTACACTAATAATATTAATGAAATTAAGATCAAAATGATCATGGGGATTCATATATATTGCATGCATACTGTAGATTTGGGGAATACCCATCTCTTTACAAGTTTCATACATTAAACATGCAGTCAAATCATGGGAGTGAACAATATTAATATTATTTTCAAGAATGATTTGCTTTATCTTGCTTTTTGAAAATAATGAATCATTAAAGCCTATATAAACTGGACATCCAAGGGTTAAAAACTCATTTAACATTGAACCTCTCTTCGTAGCCAATATAGCAACAAAAATACCTTGACGTAATAATTCCTTAGTAATCGACAAAAGGTGGGTTTCCGTCCCACCTACATGAAAGGCATCAATTGTCATTAAAATTCGTGGTTTTTTTTCACTCATTTTCACACCTCTTTTTTTACAAATGTAACTTATTTGCAATAATATAAACCTAGCAAAATACCACTACATAAATAATCGGGATTGAAAATTACATCAATTGTTACTAGGCTGAAGCCATGGCAATTCTTTTTTTGCTTTTAAGGCTATAAAGAGACAGTAATCATTCACTTTCGTTGTATCAAGTTCTTCCATTGAAATATGATCATATTTTCCAGCTTCAAAATCAAACTTAGAAAATTTATCAAAAGTATGCCAACAATGAATATGAGGGTGTTTCATGACTAAGTCTGAAGAAGTGGAGAAATAATCCAGTTTTTCCCCATCAATAATGACTTTATTCACCAAATGATTCACAGCTATTTCACTACTATACATAGATGTTACTCCCCAAAACCACCCCGGCCAAATCCCGTGTCCATTACTAAACTCATTATTAATAATATATTTAGCTGTAGACACTGCAAGATTGCAAACTTTCCTTACCAATGGTGCGTAACCGTAATGTGTTGATCCAACATTATGGATTCCTCGATGCTTATATCCAAGGCTATGTGAAATCCTTTTAAGTCTTCTCTTTACATCTTGATTGTGAACATACCCTCCTCCACCAACAGTATAAAAATCTGGATAGTAATCGTTCCATGCAGGGGTTAAAAAGGTATCTACATCTGTTCGAAGCAGAAAATCGTATTCATCAAGAAAAGCAGAACGATCATCTGCTAAACAACTGATTGAATTAATATAATGATACTTTTGCCATTGCTTTCTATAACTTATCGGTTTGTATTTAATCTTTATACAATCTTTAGGAACTTTTTTTAATGCTTTGCTAGTTCCGAATACAACAATATCTGTATCTGTTGATTGAATATATTTTAATGATGTATATAGCCAACCGAACTGCATCATTAGATTAGGTTTATCCTCAAGATAAACTACTAATGCCCTTTTCATATAACACCTCTCATAATTTAATTTATACAATCTTTTTTATCTAGGAAAAAACAGAGAAAACACATACTCTATATTCAATATTTCATTGATATCATATGATGGCTTGTTTTCTTTGTGCCGGTAGATTTATATTTCAGAAAAATTGATAATTTTGCACATGAATAATTTTGCTTGAAGGTACAGCAGGACAGGTTATCAATTTTTATGGGAATTAATACTCATATTTATATATTATTTTAGGAAGTTTAAATTGTGTTTTTGTTCTGTTATACATGTCCAGACAGTATAAAAAACAATGAATAATATACGGATAGAAAGGAGGAAGAGAGAAGTTTGCCTTCTGGATTATATTAAATTTTTTTTTTGCAAAATAAACAAATCGTCCAGACCAAGAAGGTAGATAGGAATAAAGTGTTGATGTATTAAAAAAATTTTAAGGAGATGAAAAGTATAATGACTTTTCCATTATTACCTGAAGATATTGAAAGTCTTGATTTAAATCCAGATCAAATAGCATTTTTATTGCTTGCATCTATTGCATTTGAAGAGCTAGGACTTGCACATTTGATTAATGCTGAAGCTGAAACGATTCAAGCAGTTTTAGGTACACTTGTTGATAGCGATGAAAATCAAGTAAACGAGGATATTGTGGCAACTAGTTTTGAAGAGCTACTGGAAGCTAATAGCAGTGTTGAGAAAGTATTGAAAACAATTATTAAAAAGGAAATGTTGCTTCAATTTAAATTTGAAAATGTATTAGAATTTCTTAATCAAGTAACAACAACAGCTCCACCAGTAACAACAACGGGAGCACCAGTAACAACAACAGGTGCACCAGTGACAACAACAGGAGCACCTGTAACAACAACATCTGCTCCAACGGATATTTGTACTGGTGCTTGTCGTATTGATCCTTTAGTTGATGTAAGAGTAGAAACAAGCTCACCTGCGACACAATCAGTAACAAATGCTAACATCTGCGATAATTGTAATGAAGAAGGTAATCTATTTAGTTTTGTATTTAATGATATCGGTGCTTCAAGAATAGCATCTGTAGTAGGTCTTCCAGAAACTTTTGTTATTGATTGTAATGATGACAACACTATTTTAACTCTTAGTGGTTTAGCTTTTGCTGTTATTCAACAACCACCTAATCCAAACGTGCCATTTATCGGTGAAGTACCATTTACTGCTACGTTTAATGAAACCACTCAAACACTTACTGTTCTAGCTGACCTTCCAGCTCCACGACCAGATTTTACTGCTACTGTAACTTTCCCAGCTGGTACAATTGTTGTTTCACCATGTGATTAGAATAATTTTACTAGATTAATAATGGGTTGAGTGCAGAGAATTTTCTCTGCACTTTTATCATTTATTCTTAATAAGTTATATTACAAAGCTTATTTTGTATTTAAACTTCCATTTATCCTACTTTAATCTTTTATAAAGAAGCATTGTAAGATTCAAAGTTATTTAATTGTGAAAATTAATAAAGGAGTGAAACATTTGGTTAATAAGTCACTCGTTTCTATAGTGATACCTGTTAAAAATGAAGGTGAAAATATTAAAAATACAATTGATTCTGCTTTAAGTATTAAAACAGACTATGATTTCGAAATAGTGGTTGTAGATGATGCCTCTGAAGATGGCTGTTGTTCATTTCTGCACAATAATAATAATGAAAAAATTAGAATGTTCCGGACAGAGGGACTTGGACTTTCGAATGCAAAAAATGCCGGAGCTGAATATGCAAAAGGAGATATTTTAATATTTTGTGATGCCCATCTTTTTTTTGAAGACTACTGGATAGATAGGTTAATTGAGCCCATTCAAAAAGGTACTGCTGCAGCTACGAATCCAGGCATTGCAGATTCTGCTAACCCTACCAATATTGGATACGGTTATACATGGAACAAGGACCTTGAACCGAAGTGGAATACTGTGAAAAAAAAGAATCTTTATCCTGTTCCTTTATTAGCAGGTGGATGTATGGCGATATCTAGAGATGCATTTAGGGATGTTGATGGCTTTGAAAGGGGATTTAGAGTGTGGGGACATGAAGACGAAGAAATTTCATTTAAACTATGGCTTTTCGGTTATTCATGCTACATTGTTCCCGATGTAACGATATTGCATATATTCCGGCCACAAGCTCCTTTTGAATTGAATTGGGATCATATTAATTACAATTTATTAAGGATGGCCTTGTTACATTTAGATTTTAAACGTGTAATTAAACTATCTAATTTAATTAAACATAGCAATAAGACAAAATTAATGGCGGAGGTATTGCTAAGCGATATACTTGAAAAACGAGCCATTTACGAGAAAAAGAGAAAACATGATGATAATTGGTTTATGGATAAATTTAATATCCCTTTTTAAATTTTTAATTCTTTAGATGTCTGCATTGTCGTAATCGTTGCAGGCATTTTTTATTAAATATCTTTGGTCAAGCTTTTATTTTCAATAAGTACTTAATATAAATTTTTTGTGACTCTGAAAAGTGTTAATTGTATGTTTGAAAAGTTGACTTTCCACTTTGTAGAATTGCGAGGAAAATGAATAAACGGTCTATCACTTATTAAGAGTTTTTAAAATACTTTATATAATAAAATATTTTATGCGATTTTTCGCCATAAAAGGAGGATATAACATTTGGATAAAATTGGTTTAATTCCATGTGCTGGAAGAGGAAGTAGACTTTCTTTACCTTTTTCAAAAGAATTATTCCCAAATGTTCATACATTAGCTTATAGCCCTATTATATTGTACACAATTAATGCTATGAAAAGTGCTGGAATAAAACATTTTGTGATTACAATTAATCCTCAGAAAATGGATATTGTTAAATTCTTAGGAAATGGAAAAAAATTCGGTGTTTCAATATATTATTGTGTCCATCCTGAACCGCGCTCATTGCCACAATCTCTAGATGAAGCTTACAATTTATTAAAGAATAAAACAGTAGTATTTGCTATGCCAGATACATTTATAAAACCTTCGAATTATCTTCAATTATTATTAAACACTCACGAGAATGACCAAAAATCTGAAGTAACTCTAGCCTGTTTTCAAACAAAGAATCCATCTAAGTTTGGTATGGTTGATTTTTCAGAGGACACTGAAAACGTTATATCTATTTTGGATAAGCCGTTATCTACGAACTTAAAATGGATGTGGGGGGCAATGGTATGGAGCCCTGAATTTACGGAAGCACTTCATCAATTTGTAATAAATAAAAGTGATGAAGACAGTAGCGAGAAGGAACTCGTTTTATCCGATGCTCTACTACCATTAATAGAACGAAATAAAGTAAAAGCATATTGTTTTCCTGATGGCACGTATATGGATTTAGGTACGTATAACGAAATACAAGAATGGAGTAAAGGGGAATGAAAAACCTTGAAGTAGTAGAAAGGGGAAATCCTATGAAAAGAATTTGTATTGCAATACCTGTACATGAAAAAAGAGAATTAATAATAGAATTGTTGGAAAACATCAAGTATTTCTGCCCAAACTCATCTGTTGTTTTATTTCAAAGCGGCAATGATCCTGAACTATGTAAGGACCTTGGAGTACCTGTGTGTCCGACCTCATTTCCATTAACGTGGGGACAGAACTTTCCTTGGTTCTTTTTAAATGTGATGGAATGGTTAGAACAAATCCAACATCCATATGATTATTTAGTTAACATTGATTCTGATGCACTATTTATTAAAAAGGGATTTGAAGATTTTATTCTAACAGAGATGCAGGAATATGATTATATGGCTACTAGATTTCAGGAGCCAGAAGATTTCTGGGTTCCGGGTCTGTCAATGAAAAAAGTATGGCCACTTTGGCAACAAATTTTTAAAAGAGAAACCTTTCATGCAAGTTTTGCGGTTGGGCAAGTATTTAGTAGGAAATACGTAAACGAAATTTTAAATTATAATAAGCTTGATTTGATTAAAGTATTTATGAAACTAACTGAAAAAGAAATTTTTGCACTTGAAGAAATGCTCTTTGCTACTTTAACTTTTACTCTCAATATAAAAGCAAAACGTTACCCCAGAAACGTAGATGCTAGGAATAGAGTTCACACTCCATTTACAGTAGAAGAAGTAAAATCAATGATAGAGGCA
The DNA here is from genome assembly GCF_042683745.1 of Bacillus sp. CGMCC 1.16607. NCBI lineage: Bacteria > Bacillati > Bacillota > Bacilli > Caryophanales > Bacillaceae > Bacillus > Bacillus sp. CGMCC 1.16607. The sequence continues at coordinate 332,443 of NZ_JBHUJX010000008.1, forward strand.
AATGAAGAAACTTATTTTATACATCCAGTAAAAAGAGAGATAAATAATCCTGTAAGGGAATATGCGAAAAAATTAATGATTTGATCTGATTGATGGAAGTTTGAGATAAAAAGAGGAGCTTTATTAGCTCCTCAAAAAGGGTAAACTATTTTCAACTACAGGATATTTGATTTTACTAATAAATGCTTTAAAAATCGTGACCTATTTGCATTTCTCCCACGCCTATTCTCCAAAATAGACATAAACAAATTCCGCTTCGCCCGCGTTATCGCCACATATAATAATCTTCTCTCTTCCTCAAGTGCTCCTACATTCCCATTACGATATTCTTCTAAAGCAAAATCGTGTGGAATACTACCATCAACGACTCCAAGTACAAATACCTTTTCGTATTCAAGACCTTTCGCACGGTGAATGGTACTTAAAGTAATCGCTTGATCAAGGTTTTTACTGATTATTTTTATTTCTTTATTTTGAGCGGAGATATGCTCTGCGTGTAATAAAAACTCCTGAATATTTATAAAGGATCTGGCAGCAACCTTTAAGTCTTTCAAATCATCTGACCCTTTTTCAATTTTGTTTCCTTCACTGCCACGCTTCTTTAGGTAGTCTTCAAATCCAATATCTTTTGCAATTCGCTCGATCGCATGGACAGGGGAGAGATGCTTCAAAGAACGAATAATACTTGGTAGAGTTTTAAGTTTTTTGTCCTGAAAAGCAAAGCTTGTTTTGACAACTGATAAAGACTCTAACATACTACAATCGTTTAAAATACTGTCTGCTTTAATGTCTCGTAACACTCCTTGTCTTAAAAATAAGCTCGGAAGAATGGTGTTTAATGCTTCTGAATCATCTTCATTTATACTCAGTTTCAAATAAGCAATTACGCTCCTTGGAATAAAGCGATCATAGAAGGATTCGGCATCCTGAGTGATTCGAAACGGTAGATTCGAAGTGACTAAACGCTCAAATATTGCTCGTGAGCTAGCATTTGTTCGAAATAGTATCGCAAAATCAGAAGGCTTTGCCCCTTTACTAATTCTTTCCTGAATTTCTGTTACGACCATGGTTGCTTCCTCTTCCTCATCATACGGATAGAAGAGAACAGGAGGTTTTTCAGTTGAATATTGTGCACTCATCACTTTTGACCGCCTCTTCTTATTATGAGCAATTACATCGTTTGCGACGGTGACAATCTCATGTGAAGATCGATAATTTTCTTCAAGTTTTATGACCTTCGCATTGGGAAAATCCTGTTCAAATTGGAGCAAATATTCAGGGTCGCTGCCGCGAAAGGCATAGATTGATTGGTCGTCATCCCCAACCGCAATGACATTTTTATTAATCTCTGACAATAGTTTCATAAGCTCATATTGTACTTTATTAATATCTTGAAACTCGTCGATTAGGAAGTAGTGGAATCGCTGCTGATATTTTTCGAGAAGATGGCGATTTTCTATAAATAATTGATAGCACCCAACAAGCATGTCATCAAAATCAAATTGCCCCTCTTTTTGTTTAAATTCTTCATATTTTTTATAGAGAAAAGCTGTTTGTTCTTCCCATTTTGATTGAGATTTTACCTTATATGGTAGGATGAGAGAATTTTTCCAATAGCCAATTTGTTGTAGGGCAAGATCAAAGGCAAATTCCTTCTCGTTTATATCTAGTTCCTTTGCTGCTTCACGAATGATTCTTTCTTTTTGCCAGTCTTTGTTTAATATTTTCGCTGAATTCCATTTTTCTGGTTCGTGATGCATTAAGATTCGATAAAAAATGCTATGAAAGGTACCAGTAACTAAACGATTAATTTGATTCGCCTGTATGTCAGGATACTGATTAAGGCGCATTTTCATTTCACCAGCAGCTTTTGAGGTAAATGTCACAAGCATCATCGTACTTGGGTCGATCTTTTTTTCACGGATCATATAAGCTGTTTTCGTTGTTAATACTCTTGTCTTCCCACTACCAGCGCCAGATAAAATGAGTAGTGGTCGATCTGAATCAAGAACGGCTTGAGTTTGATTGAAATCAAGAGGAAATCCAGCTTGAAGGAGCTTTTGAATGTAAGGATCCGTTTGATGGGATGTATCAACTTTATTTTTGCAAAACGTCACTTTGACAGGTAAAAGCTTAGCTCTTCGGAAGGTAGTACGTGAAGTTTGATCTTCCGATATATTCCTACTTTTCGGAATGCGGAACCCATTTTGCTCTGTAAATTCGATCTTTTCAATTATGGTTGTTTCTTCTGTTTCACATGCTTCTATATGTGGACTGCTATGAAAAAAATAAGGTGCCTTTTTCATCCCAATATAAAGCTGGACTGATTTTTGACAGACTGAACAAGTTAACCTTTCCTTTTTACCTGCCAAATAAAGTTGATGAAAAAGTTCACGTGGATAGGTTTCAAGATTGATTTTTTCATTGTTTACAATGGCTATTTGCATAATGGTTCCCCTTGGTTTTAATTCACATGGCTAATCATATCAAATATCAAAGATAACCTAAAGAGGAATTCAGGGAACAAGTGTGGAAGTATTAGGTAATAGATATTTAAAATTAGGCATAATATAGGTAAAAATGTGGAGCTGCTAGTACCTGCGATAGATAATTTCCGAAAAAGTGGGTGAGAAAGTGGGGTACTTATTACCATTAACACCGTATCAAGAAATGCAATATCAAAATCGAGATATGAAGTTCACTAGCCGTTATGTACAAACATTTCCAATTGCACCCTTACAACGAGTTGCCCGAGAAGATCATTTCAATCACGATCCAAGACATAAAACCTTTCGAAAAAAAACAAATGCTGAAATGAAGCTGATAGGTGAAATTACAGGGAAGGGGATATATTTTGATGAATGGATATGATAAAAGTGAATGCGCTCATGTAACTCCGACAGCCTATACGTCTCGAAAAGTACTCTTGCGCTGGAACATTACAATGAAGAAAACTCTTGTCATGTTAGACAAGAGTTTTCTTCATTGTTTTATGAGGAATTCCTGCATCTAGAAATTCTTCCGATACGATTTCATAACCAAGACTTTCGTAAAAAGGGATGGCTTGGGTTTGAGCATTTAGCTTCAAACTTGGAATTTGATTCGCTTTAGCAAAATCTTCTATGCCACGCATAATTTCTTTTCCAGCACCTGTGCCACGTGCTTCTTTGCGCACGCAAATTCGCTCGACTTTACCGATTCCATCTAGGACACGAAATCGGCCCGCACCTATGGCACGCTTGTCGCTGTATAAAATAAAATGAGTAGCGTCGTCCTCGTATTGGTCAATTTCTTCTTCTTCTGGAACCTTTTGTTCGGCAACAAATACTTCTTTTCGAATCGAAAAGGCATCTTGTAATTCTTCTGCTGTTGTAACAATTTTTAACTTCATTAATGATTATTCCTTTCCAAGACGAAATGTTTCATAAACTGTCCATGAGCCATTATCTAGCTGGTATAACAAATGGAAACGATCCACTAGTTCCTCATGGTTGAAGTTGTGCATTCTTAAAGCACCATATACATCAGAATGTTCATCATTTGATAATTTTTGTCCGATTGTTATATGGGGGACGAATGCATATTCTGACTGACTATGATCTAATTTTTCATTAATTTCATTATGCAGTTGTACGAGTACATCGCTCGTTTCTACCTTCATATAAATCACATTATTTACTGGATGAAAAGAGCTATATTTCGTTGATTTTAAGGAGAATGGTTCATAATTGTTAGCAATTTCTTTCAGTTGATTCGCTAAATCTTTCACTTCAATATCTGTTGCAGTGAAGGCATTTTTTAATGTTAAATGCGGAGGGATTAACGAGTAATGTGGATCATATCGCTTTCGATAAGAGTTCGCTAAATCTTGAAGTTTTTTAGATGGAAAAATTACTACTCCATAATTCATTTCATTACCTCCAAAAGATTTTATTTTGAATCACATGAAAAGAAAACATTATTATTTCTAAATATTATAACAAAAATTTGAATGAAATGTTTGATTTCGACAAAATGAGCCAAAAAACAGGACTATCTTAGTAAATGCGACAAAGCTCGTTTTAAATCTGGCTGCCAATAGGTCCAAGTATGGTCTCCATTGAATTCATCATAAAAATAAGGAAAGTTCTTTTCTTTGAAAATCGTTGAAAGCTTTCGGTTTGCCTCCAAAAAATTTCGTTCCTTTTCGTTTCTTGTTGGTACGTCGGTTTCTTCTGTTCCGACCACATGGTAAACATCAAGTAAATGAGTTTGATCAAATTGCTGCACTCTCGTTAGTACCTCTTCATTTACATATGGTGACTGTAGAATTAATTTTCCAAATGTATGCGGATAGTCAAGTGCAGCTAGCAATGAAACAGTTGCTGCAAGAGAATCACCTAGAAGAGTACGTCCCATTCCCATTTGAAAAGAGGGAAATTCACGATCCAAAAAAGGAACGAGCTCATGGGCTAAGAAACGAATATAGGCTTTATGCTTCCCACCATCGGGATGATATTTCTGCCTCCTATCTTCCACATCTCGATAAGGCAGTCCGATGATGATGGTATTCGCCATTTCTTTATTATGTAATAGTTCATCCGTCATTCGTCCAATACGTCCAAGTTGGAAATAATCTCGTCCATCTTGAGCGATAAGTAATTGATACTTATATAAAGGCGAAAAGGATGAAGGTAAATAAATGAGCATCTGAACCTCTTCTTGCAGTTCCTTACTATATAGCTGTATATCTTTTGTCAATCCTCTATTCATTTAAAATCCTTCCTTTATTCATGTTTATCTCTTCTTCTACGAAGGTTATCAAAATTGTATCACATAATTTTTAGCATTGTTAAAATAGTGGATTTTCATGCTTACATTTAATACACTTTTTTTTACTGAAAAAAGTAATACAGAAAAAAATTAAAATAGTGAAATAACTTCCAAAAAAATATTTATTTGACAATTTTGTATATTTATATGGTAAAATCAATTAGTATTCAGAATTTTATAAAAAAGGGGGAAGTGACTTGAAAAGAAAAAGCTTTCTTTTAATGACTATGTTTGTTTTAATCGTTTCCATGTTTTTAGCAGCTTGTGGAAGCGACAAAACGAATGGTGATGATGAAAAAGGGAAAGACGATGACAAAGTGGTAGAAACCGAAAAACCGAAATATATGAGTATCGTAACCGGCGGTACAGGTGGTACTTATTATCCATTAGGTGGTTCTTTAGCGAATATTATTAAAGATGAAACTGGGATTGAAACCAATGCGGAAGTATCAGGTGCATCTGCTGAAAACATGACCACATTAAAGGATGGAAATGCTGAAATCGCTTTCACACAAACAGATATCGCTTCTTATGCAAAAGATGGAAAATTAATGTTTGAAGGTAACGTAGTAGACAATGTTTCAGCAATTGGGACACTTTATCCTGAAACGGTGCAAATTGTAACAACTTCAAAATCTGGGATCAAAACGGTTGCGGATTTAAAGGGGAAAAAAGTATCGGTTGGAGCACCAGGTTCTGGAACATTTGCTAATGCTGAACAAATTCTTGAAGTACATGGGATTACAATGAAAGATATTGATGCAAAACATTTATCTTTCGATGAGTCTACGGCAGGTATTCAGGATGGTTCAATTGACGCTGCATTCGTAACAGCTGGAACTCCTACAGGAGCAGTTGAAGGGTTAGCTGCAACAGAAGAGGTTGTCATCGTGCCTGTTGAAGTTGACAAAGCTGATGAGTTAATTGCTAAATATCCATATTATGCGAAAGAAGAAGTACCATCTGGTGTTTATGGGTTAACTTCTGCCGTTCCAACAGTGGCAGTACAAGCAATGTTAGTCGTTCGTGATGATTTAGCAGATGACCTTGTTTATGACATTACTAAAGCTGTGTTTGAAAATACGGATAAAATTGCGCACGCAAAAGGAAAACTGATTAAAGCTGAAAAGGCTTTAAATGGAGTAGGAATCAAAGTGCATCCTGGAGCGCAAAAATACTTTGAGGAAAAAGGGATTAAAGCAGAGTAAGTTTATCCTAAAGAGTAAATAAGTATTTGACCGGCTGCTTTACCTTAATGGTGAAAGGCCGGTCAAATTCACTTAATAAAAGATAGTATTCATAATTTATTTAGACTGGGAAAATTGTCAAGCTCCAGCGTCTAGCCCCGACATACAGGATGTACTAGTGTCGACAATGCGACAGGACGTCATGATTTTGTCGACCTCGAGATCAAATGTTCTCCACCCAAAAAGTCAAAGAACGTCTTTCCGTGTGGAGAAGGATTTGCTTGTCGGGGCTGTTCAAGGCGCTTGCGCTTTTCTTTATGGTGGGGGTCATTTTGATTCATTTATTGATGAAAAAGAAGAGAATTTATTTAGTATCCCTCATTTTTATAATCATAGCCATAATTCTATTCTTACCATACAAACAAGCGCTAGTCTTTGAATATCAAAACACAGGTAAAGTGCTTGTATTCCTTCCTTTAAAAAGTCATGACACTTTTAAAATGAAATACACCCATTCGATTCACCTCACAAGTGTAGTTGAAAGCTACGCGATAACGAAAAAAAAAGAAATTAAACAATACGAACTTATGTATGAAAATTTCGCAATTGGAATGCCTTCCGATGCAGGGGAAGGAGAAGTTTTTGAAGAAAAAGATGGTAAGTACTACATAAAAAATATGAATCGAATCTTTCCTTCATTCGACTTGAGAGTTGGAAAGGTGAGGGCGAATCATACAATCATCTATAAAAATAAAGAGTATCCCTTATCGAAAAGTATTACCCCTGGAACCTGGATACGAATCCACGTGAAAAGGGTAAATATGATAGAGAGCTTAAAAGGAGTGAATATTCTTGAGTTATAATGAAGGAATATTATCAGAAGAACAACAACAAGAAATCATGGAAAAATACGATCCAGAAGCGGGTACGAGAAAATTAACGGGTGTCATTAGCTGGATTGTCTTCCTAGGACTTTTAGCTTTTTCACTCTTCCAGCTCTACACGGGAGTCTTCGGGCAGTTAACAGCTCAATTGCAAAGAACCATCCATTTAGGTTTTGCATTAGCACTCATTTTCTTACTTTACCCAGCTCGTAAAAAGAATTTGAAAAAGAACAAGGTCGCTTGGTATGATATGATCTTGGCTTTAATTGCGATTGTCGTCGGATCCTATTGGCCCCTTATGATCGATGACCTAGTTATGAGGGTAGGGCGTTTAACGGATCTAGACTTTTATGTTGGTCTCGCTGCTATTTTATTAGTATTAGAAGCAACTCGTCGAACGGTTGGCTTGCCAATTACTATTATTGCCACGATATTTTTGGGCTACGCGATTTATGGTCCTTATATGCCAGGATTTCTTGCACATCGCGGATTGGATTTGCACCGTTTAGTCCAAACGATGTTTTTTACAACTGAAGGGATATTAGGTACTCCTCTTGCCGTATCGTCTACCTTTATCTTCTTATTCCTTTTATTTGGCTCTTTCCTTGTAAAAACAGGTGTAGGACAATATTTTAACGACTTAGCTGTTGCGATTGCTGGAAGAAGCGTTGGTGGACCAGCTAAAGTAGCGATATTCTCTAGTGCCTTACAAGGAACAATTAGCGGAAGCTCTGTTGCTAACGTTGTCACTTCAGGTGCTTTTACCATTCCAATGATGAAAAGGCTGGGGTATAAAAAGGAATTTGCTGGTGCGGTAGAAGCGGCATCCTCAACAGGTGGACAACTAATGCCTCCTGTCATGGGAGCTGCAGCCTTCTTAATGGTTGAGTTCATTGGTGGGATAAGCTATTGGGATATCGCCAAAGCGGCTGCCATTCCAGCGATTTTATATTTTACAGGAATTTGGATCATGACTCATTTTGAAGCAAAACGTTTAGGACTTAGAGGTCTGACAAAAGAAGAAATGCCTGACAAAAAGGAAATTATCAAGGATCTTTATTTATTACTTCCGATTGTTGCAGTATTAATTCTATTGATGACTGGAATGAGCGTCATGCGTTCAGCTCTTTGGTCCATTTTAATAACGGTTGTCTTAAGTGGGCTGAAGAAAAAGACAAGAATGGGTTTTAAAGGAATCATTGAAGCTTTAGTAGATGGGGCAAGAACGGCTTTAGCTGTTGCTGCTGCGACTGCTTCTGCAGGGATCATTGTAGGGGTAGTGACAAAAACAGGACTAGGATTGAAATTAGCAAATGGTTTACTTGATCTTGCAGATGGTAAATTGCTATTGATTTTATTCTTCACGATGATTGCTTCATTAATATTGGGTATGGGAGCTCCAACGACTGCAAACTATGTCATCACATCTACGATTGCTGCACCAGCGATTATATTAATGGGAGTACCTGATTTACCTGCCCATTTATTTGTTTTCTATTTTGGTATTATTGCTGATATCACTCCACCGGTAGCCTTAGCAGCCTTTGCAGCAGCAGCCGTTTCGGGCGGGGAACCAATAAAAACCGGTATCGATTCATCCAAGCTTGCGATAGCCGCTTTTATTATCCCTTACATGTTCGTGTTATCACCGGAGTTACTGATGATCGATACAACTTGGACTTATTTAATTTGGATTGTCTTTACTGCTTTAGCGGGAATGACTGCGATTGGAGCAGGAATCATTGGATATTGGTTCAGGAAGCTTGTATGGTATGAGCGACTAATGGGGATCGCTGGTGGTCTATTATTGATTTATCCAGAAGGGGTTACAGATATTATTGGTCTAGGATTACTATTTGTAGTCATTGCATTGCAATTCATGAATAAGCGTCAAAATATGAAGTTAAGTGTTTAATAGGGGGAGGGTTTGACTTCTGATCGAGCTAGTCAGCCCTTTTTTTGCCGAAAAGTCTATATTAAATGTAAGCTTGAAAAATTAAAGGGAGAACGCATAATTAAATAATTAATATTGCGTTTTTCTACATTTGAAAGGGGAAAATCATTTGAATCAACTATTATTAATCGTTGATGCTCAACAAGAATTAATTGATGGAAATCAAGAAGAGAGTGCGGTATTCAAAAAAGAGCAGATTATTAGGAATATTAATATAGCGATTGAAAAAGCAAGGGAATCCAATGTTCCAGTTGTGTTTGTAAGAGATCTCGATGTTTCTGAAGGAAAAGGTAGAGGATTTCAAGTTCACAATGAAATTATTATACCTTCGGAAGCGAAGTTTATCGATAAATCTGCAACAAATTCCTTTCATGGGACAGATCTACTAAATCACTTACGATCTCAAAAAATTGAACATGTTGTTGTTATGGGCTGTAAAACACAACACTGTATAGATAGTGTAGTCAGAACAGCCACTATTAGTGGTTTGGATGTAACTTTAGTCGGTGATGGGCATTCAACAACGGACAATGATGTTTTAAATGCAGAACAAATCATAAAGCATCATAATAGTACTCTTCATGGTCATTACAATGTCGAGCACTTTTCAGTTGTCAGAAATGTAAATGAAGACTTGTTCCGTCCAATTCATGACTCATATAGGTGATATAACTCTAAAAGCGGTACTAAAATATACGGTTCCATTAAACAATTATCAGGCGCGTTTATTTAGAAACGCGTCTTTTTTATTGAATTGTACCCTTGGGTTACACCAACTGAAGAAACGGTAATAGAATAATTAAGAATGTGCATTTTCAGTAGTATTCAGTTTTTACACAGAATGCTTCAAGAACTGAAAAAGCCCCAATCCCTTGTCTATCAAGGAATTGAGGCTTTCGGGTTGTATGACCTGTGAGGGACTTGAACCCCCGACCCCTTCCCTGTCAAGGAAGTGCTCTCCCACTGAGCTAACAAGTCAAAATATTATATAAGGTACATTTCTAATTATATGAAAAAACGAAAAAATGTCAAGAAAAATATAGTTTTTATGTATATTCTTAGTATTATGGAAGATAAGGCTATTCCTTCAGTAGGTAAATAGGATGTTGAAATAGATTTTATACTAGATTAAAAAAAGTGAGAAAGTAGGAGCAAACAACAATGGATATTCTTTATACACTTATCATGGGGATTATTTTTCTAACTCCTCCCATTTTAATTCCCTTCTTTAAAAAGAAATGGGGATGGTTTATTACGGTAATCATGGGTTACGCTCTTTATATATTGTGGGGAATCTATCTCCATTTTACTGCTGATCCAACTGAATACGGGACGGGCTACGGTATGTTGATTCTTCCATTTCTGATTTTTATTAGTATAGTGGGATATTTTATTCAGAAAGATTTGGATAAAAATAAGAGGAAGTCATGAATCTGTATGCGATGGAACAAGAGGTCATCAAATTCTAGCAAATTGGTGAAACCATGGTTAATAATAAGGATATGTATCCAGCTTAAGATGTTCGTGTTGTAGATAAACAGTAGAAATGAACAGCCCAAATCGCTTAGTGAACTGGGCTGTTGTCTTAATTTACTACAATTATTTATTACTATATTTCCCTAAGTTTTATCTGCTTATTTTTATTAGCTAAACGTTTCTGCCACATAATCGTTACAAACATTGTAAAGATTAGAAAAATAAGTCCCATTATAAACGGATAGATAATATTAACATCATATAACATTCCCGCCAGAGTGGGTCCTAAAACATTTCCGATACTCATGTAAGAGTTATTCATGCCCATTGCGAAGCCTTGTTCATTTCCAGCCATTTTGGAGATAAGTGTATTTAAAACAGGTCGAAGAATGGAAGTAGCAAGAAAAATTAATAGTGTAACTCCAAAGAAAAGTGTATAGGTAGATGCAAGAAGAGAAAGGAGAAAACCTAGCGTTGATACTCCTAAAAAGATAATTAAGACTACTCCTTCACCAAAACGACTCACGATACGATCAACGACAAAAAGCTGCACAATGACACTTACAATACCCGTTGATGTTACCATTAACGCAATTTGTTGTGGAGTTGCACCAAATTGATTATCAACGAATAGACCAAGAACGGATTCGTATGCCATTAAACCAAAACTCATTACGAGGGTAATAATTAACGGAATAAAATAAGGCATCTTCACAGAGCGAATCATCTTTCTAGCCATGGATTCTTCATCCTTTGGAAAATCCTTTGTATCTGAAGTTTTACTTTCTTTCAGAACATAGATAGAAAATAATACGGCAATAAGTGAAACAAGTGCAGAAATCAAAAGTGGAATCTTTAATCCATAATCAGCTAAAAAACCTCCTACGCCTGGACCAATAACAATACCCAGTGACATGGCAGCAGATACTAAGCTATTACCTTTTGCTCGTTGATTTACTGTAGTAATATCAGCTACGTAAGCAAAAATAGCTGGAACAAGCAATGCTGCTCCAATTCCGCCAATAATACGTGAAGCATAAAGCCACCAAATTGAATTAAAGCCATAGAATACGAACATGGAAATCGTCAAACCTATTAATCCATAAATAATCATTTTTCTGCGTCCATATTGATCAGCCCATTTTCCCGCAATAGGAGAAAAGATTAATTGCGCACCTGCAAATAGGGCAATCATTAACCCAGCAGCAGTACCACCTTGGTTAATGGACTCTAAATATGCAGGTAAAATAGGAATAATAATACCAAAACTTCCAATCGCAATAAACATATTAATCATCAATATTACGATCTTTTTTCGTTGTTCAGTATTCATGTTGATCACCTCTTTTTCTTTATATAGTGGAATTAACTCATTTCTTTTATAGTCTTGTATATTAATAATTTACATAATTGGGAAATCCGCAACAATTCAAGACTAAATAAAAAGTCAATTGTACTTTAATAACATACAATTGTCAATCACTCATAATTCTTAAACACAAACGTCATTACAATCAACTTATGATAAAGAACATAAATATAAATTCCTGTGAACCAAACGATGATAATTAGACTCTAATAATTGAAAAAAACAAAAGGAGGAATTAAAGTTTGAATCCTGAAGCGTTAGTGATCCGTGTACAACAAGGAAATAAAGAAGCATTTGTGCAGTTGATTAAAGGGATGGAGCATTCACTTTACAAGATTTCAAAAGCGATACTACTTTCTGATTCTGAATGCTTGGATGCTGTACAAGAGACATTGTTAATTGCTTATACGAGAATTGATCAAGTGCGGGAGCCTAAATTTTTCAAGACGTGGATTACCCGAATTCTAATTAATGAATGTAATAAAATTCGAAAAAGCCAAGCGAAAATCGTAAAGTTGGAAGGTGTAGTGGAGCCTTCTGTCGTTGAAATACGTGATTCGATTATGGATTTGCAAAGTGCTATTAATGGGTTAGAGTCTGATCTACGGATTGTGATTACGTTATATTATTACGAAGATTTATCGATTAAAGAAATAGGGTCAATCCTAGACATTGCTGGGGGAACGGTAAAGTCGCGGTTAAACAGGGCGAGAACGAAACTATTTCATCTATTAAATACGAACCAAACAGAAGGGAGATTGCTTCATGAATAGAAAATTAGAGGAGCAGCTGCACGCCTGGGGAAAAGAGAATGAGAAGGTGCCAGAAATTTTCTCAAAAGGGCTGGAAGAGGCATTGAATAATCTACCCGAATTACATAGTCCAATTGTACGAACGAAGGCGAAAAAGAATAAGTTAGCTATAAAAGTAACAGCGGTCTCCGCAGCAGCACTCACCATTGGAGTTATTGGTTCAGGTTTCCTCTCTCCGGCAATGGCAAACGTTTTAAAAGAAGTTCCATTTATTGGGTCTGTCTTTGGCGATTCTTCTGATTCTTCTTTGAAAAAAATTGAAGAGAAAGGGCTTGCCTCCAAATTAAATGAGACAGTTACCGACAACGAGGTATCACTTACCATTACGGAAGCATATTTCGGGGGTGGGCGTTTAGCGATCGGATATATTATTGAAACGGACAAAATGGAACTAGAGTCTTTTGGAAAGGCTAAAGGGATTCCGTTATCTTATAAAGCTTTGCTAGATGGACAATCCTTCGCTCATTTGACAGAATTTGAACAAAGTGTGGAAGATGGAGTAGCGCGAGGCATTATGGATGTTGGAGTAGGAAACGTGTCCGACTTATCAGAGGAGCCAAACTTAGAACTTCGTGTAAAGGAAATTAATGGTATAAAAGGCTCGTGGAATTTTAACATAAAGGTAAGTAATAAGCAGACAAAGGCGGCCACTACTTCCTTTACTCCAATGGTCTCGACTACATGGGAGAATGCTACATTTGTAGTGGAAAAAGCGGAATTCACTCCAGCGGGGTCCCAAATTGTGATTGACAGAACACTTCCACGAGATGAAAAGGATAACTACTCCTTTGTTGTTTATGATGAAAATGGTACTTCACTAGGGTTTGCTGGTGGTTCCGGCAGTGCCATCATTGACAAAGGAAACGGGATTGTGAACTTTAAAGACACCATTTTACTTCCAGGTCGTGACACAGCACCTAAGGGCTTGGTCATTGAAGTATTTAATAATCATGGAGAAGTATATGATCCTACTCAATCTGAAATGGTGACATTGAATTTAGATGAAACAAAACTGCCATACACCATTGACTATCCTAATGAAAGTGAATTAATTATTACAGGATTTGAACAATTACCAGATAAAACCGTTCTCAATTATGATATAAAAGGAAGCTTAGGTCTTCAAAACACCTTTATCATGCTCGAGGATCAAAAAGGTGAAAGAATGACACCAAAAATGGACGCACAACGAACAACCATAGACCAACTATCATTCAAAAGGGAATTTGATAAAACTTCAGGCGCCATGAAATTAATAACTGAGGTAGTAAAAAATAAAGTAGAAAGTAAACTGATTAAAATGGATTTTGAAGATTAAATTTTGGGTAACAGAAAGTTCTCGTAAACAAATTAAAATTATTATTCATATGAAATGGATATACAAAGAAAATCCCTGTGGAGAGAGTTTCTCCTCGGGGATTTTTTTGAACCCTTTTTGTGAAAACTGCCAGGGAGTATGATTAAAGAAAAAAACTTTCTCCATAGGATAGCGAATGCATTTTTAGAGATAGTGAAATTAATACGTTCAACGATTAAGCGATAATTATAGTTTCAATCAATTAATTCTAAAAAAACAAGTAAAGAGAAAAAGAAATTTGATTTTCTTATCGATGTAGACAAAGAAAATTACCTAAAGCTTAGCATTGAATTGGCGGAATCTAGTGCTTTAATTGTTACTGATAATGTTCTTGCAGGCGGTAGTGTATTAGATCAGGCTATTACTTCCAGACAATATACTGAAATAATTAAAAATTTAATAGAAAGGTAGACAATCATCACTGATTGAAATCTCTCCTTATTCCAATCGGTCACGGGATGATCATTTGGAAGGTGAATGATGTAGAGAAAAAACATATAAAAATAGAGTATGAGTTATTATCGAATTGGAAGAAGGTGATGTTCAACCTTGCATCTCAGAGATGATTTTCACTTATTTCTCTGACTCCGACTCTCACCAACCACCAGTCTCTTTTTTGCGAAATTACATGCAAAATACTGTTGTTAAACCTACCATCTCTCTGTAATTGAACATATTTATTTTTAATTTACTGCAATTTACTAATTTGGAATATTTTTATTGTAAAATATTAATTTCAAATCTAGAAAAAAAGGCTTATGATATAATGTGTGAATTATCAAAATAGAGAAACACATTTGAACGGAGGACATTCAGTGAAACTAGGCACTAAAGTTTCGGTTTTTTCAATTTCTACCATTGTATTAACTGTCATTCTACTATTTATTTTTACAACTCAATCTGAAAAAACATTGTTAGAAAATCAAATGGAATCAGATTCCGCTAATCAACGGGTTCAGTTAATGAACGCTTTTGAAGCAGATGAAGTCGTCTTGCAGTCTTTAAAAGATAATTTAAAAACAAATTATTTAAAGCTTGCTAAGGCAGTAAGATTCCAAATTGAAACACAGGAAAATCCCTCTGTTGATTATTTAAAGTCATTAGCCCAATCCATTGGTGTAGATGAAATTCATATTATTAACGAGGAGGGAATATTAATTAACAGCAATAGCCCAAATTTCATTGGCTACGACTTCTCGTCAAATGAACAATCTTCTGTCTTTTTGGAGGGAATTGAGAACAAAAGCTTTGAGTTGGCCCAAGACCCAAGTACCCGTGGGGCGGATAATAAAATGTTTATGTATGTCGGGGTTGCCAGTTTAACAAAACAGGGTGTGATCCAAATCGGATTAACCCCAACGGAATATCAAGAGATGGTGGACTCAATAAATTACCAGGATTTAATTTCTACTCATACTTTTGCTGATACTGGATTTACCTATATGGTAGATCAAACTGGGGTGATAATTGCCCATCCAGATGAAACTTTAGTTGGAAAAAAGATCACTGAAATCTCAGAATTAAAAACATTATCTAATGATAAAAAAGGAACGATTGAAACTTCCGATTATTTTATTACGTATGAACGAGATGAAAAAGGTAATCTTTTTGTTTCCCAAGTTCGCCCTAATGAGTATTTATCTAAACTTAAAGCAGTAAAGCTTGCTTTTGGATTAACAGGGGGCATAATGGTTGTCATTTCGATTCTAATTCTAATTTCTCTCTCTAATATAATGATTAAACGACCTATTCAAACGGTAATCCAGCAAATACAGCGAATCGCTGAAGGGGATTTAACGGTAGAATTTACTACGAAGAGGAAAGATGAATTTGGGATTCTTTATCACCATTTGAAGGATATGACAACAAATTTGAGGAATTTGGTTGGACAAATTGCCGAAGGTTCACAAATGGTTGCAGCAACTTCTGAACAAATCTCAGCAACAAGTGAGGAATTTTCGAGGGCAAATGAAGAAATCACTAAATCAATTCACACGATTTCATCAGAGAGTGATTCACAGGTTTTAAACATACAGAATGCCAATGATTTTATTCAGCAACTTTCTACTCAAATGAACCAAATATCTCATAATGTTGGGAATGTGAGAGAATATGCTATCTCATCTTCCTCAACTGCGGAAGAAGGAAATGCAATTGTTGTGAAAATAAGTGAGCAAATGTCACTAATGGATTCACACGCATCCGAAACCGAGAGCATAATCCATACATTGGAGAACAAATCCGCTCAAATAGGCGAAATAGTTTCAATCATTTCAAGCATTTCCAATCAAACCAATCTACTTGCCTTAAATGCGGCGATCGAAGCAGCACGAGCAGGAGAACACGGAAAAGGATTTGCGGTTGTAGCAGAAGAGGTTAGAAAACTAGCAGATCAAACGGTCAATGCAGCAGCAGAGATTAATGACCTTATTATGGAAATACAAAAGGATACAAAGGATGCAGTAGAATCTATGAATTCAACTAGTTTAACAGTTAATGAAGGGGCAAAACTGGTGAATTCCGCAGAAAAGGCATTTTTAAATATTTCCCAATCTGTGCAGCAAGTGGCAGGACAGATTAAGGATATATCGCAAATAGTTGCTGAAAATAACGAAAATACTGACACAGTTACAAAGGCAATTCAATCGATTCTTAAATCAGCTGAAGAGTCTTCAGCCTATTTCCAAAACATTGCAGGAGCATCAGAAGAACATCACTCCTCTGTGGAGGAAATTACAACAGCAACCAATAATCTATCTAAGCTTGCTGACGAGCTTCAAAACTCAATTAATAGTTTTAGAATATAATAGAGTAATTAGAAAAAAGTTAACGTATCTGGACTTCTGTCCTTATCGTTAGCTTTTTCTATTTTTATCAAAGAGAGTGTTGAAATTTGCAATAGTAAATAAATTGATACCAACGGGGGGAGGTAAATAGCTAATAAGTTTATTGAAAAGGTGAGGCAACTCTTGTGAAAACTAAATACAAAAAGGATGTTAGAAGATTGCTAAGAATATCTGTCAATTAAAAAGTGCTTGAGCGTAACACTCCTTATTCTGCTGAATTAAATACAAAATGAGGAGTGTTTAATATTTATATGATTTTGTATATCCGTAAAGTTGTTTCAAATAAAGTAATTCTCATAATATCTGTATTAAGTTACTTATTTTCTATTTATCTCACATGTTTAATAGGACTATCGCATTTGAATTGTTTAAAAAAAAGAAACTGACAAGCTATTAAAGGTTCTGCCGACTTTTCTCTAATTTGAAGCTACCAGATATGGTATGAAGTAATATGTTGGTTCCCCCTACTCGATTACACAATTAAACAGTTGCTCTTCTCAATAGCACAAATGTAAGCAACATATATAATAATGTAGGAAGAATGAGCCAATATGCAATTTGAACAGCAGTAAACTTTGCAAACCATTGAAAAATATCCATCCAAACTCCATTATAAGTTACTAACAAAGCTACAACGCTTAAAACTAATAATATAGAAATGATCGCAATAAGAAGGCCTTTTGCACCAAAGCGACGAGATGTACTAGATATTAGTAATCCGATAAAAAATAAATTTATTAACAAGATAACATACGTTGTCAATTGTTCCAAAAGTGATCCATCATTTAAATAGGGAAAGTGAAAGAAATGTACCTTGCCGCCCCACCCATTTGTAGCATTTTCAATAACTGAAAGGATTACTAACATGATTCCAAACAATATATTTATAGCGACACCCATCACTACTGTGCCAAGAAAATAATCCGTTCTTCTAATGGACATTCCGATTGCATAAGGAAATGTTTGCGTCACAACAATGATCCCCATGACCAACATATAGAAAAAGATGTACGAAACCCCTCCGGTATACATTTTCTCATCACTTGAAATAAGCAGACTAACGATTAAATTTAAAAGAAACACCGAGAAGAGAATGATGTTTGGTATTAAAAACCATGCCCATTTATCTCTTAAGTACATTCTTAACACACCTTGAAAATTCATTGAGCAATCGCTCCTTCACGTGTAGGTTTTTCCTTCGTCAAATGGACGACCAATTGCTGTATGGATACTGGTGAAATTTCAAGTCCACAAACGACGGCTTGATTATGATCCATACTGTTCTTATTTTGAATGACGGTAGCAGAGAGCAATCCACCAAAAGTCTCCCGATGGATTACTTCCTTGTCTCTAATATATGTTTCTACTCTTGCCGCTTGCCCGGTTACAGTAAATGCGATACCTCGTAAATTTTCCGCTTCTTCATTTATGATTAATCGGCCTTTGTCAATGACTAATATATGTTCAAGTAAAGAATCTACCTCATCAATCAAATGGGTCGACAAGATGACAGTACGTGGATATTCCGAGTAATCCTTCATCAACCTGTCATAAAATAAATCTCTTGAAACTGCATCAAGACCTAAATAAGGTTCATCAAAAATCGTTATCGGTGCTCTACTAGCAAGGCCGATGATTACCCCAACTGCTGAGTGCATTCCCCTTGATAGTTTCTTTGGTTTACATTTTAAAGGGAGATTGAAATCTTTAATTAAGGAATAAGCTAAATTCTCATCCCAATTTGGGAAAAGTGATTTAGATACTTTTAAAATATCATGAACACAGAAATTATCTGGATATTTTTGACTTTCTTTGATAAAACAAATTTTGCTTAGTACATTACTGTTTTCTTCTGGATTCTCACCAAAAACTTTTAATTGACCACTAGTAGGGAACTCCTGTGCAGAAATCATTTTCATTAATGTTGTTTTACCTGCACCATTTCTTCCAAGTAAACCGTAAATTTTATTTTCTTCTATTGTAAAATTAATATCTTCAATCGCCTTAAATTCCCCGTATGACTTATTAAGTTGTTTAATTTCGATTACCTTTTTCATTCCTTTCCATCCCCTCTCCAACCATGTTTGTCAACTGATCAACTGTAATTCCTAACTTTTTTGCTTCATGGATCATTGTGATTACATACTGTTCAAAAAACTGTTCTTTCCGTTTGTTAATGACTATTTCACGTGCCCCAGCTGCAACAAACATTCCGATCCCCCGCTTTTTATATAAGATACCTTCATCCACCAATAAATTGACACCTTTGGCTGCAGTTGCAGGATTTATTTTGTAAAATGCGGCAAATTGATTTGTCGACGGTACCTGTGATTCTTCCGGCAACCCACCTTCGATAATGTCATCCTCAATACGCTCCATAATTTGCAAAAAAATGGGCCGGCCATCGTCAATTAACTGTTTCATATTCTCACCACCACATTGGTTAGTTACTTATGTAATTAACCATATAACAGTAAAAGAATAGAGTCAATAGGCTTTATTAGATAAAGTTGATTTTTTAAAATATTTTGATTACAAAATCTAAAAAAGGTTTAGAATCAATGTTACGGATAATTCGAAAGAAAAAAGAGAAATATGATAGTCTAACTAGCATTGACAATATACCTATAAGGGTATAATATAATCGATGTACTAAAAAAACCAACAGTAATTGTACTTGTATAAAAAATTCTTATGGAAAGGAGAACAATAATGGAGTACAACGACCAAATAAAAAATCGAGTTAAACGTATGGAAGGCCAACTTAGAGGGATTTTGAAAATGATGGAAGAAAACAAAGATTGTAAAGAGGTCATAACGCAATTGTCAGCTGTACGCTCAGCGGTAGATCGGACAGTTGGTGTAATCGTAAGTTCAAATTTAGTTGAATGTGTTCTAGAGGCTGAAAAAGATGGAAAAAATACGGACGAGTTAATAAAAGAAGCTGTCAACTTGCTTGTAAGAAGTAGGTAATAAGAAAAGCGGAAAGCGCCTGTTTATTGGCTTTTGACTTCAAGCCGAGGGCGCTTGTAGCTGGCCAATTTTGATAGAAAGGGTTGACACCTTTTTTTTCTTTCTTTAATATACCTATAGGGGTAATGGTAAATAATAAACTAGGAGGAAATTAATAATGAATGTAAATAAATTGTTGGATGCAAAAGGATTAGCTTGTCCGATGCCAATCGTAAAAACGAAAAAAGCAATAGTCGAAATCGAATCAGGTCAGGTATTAGAAATTCACACGACCGATAAAGGTGCAAAAAATGATTTAACAGCCTGGGCTAAATCAGGTGGACATGAACTATTGAAACATGAAGAAGAAAATGATGTGTTCAAGTTTTGGATTAAAAAAGGCTAATTTTTATAAAATGAAAAATACCCATATGGGTAAAAATAAACAACTAGGAGGAAAACAAATGACAGAAGAGAAAAAGACAACGATCGTATTATTTAGTGGTGACTATGATAAGGCGATGGCAGCCTATATTATTGCAAATGGTGCAGCAGCATACGATCATGAAGTAACCATCTTCCATACTTTTTGGGGATTAAATGTATTACGTAAAAACGAAAATATTGAAGTGAAAAAAGGATTTATGGAAAAAATGTTTGGAAAAATGATGCCTAGAGGTGCAGAAAATATGGGACTATCAAAAATGAACTTTGCCGGCTTTGGTCCTAAAATGATTAAAGATGTGATGAAAAAACACAATGCGTTGCCGCTTTCTCAATTAATTGAAATGGCACAAGAGCAGGATGTAAAATTAGTAGCTTGTTCGATGACCATGGATTTGTTAGGACTGCAAAAAGAAGAACTGTTGGATCAAATTGAATACGCAGGAGTTGCCGCTTATTTAGCTGATGCACAGGATGGTAACGTAAACTTATTTATCTAAACTATTTTAGGGAGGAGAATTTTACGATGAAAGAAATGACTGCGAAAGAAGTAGAGTTATTATTAAATGAGAGAAAGGTCTTAAATATAATAGATGTGCGTGAAGTGGAAGAAGTAGCATTAGGGAAAATACCTGGGGCAGTAAACATACCATTAGGGTTAGTCGAGTTTCGTATGCACGAATTAGATAAAACTAAAGAGTATATTATGGTGTGTCGTTCAGGAGGAAGAAGTAGTCGCGCTACACAATTCCTTGAAAGTTATGGATTAAAGGTCATTAATATGGCAGGTGGAATGCTTTCTTGGGAAGGAAGCATAGGGTAAATTTTTTTATATAAAACAATACCCCTCGCGGTATAGAAACTGGAGGAATGAAGATGGCGAATATGAGAGCACATGAAATATTAGATGCAAAGGGACTAGCATGCCCAATGCCTATTGTAAAAACAAAAAAGGCGATGAACTATTTAGAGGCTGGTCAAGTAATCGAAGTTCAAGCCACAGATAAAGGGTCAAAGGCTGACCTTAAAGCTTGGGCAGAGAGCACGGGGCATCAATATTTAGGTACGTTAGAAGAAGGTGATGTTTTAAAGCATTATTTGCGCAAATCATCGGGTGAAGAAATAATCGAAAGACATCATCCAAACGTAGTCAGTAATGATGATTTAGAGAAGAAATTAAATGAGAATATAATTATCCTCGATGTTCGGGAAGTTGCTGAGTATGCCTTTAGCCATATTGAAAAAGCAATCTCGATCCCATTGGGAGAATTGGAAGATCGATTGAATGAATTGAACAAAGAGGATGAAATTTTTATTGTATGCCGTACAGGAAGCAGAAGTGATCTAGCAGCTCAAAAGTTAACAAAGAATGGTTTTACAAATGTTTTTAATGTCGTACCGGGTATGAGTCATTGGAAAGGACAAACAAGTAAACTATAATTTTTTTGGAAAAAAATATACCATAGGGGGTAGTAGGAACATGTCAGTAATTGTAATGACTTCAAAAGAAGTAACTAAAAAAGTAATGAATAAAGAAGAATTATTTATTTTAGACGTACGCAATGAATCTGATTTCAAAGATTGGAAAATTGAGGGGGAGAACTTCGAATATTTAAATGTTCCATATTTTGATTTACTTGATGGTGTGGAAGGAATTTTAGAAAAAATTCCTTCTAATAAAGAGGTTTTGGTTGTTTGTGCGAAAGAAGGTTCATCGATATACATTGCTGAAATGCTTTCTGAAGCTGGCAAGACTGTTTATTATTTAAAAGGTGGCATGAAGGCATGGAGTGAATATTTAGAACCAGTTAAAATTGGGGATTTAAGTGGTGGCGGTGAAATCTATCAGTTTGTCCGAATCGGAAAAGGCTGCCTTTCATATATGATTGTCTCAAACGGTGAAGTTGCTATTATTGATTCAACTAGAGTGACGGAAATCTATCTTGAATTTGCAGAAAGCATTGGAGCAAAGATTACTCATGTATTTGATACACATCTACATGCCGATCATATTTCGGGAGGTCGAATGATCGCGGAAAAAACGAATGCAACTTATTGGCTGCCACCAAAGGATGCAATGGAAGTAACATTTGAATTCCAACCATTGGAAGATGGGAATAAGGTGACAATTGGTAACATTGCCATTGATATTCATGCATTACACACTCCAGGACACACCATTGGATCGACTTCTTTTGTGGTTGACTCAAAGTTCTTACTCTCAGGCGATATTTTGTTTATTGATTCCATCGGGAGACCAGATTTAGCTGGTATGGCGGAAGACTGGGTTCAAGATTTAAGAGAAAGTTTATATTCACGTTACAGAGAATTATCTGAGGATCTAATCGTTTTACCTGCACACTTTATGATTATCGCTGAATTAAACGAGGATGGAAGTGTATCTGAAAGATTAGGTACCTTATACGCAAGAAATCATGGTCTAAACATTGAGGATGAAAATGAATTTAGAAAGCTAGTGACAGAAAACTTACCACCACAACCGAATGCATACCAAGAAATTCGTCAAACAAATATGGGGAAAATGAGACCAAATGAAGAGCAACAACGAGAAATGGAAATTGGACCAAATCGTTGTGCAGTAAGATAAAAAGATACCTATTAAGGGACCCTGTTCAGGTTCCTTATTGGGAAGGAGGACAAGATGGATATACAATTAATGATTTCCATTTTCTTCATTGGTTTTGTTGGCTCATTTATTTCTGGAATGTTAGGAATTGGCGGATCGATTATTAATTTTCCTATGCTGTTGTATATCCCCGTCGTTCTAGGTGTTGGTCATTTTACAGCACATGAAGTATCAGGAATAACCGCGATTCAAGTGTTTTTTGCAACGATTAGCGGTGTTTGGGCATATCGAAAAGGTGGTTTTCTAAATAAAAAATTAATAACATACATGGGTATTAGTATTTTGCTTGGAAGTTTTATTGGAGGTTTTGGTTCTACGCATTTGCAAGAGGAAGGAATAAATATTGTTTACGGCATTTTAGCGATTATCGCTGTTGTATTAATGTTTGTTCCTAAAAAAGGAATTGATGCGATTTCTCTTGAAAAGGTAAAGTTTAACAAATGGATTGCGGCGACACTTGCATTTTTTGTAGGAATTGGAGCTGGGATTGTAGGGGCAGGAGGAGCCTTCTTGTTAGTTCCAATCATGCTTGTCGTTTTAAAGATACCTACAAGAATGACAATTGCTTCTTCGTTAGCGATTACACTTATTTCTTCAATTGGTTCAATTACCGGGAAAATTTATACAGGTCAAGTGGATTTTTTACCGTCCCTGATAATGGTTATCGCCAGTTTAATTGCTTCACCAATAGGTGCAATTGTAGGGAAAAAAGTGAACACAAAGATTTTACAAATCATTTTAGCTTTATTAATTTTTGCAACAGCGGTGAAAATTTGGATAGATATTATTTGATTTTGGAAACAGTAACTAACGGTCATCATAAGAGGTTTATGGTGACCATAAACCTTTTTCGAAAACATTTGACTTTTAAATCCTTTAATGAATTTATAATCTATCTAATTAATCGGAACTTGAAACCGTAAAAGTAGAAAAACGATAATTGGAACTGATAAAACATATGCCAATAACGGACGATAAAAATGTAATAAAAGCATGGGAAGCATGATGATAACGAAGAAAATGGACCATCCAAAGGTCCAGCCGTTAGTATAAACACATAGGCCTTTCCAAACCATAATAAATTCAAATAATAGCCATAAGGCAATCCAAAAAAACATATACAAACACTGCTTTAAAAAATTATCTTTAGGAAATCGATATAAATAAACAAGCAATGTACTTGGATAAATAGTAAACATAATAAAAAGGTTATTAAATACATGGTTCGGCAGTAAATTTGGCGGATTCGGATAAGACCACAACTGGTAATTTAGAGTGAACATATTGTAAAGAAGATCGCCTATTATGAAAAATTGGATTGTTGATAAATATTTTTTCCAATTTTTCCAATCTCCCCAGCACCATGCACAAATAATTGTGAAAAATCCAATCAAAATGTGAAACATTAAATCACCTTTCGCAATAAAGAATAATAATCATTAATGAAGTTCTTATTTATTGTTTCCAAGATACTTCCAAAAATGATTGAGAGTTTTAATTTTAGCACTTTTAGATTCCTGTGCTAAAATAAATTTAGTTGAAAAATAAAGAGGTGTAGTAAATGAAAATTGAGATATGGTCAGATTTCGTTTGTCCGTTCTGTTATATCGGGAAGCGTCGTTTAGAAGAAGCATTAAACCAATTTCCACATAAAGAGAAAGTTGAAGTAGAATTTAAAAGCTTTGAACTTGATCCTAATGCACCCGAATATAGTGGAAGAAGCATACATGAGGCACTTGCAGTGAAATATGGAATGACCATTGATGAGGCAAAAAAAGCAAATGAAGGTGTCGGTAAACAAGCCAATAGCGTTGGGTTGACTTTCAATTTTGAAGAGATGAAACCAACAAACACTTTTGATGCTCATAGATTGGCTAAATATGCAAAAACACTAGGAAAAGAACGTGAAATTACTGAAAGGCTACTATTTGGTTACTTTATGGAATCGAAGAACCTAGGGGATCAAGAAACACTCTTAGATTTGGCAGAATCAGTAGGATTAGATAGGAATGATGCAGTAACTATTTTACAGGATAAAAACGCTTTCGCTAATGATGTACGGATAGACGAAGGACTTGCACAAGCATATGGTGTAAGAGGAGTGCCATATTTTATTATCAATCAAAAGTATGCAATTTCAGGTGCACAGCCTACGGAAACATTCTTACGTGCACTTTTACAAGTTTGGCAAGAAGAATCAACTACTCCTGTCTTGCAGGATCTATCATCAGAAAGTGTAGATGATGCAAGTTGTATGGATGGAAGCTGTGCAGTTCCGGGGAAAAATGAATAGTTTATTATTATAATTAATATCAAGACCGAGGTATACATAAATATACTTCGGTCTATTTTTTTTGAGATATCTATTGGTTTAATTTTTTGGGAACGTTCCCAAAAAAGATTGACGGTCATAATAAGTAAATGATATTTTTAAAATATAGTTTTCAGACTTTTTAATAAATTGCAATTAAAGTGGCGTTTCAAAAAAAATTTCTAAATTTAGTATCAAAAGGAGCCTTATATATTTTGCCGAAGGTATGCAAAACTATTTCGATAAAAAGCTTAAAAAGGAAATGGACACTCTCGAGGTAAACAAGATGAATTTAGTGAAAATTTTACAAAATAGACTAAGAGGTAGGATAAAAATGAATAAAAAGATTTTGCTAGGAATGACGATTATAATCTTCGTTATTTTCGGGGGATTCGTTGTAAAACAAAAGACAAATACTACAGCTATAGAGGAAAAGGTTATAGATCCATGTATAGAATATATAGAGAGGGTGAGGGCAAAGGAAAACAATGAAGATCTAGTTGAAAAATATAAAGATCTCCTCATCATAGATTCCCATAATCATGATGCCACAAGTTATCAAAAAATGAGTGCCATATGGAACAAATATTATATAGACAAGATTGCTGTTTCAGGTTATGTAGCTCGTAAGAATAGTATATTAACAGATCAACTAACATGGGAAGCCTATCAGGAATATCCAGATCAAATATATCCATTTTTCGGAGGGTTTGATCCATATTCTACTGACAGCTTAAAGATGATTAAAGAACAATTAGAAAAAGGGTATGTTGGTATCGGTGAGCTTGCTGCTCCTTCCCATAATTCTTCAACAGTAAGTAATAGCGAATGGAAAGCAGAAAACGCAATGGATGGAATTCTTCCGGAAGTGTATAAACTAGCGGGAGAATATAAAGTTCCAGTCCTATTACATATAGATCCTCCGCATGGGAGTTCAATTGAAGTTTTAGAACAAGCAGCTAATCAATACCCAGAAACGACTTTTATATTTGGACATGCGAATGCATTTAACGACCCAGAATCGTTAATAAATCTAGCTAGTAATCACCCTAATATTATTCTAGATATATTTGCTGGTTTTACTGCTTATAATCAAGCAAGTGGACTTGCATTATCAGATTTTTCTGCCTTAATTGAGAAATTTCCTAATCAGGTTGTTATGAGTACAGATTCAGGTTATGGAATTGAATATGAAGAAGCTATCTTAGCTATGTATGAATTAATTGATATATTAAAGCCTGAAACCGCATGTAAAGTATCTCATCAAAACTTTCAAAAATTAATGGAGGGGCAAAAGTCAACTGAGAACCAAATCAACCTCATTGATGATTATGCAAACCAATTAAAGCGGGAAGTAAAGCAACCGACATCGAAATTAGAAGCAAATAAAATGATTTTTAGCCTAGAAAAAGAACTTGATTTAGATCGAAAGCCATTTAATATGAAAGAATTTAGCCCCAAAGAGGTAGGGGAATCAAAACAGAAAACATTTAATGAATTGAACGAGATGGACATGGTCGCTATATCAAGAGATTTGATAGAAAAACTGCAACGGGGAATGTATAGTGAAGAAATTGAAGACTTGAATTACGAAGAACTACATTCTACTATTTATTTTGAAGGGGCTATTTTAGAAAAATATAAGATGGGAAGAGCAACAAGTCCGTATTTGCACAAATATCGATATCATAATCTTACTTTTAGTAATGAAATTGTTTCTATGAATGAAGATGATTTTATGTATGAGGGTGACCTTTATGAATATGTTACATCACTTGAAACGAACGAACGAACGACTGATGTATCAAGATTTAAAATTTGGGTCGCTTATGATAAGGAAACGAATTCTTATAAAATAAAAGATGAACTTGCTGTAGGGATTCAAGTGAAGGATTAAGGGCGTGTGTGAATGGGAGTCTCCATTAAAGATGTAGCAAAAAAGAGTGGATTATCCACTAGTACGGTATCTCGAGTATTGAATAATCAATATGGTGTTAGTCAGAAAACAAAGCATCTTGTCCTGAAAGCAGTTGAAGAATTAGGATACGTACCTAATTTACAAGCAAGAGAATTGGTCAATAAAAAGAGTAATTTAGTTGGTCTAATCATTCCGGAAACGGATTTTGAAGCACGACCAGCTTTTTTCGAAATCCTTCCTTATTTGAATCAAACTATTTCGCTATATCAAAAAGAAATCATTATATCGGCTGTCACGCCGATTCCACGTCGCTATCAGGATAATCAATTGGAAACGTTTTTAAAGAAAAGAAACCTGGAAGGCTGTATCATCCTTCCGGGTTTCATTAGTGATCATCCAATTTATAAAGAGGCTAGAAATACTCATTATCCCATTGTGGTTGTCGGTGAAAACTCCTATTCTAATACTTGTTCATCAATTAAAGTTAATGATGAAAAGGGAGCCCAAATAGCTACAAATTTTTTTATCGAAAACGGGCATAGAGAAATTGGATTTGTGAATGGTCCGAGTCATGCTTCGATTTGTATAGAAAGATTGACTGGCTATAAAAAAGCATTAAGTGATGCGAATATCCCCTGGAATCAGGAAAGGATCATTGAAAGTGATTTCACAGGAGAAGGTGGAGCAAGGAGTGCTGAAAAATTACTGGATTCTTTTCCTTCTTTAACGGCGATCTTTTTTGCAAATGATATTATGGCGATTGGAGCTATATCCGCATTATCAAAAAGAGGGGTAAATATTCCAGAAACAATTTCGATCATTGGATATGATGGAATATTTTTAACTAAATATACGAATCCACCACTGACCACTATCGAATTAGAAAGTTCATTAATGGGAACTAAAATCGGTGAATTATTAATCAGAATGACTAATGGGGGAGTAGGAAAGAGGAAATATCTTACCCCAAAATTAACAATAAGAAGTACTGTGAAAAATATAAGTGGTTTTAAATAAATTTTTAATGTAATCCTAATTTTCAAAGATAAACTATAGTAACAAGAAAACAGCTATCTGTTGTGATTAGGCTAACTTCAAATAGCTGTATTTTCTATTGAAAATTAATTTAGCGAAGAAATTTATTCTAATTCCTTAACAATTGCTCTCCCCGCTTGCCTTCCAGTGAAAAGACAGCCACCTACAAAGGTTCCTTCAAGTGAACGATAACCATGAATTCCACCGCCACCAAAGCCAGAAACTTCACCAGCAGCATAAAGACCAGGAACTGGATTTCCAGTTTGATCTAGGACCCGACCAGATAAATCGGTTTGCAATCCACCAAGTGTTTTTCGACTGACAATGTTTAGACGGACGGCAATTAACGGTCCCATTTTTGGATCCAATATTTTGTGTGGGGAAGCGACTCTAATTAGTTTATCTCCTATATAATTACGTGCTCCGCGGATAGCCGTAATTTGTAAGTCTTTTGTAAAAGTATTGTCTATTTCACGGTCTCTCGCCATAATTTGCTGCTCAATATCAGCAAAATTAAGTAGATTATCGCCTGTAATTTTATTCATACCTGCAACAAGTTCATCGAGGGTGTGCGCAATCATAAAGTCTTCACCTTTGTCCATGAACGCCTTTACAGGTGCGGTTGGACCTGGAAGGACTCGTGATAAGACTTTTTTTATACTTTTACCAGTTAAATCGGGATTTTGTTCTGACCCTGAAAGGGCAAATTCCTTTTCAATCATTTTCTGTGTCAGTATAAACCAAGAGTAATCGTACCCTGATTTTTGAATAGTTTCAAGTGTTCCCAGAGTATCGAAGCCAGGGAAGTTCGGTGCTGGAAATCGTTTCCCTTTGGCATCAAGCCAAATCGAAGAGGGGCCGGGTAATATACGTATACCGTGCATTGGCCATACTGGATCCCAGTTTTTTATGCCTTCAGTATAATGCCACATGCGATCGCGATTCACAATTCGTCCGCCTACTTCCTCCGTAATGGCTAACATTCGTCCGTCTACATGCTTCGGCACGCCTGAAATCATATTTTTAGGGGGCTTGCCCAGTCGTTCTGGCCAATTTTTCCGTATGAGATCATGGTTTCCGCCAATACCTCCGCTAGTGACCATTACGGCTTTCGCATAAAATTCAAAGTGATCAATGACTTCGCGGGAGCTCTCCTCACCACGCGCTGCAGAGCTAGCGATAAGTATGTCTCCTTTTACCCCAATAACAGCACCATTTTCTTTTATTATTTCATTGACTCGATGCCTTGGACGATAGTCGACAATACTTTTCGCTATAGCTTGACGCACGCGCTCCTCAAATGGTTTCACAAGTCCAGGACCTGTACCCCAAACAATGTGGAACCGAGGAACGGAATTTCCATGTCCATCAGCAAGATATCCGCCTCGCTCTGCCCAGCCTACCACTGGAAAGAAACGAATACCTAAGGAATAAAGCCATTCACGTTTTTCTCCAGCAGCAAAGTTAACATAGGCTTCAGCCCATTTTTTGCCCCAATAATCTTCATCATCTCTATCAAATCCAGCTGTTCCGAGCCAGTCTTGCCAGGCAAGATCGCGTGAATCTTTTATTCCTAAACGTCGCTGTTCGGGTGAATCAACAAGAAATAGTCCCCCAAAGGACCACCACGCTTGTCCACCGAGGGAAGCTTCTGGTTCTTGATCTAAAAGAAGGACTTTCTTTCCTGCATCAGCTAGTTCAGCAGTAGCCACTAAACCAGCTAGACCCGCACCAACAACAATCACATCATATTCCATCTAATTTCCTCCCTAGGCTACCATAAATCTAATATGTAGATCCATTAAAGTTTAAGATCGTTATTTGGTCCATTTAATGACATTTTTTCGAGTTCGAGCTTCATTTTTTCTGTTTCAATCAAAAAGTTTTCGTGTTTAAGTTTTTCCAGTTCAAGTTCATCTTTAAGCATCTGATGCTTCAGCTGAGATTGCTTTTGAAAATGCAAAGAGATTGTTTTTATAATTGGAAGTGAAAAAATTAAAACGACGGCAACTAAACCTGTAGACACCTGGATTCCTCCTTCGATTTTTAATAATCAATATAAATTATTTGATAAGCGGGAATATTCTTATTATAAAATATCATATCAAAAATAAATAAAAACGAGTATAGGTTATTTACGAAGGAAGGATAAGAAAGTTTCAACAATAAAATATGAATAAAAAAGCCTCAAACCTTTTAAGGTTTGAAGCTTATAAATTTACTATTTTATCGAGAGATAATGGAAGCTGGAAGTGCAATGATCTTTCCACCAATTTGAATATGGATTGTATCGTTGAATACTGCTTTCACAATTCCTTTTAAAGAAACGGTTGAATTTATCGCTAATTTCGGTTCAGAGTTATTTGTCATTCATCATAACCTCCAATTAGATAAAAATTTATAGGGTATTTCTATGTTTATTTATTATATTATAACTAGTTTATAATTGTCGTGTGAAACTTCTGTTACTGGAGATTTAATTTTCATTCGATTGGCATCTGAATGATTCAGTTGAACGACTATATTTTCGTCATTTACAGTCAAAACTTCCCCAATAAGAGAAACATCTTTTTTCGTAAAAAGGACTTTGTCACCTTTTTTAGCCGGCTTGTTTGAGATCATTTTCATCAAACTCCCTATGAAAGATTCGTAAGTGATTACTTAGAATACTAGAATAGTATAAAAATATGAACTGTAGTTCAATTATTGCATAGTCAATTAGAAAGTGTCAATGGAAAAGTTGAACTTTGGTTCATGTTTGATTTTTGTGGTATGATACTGGTAGAGGTGAATACAATGTCAGAAAAAGATGATGGACAATTAGTTGGAACGTTCCCTTTTATGCCAAAGCAGGAAAGGGCCCAACAAAAAAGACTTCTATTATTAGAGAGTGGTCGTTGTTTATTTATTGAGAAAGGTTATGATCAAACGACGGCTAAAGATATTGCCTTGCATGCAGGGGTAGCAACGGGAACTTTTTATCGATATTTTTCTGATAAAAGACAATTGTTAATGTCACTTTTAGAGGATAAATTAGAGAATTTATTGCCACCTGAGCCAAATTGGATAAATGAAGATCCTGAACATGTACTTTCCTCTATATTACATGCGCACTATAAACGGTTGGATAATTTAGGAATACATAAAGTGCTACCCGAATTATTGCCTAAGGATCCGGAATTAGCGGATGTACTCCAAGAGGCGAAACGAAAAATGCACGCCCGCATCCATTCGGGATTAGTAATAGCGAAGGAAAAAGGTTTGACGTGGCAAGACTTAGATCTAGATTTAGTAACATGGTCAATAATGATGTTGGTTGAATGTGGACCACAAAAGGAAGTTCAAAGTGGAAACCCAATGAATTATCAAGAAATGTCAAAAATAATCTGTCGAATTGTTTTTCCGCCAGAAGTACTACATCGATTACAGTTTGAAAAAATGGAGAAAGAAAAATGAGTTTAAAAAACGGGCAGTGAACGGTCACTATGAGACCTTCATAATACCCGTTTTTTTATTTATAAGTCAGAATCCCCAATTTATTCCTTTGGCTGTATCATTTCTTCAGGTTTTACAAAACGATCAAATTCTTCTTTCGTCAACATACCTAGTTTGATAGCCGCTTCTTTTAATGAAAGTCTTTCCTTATGGGCATATTTTGCAATGGCTGCTGCTTTTTCATATCCAATATGAGGATTAAGTGCGGTTACTAGCATAAGTGATTCATTCAAATACTTTGTAATTACTGGGATATTAGCTTCAATACCTATAGCACAATGGATTCGAAAAGAATCAATGGTATCTGCCAACAATCTTACAGATTGCAAGAAATTATAAATAATAACGGGTTTGAATACGTTTAATTCAAAATTCCCTTGGCTAGCGGCAAATCCGATCGCTGCATCATTTCCCATCACCTGAACAGCAACCATAGTCATTGCTTCGCTTTGGGTCGGATTCACTTTTCCAGGCATAATTGAACTACCAGGTTCGTTTTCTGGGATCGTAATCTCGCCAATCCCACATCTTGGTCCGCTTGCTAACCATCTTACATCATTGGCGATTTTCATTAAATCTGCAGCCAATGCTTTAAGTGCTCCGTGAGCAAATACAGCTTCATCGTGACTCGTTAATGCGTGAAACTTATTTATAGATGAATGAAATGAGAGTTTTGTGAAATTAGATATTTCTTCTGCTACAAGCTTACCGAATTGCGGATGTGCATTAATACCTGTTCCAACGGCAGTTCCACCGATTGCTAAGGACTGCATCTTACTGATTGAGTCGGAAATCATTTCTTTAGATCGTTCTAGCATATGTACCCATCCACTTATTTCTTGAGCAAGAGTTAATGGGGTCGCATCTTGAAGATGGGTTCGACCAATTTTAATAATAGAAGAAAACTCTTTTTCTTTTACTTGTAAGGTAGAAGTGAAAATTTCTATTGATGGAAGTAAGGTTTCAGATACTGCTTTTACACCTGCAATATGCATGGCTGTAGGAAAGGTATCATTCGAACTTTGACTCATATTTACATGATCATTCGGATGAATTCGTTCCTCGAATTGTTTTTCAGTTAACCATTCGTTTCCAACATAGGCTATCACTTCGTTCACATTCATATTACTTTGTGTGCCACTGCCAGTTTGCCATACAACTAGAGGAAAATGATCGTTTAATTTTCCTTCGATTATCTGATCACAAGCATATACAATTGCTTTTGTTTTTTGGGGACTTAGTTTTCCTAGTTTTTCATTTACTATTGCTGTACTTCTTTTTAAAATCGCAAATGCATGAATGATTTCCAGCGGCATTTTCTCCAAACCGATTTTGAAATTGTCTTTACTACGTTGTGTCTGGGCACCCCAAAATTTGTTTTTAGGAACATTTACTTCTCCCATTGTGTCTTTTTCAACTCGAAATTCCAATTTATCCACCTCGCTACTTTGTTTATATACTCGGTACATAATATGCATGAAATCATTGTAGTCTATGCTTTCACTCATACATTAATATGTTTGGAGTCTCCATTTTTTTAATTAAGAAATAAAGTGACAAGTTTTCTTCATTTTTGAATATACATTCAATGAGTCCAAGTTATAACATATCTGAATTTTAGAAATAGACTATTAATTTATTTAAATACTTATTTATAATTATTATAAAAAAGTATTGATTTTTGATTGATAAATGTTATCATAAGTTTAGTAGACAAATTATACGAGGTGATTGAAATGAATACGAATAAAAACCATTTAACTACTTCTTGGGGAGCACCCGTAGGTGATAATCAAAATTCTATGACGGCAGGGTCACGTGGCCCAACATTAATACAAGATGTTCATTTACTTGAGAAACTAGCACATTTTAATAGAGAACGTGTGCCTGAACGAGTTGTTCATGCAAAAGGTACGGGAGCGCATGGTTATTTCGAAGTAACGAATGACTTAACAAAATATACGAAAGCAAACTTCTTGTCAGAGGTTGGGAAGCGTACACCAATGTTCATTCGATTCTCAACAGTTGCTGGCGAACTAGGTTCAGCTGATACTGTTCGTGATCCACGTGGATTTGCTGTGAAATTTTACACAGAAGAAGGAAATTATGATCTAGTTGGAAACAACACACCAATATTCTTTATACGTGATGCAATTAAATTCCCGGATTTCATTCATACACAAAAGCGTCACCCACAAACTCATTTGAAAAATCCAAACGCAGTTTGGGACTTCTGGTCTCATTCTCCGGAAAGCTTGCACCAAGTTACCTACTTGATGGGGGACCGTGGCTTACCAGCTACTTTACGTCATATGAACGGTTATGGTAGCCACACGTTTAAATGGGTGAATGCAGATGGAGATGCAGTTTGGGTGAAATATCACTTCAAAGCTGACCAAGGTGTGAAAAATATGACAGCTGAAGTGGCAGCTAAGCTTGCTGGAGAAAATCCAGACTATCATACTGAAGATTTATTTAACGCGATTGAGAATGGGGACTTCCCATCATGGACATTGCATGTTCAAATTATGCCATTTGAAGACGCGAATACTTATCGATTTGATCCATTTGATGTGACAAAAACTTGGTCACATAAAGACTATCCATTAATTGAAGTTGGCCGTATGGTTTTAAATCGCAATCCTGAAAATTATTTTGCTGAAGTGGAGCAAGCAACCTTCTCTCCTGGAACTCTTGTACCTGGTATCGAAGTGTCACCTGATAAAATGCTTCAAGGACGTATATTCGCTTATGCGGATGCGCACCGTTATCGTGTTGGCGCAAATCACAATGCATTACCAATTAATCGTCCACACAGTGAAGTGAAAAACTATCAACGTGACGGCCAAATGCGCTTTGATGGCAATGGCGGTAAATCCGTTTACTATGAACCAAATAGCTTTGGTGGACCAACAGAAACTTCTGAAAACAAACAATCGGCATTTGCAGTTTCAGGTGTTGCTGAACAAGTCGCTTATGATCAAAATGATCATTACACACAAGCGGGTGATCTTTACCGATTAATGAGTGAAGATGAAAGAACACGTCTTGTTGAAACGATTGTAGGTGCGATGAAGCCTGTAGAAAGTGATGAAATTAAACTTCGTCAAATTGGTCATTTCTTTAAGGCCGATCCAGAATACGGAACTCGTATTGCAGCAGGATTAGGCTTATCATTACCACAAGAAGTAAAGTAGTCTGATCGTTTCAAAAATTAAGTAGCAAAAAAGCCCTTGTCGAACTTTTTTCAACAAGGGCTTTACTTTTATAGTAAAAAATTTTTTGACTTCAAAAATTGTCCAGCTTTTAGAGGTCAAATGTTTGTACTTGGTTTCTTTCTTTTTTTGCTAAATAAAGTGCTTCATCCGCAGTAATGATTAATTGTAAATGACTTTTATTTGCGGTAGGGATAATGGTGGATACTCCAGCACTTATTGTCACAAATGGTATTACTTTTGAATTCATATGTGGAATGGCTAGATTTTGAATCGTTTTTCTTAATTCTTCAGCTAATTCGGTGGAAACTTTTTTGTTTTTGTTTGGCAGGATAATTGCAAATTCCTCACCACCATAGCGAGCAACAAGAGTAGTTTCATCTGTAAATAAAGATTGAGCTGTATTGGCAACCTCTATAATGCACTCATCACCTTGTTGGTGACCGTATGTATCGTTATAAATTTTAAAATGATCGATATCAAACAAAATCAAAGAAATAGGTGTGTTTTCTTTTATTGCTTTTTTCCATTCTTTTTCTAAAGTATGGTCAAAGCTTCTTCGATTCGCAATTTCTGTTAATCCATCTAAATTTGAAAGTTTCTTTAATTTTTCATTCACTTTTAATAACTCTTCTTCAACTTGCTTCCGATCTGTAAAATCTCTAGATGCACAAATAATTTCAGCTTGTTGGTTACCTTTACTCATCATCAATTTTGAAGTGGTTTCTAACCAAATGTATTCTTCATCTTTTCGTTTAAAACGATACCTTGCTACAAATTCCCTCTTATTATTTAATATTGTTGCGTGTGATTGTTTAATTTTTTCGAAATCTGCAGGGTGATAAAAATCATATGGATTCTTGCCAATTAATTCTTGTGGTTCATATCCTAAAATTTTGGTACAGGAAGGAGATAAATATTTAAAGCTCCCGTCAATATGATGGGTTGAAATTAGATCAGTTGAATTCTCAGCCATTACTTTAAAATAAAGAATCGATCGATGATTGTCATTTGATTTCTTTATATATTCTACGAAGTAATAGATAAAAACACCGGCTAGAATAGAGATACTTAAGTAGAATGGAATAAATTGGTTGGAAATTCTCGGATTATTAACTAAAACATAAATGAGAATGGAACTCGCTGCTACATAAGAAGCATTCATGTAAATGTATTTAATAATAAGAGGAATATTACATTTAGAGTAATATCCTAAAAGTATTCCCATAATGATTGCCACACTAGCAGCTGATATGGATGTAATACTAATCCCAAAGATTAATATTCGAAAGCTTCCAACAAGTATACCAGCAATGATCGATGAAATTGGACCGCCAAAGATTGCCGCAATGACAAGAGCTAAATGTCTTAAATCCAAAATCACCTTATCCGTAACATAGATGGTACTAAACATTAGGATTATACCAAACATCCCTGAACCTATACCCAAATACACTCTCGTTTTAAAAGATGAGGTAAAGTCTAATGAACGATTCTGATATAATCTACCGACTAAAAATAAAAACGTCGATGTAATAGCTACATTATTTAATAGGTCAATATACATACAAATTCCCCCGAAATAACTTATCACAAAAATGAACACGAAACAAATAATTTTTGTCGAAAAATGACAGTTAATTTTCTCACTTATTTTGCTTACAATATAAAACATAAAATGTCGAAAGAAAAATTATGTCTGTTCATACTCCAGTTTGTAATCAGTATTCAAATTATTTAGAATATAATTAAGCGATATAAACTGGGGGGATGACATTGAAAATATTAATTATTGGTGGAACTAGATTTTTAGGTAGATTTATAGTGGAAGAAGGACTAAAAAGAAATCACGAAATCACTTTATTTAATAGGGGAAATAATAAAGATTTGTTTCCAAACGTTGAGCAAGTGAATGGAAATCGAAATCAAGATATCGCTTTATTGATGAATCACAAATGGGATGCTGTCATCGATACATGCGGTTATTTACCACAATCATTAGATAAATCCATCGATGTATTAGCAGATCAAGTGGATCAATATGTATTTATATCTTCTATTTCGGTTTATAGAGATTTTTCGAAGAAAGATATAAAAGAAGATGCAGAATGTCTACCAATGACTCGAGCTGAAGCAGATGAGTTAACGAAGGATTCAGATGCTGCTGTGATGAGCCATTATGGTGAATTAAAGGCTTTATGTGAGCAAACGTTAATAGAACGAATGCCTGGTAAAAGTTTAGTTATTCGCCCGGGATTAATTGTAGGGCCATATGATGCGACAGATCGATTCACATATTGGGTGCATCGAGTAAGTGAAGGTGGGAAAATTTTAGCACCAGGTAACCCAAATCGAATGGTTCAATTTATTGATGTGAGAGATTTAGCAAAATGGACCATTCATATGGTAGAGAAAAAGCAAACCGGAATTTTTAATGCTACTGGAAGCGATCAGGAATTAACAATGAGTGAAATGCTTCACTCAATTAAAAGCGGAGTTGATTCTGATGCCGAATTTATTTGGGCAGAGGATGAATTTTTGTTAGAAAATGAGGTAGGACCTTGGATGGAATTGCCTCTATGGATCCCTGAAGATAAACCATTATCCGACGGAAAGATTATGAGTGGAATGCTTGCCGCCAATATTGATAAAGCTTTATCTGAAGGCTTATCCTTCCGACCAGTATCTGAAACAGCATATGATACTCTAAAATGGTATAAAGAGTACAATAATGGCCAATCGATGAAAGCGGGTATGAATAAAGATAAAGAAAATCAGTTACTTGAGAAATGGTTAATGGGGTCGAAATAATGACAAGAGACTAGTGTTTTTACGCTAGTCTCTTGTCATATTTCATTTAAACCAACCTTTCTTCTTAAACCAAATAAACATTGTAATAGCTATAATGAGCATGATGATAAGTGTTCCGAAGTAGCCATATTTCCATGCCAACTCTGGCATATGCTTAAAATTCATCCCATATAGCCCTGCTATAAATGTTAATGGCATAAAAATAGTCGTAATAATCGTTAAAACTTTCATGACACGATTTGTTTCGTGTGAATTTAAGGATAGGTAACTATCACGGATATCGGTTGTTAATTCCCGACTTGCTTCGATCATTTCCATTAATTTCAATAAATGATCGTATATATCCGAGAAATATTCCTTCTTATGTACAATGGCTGTTAATCGTTGCGAATTTAGCATTCGATAAGCGAGGTCTCGCATTGGTGAAATCGTATGTCTTAATATCAGAAGATGGTGTCTGGTTTCAAAGAGATGATCAAGTAAAGCTTCCATTGATTTTTGATTGGAGTTATCATCAATTTCATTTAATGTATCTTCTATTTGATAAACTAATGGAAAGTAATTATCTACAATTTTATCTAGTACATAGTATAAAACATGTGCAGGATCCCAATTTTTTGAACTTTTTGATAAAATTAGTCGTTGCCAAACATCATCCATTTCAATTGACTGATTTTGGTGAAAGGTGACAATATAATTTTCACCTAAGAAAAAATTCACTTCTTCTTTTTCAAAAGTCCCGGAATTAATGGATTGGGTTACAAAGAAAGTATAATCCTCATAGTAATCTAATTTAGGTCTTTGTAAAGTATGAATACAATCCTCAATGGCTAATGGGTGAAATTGAAAAGGTTCATGTAAATAGCTGATTTCCTCATCGGTTGGTTGATCAAAATCCACCCAGTACCATTGATAATGCTCAGATGTTAATTTTGAGATCTCAATTCCTGTGTAAATTTTCTTATCTTTTCCAATGGCAACAGTTCTAATCATGACAAACCCCTCTATTCATTTCATATGTCATATTATAACAAAATTAATGAAAGCCCAACCAAAAGACCGTTGAATTGGTTCTTTTAGTTGGGCCTATTTGTAACTAAACAGAATGATTCTATTACTGAGGTGGTTGGTTTAATTTGCTGTTGTGTCGGCCATAAACTACATAAACAATTAACCCGATAACCAGCCATATAACAAATGCAATCCATGTTGTTGCGGGTAATTGAAGAGCTAAATAACCGCAAAATAGAACAGCAAGAATTGGAATAACCGGAACAAATGGTACTTTGAATGCGCGATTTATGTTCGGTTGTGTTTTACGTAATACAAGAACTCCTAAAGATACAACGATAAAGGCAAAAAGTGTCCCGATATTCGTTAATTCTGCAAGCTTTCCTAGAGGGATAATTCCTGCAAAGATAGAAACAATTATTGCTACGACCCAAGTATTAAGGATTGGAGTTTGAGTTTTCTCATTTACCTTGGAAAATACTTTTGGTAATAAACCATCACGGCTAATCGCATAAAATAAGCGAGTTTGACCATACAGCATTACAAGTAGGACAGTTGTGATGCCTGTAATGGCACCTAAAGAAATAAATCCAGCAACCCAATCCTGATGAATATAATTTAGGGCGAAAGCAACTGGGTTTTTCACATTCAATTCAGTGTAAGGAACAATTCCTGTTAAAATAGCTGCTACAACAATGTAAAGAATGGTACAAATACCTAATGAGGCGATGATTCCAATTGGCATATTACGTTTAGGATTTTTCACTTCTTCTGCTGCGGTGGATACTGCATCAAAACCAATATAAGCGAAGAATACAGTAGCTGCACCGATGGTTACACCGTGAAAACCAAAAGGCATAAATGGAGTCCAGTTTGTTGGTTCGACATACCATACACCTACACCAATAAACAATAAAACAACTGCAACTTTTATAATAACCATAATTGTATTGAATTTTGCAGATTTTTTGACACCTTGTGTTAATAATACTGAAATTAACAAAACGATTATAATTGCTGGTACATCAATATAAGTACCTGCTTCTGGATTATAGGCACTCGTTAATGCTTTTGGAAAATGTATACCGAAGCCACTTAATAAACCTTGGAAGTATCCTGACCATCCAGCAGCTACTGCAGATGAGGCAACTCCATACTCCAGTATTAAATCCCAACCTAAAACCCAGGCAATGATTTCACCAAATGTAGCATAGCTATATGTGTAAGCACTACCCGAAACGGGGACAGATGAAGCGAATTCGGCGTAGCAAAGTGCGGCAAATATACAAGCAAGTCCAGATAAAATAAATGATAAGATAATAGCTGGACCTGAATGCAAGCTTGCAACTACACCTGTTAAAACAAATATCCCAGTTCCAATAATAGCTCCAACTCCGAGCATTGTTAAATCAAAGGCACCTAATTCCTTTTTTAAGGCTGCACCTTTTTTTTCTGATTCAAGAAGTAACGCTGTTATGGATTTTTTTCGAAATAAACTCATAGATGTCTTCCTCACAAATGTAGATTTTTGTCGAAACTTGTAAAAGAATAATACAACGTACAGAATAGTTTGTAAATAGCAAAAATATAGATATTTTGGCTACAAATATATATTTCGTTAATCAAAATTACTATATTATAAAAATGATTTTACTTATTAATATGTTCCTTTGAATCAGATTAAAAACTAACTTTTGTGAGTGAAGGTTATTTTTAACGGTACCTGAGTTTCCTTGACTTCGATTTTTTTATATAATTTTAGTTATAAGATATAGGAAAAGAGGATTCAAATGAGAATTAATAAATATATTGCTGAGACGGGCTACTGCTCTAGAAGGGAAACCGATCGATTAATAGAGGCCGGAAGAGTGACAATAAATGGTGACATTTGTGAACTTGGGAGTCAAGTTGAGCCAGGGGATATTGTCTTAATTGATGGAAAATCGATAAAGGCAAAACCTGAGCCCGTTTACATAGCATTAAATAAGCCAGTAGGAATCACTTGTACGTCTGAAAAGCATGTAAAAGGTAATATTATCGATTTTGTAAACCATACGAAACGTATATTTCCAATTGGACGATTAGATAAAGATTCGCAAGGGTTAATTCTTTTAACGAATGATGGAGATATTGTTAATCGTATTCTACGAGCGGAACACGGTCATGAAAAGGAGTATATTGTGACTGTTGATAAAAGCATAACGAATGCCTTTTTAAAAGGAATGTCAGGAGGCGTAGAAATTCTTGGAGAAGTAACTAAGCAGTGTGAAGTTACACGAATTAGTGATCGTGTATTTCGAATTATTTTAACGCAAGGACTGAATCGCCAAATTAGACGAATGTGTAAAGCTTTCGGTTATCGGGTGATGAAGCTAGAACGAATTCGAATAATGAATATTCATTTGGATGGATTAGAGATTGGTCAGTGGCGAGATTTGACCGATCAGGAAAGAAATAAACTGTTTTCCCTATTACAGTATCAAATTGAAGCTTAATATACATGAGTGTTCCTTAATAGAAGGGGCACTTTTATTTTTTTATAGCTTAAGGAAGCGACTTCAAAATGATATAAGATTGTTTAATCTTTTCAGACTTCGAAAATTGTCTAGCTACAGCGCCTAGCCCCTCGAGGTCAAATGTTCGGCATCCCAAAAGTCAAAAAGCGACTTTCAGGATGCCGAAGCATTTGCTTGTCGGGGCTGACCAAGGCGCTTCCGCTTTTCAAAATGAAAAAGCCCATTTTGCCTATAGTTATTCGCACATTTCCACAAGCTTGAATAGGATATATTGAGATTCAAGAAGGAGGTAGTTCAGAATGTCTGGTACACATGGTGGTTTTGGATTTGGCGGAGGCTTTGCATTACTAGTTGTATTGTTTATTCTGCTAATCATTATTGGAGCATCTTGGTGCTAATTTAAATTTAAAAATAAAAAATGAACAGGAGTGGATCATATGTACGGATACGGATTTGGATGTAATCCTTGTTGTTTTGGCGGCTATGGTTACGGCGGTGTTGGATATGGTGGAGGATTTGCGTTAATTGTAGTTCTATTCATCCTATTAATCATCGTAGGTGCAGCTTGCTTTAACTAAGAACTCGCTTTAACGCATTAAAGGACTGAGGGACTATCCCCAGTCCTTTAATGCGTTCCCGGGCTGGTGTATTCGAACAGGAATGATTGACCGTTTCGATAAAAGCGGGGGTCGTATAGACCTAGTTGTTTTTCGTTTTCGACGATGACGACGAATGGTGCCCATTGATACAATGTTTTAGCTTCTGGTTTATTTTCGAATAGGTAGTCTAAATTCGCATCCTCTTGAGATTCAAGCACATACTTTTTCTTTTTTGTTTTGAAAATGCCATCTTCGAAAATTGTGACTGTGTGGTCTTGTTTCGTAATGATTTGAAAATTTGTAGGTATAAATTCTGCTGATAGAGCAATTTGTTCATAATCATTACTATATTTAAGGTAAAGATAATACCCTTCAGCACTTTGAATTAGCACATGAAGTAGGATTAAAACCCAAGCCATTCGGAAATATAGTGGTTTTTTCTTCTTTCCCTTTCTTGATAATATATAAGCTGTCCCAATAATTATCCAAAAAACAAAATCTATGATAGGAATGGTCCCGAATGTAATTCTTAATTGTGAGAAGGGTTCAAGATACCCTGTTCCCCATGCATTAAATAAATCACTCGTTATGTGAATGAAAACTGCGAACCACCCTAAGAAAAATAACCTTTTATCATGAACACGAAAGAAATACCAGCAAATTAGAAATAATAATAAAGCCCAGATTGGAGACAGGAAGATGGAGTGAGTAATTCCTCGGTGCCACATTTGATACATTCCTTCATGATCCCAAAACTTCGAAATGACGTCGCTATCAGGAATTTGGCTAGCACCAACTGTCGTAAATAAATAAGCCATCTTTGTACGTTTATCCATATTCGATTTATCAACAGTACCGTATAAGGTAAGTCCAAATAATGTATGAGTAATTGTATCCAATTCCAGTCACCTCCGCATAAGTACTATTATATACAATTGAGATGATAGTGAGAAATAAAGAGGATGGATAAATTGTAGATTGCAAAGTGAAGAAGAGAAAGCTAAGATTGAAGTTATGAGTATTAAATTTGTTGGGAATAGAAAGGATTTTCTACATGGTAAAAAAGTTACAAGATGAGGTATTATCCCGAAGAACATTTGCAATTATATCCCACCCCGATGCAGGTAAAACGACTTTAACTGAAAAGTTGCTTTTATTTGGTGGCGCGATTCGTGATGCGGGAACAGTTAAAGCAAAGAAAACGGGGAAATTTGCAACAAGTGACTGGATGGAAATTGAGAAACAGCGTGGAATTTCGGTTACATCTAGTGTAATGCAATTTGATTATGATGGTTTTCGTGTAAACATTTTAGATACTCCAGGGCATCAAGATTTCAGTGAAGATACGTATCGAACGTTAACAGCGGTTGATAGTGCTGTAATGATCATTGACTCGGCTAAAGGAATTGAAGAGCAAACATTAAAATTATTTAAAGTTTGCCGTATGCGTGGAATTCCTATTTTCACCTTTATAAATAAATTAGATCGTCAAGGAAAGGCTCCTCTTGAGTTATTAGCAGAACTAGAAGAGGTTATGGGGATTGAATCATACCCTATGAACTGGCCGATTGGGATGGGAAAAGAGTTTTTAGGAATTTATGATCGCTTCTATAATCGAATTGAACAATTCCGTGTCGATGAGGACCAAAGATTTTTACCATTAAATAATGACGGAGAAATTGATGGTGATCATCCTTTGAAAAATTCAGGTCTTTATGACCAAACATTGGAAGAAATCATGCTATTAAATGAAGCGGGAAATGAATTTTCTGTGGATCGCTTAAAGGATGGATCAGTTACACCAGTGTTTTTTGGTAGTGCATTGACCAATTTTGGAGTACAAACATTTTTAGAAACATACTTGAAATTTGCCCCATCACCACAACCAAGAAACTCAACTGTTGGAGAAATTGATCCTCTTTCAGATTCTTTTTCTGGATTTATTTTTAAAATTCAAGCAAATATGAACCCTGCTCACCGGGATCGAATTGCGTTTTTACGAATATGCTCAGGTAAATTTGAACGTGGGATGACAGTTAACATTCCTAGAATTGGTAAGCAAATAAAGCTTGCCCAATCTACTCAATTTATGGCTGATGACCGAAGTACGGTTGAAGAGGCTGTAAGTGGCGATATCATCGGATTGTACGATCCAGGTACGTACCAAATTGGCGATACAATAACGATTGGAAAAGATCAGTTTCA
Organism: Bacillus sp. CGMCC 1.16607; assembly: GCF_042683745.1. NCBI lineage: Bacteria > Bacillati > Bacillota > Bacilli > Caryophanales > Bacillaceae > Bacillus > Bacillus sp. CGMCC 1.16607. Next base: position 376,299 of record NZ_JBHUJX010000008.1, read on the forward strand.
ATTTGATCGTCTTCCGCAGTTTACACCAGAAATATTCGTTCGAGTCTCTGCGAAAAACGTTATGAAGCAAAAGCATTTTCAAAAAGGGATTCAGCAGCTCGTTCAAGAAGGGGCGATTCAACTCTTTAAAACAGTCAAAACCGACGATTATTATTTAGGAGCAGTCGGTCAGTTACAATTTGAAGTATTTGAACATCGAATGAAGAATGAATATAACACTGAAGTGTTAATGGAACGCTTAGGCTCAAAAATTACACGTTGGGTTGAAGGAGATTCAGTGGATGAAAATCTTTCAAGCTCTAGAAGTATTCTCGTAAAGGATCGATTTGATAAATTTGCTTTCTTATTTGAAAATGAATTTGCCTTAAGATGGTTCTCCGAAAAGAATACAAATGTTAATCTTTATAACCCAATGGACCAACATGATTAATTATATTTGACAAACGCGATCCTCTCACAAGAGAGGATCGTTTTTTTCATATTGACACTATAACTATTCTAGATTATATTTACTTTATCGCTTAAAAGCGTTCAAGCGCGAAAATATATATTCTGTGTCTTCAGACGAAGTAAAATGATCTTTTGCAGCATAAAGAGACTAGATGTTTGGTGAGAATCTAGGCATAAATCATTTGAAATACAGCTGAGTATCAAACAGACACGATTTTTTAAAGTGGATGTGCGTCATATTGACCCATCAACTAGGGTGGTACCGCGGAGCTTCTTCGTCCCTAACGGATGAAGGGCTTTTTTTGTTTTTTAGGAAACTATAAAACACTCGGATGTGGATAACTTCATAACTTGTATAATCCACGTCCAGCTCCAGCGCCTAGCCCCTCGAGGTCAAATGGCGCCACAAAGATGAGGTTAAAGAGCAAACCTCCTCTTTGGGACGGCATTTGCTTGTCGGGGCTGATCAAGGCGCCTGCGCTTTTGTTCTTTTTAAAACACAATGTAGGGGGATTTAACATGCAACTAGAGGATTCAATGCTAAAATTAAAAACATTTGAAGCTGTATTCATCACTATTCTTATTTTATCTGGCATTAGTTTTTCAATTATCCGTTTGGAGATGGTTCCACATATCCCAATTATTCTTTCAATCATATTTTTATTGATTTTTGGATTGATTAAAGGGGTTTCGATAGAACGGTTAGAAGCCGGAATAGTGGAAGGGGCAAAATCAGGACTTGGGGCTATTATGATCTTTTTCTTTATCGGGATGCTTATTAGTTCTTGGATTGCTAGTGGAACGATTCCAACAATTGTATATTTTACATCAGAAATGATTACTGGTCAGTTTTATTTTGCGATTGTTTTCGTCATCACTGCCATTATTGGGTTAAGTATTGGAAGTTCATTAACAACAGCAGCCACCATTGGGATTATTTTTATTAGTATTAGCCAAAGTTTGGAATTATCTTTACCGATAACGGCAGGTGCGATTATTTCTGGGGCATTCTTTGGGGATAAAATGTCGCCATTATCTGATACAACAAATCTTGCTTCAACCATTGTAAAAGTCGATCTGTTTGAACATATTCGAAATATGGCTTGGACTACAGTGCCAGCCTTCATTTTTACTTTTATCTTTTTTATTTTACTTTCTCCTAAGGATGCACAGATAGATGCCAGCACTTTAGAAATAATGAATACTGTATTAATGGAGTTAGATTTCATACATCTTTGGGCGTTAATCCCGTTTCTTATATTAGTATTTCTAGCACTTAAAAAAGTTTCTGCTATTATTACACTATCTGCAAGTATTGTTTCAGCGATGATCATTGCCTTTTGTACTCAAACACATCTGGGAACGAAGAACATACTATCTACTCTTTATTTCGGATATGTTTCGAATAGTGGAAATGAAAAAATCGATACTTTACTAACGAGAGGTGGGATGGAAAGTATGTTATTTTCGGTCTCACTCGTCATATTATCCTTAAGTATGGGGGGACTATTATTTAAGCTAGGAATTTTACCTGCTTTACTCTCATCAATCCAAAGATTTTTAAGGAAAGCTTCCATAATAATTTGTTCTGCAGCTGCTACGGCAATTGGCATCAATTTCTTATTAGGGGAACAATATTTATCGATTCTTTTGACAGGAAACACCTTCCATGAACTTTTTCAAAAAGCTGGACTTGAATCGAAAAATCTCTCGCGTGTACTAGAGGATGCTGGTACAGTGATAAATCCGCTTGTTCCATGGGGAGTGAGTGGAATTTTTCTAACAAATGTATTAGGAGTGACAACGGTCGATTATTTTCCGTTTACTTTCTTTTGTTTGTTTTCACCATTATTAACCGTTCTATTCGGATTGACAGGTTTTACAATCTCAAAGAAGGATGTTCTACCTTCTATAACAAGTTCAAATATTTAGGGGATTTACATTCATTTCGGATATCGAAACAGTCCTTTCTATCGATATAATTACATGGAAAAATGGAATACTAGGAAGTATATCATGTGAAATATATCCTAGTTAAGACGTGAGAGATTATATGAGAAAAATGACCAAGATCGAAGCCATATTATGGAGTGTAGCTTTACCTGGATTTGGACAAATATTAAGGGGGCAGTATTTTACTGGAACATTATTCATTTTTTTAGAATTCCTCATCAATGTAAATAGTCATTTTAATTTGGCTATTATGCATAGTTTTCTTTGGGAAATCGACGAGGCGATTGCGGTTATCGATTATCAATGGCTCATGTTCTATCCATGCTTATACATGTTTGCGATGTGGGATGCCTATCGATATGCGATGCCAAATAAGGAGAAGTTATCTTTTCTACCCTTTGTGTTTGGAGCTTATTTTGTCACCGTGGGGCTTATGTACTCAACTGAACTGAAAGTTTTTAATATTCTTTTCGGCCCTGTATTTTTGCCCATGATGTTTCTTCCACTAGGATTAATGGTTGGATTTTTGATTCGAATGGTCCTTATACGCAACGAAAAAGTGCATTCATAAAAAATGTGAAGAGCTGGAATTAAGCCATTCCAAGCCTTCACATTTTTTTTGTCTCTTCCGCTTTTTCAATCACTCTACTAGTCACAAGCAACAAAATTTTCGAAAACAGTTTTATTTTTTTATTAAACCCCCAAATCGAAAAAAAGCTTCTCGTAATCATTTAGTGAAGTTGCGATCGCAAAAATCATTTTAAAATAATATTAGAGGTGAATGGAATTGAAGAAATTTATCAATCAAAAAGAAATGAACAAAATGGCAAAAACAGCTTTAGCAATGGTCTTAGCAGGGACGTTTACCTTTTCGTCCTCATTAGCATTCGCAAATGAAACGAATACTGAGGATAATAAGTATGAAACAGTAGAATTAAATAATGAACTTTCAAATAATAATACTTCTACAAATGATTCAGTTACTACAGAGACTAAAACAGATGCTGAAGTAGCAAAGCCAGCATTGGTACCTGGGGATTTTTTCTACTTTGCTAAATTGTCCATCGAAAAAATTAAGTTGATCTTAACGACTAACGATGTGAAGGAAGCAGAGTTATTTGCAAAATTTGCTTCCGAGAGATTAGCAGAAGCTGAAAGCTTGTTTGCTAAAGGAGACGAAAAATTAGCTATAGAGACAATCCACAAAGCACTTGAAGATATGGGAAAAGCGAATACGGAAGTAGAGAAGCAAACTGAAAATAATGAGCCTTCAAATGTGACTGGTGAAGTAACAACTGAATCAAAAGAGACAGAAGTTGTGGTTTCAGAAAACGTTGGGGATTCAGAAAACAAAGATGTAGAAGCAGTAGATGATGTTCAAAAATTATTATCACAAAATATTATTGCTCTAACAGCAGCAATGGAAAAAGTGCAAAATCCAGTAGCAAAAGCGGCTCTACAAAAAAATATCGAAAAAAGCTATGCCAAGCTAGAAAGAAAAATTGCAAAAGTAGAAGCACGATTAATAAAAGAAGCAAAAGAGGCAGAATTACAAAATACTACAGATGATAAGGAAGTAACTAGCCCTTCCGAAACTACAACAGAAACAAAAGTTAATACAGAAACAAAAAATGAGGTTTCAGTCGAATCAAGTAAGGAAGAAGTAAAAACCACTACACAATCTACAGTTGAAAATGAAGTAAAGCTAGAAGAAAAGAAAATGGAAAATGTAAGTAAACAAGAAGTGAAAAAAATGAAAGAAAAAGCAAAAGAGGAAATAAAAGAGAAAAGAGAAGAAGCTAAAAAAGTCTTTAAAGATGCGAAAAAAGAAATAAAAGAGGCTAGACATGAGGCAAAGAGCGCTTTAAAAGAGCAAAAGGGTAAAGCGAAAGAAGAAAAGGGTAATAAATAATTACTAATAACTGGAAAAGATAGTCCCTGAAATAATTTGGCTATCTTTTCCTCTCACCATCCCCCCTAAAAACTCATCTCACCGACGTATGTTATAATGTTTTAGGTGAAGAGAGGTGAGGCTAATGCTAAGTTTATTGTTCATGGCAAAAAAGCGAAAAAAATCGTTAGAAGAAACGGTGTTGAAAATTCAACAAGGCGATGAAAAATTATTAAATGAAACCATCGATTCTTATAAGCCATTCATTGCTAAGGCAGTATCATCTGTTTGTAAAAGATATATACACGAATCCGATGATGAGTTTAGCATTGGTCTTATTGCGTTTAACGAAGCGATTCAAAAATATTCTCCCGAAAGAGGGAGTTCTTTGTTAAGTTTTGCGGAAGTCATGATTAAACGTCGGGTTATAGATTACATTCGTAAACACTCAAAGCACAATAGTATAAGCATTGAATTTGGCATGCAAAATCAGGAAGATGATTCCCCTAGCTTAGCTATTGAAAATGAAATATCGATTGATGACTATCAAAAGACAGTAGAAGCTGAATTAAGAAGACAAGAAATCATTCAGTTCCAACAAATTTTAAAGGAGTTTGACCTTTCCTTTCAAGATTTAGTAGAACAATCCCCTAAGCACGCTGATGCGAGAAAGAATGCAATGATTATTGCAAATTTACTTGTCGAAGATGAAAATTTACAATCCTATTTAATCGATAAAAAAAGGCTTCCGATTAAACAATTAGAAGAAATTGTTCAAGTAAGTCGAAAAACAATCGAACGAAATCGGAAATACATTATTGCGATATCATTAATTTTAATCCATGATTATGTTTATTTGAAAGATTATATAAAAGGGGTGTTGAAAACGTGAGAAAGGGCATTGTAATGGAAGTTGATGAACGTTTTTTAACATTATTAACCCCAGAAGGCGAGTTCTTGAGGGCACGTAAGCAAAAACAGGATTATTTAATTGGTCAAGAAATTGACTTTTTCCCCATTCAAGAGGTGGTAAAGAAAACGTCATGGTATCATACTTTATCTAGAAAGTCCGTAGCAGCTGCTGTATTTGCCATCATGATCGCATCTGCAGCATTTCTACCAATCTATGGTGATCATGATGTTTATGCCTATATGTCTATAGATGTGAACCCGAGTATAGAACTAGCAATTAATGATGAGTTAGAGGTTATTCATTTAGATGCTTATAATCATGAAGGGGAACAAATTATTTCTAAGCTATCGAAATGGAAAAATCAAGATGTCTCGGTTGTCACAAATGAAATCATTAAAGAAATAAAGGACCAAGGGTTTTTTCAGGATCATCAGGAAGTAGTTATCTCTACTGTATATAAGGAAAAGAAGAAAGAGAATGTAACGAAAAAACTTGAAGCCAATATAGAAGAAATCGAAGAAACAATCGAAAAAGATAACCTTCACCTTACCGTAATTCAAGGAACGAAAGAAGAAAGAAAAGCCGCTCATAAAATAGGGGTTACTACTGGAAAATTAAAAGAGGAACAATCGAAAACCAAAAAAGAAGAGAATAATAAAATAGAGAAAAAGCCATTGAATAAAGATAATAATAAAGAAAAGAATCAGCCTAAAACTTCAAAAAATGAAAATCAAGGTCAAAAACCTAATGGTAAGCCCCAAGGTCAGACTAAGGTAAAACCGAACAATCAAAAAAAGGAAGAAAAAGACATTGAAAAAAAACAAGAAAAGGGGAATTCTTCCGCCCCTGGCCAGATAAAAAAAGAGGAATCGAACGATAAAAACATTAAGTCGCAAGGAAAGTCTAAGGGGAAAGAACAAGAAAAAAAGTCAGTAAAGGTCAAGTCTGAAGACAAAAATGATCAAGAAGATAAAGATGATGATCACGATGATAAGAATAAAAAAGATAAATCTAATCATCAGAAAAAGGAAAAGGGAAATAAAAAAGAGAAGAAACATTCAAAAGAGCGTGATGATGATTAAAGTCCGGACAAAGTTGTCCGGACTTTTGCCATGTATATGAAATTTTTATTGATGATTGTGTCCAGATAGCTGAGCTTGTGCTTGTTGTACAAGGCGCTTCGTAATTTCTCCACCGACAGAACCGTTTGCACGCGAAACGGTATCTGAGCCTAAATTGACCCCAAATTCCTGTGCAATTTCATATTTCACTTGATCCATATATTGTTCAATGCCAGGTACAAGTAATTTATTACTACTTCTAGCCATTATCTTTGCTCCTTTTCACCTTTAATTTTGGATGTAAAGCAGAGGAGGATTTTCTCTGTAAATATAGTTTGGTTTTCAAGGGATTATTTCATTAGAGGTAAATTTTTCGTAATTTCCATTAAAAGATTAAATTAAAATCGATTTTTACTTTATTCAGCGAAGTTTTTTCTTTAATATATAAGAATGTATAACTTTTTGCTACATCGAAAATTGTCCAGCTCCAGCACCTAGCCCCGAAGTACAGGATGTACGAGTGTCGACAATGCGACAGGACGTCGCGCCATTGTCGACCTCGAGCTCAAATGTTCGCCACACAAAAAGTTAATGTACGACTTTCCGGGTGGCGAAGCATTTGCTTGGCAAACCAAAGAACTGTTTGCATAAGTGCGACTAGGTCTCTGGCTTCGCTACTCTCGCCAATCGACCAGTCTTCTTTATCGGGGCTGATCAAGGCGCTTCCGCTTTTCTTATTATAGATGGAAGAGTAATCTGAAAGGAAAGAAATACAAAATGAAGAGTTTTTTGCGTAAGCTTGTATCAAGACTATCTCCAGCCCAAATCATCGTAGCCTATTACTTTATGGCGGTAACCATTAGTATGATTTTATTAAGTTTACCAATTGCTCTAAAGCCAAACGTGAAATGGTCGTTTATGGATGCGTTATTTACGGCAGTTAGCGCGGTAAGTGTTACAGGACTGTCTACTGTTTCCATCGTGGATACCTTTACCGAAAAGGGAATTTATATACTTATGTTCGTTCTACAATTTGGTGGAATAGGGGTTATGACGTTAGGTACGTTTTTTTGGCTCATTCTCGGACGGAAAATTGGACTTCGCGAAAGAAAACTAATTATGACCGACCAAAATCAATCGAGTTTATCAGGCTTAGTAAACCTTTTAAAACAGATACTTTTTCTAATTATTTTAATTGAAATCATCGGTGCACTAATATTAGGTACCTATTTTATGAACTATTATTCGAGCTGGGAAGAAGCCTTTCTACATGGGATGTTTGCATCCGTTAGTGCGACAACCAATGCTGGCTTTGATATAACTGGACAGTCTCTAGTCCCATTTGCAAATGATTATTTTGTTCAATTAGTGTCAATCATTCTCATTATATTAGGATCAATTGGTTTTCCTGTTTTAGTGGAAACAAAGGAGTATTTATTAAATCGAAAAAATGAAAGTAAAAATCACTTCACATTAAACACAAAACTGACAACGATCACTTTTTTTGGTTTATTAATTTTTGGAACGATTGGAATTTTAGTATTGGAGTTTAATCATTTTTTTAAAGATAAAACTTGGTATGAGTCGTTTTTTTATGCCTTTTTCCATTCAACAACAACGAAAAGTGCGGGCTTAACGACGATGGATATCAATCAATTTAGTGAACCGACCCAATTATTTCTTTCTGCCTTAATGTTTATTGGTGCTTCACCAAGTTCAACAGGTGGTGGTATTCGAACAACAACATTTGCTTTAAATTTATTGTTTTTCTTTCATTTTGCAAGAGGAAACCGATCAATCAAAATTTTTAAAAGAGAACTCCATGAAGAGGATATTATTAAATCACTAGTCGTCTCAATGATGGCGCTATTTATTTGTTTTACTTCTCTTTTAATTTTATGTATTACGGAGGATCATTCTTTACTCGCTCTAATATTTGAAGTTTCATCTGCCTTTGGTACAACAGGATTATCTTTAGGGATTACATCTGATCTTTCTACCATCGGAAAAATTATTATCATGTTACTTATGTTTATTGGAAGAGTTGGAATGCTTACATTCTTATTTATTATCGGTGGTAAACGAGTGGAACCCAATTTCCATTATCCGAAGGAAAGAGTAATAATAGGTTAAAAAATGAGAAGGCGCTGTCTAGCGCCTTCTCATTTTTTAATCTTTTCCAAGGCTGACATCTTTAGTAGGGTGCATGAACGGATACGCTTGTGGTTTTCTTTTGCTTTCTAAAAGTTCGCGGTTTTCGGTTGTATTCCAACCGATATCGTTTGTAGGATGCACCCATTCGTCACCCGCCATTACTTCTGGATCGGTTTCATCGCTCCAGTTCTCTAAAGGGGAATTTTCCGAAGAATAATTACTATCTCCAATGATTACACCGTGTGAATTTTCAAACGGGGGCTGCATTTTTATTCCCGTTCCTTTAAAACTCGGTGCAGTTATTTGGTGTGGAAGAGTTTCATCAATAGAAAGTTTTTTTTTCTTTTTCAAACCAAATCACATCCTTTATATATTAGTGTAAATAACATTCCTTTTTTTATGTGGGGAAATTTTAGTACGAGAGATTTAGTATCATTTATTAATAAATAGAAATAATAATGTTGAATGAAATGGAGGGACTAATAAATGGCGAAAAGAAAAGCACAATTCGACGCTGTTGAAAAACAAACGAAAACACCAAAGAAAAATCTTGCAGAAGCTGAATTTTCGGCAGAATTTAGTGAAGGAGAAAGCACGATGAAGGGTGCAAACCGTAACTCAAAACAAGGAAGAAAAGGAAAATCATAATGAAAAATAAAAAAGAGAAATTAAGGGAAAATGCAAATGTCGAATTTGGAGTGGAATTTGGAGATTTTAATAGCGCCAAATTTTATGAATTGCCATTTGCGAATCAGAAAATAAAAAATGATAAACCTAAAAAATAACCCAAGGGAAGCCTCCCTTGGGTATTCTTTATTGATTAAAACTAAAGATTTTTGCTCCTTCATTGTTCGGAGAAAAGAATATGAGTAGGATAGCCTCAGTTTGAACAATTTCTCCATTTTGTAAATAATTTTGCAAATTAAATGAAATGTTTTCAAGTAAGGTATGCTTATATAATTCTTTTTCATTAAGATGTAAGTGAGCAAATTCTTCGCCAAGCAGTAAAGGGTTATCGATAATTTGTTTGTAAATAGATGATCGTTGAACTTTATCTAATCTTGCCTCCCACCACGGTTTTCTTGGGTTGAATTTTTGATGAAGAAGGTAGTCATATTTCATAATTCCTTCCACTATCGCAAGATCAGGAATCCTCTTCGCTTGTAAAAATTGATATAAACGAGTAAACAAATCTTCTAATTGATGACCAATTCTTGCCCAGCCCTGCTCATCCCAAAATGTCCCGAAGTCCTGAAAGAAATCAAATGGTGTATCAAAGACTTTTGTTACTAAATATTCAACGGTATGATTCATTCGATGGGCATTCCAATATTTTTCTAATACATCCTCTACCTGTTTAATTCTAATAATATCTTGAAAAGATAGAACGTTATTACCAAGAATTTCGTACGGGGAATGATCCATGAAAATATATTTGTGCTGTTCAGCCCGCAGCCTAACCCCTGTTCCACGAAGCATTTTTAAAAATCCTAACTGAAGCTCCTCAGGTCTCATTTCAAACACATCATTAAATGTTCTTTTGAAGGAGTCATAATCTTCCTCAGGGAGTCCAGCAATTAAATCAAGATGCTGATCAATTTTCCCACCTTCCTTTACCATAGTAACGGTACGGGTGAGCTTTGCAAAATTTTGCTTTCTCATTACTAATTCATTTGTATAATCATTTGTCGATTGGACGCCAATTTCAAAACGAAACAGTCCTTTTGGAGCATTTTGATTTAAAAATTCGATGACTTCTGGTCTCATAATGTCGGCAGTTATTTCAAATTGAAACACAGTCCCTGGTAAATGTTCATCGATTAAAAATTGGAACATCTCCATGGCATAACTTCTACTAATGTTAAACGTTCTGTCGACAAACTTGATTGTTTTAGCCCCATTTGCCATTAAATAGCGAATATCGTCCTTCACTTTTTCCCTATCAAAATAACGAACGCCAACCTCAATCGAAGAAAGACAAAATTGACAACTAAACGGACAACCACGACTAGTTTCAATATATGTGACTCTTTTTGATAAGTGTGGAATATCCTCTTCAAATCGGAAAATAGAAGGTAATTGTTTCAAATCTAATTTATTTCTTTGGGGATTGATTTTAATCATGCCATCCAATCGATAGGCAATTCCTGGAACAGAATTAAACTGATTACTTTCTCTTAGCTCTCCAAGCAATTGTTTAAAGGTTTCTTCCCCTTCACCGATGACAATAAAATCAAACTCTGGAACGTTCGTCATCCAGTCATAAACATCATAAGTGACCTCAGGACCACCGACAATAATATGGATAGAAGGATTGATTTTTTTAATCATTTTTATGACCTTGATCGTTTCTTCAATATTCCATATATAGCAGCTGAATCCAATCACATCAGGATTCTTCTGAATTAAATCAGAAACGATATTCATGACTGGATCTTTAATCGTATATTCAGTGAGCTGGACATCGTATTCAGGCTGTGCATACGTTTTTAAATAACGGATTGCGATGTTTGTATGTATATATTTTGCGTTTAAAGTAGTACAAATAATATTCATAAACTAAACTCCTTAGTCAAACATAATCAACAGTCTATTTTACTTTATTGTCGTCAAAAAAGATAGTAGAAAAACATGTCAAGTCCTTTTTACTTGTGAAAAAATGAGTTAATATATCTGTTATATTACATATTATTGTCTGTTACATAAAAAATGAATACGTTTACATCCTTGTGTAAGTAACGATTTTGATTGAAGAAATCGCTGTGTTATAGAAATTTTTTTGTTATGTATGACTTTTGTCACATTATTTTAAGCAAGAAACTTATACAATAGCCTCTGGGGAATGTTATTTTGGGAGGGAGAATTTTGTCTATTTTACCACAGAAGAACGAACTTGGATTTTTTGAAATCCGATTAGAATCAATCGGAGGCTTAGGTGCCAATTTAGCTGGAAAAATGTTGGCTGAAGCAGGAGTACTAGGTCTTGGATTAAATGGCTCGAACTTTTCATCCTATGGATCTGAGAAAAAAGGATCGCCAGTAAAAAGCTTTGTGCGCTATTGTGACCCAGAAGTAGAAATTCGAGATCATAGTCCAGTGGAAGAACCGCATGTGATTGGAGTTTTCCATGAAGCGTTATATAAAATGGTTAATGTTGTGAGTGGAATGAGACCTAACGGAATTATTTTAGTTAACTCAACTCGCGACTTTGATGAAATAAAAAAAGACTTACATATTGAGTTTGGAACGGTTGCGATTGTTGATGCTTTAAGCATCGCCGTCGAAGAAAAAACAAAAGTAAACACAGCCATGTTAGGGGCATTATTCAGAATTTGTGAGTTTTTGGAGCCAGAGACAATGCGTGAGGTGATTCGGAAAACGTTCGAGAAAAAATATCCACATTTAGTAGAACCTAATATCCGCACCTTTGATCGTGGTTATAACGAAGTTCAATTTAAAACATATGAAGTTCCAGAGGATGCAGTAGGGAAAAAATTTGAACGACCATTACCACCTTTAGGGTATTTAACACAAGAAATTGGCGGCGTAATCACAACACAAGCAAATAGCATCCTAAAAGACTTAAGCGGATCTAGACAAGGGTTTTTGCCCCAGTTAGAACATGAGAAATGTATTCATTGTGCGGCATGTGACACTGTGTGCCCAGATTATTGCTTCGTATGGGAAGAAGGAGAAGACAAAAAGGGTCGCAAACAGATGCTACTAAAAGGAATTGACTATCAATATTGCAAAGGCTGCTTAAAATGTGTGGAGGCATGTCCAACTTCAGCATTGACTGATCTACGTGAAATGATTGGATTTGCAGAAGAAAATCGTGTGAAACAAAACTTCCCATATGTGTTAGGAGGTCTATCATAATGGCTATTTTAGAGGAAATCGTGAGATCAAAGAACATTGCTGAACAAATAACAACATTTGAATCGGGAAATGAAATGGCTGCCATGGCAGCTGCGCAAATTAACTACCATATTATGGGTTATTTTCCGATTACTCCTTCTACAGAAGTTGCTCAATATTTAGATCAAATGAAGGCTCGTGGTGAACATGATATTAAATTGATTCCCGCTGATGGTGAACATGGCTCGGCTGGTATATGTTACGGGGCTTCTGCTACAGGTGCTCGTGTCTTTAATGCAACTAGTGCAAATGGTTTCCTATATATGATTGAACAATTACCTGTTCAAGCTGGTACTCGTTTTCCGATGGTGATGAATTTGGTCACACGTGCAGTTAGTGGGCCACTCGACATTCGAGGTGATCACTCTGACCTGTACTATGGTTTAAATGTAGGTTGGGTGATATTAACAGCTAGGACACCTCAAGCTGTATATGACATGAATATTATGGCATTAAAAATTGCTGAACATTCTAAAGTTCGTTTGCCTGTTATTGTTGCATATGATGGATTCTTTACTTCACATCAAAAGAGAAAAGTAGATTATTTTAAAGATCGTACGGTTGTCCAGCAATTTGTCGGGGAGTGTCCGACGGATTACAACTTTGCCCGTGATCCGAAACAACCAGTCACAATCGGGGCACATATGAATGGAGATGACCTAATCAACAACCATTTCCAACAGTCAGAAGCTATTTATGCTGCTGGTGAAGTATATAAAGAGGTGGCGGCGGAATATGCGAAGCTTTCAGGACGCGAATATTCTGTCCTTGACCTTTATAAAATGGAAGATGCAGAAGTCGCAGTATTTTTATTAAATTCAGCTGCGGAATCTGCAAAGGATGTTGTCGATCGTCTACGTAAAAAGGGAGTAAAAGTAGGAGTTATTAGTCCAAATATCATTCGTCCGTTCCCAGCAAAAGAAATCCGCGAAGCCTTAAAGAATGTAAAATCATTATTAATAGGAGAGCGAGCAGATTCCTATGGGGCTAACGGTCCTAATTTAACTCATGAGGTAAAATCAGCTCTTCAAGATGATAAAGAAAATCAAACAATTGTATTGAGTCGTGTGTTTGGTTTAGGTGGGAAGGATTTCTATGCAGATGATGCAGAAAAATTCTTTGAAATGGCGCTTGATGCAGCTGAAAAAGGTTATGCAGAAAAACCATTCGATTACTACGGACATTTCCCAGGCAATCCTGAACAAATTTTGAAACCAGTCATCACACCTCAACACGGTGAGGTCTATAAATCAGGGCTTATTGATGTAAAAATGGACGAAGTAACTAATAAGTTGAAGGTGAAAATCCCGCCACTACGTCAATTAACAAATAAACCGAAGCGAATTGCTTCTGGGCATGGAGCTTGTCCTGGATGTGGGATATTTGCAGGATTGGAGCTGTTTTTTAAAGGTATTGAAGGTGACATTGTTGTATTATTTCAAACAGGTTGTGCCTATGTAACGACAACATCTTATCCACATAGTTCACATAAGCAAACGATGATTCATAATTTGTTCCAAAATGGTGCGGCAACCTTATCAGGAACAGTTGAAGCATTTTTCGAATTAAAGAACCGTGGGGAAATCGAAGTTTCGGAGGACGCTACCTTTGTCATGATCACCGGAGACGGTGGAATGGATATAGGGATGGGATCTGCAATTGGTACAGCTTTACGCAATCATAAACTGATCATGCTTGAATATGATAATGAGGGCTATATGAATACAGGCTCGCAAATGTCTTATTCTACTCCATTAGGTCATATGACAAGCACATCCAATGTTGGAAAAAAACAAAAAGGAAAGGCGTTTCATCATAAAGATACTGCTCAAATTATGGCGTCAACCAATATTCCATATGTTTTCACAGGAGCAGAGGCTTTCCCACAAGACTTAATTAAAAAAGGTGCCAAAGCACAGTGGTATGCTCAAAATGTTGGAACTGTCTACGGAAAAATATTAATCACTTGCCCGCTGAATTGGAAGTCAGAGGATCGGTATGGAGAGGTCATTTTAGAACAAGCTGTCAATTCCTGCTTCTTCCCATTATATGAAGTGGAACAAGGGATTACACAAATCACATACAATCCAGAAGAGAAAAATAAACGTGTTTCTCTTTCAGAATGGCTTAAATACATGGGGAAAACAAAACATTTATTAAAAGAAGAAAATAAAGAAATGCTCATAGAATTTGAAGAAGAAGTAGAAAAAAGATGGCAAAGATTAAAAGCTAAACATGATAACCAATATTTATAATAAAAAATAAGACTAGTTCAATTATGAACTAGTCTTATTTCTAACAAAATTCTAAACTCTTTCTTCAAAATTTTCTCAATATCATTTATAATGAGAAAAAGTAATGTCGAATATTCACATAACTTGTAGACAGAAAAAGGGGGAAAAAGTTTGAAAGGGGCAAGATTTTTTAAACGAAGTAATAAACAGCCAAAAGCAAAAAAGACTGAATCTTTTAAAAACGTTCGTCTCGAAAAATGGATGCAATTCTTATCGTCGGCTAAACTGTGGAATCGATTAAAGCTCGGTCAAAAATACGGAATTGCTCTTTTCATTACCATTGGTCTATTTGCCATATCTACCGTCATTACTTTTATTCTATTATCATCTGTACAAGATAAAATGGTTAGAGTTGAAAAAACAGGGGTTCAAGCGATACGAATTTCTGAAGCAGCGGCGATATTCCACCAAAAAGGAGTATCAATCGGTAATTATATTATTGATTCTAATCCAAAACATCTAAAGAATTTCGAAGAATTGTCGAAGGAATTACAAGCTCTAAAAGCAGAAATACGAAAAGGCTTATCTACCCAAGAAGAAAAGACATTGTTTATCTATATGAATAAAAATGATGAACAATTAAATCTCATCTTTACCGGAGTGATCATGCCTGAGGTTAAGCTTTTAAATGAGCGTGAATATCGCCTAGGAAAATTAAAGGTTGATAATTTAATAGAAGAAAATGTTCAAAAGTTAGATGCTCTAAAAGAAATTTTACAAAAAGATCAAAAAAATGCGGTGACTTCTGCTACTGCAAGTCTTGTTTTAACATTAATGGTCCTAGTTATATCAGTTATCGTTTCAATGGTTTTAGGTATTATAACAATTGTCATTATTGGTCGATTAATCTCAAAAAAATTGAATCATATCGTCTCCGTTTCGAATGAAATTGCAGCTGGTAATTTACATGTTGAATTACAAGAATATAAAGGTAAGGATGAGATTGCAGCATTAAGCAAAGCAACAAGCTTAATGAAAGAGCAATTGAGCACGATGATTCAGGAAATCTCAAGTGTTTCGAATCATGTAAATAATAAAAGCGGTGAATTAAATGTTGCCGCATCTGAAGTAAGGGCTTCTAGTCAGCAAGTAGCATCCACTATGCAGGAGCTTTCAAGTGGAGCGGAAGTACAGGCAAATCATGCATCCGAATTGTCCGAAATAATGGATGACTATTTAAGAAAAGTGAATGAAGCTACTGAGAGCGGGGAAGTGATTCGCAAGTCATCAAACGATGTATTAGTCATGACCCAAAAAGGTAACACTCTCATGAGAGAATCACAGCAACAAATGGTGAAAATTAATCATATTATGAAATCATCTGTTGATAAGGTTCAAGGTTTGGATGATCAAACGAAACAAATTTCAAAGCTTGTTAAAGTAATTCATGAAATCGCTGGTCAAACGAATCTTCTTGCTTTAAATGCAGCCATTGAAGCTGCTAGAGCTGGAGAACATGGCCGTGGCTTTGCGGTAGTTGCAGATGAAGTACGAAAGCTTGCAGAGCAAGTATCATTTTCAGTATCAGATATTACAAAAATTGTGCAGGGCATACAAACCGAATCTAATAATGTTGTTCATTCACTTCAAGCAGGATATAGTGAAGTGGAAGAAGGAACAAATCAAATTGAAATAACTGGGCAAACCTTTAAGGAAATTTATGAAGCAGTCACGTTAATGACGGATAAAGTGAAAGAAATTTCAGATAGTCTTGAACAAGTGGCTAAAAGTTCAGTTTCAATGAATGCTTCGATTGAAAATATTGCCTCCATTTCAGAAGAATCTGCTGCTGGAATCGAACAAACAAGCGCCTCAGTTACTCAGACAAATCATTCAATGGAAGAAATATCTGAAAACGCGGGAGCACTTGCAGAATTATCAGACCAATTAAATTCAATGATTTCAAAATTTAAACTATCTTAATAATAGCCGATTGGAACTGTGAAGAAATTTGCAGTTCTTTTTTTTATCTAACAGATTTATGTTTTTTAGAATAATTTTTGCTTCTCATATTTTTATAAAGGAGATTTTAACTAATTTATCGAATTTAGTGAATATATTATTTTTTCAGTTTTCAGTGATAGCTGGGGAGGATTTTTGACCTTATGAATAATAGCAATTTAACCACACAAAGCCCCAATTCTTTTTCATATGATATTTTTGACAAGGTTTTAGATGGTATTGTCATTTTAAATCATACAGGAATTATTATTGATGTTAATAAAGCATTTTGTCACTTTGTTAATCTGAACAAAGATCAAATAGTAGGTCAAACAATGGAACATTTTGTACCTAAAAATAAACATTACAAACTTCGAAGAATAAAAATTTTACTTGATCAAAATCGAAATACAAAAGGTGTATTGCCCATTCAACATATTAATGGGATATCACATTTTAGCGTGATTACAACGATTGATGAAAATACTCAAAATCTTATTTCTGTCTTTAGGGATATAACGGAAAAGGTGAATTTTAATAATCATTCAACTAAATATGATTATTTTTTTAAAGAGCTTTTTATCGAGGCAATGGATGGCATTATTTTCTGGGATGCAAATGGAAAAATAATTAATGCGAATCAAGCAGCTTGCAGAATATTTAACTGTAGTTATCAAGAATTAATTGGAACAGCCTTTAGTAAGTTTATTCATCAAAAGAACAAACATCAAAAAGGTATTCTCAAAGAATTATTCCAAACGGGTGCCGCAAGCAATCAATTGTTTATTTTATTACCAAACGGTCAAGAAAAGCTAATTGAATTTACCTCTCGATTACATTCTGTTGAAAATTTCCATATGACTATTTTCCGTGATGTGAGTGAGCGGTTTCGGATGGAACTCGAATTAAGAGAGAGTGAAAAAAAGTTTCGTAAAATATTTGAAGGTTCGTTGGAAGGGCTTATCCTTTGGAATGATCAAGCTGAGATTATCGATATTAATGAATCTGCATGTAAAATATTTAAAAAAACGAGAGAAGAAATAATTGGTCAATCATTGTTTGGTCTTTTGCCAGATATAAATAGAAACAGACAAGAACTTGCAAAAGTTCTAGAAAACTTTGTTAATGAAGGAAAACTAAATGGAACATTTACGGTCAATTTAGAACAGGATACCATTGAATATTATGAATTTAGTGCTTTACATCATCTATTTTCCGATGTGAATTTTATGGTTTTAAAAGATGTGACAGAGAAATTAGAGATGGAGGATCGTCTGAGGAAGTCAGATACTTTAAATGTAGTAGGCGAGCTTGCCGCAGGAATTGCTCATGAAATTCGTAATCCAATGACCGCTTTAAAAGGATTTATCCAGCTTCTACAAGGGGAATTTAAAGAAGAACGTTCTATGTATTTTCAAGTTATCCTATCTGAGCTTAATCGGATCGATTCAATCATAAATGAATTTCTCATTCTGGCTAAACCACAAGTAGTAAAATATTCAAGTGTGGATTTAATAAAAATTATGAAAGAGACAGTAGAATTACTAAGTGCGCAAGCGGCAATGTATAATGTTCAATTTCATTCTTTCTATGAGGAGTTCATACCAGGAGTCTACTGCGAATCCAATCAATTAAAAAAGGTTTTTGTCAATATGCTAAAAAATGCTATCGAAGTGATGGAAAAAGGGGGAAAAATAACTATAAAGATGGAACGGGAAAACGAAAATTATATTCACATTTCCATCAAAGATGAAGGAATGGGTATTCCAGAGGAAAAACTGAAAAGACTAGGAGAGCCATTTTATACAACGAAGGAACGCGGAACAGGTCTTGGCTTAATGGTCAGCTATAAAATCATTGAAGAGCATAAAGGAAGAATTACAGTTGAAAGCATAGAAGGAATGGGGACAACTTTTCATATCTATTTGCCTATCAATTGCTCTAGTATGGAAACTGAAAAGAGTTAATAAAAGTCTTTTATACTAAAGAGAGTTCGTTTGGAAAAAGTAATCCGTATAGTTGGGATTACTTTTTTAGTTTATAACTTGCTTTTATATGTTATTTTCATTATCATCTAATTAGATGATTATCTAAGAAGAAAGGAAGGGTCAGATGCAGTTAAATCGCTTAATTGATTTCCATAAAACAATGGGTGATGCGACAAGATTACGAATTCTTTCTTTATTATCGAGCGGTCCTCTTCATGGACAAGCGATAGCAGGTAAACTGGGGCTAACCGCACCGACCATAACCCACCATTTAAAAAAACTTAGGGAAATTGATGTTGTTTATGAAAGAAGAGAGAAAAATACAATTTATTTTTATTTGAAGCATTCTGTTGTAAGACAACAAGCCCAAAGCTTGATTCAACTCATAGAAGGGAAGGAATCGAAAATGAATGAGCAAAGTGAAGAGCATCAAAAAATCATTGCTAACTTCTTTTCGAAAGATGGGAAGCTTAAAAGCATTCCTGCTCAAAGGAAGAAAAAATTGATTGTTTTTGAACATATTTTAAAAGGATTTGAAAAAGGGAAGAAATACGAAGAAAAGGAAATTAATGAATACATTCTAAAGTTTCACGACGATTACGCAACCATAAGGCGTGAATTTATTATCAATCATTACATGTTTCGAGAAAATGGCATTTATGAATTAAACCCAGTTGAAATGTGGGCAAAGATAGACGGGTAAAGTAAAGACAGAATGGCGATTTAGCCATACTGTCTTTTTTACTTTATCAACTATACTACTATTTTATTACTTTTCATAGTGTTCTGGTTTTCGATCTTGAAAGATGGGTATTATGTTGCGTACGTTCCTTACATTCTCTATATCGATTTCACCATAAATGATTTCTTCTTGTTGTGAGCCTTCCGCAATAATTTCCCCCCAAGGGTCGATGATAAGGGAATGCCCTGCAAATACATTGTCTGGATTTGAACCAGAACAGTTACATGCAATCACATAACATTGGTTTTCGATCGCTCTTGCCGTAAGAAGCGTTTTCCAATGATGTAGCCTTGGTGCAGGCCATTCTGCAACGACAAAGATGGCTTTTGCCCCCTTTAATACATGTGCTCTAATCCATTCAGGGAAGCGAATGTCGTAGCAAATTTGTCCTGCGAATACTTGATCATCTAGTGAAAATATTCCTTGATTTCCACCTGGCTTCAAGTAAAGATGCTCATCCATCAATTGGAAAAGATGAAGTTTGCTATATTGGTGCACGAGTTCACCTTCACGATTGATCACAAGAAGTGTGTTATATATCCCATCCTCCTGCTTATTTGCAATTGACCCACCAATAATATGTACCCCATGTTGTTTTGCTTCTGACTTAAGAAATTCAATTGTGTGAATCGCGTCATTATCCGCGATTGTTGAAAGATTTGTTAAATCATAGCCTGTCGTCCAAAGCTCAGGAAGAACGATTATATCAGGTGATTTTTTCATAGCTTGCTCGATAAGAGTATCAACCTTTTGGAAATTCAGTTTTGGATCACCAAAGTGAATATCCATTTGAATCAATGCAAGGTTAAATTTCAACACACTCACCTCTATCAAAAAATTTTTTCTTTACATTCTGACAATAACCATATATCATTTCATACTAGAATTTCAATACAAACTTTTTCCCACATTAAAGCAGTGGGGGTCAGTCCCCCAGCACGTTAACGCGTTAAATCATTGGGGGTCAGTCCCCCAACACGTTAAAGTGGTGAAACGATGGGGGACTGACCCCCAGTACGTTAATACGTTGAAGTAGGTGGATGTTGATGAGGTCTTTTCCGCAGTCAGATTTGTTAAATAGTTTGCCGAAGCAGTTTTTTGCGTCTTTAGTGAAAAAGGTGTCACACTATATTGCTAATGGCTATGATGTAATTAATTTAGGGCAAGGTAATCCAGATCAGCCGACGCCTGATCATATTGTGAAAAAGCTTCAAGAGGCTGCTGCCAATCCAAAAAATCATAAGTATTCACCTTTCCAAGGGTATAAATACTTGAAGCAAGCGGCTGCCAATTTTTATGAACGAGAATATGGTGTCCAGTTGAATCCAGACGAAGAGGTGGCTATTTTGTTCGGAGGGAAGGCAGGGCTTGTAGAAATTCCACAATGCCTATTAAATCCTGGAGACACCATACTAGTCCCTGATCCCGGTTATCCCGATTATTTATCAGGTGTAGCCCTTGCAAAGGCAAATATGGCTATTATGCCTTTACTTGAAGAAAATCATTTCCTACCAAATTATGAAAATATCGATCCTGCCATTCTAGAGAAGTCAAAACTTATGTTTATTAATTATCCAAATAACCCGACAGGTGCAACTGCAACACCTGAATTTTTTTCGAAAACAGTAGAGCTGGCAAAGAAGAACAATATTTGTGTTGTTCACGATTTTGCCTATGGAGCCATTGGGTTTGATGGTAAAAAGCCTCTTAGCTTCTTACAAACGGAAGGTGCAAAAGATATTGGGATTGAGATTTATACATTATCAAAAACATATAATATGGCTGGCTGGCGGGTTGGATTTGCTGTCGGAAATCGAAGTGTAATTTCAACGATTGAACTTATGCAGGATCACTTATATGTGAGTATTTTTGGCGCGGTTCAAGAAGCTGCAGCAGAGGCGTTAAACGCTTCACAACAATGTGTAGAAGAACTAAACGATCTTTATGAATCACGAAGAAATGTACTGATAGAGGGATTGAAGTCCATCGGATGGAATGTAACAGCCCCAAAGGGTTCCTTTTTTGCTTGGTTAAAGGTCCCAGAAGGATTTACCTCAGAAGAATTTGCCGACTATTTATTAGAGAAGGTGCAAATTGCTGTCGCACCTGGACTTGGATTTGGGAGTTATGGGGAAGGTTATGTTCGCGTTGGCTTATTAACCTCGGAAGAAAGGATGCACGAAGCAGTTAGAAGAATCCAATCTTTGAAAATATTCTAAAAAATATGTTGACAACTTAAAAAAATCCTGTCATAATCCATATTAATTTGAGAAAACAATATCATTAACTTTAAAATAGAATAAACGATTTTCTTATCAAGAGCAGGCGGAGGGACTAGCCCAATGAAGCCCGGCAACCGATTTTATGAATAATTCATAAAGCACGGTGCTAATTCTTGCAGCATAAAGCTGATAGATAAGAGGACGTTAGTTTGTCACGCTAACCTCTTCTTATTTGAAGAGGTTTTTTTATTGCTTTAGGGAAGGAAGTATCCATCATGAATGATTTAATAGCAACGTATTTGATAAAAGAAATAAATGGAAGCCCGTTAAAAAAAGCTGAAGAAATAGCTTTAGGTTTAACCATCGGTTCTTGGACAGACCTGCCTGAACTTGAACAAAATCAACTGAAAAAGCATAAAGGTAAAGTTGTTTCGATTGAAGAGATAACTGATAAGGAAGGCGAAGCCATTATAAAAATTGCCTATCCGCTTCTAAACTTTTCAGCGGATATACCGGCGATATTAACAACCGTATTTGGAAAGCTTTCGCTTGATGGTAAAGTCAAACTTATCGATTTAACTTTCCCTGAACAGTTAAAAAAAGCTTTTCCGGGTCCTAGATACGGAATAGAAGGCATTAGAAAATTGCTCAATGTCTACAATCGTCCTCTACTCATGAGTATTTTCAAAGGCGTAATCGGTAGAGATCTTGATTTTTTATCTAAACAACTAATGGCACAAAGCTTTGGTGGAATTGACATCGTCAAGGATGATGAAATTCTCTTTGAAAACGAACTTACCCCATTTGAAAAACGAATTGTTGCTGGTAAGAAAATATTAAAAACAACTCTTGAAGAAACGGGCAATCGAACCTTGTATGCTGTTAATTTAACAGGAAGATCATCTAGTCTAAGAGATAAAGCAAGAAAAGCGGCTGAATTAGGAGCAGATGTATTATTATTTAATGTATTTTCATACGGATTAGATAGTTTACAAGAATTACGTGAAGATCAAGAAATTGGATTACCGATAATGGCTCACCCTGCTGTTAGTGGATCTTTTCTTTCTTCAAGTCATTACGGATTCTCACATGCTTTGATTTTAGGAAAATTACTGCGATATGCTGGAGCAGATTTCTCCTTATTCCCTTCACCATATGGATCGGTTGCACTTGAGAAAGTGAAAACATTGGCAATCAAACAAGAGCTTTTGAAAGAAGATGAATTCTTTTTAAAGACATTCCCTGT
Organism: Bacillus sp. CGMCC 1.16607; assembly: GCF_042683745.1. NCBI lineage: Bacteria > Bacillati > Bacillota > Bacilli > Caryophanales > Bacillaceae > Bacillus > Bacillus sp. CGMCC 1.16607. The sequence continues at coordinate 399,072 of NZ_JBHUJX010000008.1, forward strand.
TCCATCGGCAGGAATTCATCCAGGACTCGTTCCGTTATTAATCAATGATTTCGGTACTGACTCTATTATCAATGCTGGTGGTGGTGTACATGGACACCCAGGAGGGGCATCATCAGGGGGAAAAGCTTTTCGACAAGCAATTGATATCCACTTATTAGGAAAAACTCTACAAGAAGGCGCATCATACTATCCAGAATTAAAGGTAGCCCTAGAGCTTTGGGGACCTAAGGAGGTAAGAGCCTAATGATAAAACCAGTCATTTATTGTGATTTTGATGGCACCATCACAGAGAAGGATAATATTATTGCCATCATGAATGAGTTTGCACCACCTGAATGGGAGCCAATTAAAAACGATATTTTGTCTCAAAAAATTAGTATCGAAGAAGGCGTTGGTAAAATGTTTGCTTTATTACCAAGTACCTTAAAGGATGAAATTGTTCAGTTTTCGTTGAAACACGCTGTCATCCGCGAAGGCTTCAACGAATTACTGCAGTTGACTAAGGGAGAAAATATTCCTTTCTATGTCGTTAGTGGGGGGATTGATTTCTTCGTACACCCTATTTTGGAACAAGTAGGATTCATTGGAAATATTTATTGTAACAGTGCTGATTTTTCTAAGCAAAACATTCAAATCCGATGGCCAAATCCTTGTGACCAAAATTGTCAAAACGGCTGTGGTTGTTGTAAACCAAGCATTATCCGGAAATTAAAAAGCGAAAATGAATTTACGATTGTTATTGGCGATTCGATTACAGATTTAGAAGCAGCTAAGCAGGCAGACTTTGTTTTCGCGAGAGATTTTTTAGCAGAAAAATGTGAGCAGCTAAAAATAAAGCATAAGAAATTTAACACTTTTTATGACTGCTTCGATTCAATAAAGGAATTGACAAGGGGGGAATTAGCCAATGTTACATGAGAAATGGAATGAGTTAGCAGATGTTAAAGATGAGCTTGCAGCAAGGGATTGGTTTATGGGGACGAGTGGTAATTTAGCCATTAAAGTTCAAGATGACCCACTACAATTTTTAGTAACAGCTAGTGGCAAAGATAAGCGTCAAAGAACGAATGAGGATTTTTTGCTTGTGGACGAATTTGGCAGACCTGCTAATGATACTCATTTAAAACCTTCTGCTGAAACGCTATTGCATGTTGAAATTTATCGCCGAACGAACGCAGGCTGTAGCTTGCATGTCCACACAATTGATAATAACGTCATTTCAGAAGTTTATGGGGATCGTGGAGAGGTTTCATTTCAAGGACAAGAGCTAATTAAAGCGTTTGATCGATGGGAGGAAGATGCTATCCTAAAAATCCCGATTATCCGTAACTACGCTCATATCCCTTCTTTAGCTAAAGCATTTTCGGATCATATTCAAGGAGATTCAGGTGCCGTTTTAATTCGTAATCACGGGATTACGGTTTGGGGAAGATCGGCATTTGAAGCAAAAAAAATCTTAGAGGCATCTGAGTTTTTATTCCGATATCAACTTCGGTTATTAGAACATAAACCATTTCAATTATTTAAAGTTGTATAATGAAATTATTCTAGAAAGGAAGATAAAAATGGCTTATATTCAATTACAAAAAACAGGAAATCAAATTCATAATCAAGAGGAAGTTTTAGATTTTTTAAATAAGCAGGATGTCATTTACGAAAATTGGGATATTAATAAGCTGCCGAAGAGTTTAGTTGAGAAGTTTTTATTATCAGATGTGGAGAAGGAAGAAATATTAAGTGCCTTCTCAGATGAAATTGCTGACATCTCAGAACGACGAGGATATAAAGCACAAGATGTCATCGCTTTATCTGAAAATACTCCCAATCTTGAAACATTATTAGTTAATTTTCAAAAGGAACATCATCATACAGATGATGAGGTTCGATTTATTGTAAGTGGCCATGGGGTTTTCATTATTCAAGGGAAGGATGGAGAATTTTTTGAAGTTCATCTAGAGCCAGGTGATCTCATTTCCGTACCAGAAAATATTCGCCATTACTTTACATTAAAAGAAGATCGAAAAGTGGTTGCCGTAAGAATATTTGTTACAACGGAAGGTTGGGTACCGATTTATAATCACGACGAGGTCATTGCATAAGCAGTTTTAGCCTTTCATCATTTGATGAAGGGCTTTCGATTTTTTGGAGATGAAATTTGTCGAAAACATAGGACCTACGACTAAACAAACTGTCGAATCAATTAGTATAAATAGAACTTTTGTCTAATTTTGCGATTCTATTTACATTTTTACATATTATTGTCATAATCGTTCAAGTATAGATAAATTATTTAATGGTAAATGGAATGTTGATTAGGGGGAAAAAGAGTTGTGCCTGACAGAAAAGAAGCATTCTAATCGAATGTTAGATGAGATTAACAAAGTTAGAGAAATAATGATGAAATCTGCCGCCGTGACAGGATTTACTAGCGATGAAACCATTCATTATAGCCAAGAATTGGACAAGCTCATTTACGAATACCAATGTACCTTTCGTAGGGAACAAAAGAACACAAAAGATGTAAAAATTACTTTTACACAAATGCTCATTTGGCCTAGAGCTTCTTTAACCTCTGAGATTATATATATATAGAAGAAAAGGGACTAAAGAATCGAACTCTAGTCCCTTTAAAATTAAATTAATAGTGCCTAAAATTAGAAAATATCAATAATGAGTATCATAAATAGTAATCCAAATATAAATGAATAAGTGGATGAACGTTCATTTCCATCACCGTGGCTTTCTGGGATTAATTCCTTATAAATGATAAACAGCATCGCTCCAGCCGCAAACGCAAGTCCATACGGAACAAGCACTTTCACATAATTAGTAAGGTAGTAACCTAACAATGACGTAACAATCTCAATTGCACCTGTAAGAGTAGAAATGAAAAAAGCTTTCCATTTATTAATTCTTTGATTAATTAAAAATAAGGCAACCAATAGACCTTCTGGTGCGTTTTGAAAACCAATTGCGAAGGCAATCATATTTCCAGTTTCTCCGTGATTTGATGCATAGCTAACCCCGACAGAAAGGCCTTCCGGAATATTATGAAGCGTAATCGCTGCGATAATTAACAATGCTTTTTCATCGAACTGCAATCCACTTTTCGAATGATGTAAATCAATATGTGGGATATTTTTTTCCATTACATTTAAAGTATAAACCCCAAGAAAAATACCAATCGCTAAAGGGGGGAAGCCTGCATAGCCAAGTGCCTCAGGTATGAGCCCTAACATTGATGCTGCCATCATAACACCAGCAGTGAAGGCTAATAATGTATCCCGCCATCTATGAGTAAGAGAATGATTCATAAATAGGATAATCAATGCTCCCAAACCAGTTGATAAGGCTGATAATATACTTCCAATTACCACTTCGCTCATGGAATTGTCCTCCTTCTTCTGAAAATTTATCATTTTCGAACATTTGTGTGATTTTTATCATTGTTTATATCTATATATTTCTTATAGTATAAGTAATGGTTATTATACTTCAGCATTAGACTTCCACATAGCCTACCTATTACATTATTAAATACCTTCATTGATCAGCTAGATTAGCTTGAATATAAGATAATGCATTTATTCTACTACACTTATTTGATGAACGATACAATTTTTCCTTTGCGCAACATAATTACATAATTAATTGATGGACTATCGCCTAGTGTTATTCATTCTATATCATATTCAATGAACAGAAATGGTTACAATTTTTTTGCAAATGATTTTTGTGAATATATTCACATGTTAACCGATAATTTAACTTGTTTGTACTATGCTTATATTACGAGTCATATATCGTAATAAGAGCATTTTCAAATAAATATGAAAGCAGCACTTTTTACAATTCCTAAAATAGAGGAGGTCAACAATTACATGCATATTGTCGTTTGTGTTAAGCAAGTTCCTGATACAAAAATTATTAAAATTAATCCAAAAACAAACACTCTAGACCGTCGCAGTGCACCTGCCATATTAAATCCTTACGATGCACATGCTGTTCAAGAGGCTGTTAGACTTAAAAAACTGATTGGCGGTACCGTTTCTGTCCTATCTATGGGACCGCCCCAAGCGACAGCTGTTATTAAGAAAAGTATCGAAATAGGGGCTGATGAAGGCTATCTCATTTCTGATCGTGCATTTGCTGGAGCAGATACACTTGCAACTAGCTATGCATTATCTAAAGCTCTTGAAAGAATTGCAAAGGACAAACCAATTGATATGGTAATATGCGGAAAACATGCAATCGATGGTGATACTGGTCAAGTAGGTCCTGGAATTGCTAGACGACTTGATATTCCGCCAATTACAAATGTAATAGAAGTAACTGATGTGAATGAAAAAGAAAAAACGGTTATCATCAAAAGAAAATTGACCAATGGTTATGAATTGATTCAAACTCAAATACCTTGCCTGTTAACGGTTGAGAAAGAAATTAACAAAATTGAATATTCACCACTTCCTAATATGATAAAGGCTGCAAGATATGAGTCTATCATTTGGACTGTCGGGGATCTTGAAAATGTGGACAGAGTACAGCTAGGTTTGAAAGGTTCGCCAACGATCGTTGGAAAAATGTTTACTCCACCGAAACCAGAAGGTGGTAAAAGACTTGAAGGGACTTCAGATGAACAGGTGAAACAACTTGTTGAATTACTTTTGGAGAAAAAAGAACTTTTTGCTTTACCGACGAAAAAATAAGAGGCAATTAACCTATTGATAAGGAGGGTCACCTATGAATCTTGAAGAATACCAAGGGGTTTGGGTATTCATTGAACAAAATGAAGGTGAAATTGAAGGTGTTTCACTTGAGTTATTAGGTGCAGGCAGAACATTGGCTGATAAATTAGAAGTTCCACTTTCAGGTGTATTATTGGGCGATGGTGTACGACACTTAGCAAATCAAGTTATCTATCATGGGGCTGATGAAGTGTATGTGATCGACCATCCCGTGTTAAAAGATTATCGGACAGAATCCTATATGAAGGGTGTTATGTTGTTAGCAGAAAAATACAAACCGGAAATCTTTTTATATGGTGCAACTCCTAACGGAAAAGATTTAGCAAGTGCGGTGGCAACTGACTTAAGCACAGGATTAACAGCTGACACAACTATGCTAGACATTGATTTAAATAACCGGCTTTTTGAAGCTAGTCGACCTGCATTCGGTGGAAATATTATGGCAACGATCTTATGTAAAAAACATCGCCCTCAAATGGCGACAGTACGTCCGAAGGTAATGAAGGCATTAGAGCCAGACTCAAGCCGAGTTGGAAAAATTATCGAAGAGACTATTTCTTTAAAAGAAGAGGATATGCGAACAAAAGTACTTGAAATTGTGAAGGATTTATCAAAGAAGGCAAATTTAGCTGAGGCCCATGTTATCGTTTGTGGTGGGAAAGGTATGGGTGATTATCAAAACTTCCAAATGCTTTATGAACTTGCAGACACAATAGGTGCAAGTGTTGGAGGTACAAGAGATGTTGTTGAAGCTGGTTGGCTTCCACATGAGCAGCAAATCGGTCAAACAGGTGAGACGGTTACTCCTAAAGTTTACTTTGCAGTTGGAATTTCGGGTGCTATTCAACATGTTGTCGGTATGAAAAACTCCGAGACTATTATAGCCGTTAATAAAGATCCAAATGCTCCGATATTTGATGTGGCTACCTACGGAATCGTCGGAGATGCACTGGAGATTGTCCCGAAATTGATTGAACAATTCAAAGAATTACAGAAAACTTCAGGAGGTGAAATGAGCTATGTCTGAAAAATTTGATGTGATTGTAGTAGGAGCAGGTCCTGCTGGCACAGCTTGCGCCTTAACATGTGCGAAGAGCGGTTTAAAAGTATTATTAATTGAGCGTGGAGAATATCCTGGAAGTAAGAACGTAATGGGTGGCGTTTTGTATCGAAAGCAAATGGAGGAGTTGATTCCTGAGTTTTGGAAGGAAGCTCCGCTGGAAAGACCAATTATTGAACAGCGTTTCTGGATGATGGATAAGGAATCAGTTGTTACATTTGGTTATAAAGGGCTTGAGTGGGGAGAGGAATCCACTTATAACAACTTTACTGTACTAAGGGCACAATTTGACCAATGGTTCGCTGCGAAAGCTGTTGAAGCGGGTGCTCTATTAATCAATGAGACAGTTGTTCTTGAATGTATTGTTCAAGAAGGAAAAGTTGTCGGCGTCAGAACGGATCGCCCAGATGGTGAGGTGTACGCTGATGTAGTTGTATTAGCAGATGGAGTTAACTCCTTACTTGGCAAGCAGCTCGGATTTCATAAAGAATTCCGTCCTGATGAAGTAGCTCTAACCGTGATGGAGGTGATTAACCTACCTAAAGATAAAATAAATGACCGCTTTAATTTATCAGATAACCAAGGCTGTACAATTGAAATTTTCGGAGATTCCACTAAAGGAAATTTAGGCACGGCATTTCTGTATACGAATAAGGATAGTTTAAATATTGGTGTTGGTACTACGCTTTCAAGTATGATCAAGGCCAAAATAAAGCCATATGATCTATTAGACTATTTAAAAAATCACCCAATGGTTAAGCCTTTAATAGAAGGTGGGGAGTCTGCAGAATATTTAGCTCATCTTATTCCCGAGGGTGGGCTGCGCTCCGTCCCAAAAGTGGCTGGTAATGGGGTGGTAGTCGTCGGAGATGCAGCACAACTTGTTAATGCAATCCATCGTGAAGGCTCGAATATGGCGATGTCTTCTGGAAAAATGGCAGCAGAAGCTATTATCGAGGCAAAATATCGTGGAGATTTTAGCGAATCAAGTTTAAACTTGTATCGCGAAAAACTGTATGACAGCTTTATTATTAAGGATTTAGAGAAGTATAAGGATGCTGCGCATACGTTTGAAAAATATCCACAATACTTTAATGAGTATGTTCCGATGATGAATAAGGCGATGAGTAAATTCTTTACCGTTGATGGAACTCCAAAACGTGATAAACAAAAAGAAATTATGCGAAGCATCACGAAGGAGAGAGGCACATTTAATGTCATGAAAGATATGTATCGTGCGTGGAAGGCGGTGAAATAATGTCTACGAAAAATATCGAAGAAAAACAGTATTTATTACGTTTTAAATGTGATACGAAGTCACATTTAACGGTATTGGATCATGATATATGTATGACTAAATGTCCGGACAAAATTTGTACGATCTTTTGCCCAGCCGAAGTATATAAATGGGAAGGATTAAGAATGCAGGTAGGCTACGAGGGTTGTCATGAATGTGGTAGCTGCCGAATTGGCTGTCCACATCAAAATATTAAATGGGAATACCCAAAGGGTGGACATGGGATTGTCTTCAGATTAGCATAAATTGAGAACTTGTCTTGTTGAGAAGGCTACACGAATCATATCGATTCGGTGGCCTTTTCTTGCTTTTAGTAAACATAGTATGTATATATTTTCACAATCGAAGATAAAAAAGGGTGAAGCGCAAAAAGGGGAATCTGTTAAGAGGCGGCACCCATTCTCTCTCGGATGTTTGAAGAAAAAATCGCATCGTCTTGCCCATACATCTCTAACTCGCACGAGATATCAATAGCCTGTTCTATGGAATCAAAACATGTGGATGCAAAAAAAGGCTGACTCCACGTATATCGACCTTCTAAATCAGTTGGAACTAGACATACTTGCCATTGCTGATCCTGATTTTGAATCGGATTAATATTTTCTTTTAAAGTAATTAACCAGTGGGTTGCTTCTAAAAGATGGACAGTACCTTCATGAATAATTTTAAGAGCTTGTTTGTCCTTCATGCCAATAGGGATGATTGATTTTGGATAAAATTCTAGGGTATCGGACTGGTACATACATAAACCTCCTTCATTTTGCGTTCTACCATTATTATATGTGAAAAACCACCAAATTTTATCATCTAATTGTTAAAATTTTTCGAATATTTTACCTGAGATATTATGAACATTTCTTTTTGAAGTTTTATAACATCAAAAAGGCTCATAAATGAATATTATGAGCCACTTAATGGGATTTGAATGGTCACTTTTGTGCCTTTCCCTTCTTCGCTTTCCATTTCAATCGAACCATCGAATGATTGAATGATTCTTTTACAAACGACTAGTCCAAGGCCAGTACCTGTATCTTTAGTAGTAAAGAATGGCAAAAAGATCTTTTTTAAACCCTCTTTTGAAATACCGATCCCTGTATCTGTGAAGACTAACTGACATTGTGTACCGTTATGGGTGATGTCAATAGATAAGCAACCTTCTTTATCCATTGACTCGAATGCATTTCTTGTTATATTTAGGATTACTTGTTTCAATTGATCCTTTGAACAACTGATGATAATTGGATCAAGAGGTACAGACACTGTACATTTAACTTGATGTAGATTCCCTTCTGAAACGATTAGAGGTTCGATCTCATGGATGACTTGCCGTAAGTCTAGCTTCTCCAACTTTTGTGCGGTTGGCTTTCCAAGAATTAAAAATTCACTAACAATTTCATTAATTCTTTCAATCTCATTTTGGATAACTGAAAAATAGTACTGATCTTCCTCAGATTTATATTTTTCACTAAGTAATTGAACGAGTCCTTTAATTCCAGTTAATGGATTTCGTATTTCATGTGCACTGCTTGCTGCTAAAGAGCCGACAAGTTCTAATTTTTGAGCTTCATTTTGAGCACGTTCATGGCTGGCTTGTCGCTTTAAAAATAAATATTTACTAAGCAAGAAAAGGATATTTGTGATAATAAAGAGTGAAAGAATAAATTTACTTAAATCAATCAATATTGCTTTTATGTTTACTGGAGCTATTTTAACTTTTATTGTCCAGGGCAGTTGTTCAATCGGCACTGAAATCCATTCTTTCACATTTTTGATCTTGGATTTATCATTTAAGCTAATCATTTCATTATTACTCGAACTGATTACTTTTATTTTCTCTTCTGGTGAAAGAACTCGCATCGTATTTTCAATATAATCAATTCGTAAATTCGCTAGTATGATGGCTTTTAGATGTTGGTGATCATCTATTACCGGTGTGGCTAAGCCGACGACTCTTTGATTATTTATCATCATTTCGCTGTAGTCAGATATGATGGAATCTTTAGATTTAATGACAGTTTGTATGTACTCCTTACTGGAAAGATCGGTGTCCACTAAAAAAGAATTTGATCCTTCCAATACTTTTCCTTTTGGATTAAGGATATAAAGTCCTCCAAACCGAGGATCAGTTTGATGAATTTTCATTAACAGTGGCTTGATTTTCTCCTTAGAATCTTCTGTGATTAATGAAGATAGGGAGAGTATTTTTAGGCTGGTCATTGTTTCACCAATAAAAGTGTCCCAAGTTCGTTGATAGATTGACCCAATCCATTTTGCGTACTCTGTTCTTTCCTGCTCTTCTTTTTGAGTGATGAAATGTAAATAATATGAGCTGGAGAGTATAGTAGGGAGTAAAACAATAAGAAAATAGATAAAAATATTAGATTTAAACCATTTTTTCATAGCGATCCTCTTGATTGAATTATTTAACACATTATACATTAACATAGTGAATGAAATTAGCAAAAGATAAATTGACAACATATGAGATTTTCACTATAATAACTTTGAATTCAAGATATTTATCAGTCATTTTTGAATAAAAAGGAATGAAACATGTGATGGTTGACTCAAATCAGTCTTTAAAACTATATATAGTTTTATCAAGGGCATATAAGGCAATAAATGAACACGTAAATAAATTAATCCAATCTAAAGGTTTAAATCCCACTGAATTTGCTGTTTTAGAGCTTTTATACCATAAAGGTGACCAGCCGCTGCAGCAAATTGGTGGAAAAATTTTGTTAGCTAGTGGCAGTATTACTTATGTGGTGGATAAACTTGAAGAAAAAGGATTATTAAAGAGAATTGCCTGTCCAAATGATCGTAGGGTTACTTTTGCTCAAATTACGGATGAAGGTAGAAAATTTATCGGAGATATTTTTCCTGGTCATGAACAACGTATTCATGAATTAATGTCTAGTCTAACAGTAGAAGAAAAAAATATAGCGATCGAACTAATTAAAAAGCTCGGATTATCTGTTGGAAAATATTAACAGTCCCTTTTATGGGGCTGTTTTTTTGTTTTTTAAAGGAATATTGGTTCAATTGTCGAAATAGTTATAGTGTTTTATTTTTTATGAGGGGGATTTTTGTATGAGGTTTGAAGATTATACTTATAAAAGACCGAATATGACTGAAGTGAAAGAAGCTTTTCAATCAGCGCTTGAGCAGTTTAAATCTGCTGATAAAATCGAAGTACAAAATGATGCAATGAAGAAAGTGAATGAGATTAGAGGGAAATTGGGGACGATGTTCAACCTTTGTTCGATCCGCCATTCAGTGGATACGAATGATGAATTTTACAAAGCGGAGCAAGATTATATGGATGAAATTGCCCCAGAAGTAGAAGGGCTTATTTCAGAGTATTATGAAGCACTAGTAGCTTCTCCATTCCGCTCTGAACTAGAAGAAAAATGGGGTCGTCAATTATTTGATTTAGCTGAAGGACAATTAAAAACTTTCCATCCTGACATTATTCCTTTATTGCAAAAGGAAAACAAACTTTCTACCGAATATACGAAGCTAGTCGCTTCAGCAAAAATCGATTTTGAAGGCGAAGAACGTACACTTGCCCAACTAGATCCATTCACAGAAGCAAAAGATCGTGAAATGCGGAAATTAGCGAGTGAAACAAAGTTCGGATTTTTCAAAGAAAATGAAGAGCAGTTTGATCAGATTTATGACGAGCTAGTTAAGGTTAGAACGGAAATTGCTCAAAAGCTTGGCTATAAAAATTTCGTAGAATTAGGTTATTACCGAATGAGTCGTACGGATTATAATGCTGAAATGGTGGCGAATTTCCGTAACCAAGTGAAAGAGTTTATCGTACCAATTGCGACTAAATTAAAAGAGCGTCAAAGAGAGCGTATTGGTGTAGACAAATTGAAGTATTATGATGAAGGGTTTAAATTTGAAAGTGGGAATGCGATTCCAAAAGGTAGTCCGGAATGGATTATTGAAAATGGACAAAAAATGTATGAAGAGCTTTCGAAAGAGACAGGAGATTTTTTCCGCTTTATGCAGGAAAATAATTTAATGGATCTAGTTGCGAAAAAAGGAAAAGCTGGTGGTGGCTATTGTACGTATATCGATGAGTATAAAGCACCATTTATTTTCTCTAACTTTAACGGTACTTCAGGTGATATTGATGTTTTAACCCATGAAGCTGGTCACGCATTCCAAGTGTATTCCAGCCGTCATTTTGAAATTCCGGAATACAATTGGCCAACATATGAAGCGTGTGAAATTCATTCGATGAGTATGGAATTTTTCACATGGCCTTGGATGGAGTTATTCTTTAAAGAAGATACGGATAAATATAAATTTTCTCATTTAAGCGATTCATTACTTTTCTTACCTTACGGTGTTTCAGTCGACGAATTCCAGCATTGGGTGTATGAAAATCCAAATGCAACACCACAAGAAAGAAAGCAAGCTTGGCGTGATATCGAGAAAACATATTTACCACATAAAGATTATGATGGAAATGAGTATTTAGAAAGTGGCGGCTTTTGGCAACGCCAAGGTCATATTTACAACTCTCCATTCTATTATATTGATTATACTTTAGCTCAAATTTGTGCATTCCAATTCTGGAAGAAATCTCGAGAACAATTTGAAGATGCTTGGAAGGACTATAATGATCTTTGTCAGTTAGGTGGAAGTCTTTCATTCACTAAACTAGCTGAGGCAGCAGGATTAATTTCACCATTCCAAGATGGCTGTGTCGAATCTGTTGTTGGAGAAATTGAGAACTGGTTGAACTCAGTAGACGATAAAAAACTATAAGAAAAAACAGCGAAGCCCAAATGGCCTCGCTGTTTTTTTAACGCTTTAACGCACCGGGGGACTGACCCCCAATGCATTAGTGTGTTAAAGTGATTTTGTTATTAGCTAGGTTGATTGTGATTGTTTTTGTTTGTTGGTTTTCTATGATTACGTCTGCGATTTGATCTTCAAGCTGATCTTGGATGACTCTTCTTAGTGGGCGGGCACCAAATTGTGGATGATACCCTAGTTCAGCTAATTTTGCCTTCACATCTTCGTGAATGTCTAATGTTATACATTGTTCATTTAATGTTTCCGTTAATTCTGAAAGCATAATATCTACGATTTGTAGAAGATGTTCTTTCTTAAGTGCTTTGAATTCAATTATACTATCGAAACGATTTAGAAATTCGGGTTTAAAATAATGACTTAATGATTCGAGTATACCCGATTTTGTTTCTGCTTCTTCTTTACCAAATCCCATAGTAATATTGCGAAGACCAACTCCCGCATTGCTTGTCATGATGATAACGGTATCTTTGAAGCTAACCGTACGTCCTTGGCTGTCTGTAAGACGGCCGTCCTCTAAAATTTGTAAAAATATATGCTGCACATCAGAATGCGCTTTTTCAATTTCATCTAATAATATGATTGAATAAGGATTTCTACGGACTTTTTCAGTTAATTGCCCTGATTCTTCATGTCCTACATATCCCGGAGGTGAACCAATTAGCTTAGATACACTATGCTTTTCCATATATTCACTCATATCCAATCGAATTAATGCATCATTTGAGCCAAATAATTCTTTTGCAAGCGTCTTTGTTAATTCTGTTTTTCCAACTCCGGTTGGACCAACAAATAGGAATGATCCAATCGGTCTATTTTTTGATTTTAATCCAGCACGACTTCGGCGGATAGCTTTTGCAATTTTTTGTACGGCTTCTTCCTGACCAATGACTTTATCGCCAAGATTTTTTTCCAGATCCATCATTTTTTTACTTTCATCCAATTGTAAATTTCCAAGAGGAATACCGGTTTTCTTCTGGATCAATTCTTGAATATGTGAAGATTCTACGACAACTTCATTACGAGGCTGTTTCTCTATTAACGCTTTTTCTAACATTGATTCCTCGTCTCGAAGTTTAGCAGCTAGCTCATAGTCTTCTTTTTGTAAAGCAACTTCCTTTTCTTTTCCGATCTCTTGTAATCGACCTTCAACTTGTAAGAAATCTGTATGGTTAATTAATAGATTTAATTTTGACCCTGCCTCATCCATTAAATCAATTGCTTTATCAGGTAGAAAGCGGTCTTGAATGTAACGATGCGAAAGCATGACACATGCTTTAATTGCCTCGTCTGTATATTTCACTTCATGATAGTTTTCATATTTTGATTGAAGCCCTTTTAAAATGGTGATGGCTTCTTCTGGTGTTGGTTCTTGAACGTGAATAGGCTGAAAACGTCGTTCCAAAGCAGGGTCTTTCTCTATGATTCGATACTCTTTTAATGTAGTTGCCCCAACAACCTGTAATTCACCACGAGCGAGAGCAGGCTTTAATATATTTCCTGCATCCATAGATCCTTCGGCGGAGCCAGCTCCCACTAGTAAATGAATTTCGTCGATAAATAAAATGATATTTTTATGATGCTGTAATTCTGTAATTAATTGCTTCATTCTCTCTTCGAATTGGCCGCGTATACCTGTATTGGAAACTAGAGAAGCAATATCTAATAAATAAACCTTTTTATTTTGCAGTTTTTTTGGGACTTTACCTTCAGCGATTTTTAATGCTAAGCCTTCAGCGATAGCTGTTTTCCCAACACCGGGCTCCCCAATTAAGACTGGATTATTTTTATTGCGTCTATTTAAAATTTCAATAACTCGATTTATTTCTTCTTCACGTCCGATTACAGGGTCGATCAGTCCTGCTTTAGCTGCTTGCGTTAAATTGCGTCCAAAATGATCAATGAATCCGTTTGATGATTGTTTATATTGTTGGTTCTCAGCAGGAACAGCTTTCATATGTGGCGTTTGTTGCCCAACTTGTGAAAGAAAATCACCGAACGGAAAATTCGTAAATCCTGATATTCCAAAAGGAGCCTTCAATTTTTCCTTGTTGTTTTGATAGCATTCATGACAAAGTTGTTTATTTTGATGTTGACCGTTAATCGTATAATGAAGTTGAACGTTTGCGTCATTTTTTTGACAAGATTGACATTTCATTGATTAATGCCCTCCTAAAGATAGAAATTTTAAAATATATGTCTCCACCGAATAAGGTGGAATTGTATAATAATAGTTTGACTATGTTTGACCTTTATGAGTCTAGTATAGTTTGACCTTCTTTGACTTTCAAGTAATTTGTTTTGGGAATTAACGGAAAAAAGAATATGCTTAAAAAGCTCGTCATGGTTTGTCCTTTCTTTCATATATATGGAAGGGAAGGGGGAGATTTAGTGAAAACGAATTGGGGAGCAGCCTTTCAAATTGCCGCTGTTTACGTCGGTACTGTCGTTGGGGCTGGCTTTGCAACTGGAAGAGAAATTGTTGAGTTCTTTTCCCGCTTTGGCTTTTTCGGCTTTATTAGTATATTAATGACTGGATATTTACTTATTTTTTTAGGTTCTAAATTAATGAGGATCGCAGCTCAGATCGGTGCAAAATCATATCAAGAGTTTAATGAATATTTATTTGGCAAATATATAGGGATGGGAATCAACTTTTTAATGTTGTTCATGTTGCTCGGGGTATGCGCTGTCATGTTATCGGGAGCGGGAGCGATATTCGCAGAGCAGCTTGGGTTAAATAAAATAATCGGGATTGTTATCACGATTGCTTTATCGTTTTTAGTCATGATGGTTGGGTTAAAGGGTCTTTTTGCAGTGAATAGTCTTGTTGTACCATTAATGATCTCATTTAGCTTTATGTTAATGATTAAATCGATTCAAATGCCAAACTTTATCGAAAATTTTTTATTCATTCCGTATGTTGATGATGGTTGGAAGACAGTTATTGCTCCGTTCTCTTATGCTGCCTTCAATCTTGGGCTTTCTCAAGCCGTCTTAGTACCAGTAGCAGCAGAAATTAAAGATGACCAAACGATTAAATGGGGGGGAATATTAGGTGGAGCAGCATTAACGCTCATCTTACTTTCTAGTCACCTAACTTTAGTTATGCTTCCTAATTTAGAAATGTATGAAATTCCGATGGCAGTGATTATGAAAAATATCGCATCTGGATTTTATTGGATTTTTGTGTTCATCATTTATGGGGAAATTTTCACCTCGGTCATTGGAAATGTTTTTGGGATTGAAAGGCAATTGAAAAAATATATTCCAGTTTCAAAAATGATGATGGTTTCTATGATCTTTCTTATCACGTATTTTATTAGTTTGGTTAACTATAGTACGCTACTCTCCTATTTGTATCCACTATTTGGATATATAAGTATTATTTTTATCGTCTTATTATGGATGAGGCAGTTACCTGATAAAAAGTGAAGAAAGCTGGAAAAAGTGACACGTCCACTTTTTCCAGCTTATTAATTTAGAGGGAAAAGGATAAAAATAAATAAATCAAACACTAAATGTGAAACAATAACAAGCGGAATACTTCTTTTCCATGCATACAAATACCCCCAAAAGAGGCCGGCAATAAAAGTGGCAAGGACTAATATCCATTCACCAGTGTAAATATTCACGGATGCATAAATGACAGAAGATAGAATGATACTTTTCCAAAAGCCTATTTTCGTGAGCAATTTTTTAAGAATAAATCCTCTCCAAAAGATTTCTTCTCCTGGAACGGCAATCAACATCAATGAGAGATAATGCCAGAATAGAGTTGGAGAAAATACACGGTATAATTTCGAAATTTGAACATCAACATTAATCTTCCATAGCTTTAATAGAAATTCTCCCATTGAAAAGATTCCAAATAATAAAAAACCCGATAAAACACCAATAATGAGATAAATATGTAGTGGTACTTTGTCATCTATTTCTTCTTGTGAGATCGAAAAGCTGATTAATAAAAGCATACTAGCTGTAAAAATATACCAAAAAACTTTGGGCTCGTTAAATGTAAAGAAAAAAAGGACATGAGCAAGAATAAGTCCAAGTAAAAAACGGAAATCAAACAAACCTATCTTCATAAGGAAAAAAAACTCCTTTCTATTACTTCTGTAATTTTAACCTAAAAAACAGCTCGGTGTAAGACAAATCCCAAAAAACCATTACTGATAAAAATCATTAATATTGCTTATGCTATATGTATCAACGAAAGGAGGAACAAGTATGACAAAGGCTAAAAGAGAGAAAGAAAGAGCTTGGACAGTTAGAAAACAAGATCAACATCCACATGGGAAAGTTAAATCGTTAAAAGAATTGTCAAATGGACCCTTGCAAGGAAAAGAATAATTTTCTGAATATAATATTGATAATAATGAAAAAATAAACAAGCAGCTAAAAACTGCTTGTTTATTTACACAGTATTGAAGAATGTGACTTCCCTTTTATATGGCAGCATTCTCTTTAATAATTTTATAGTTTTTATGATTAATAACGGTACGTTGGTCTAATTCTAAATCACGATAATTATCCATATAAGTGAGATCAACGATAACAGAGTTTTCATTTACTTTTTCAACAATACCTTGTAAGCCTTCTTTAAATTCGATGACGTTACCAACTTCTGCCTTTTTCAACCATTTCCTCTCCTTATTAAGCCATTTTACAAACTTCAGTTTGCACTAAATATTGCTTTAAGTAAAGAATTTAACATTCAATTCAAAAAAGCAAGAAAGATCATTTTATATAGCAATAAAAGTTTTTTAGCTTATTTTACCATAACTTTAATCAAATTTACATCTATTTATCTGAAAATTTTAAAAAAGGCATATAACCTATAGAAAATGTTATGATAAAGCCAATTATTTAGAAATCAATGGACGAAGTAGCGGGTGAGTAAAATGGATGAAAAATTGATAAATGAAATACTTGATCAATTAAAAAACGGAAGTTTGACACAATATTATGTTGAAAAAGATAATTTCTTATCCTTTCGAAAAGTTTTAGTGAAAAGAGAAGATTTTAAGCATTTTCGGGGAATTGCACAGCGTGGGGGAGCAGTTAATTATTCGTATTTAGAAGTTCCAAGGAGTTAGAAGCAGAATTTTATTACATTCAATTGTAACACTTCCGTAATAATTCTGTTATACAGAATCCTATTTCTGTTATAAATTTGCTTATTTTGGAAATGTTATTGATTGTGATAATTTTCCAATAGCCGAATGAATGGTTTAACCATAGTAGGTTCAAGACCTTTCCAAATGTTGGACGATGAAATGAATTATTACAGGTGTTAGCCTATTAGTAGAGCAAAATAACGCTAGTAGGAGGTTTTATTATGAAGAAAATGAAGAAACTACTAATTGGATCAGCTCTTTCTTTATCAATTTTTGGATTCCAATTACATGCAGATGCAGCTGTAAACCATAAGGTAAAATCGGGTGAAACATTTTGGAAGATTGCAAGTAAATACGGTGTACCTATTCACAATTTAATGAATGTCAATAATCGAACCAGTTCACAATTAAATGTTGGTGAGACTTTAGAAATCCCTGCAAGTATTTCTCAAGCAGAAAAAGATCTTTTAGCTAGGCTTGTTTCAGCAGAAGCAAAAGGCGAATCTTATGCAGGGAAAGTCGCTGTAGCAACAGTTGTATTAAATCGGGTAGATCATCCGAAATTTCCTAACACGATTAAAGGGGTTATATACCAAATTAGTGGCGGACATTATGCCTTCTCACCTGTTCAAAATGGTGCAATCAATCGACCAGCGGATTCAGCATCAAAAAAAGCGGTAAATGAAGCACTTGCTTTTAGAGGCGGTGGTAAGGGATCTATTTACTTTTACAATCCTAAAACAGCAAAAAGCAGTTGGATAAAGTCTCGTCCAGTGACGACAAAAATTGGGAATCATGTGTTTGCATTATAAATAAAAACATTACAAAAGTTCTAGGTAAAAGGATATGTTCATATATTGTGAAAGAAAGATGAACTTTTACCTGGGGAGTGATGAGATGGGAGTTCGACTAATTAAAATTTCTGTTGTTTATTTTGCAATTGGAATTTTGTTAGGGTACTACATGTCAATTTCACATTCTTATGCGTTAAAACCGGTTCACGTTCATATTAATTTGTTAGGCTGGACAGCACTAACATTGGCAGGAATTATTTATCACTTATTTCCTACAATTAGCAAGAATCGATTAGGAACATGGCATTTTTGGCTCCATAATATCGGTCTTCCTATTATGATGATTTCTTTAGCAATTCTTGTTACGACTGGAAATGAATCAGTTTTACCAGGTGTGGCAACAGGAGCAACGATAACGGTTCTTGGAGTTCTGTTATTTGTTTGGAATGTATTAAGAAATGTAAAATAAACGAGGGTAAGGGTGGTGATTAATCACCCTTACCCTCGTTTATTTTTTGTAACCCATTTGAATGACTCTAGCGAATCCTTTTAATTCTTCAATGATCTCAAGCTTTGTTTCTGCATCATCTCTACCTACAAGTCCATATATATAATAGGAATGAAAAGTTTTCTTCCAAATGAGATCCCCAATTAAACGTATTTGTTTCTTGTTAATTGAAAAGCTCATTTCAATTAAGAAGTTTTTTTCATTAACAGGCAAATTTAAATCTGTTTTAAATCTAACTCCATTCGGGCTAACATCTAAAATGTCAGCACGTCCTATTTTAGAATTATTCTCATTATAGATTTTTAATATTTTGTAAGTAGCAGGAATAGGATCTTGAAAGTGAAAACGAAAAGGTTCCTTACGTTTATACTGCATTTATATCACCACGGTTATTGAAATATATTAAGATTTTAACATGGAAAAATTAGTAATTCTAATAAATATTATGACAAACTTGTGAATGATAAAATTTACTAAATCGTTCAAAATTTAAGAATGAAGCAACAAGAAATTCGATATACATGTTTCAAGAGGTGTTGGATAAAATATAACCGTATTTCAAGTAACGTATTCATTCTATTAATATAAAGGAGTTTGATATTCATGGTAGAAAAACAATTTAAGGTAATAGCGGAAACGGGTATACACGCTAGACCTGCTACACTACTCGTTCAAACAGCAAGTAAATTTGATTCTGAAATTTATCTATCATACAAGGATAAAAAGGTTAATCTTAAATCAATTATGGGTGTTATGTCTCTTGGAGTAGGACAAGGTGCGGACATTACGATTTCTGCCGAGGGATCGGATGAAGCGGAAGCTGTTAATAGCCTAGAAGAAACATTGAAAAAAGAAGGTTTGGCTTAAATATGACTTTTTTAACTGGGATTGCAGCTTCACATGGCATTGCCATGGCTAAAGCATATCGATTAGTGGAGGCAGACTTAACTTTTTCAAAAATAATTGTTAATGATGCTGTCGAGGAAATTTCAAGATTCCGTAATGCTTTAGAAACCTCAAAATTGGAGCTATCCGTAATTCGAGATCAGGCAAGAGATAATTTAGGACAAGATAAGGCAGCTATTTTTGAAGCTCATCTTCTCGTATTAAGTGATCCTGAATTAATTAAACCGATTGAAGATAAAATTAAAACAGAAAAAGTTAATGCTGAGGTAGCATTAAAAGAAACATCAGATCTATTTATTATAATGTTTGAGCAAATGGACAATGAATATATGAAAGAAAGGGCAGCGGATATCCGTGATGTGACCAAACGAGTTCTAGCTCATTTATTAAATGTTTCAATTGTCAATCCGAGCATGATTGCGGAAGAAGTAATAATTGTGGCTGAGGATTTAACTCCATCGGACACCGCACAGCTGAATCGCGAATTTGTCAAAGGATTTACAACAGATATTGGAGGAAGAACATCGCATTCTGCCATCATGGCACGCTCAATGGAAATCCCTGCTGTTGTTGGAACAAAAAATGCAACGAGAACAATACAAAATGGAGATTTCATTATTGTTGATGGGTTAAAGGGAGAAGTACATATAAATCCAACACCAGAAGTTGTAGAAGCCTATAAACAAGTCCATCAAACCCATCAAAAACAAAAGGAAGAGTGGGCAAAGCTTGTTCATGAAAAGTCAATAACAAAGGATGGTCACCAAGTTGAACTTGCTGCTAATATCGGAACTCCTAAAGATTTAAAAGGAGTGATTGAAAATGGTGGAGAAGCTATAGGCCTCTATCGCACTGAATTTCTTTATATGGGTAGAGATCAACTTCCTACCGAAGAAGAGCAATTCCAAGCCTATAAAGAAGTGCTAGAAGGGATGAAAGGAAAGCCTGTTGTTGTGAGAACTCTTGATATTGGTGGAGACAAAGAACTACCTTATCTTGATTTACCAAAAGAATTAAACCCATTTCTAGGTTTCCGAGCTATTCGTCTTTGTCTTGAAGAGCAAACGATTTTCCGGACCCAGCTTCGAGCGCTTTTAAGGGCAAGTGTATTTGGTCATTTAAAAATTATGTTTCCCATGATTGCAACGATTGATGAATTCCGCCAAAGTAAGGCTATTCTGGAAGAAGAGAAGCAGAACCTACTTAATATAAGCGAGAAGTTCTCTGAACAAATTGAACTAGGGATTATGGTGGAAATTCCATCAACTGCCGTTTTGGCAGATCAATTTGCAAAAGAGGTCGACTTCTTCAGTATTGGTACAAACGACCTTATTCAATACACGATGGCTGCAGACCGTATGAATGAACGCGTTTCGTATTTATATCAACCGTACAATCCAGCGATTTTGCGTTTAGTAAAAATGGTTATTGATGCTGCCCACAAAGAAGGTAAATGGGCTGGTATGTGTGGTGAGATGGCTGGAGATGATTTAGCTATTCCTATTTTAGTTGGACTTGGATTAGATGAATTTTCGATGAGCGCTACTAGCATTTTGAAAGCTCGTTCGCAAATTCGTCAGCTCTCAAAACCAGATCTAGAATTACTAGCACAACAAGTTCTAACTATGAGTACGACTAAAGAAGTCCAAGCTGCTGTTCGAGAAGTAACTAAAAAATAGAAATTAGAGCCTGAGAAAAGAGATTTGGCTGTAGCCAGTCTCTTTTCATTTTCCGTCCTCATGCTAAAATATAGATAATAGAGTTAGAAGAGGTGGAGAAATTGTTGAAAATAGAAGAAACGGTAATCGGATTTATTGGAGTAGGCGTAATGGGGAATAGTATGGCCAAAAATTTATTAAATGCTGGTTTTACATTAGTCATTACATCAAGAACGAAAGAAAAAGCCTATGAGTTGATCGATCTAGGTGCTAAATGGGTAAATACCCCGAAAGAAGTCGCCAAAGCTTCAAAAGTCATTATAACAATGGTTGGTTATCCATCAGATGTTGAGGAAGTGTACTTTGGGGAAGATGGGCTTATTGCCAACTGCCCGAAACATACATATTTAATAGATATGACAACTTCAACTCCTACTTTAGCAAAAAGAATTCATGAAGAAGCACTAAGAGCTGGTTTACATGCTTTAGATGCTCCTGTTTCTGGAGGAGATATTGGTGCGAAAGAAGCAAGGTTAGCAATTATGGTTGGCGGAAGAGAAGAAGATTTTGAAGCTGTATACCCGATTTTTCAAGTACTAGGAAACAATATTATTCACCAAGGTGAAGCAGGTGCGGGACAACATACAAAAATGTGTAATCAAATTGCGATTGCTTCCAATATGATTGGTGTGTGTGAAGCCATTGTTTATGCCGAAAAAGCAGGGCTAAATCCGGAAAAGGTATTACAAACAATTTCTTCTGGTGCAGCGGGAAGTTGGTCCCTTTCAAATTTAGCACCAAGAATTCTTAAGGAGAATTTTGAGCCAGGATTCTATATTAAACATTTTATTAAAGATATGAAAATTGCCCTTGATGAAGCCGACAACCTTGGTATGGATGTACCTGGATTATCTTTAGCGAAGAAGATGTATGATCAACTAGCAGATAATGGCGAGGAAAATAGCGGTACACAAGCACTTTATAAATATTGGGCAAACCGCTAAAAGTTACGAGAACAAAGAGACTGAATAAAATCCTTCCTTCCCATTCATAATAAATTTGAATAAGAAAAGGAGGTTTTTATGATGGCGAAAAAAAATAAGAAAAATGATGCGGACCAAAAGAATAAACAAGGATTTGATTCGGCGGTATTAAATCAGGAATTCGCTCACGAATTTGGAAGTGAAGCGACGAACCAAATTCATAAAGATAAGGCAAAGAAAGAAAAGGCTTCAAAGAATAATGGGAAATACAATGGATAAAAAAATGCCCTTTATAGGGCATTTTTATTAGAATTTAAGTAGGATTCTAACCGGTTTAATCCTTCTGTTAATGTTTCCATAGAATAGGCATAGGATAAACGGAAATAGCCCTCGCCATACTTAGAAAATGCACTCCCTGGAACAACGGCGAATTTCGCTTTTTCAACTAAATCGAGACAAAAATCGAATGAATTAAGATGTTTTACAGGTGCTTTCACAAAAAAGTAAAAAGCCCCGTCCGGTTTAATAACCTCTAGTCCCATCGTTACTAAACGCTTGTATACATAGTCTCTTCTTTTTTCGTATTCCTTCTTCATTGGAATCGCATCATTTATTCCATTTGTAAGTGCCTCAAGTGCTGCTGCCTGCGAAATGGTCGTTGCACATGTCACATTATATTGGTGAACTTTTAACATATGCTTTGAAATTTGCTCTGGAGCAAATAACAAACCGATTCTCCAGCCTGTCATTGAATGAGATTTCGACAGTCCATTAATGACAATCGTTTGTTCATGAATGAAAGAGGCAATCGAAGAATGTTCATGCTCATAACTAAGTTCGCTATATATTTCATCTGCTAATATAAAGATATCTTTTCCCTTTACTAAATCAGCAATTTCTTTTAATTCCGTTTTTGATAGACTTACACCAGTCGGATTGGAAGGATACGGTAAGACGATACAGCGTGTTTTATCAGTAAGATATGGTTTTATAACATCTGCTGTCATCCGAAATTGGTATGGGCGAATATCAGCATGAACAGGTGTTGCCCCGCATAAGCGGATGATAGGCTCATAGCCTGGATAGACGGGTCCAGGTAGGATAGCCTCTACTCCTGATGTTAAAATCGTTCGAAATGCAATATCGATAGCCTCACTAGCCCCAGTAGTGACAATTACCTCTGATTCCGGATTATAGGAAATATTATATTTTGTATGAACAAAATCAGCAGCAGCTCTTCTCAGTTCAATTGTTCCAGCATTATGAGTATATGTAGTAAAATCATTATCAATTGCCTTTTTTCCAGCTTCTTTCACATGTAAAGGGGTAGGAAAGTCTGGTTGTCCAATTGTAAGGGAGATCATATCTTTTGTTCCAGAAACAAGATTGAAAAATTTGCGAATTCCCGATATTTCGATATCCTTAACTTTAGAATTAATTAAATGTTCCATTTTGTTTCAACCCTTTTCACATATTTATATCACTATTCTATCATGAAGAATCATTAAAATTCATATTATAAGAAGAAGATTTGCATCTTTTTCAAAATGATTAAGATTTCAAACGAAGCATGAAGAGAAAAAGATTATATGATGTTATAATTAGTAAGAATTTGCACGGGGAGGAAACAAAATGGAAGAACAATTTCAAGAGCAAAAAAGGGAGTATGCTGGATTTTGGATTCGCTTTGCGGCCTATTTATTAGATAGTATTATTATAGGAATTCCAGCAACAATCATTATTTTGATCGTATTTTTTGGGGCATTTGGTGCAACAGTCGGTTTTGAGTCATTCACAGACCCTGCTTACTTAGAAGCGGAAATGACTGATCAAGAAGCTTTTGCTTTCCTAGGGGCTTACTTGCTTTCCATTTTAATTAGTATATTGCTTACCGTCATCTATTTTGCAGGAATGCATTCATCTAAATGGCAAGCAACGATTGGAAAGAAATTAATTGGTCTAGTTGTGACAGATTTAAAGGGAAATCGAATTTCTTTTTGGCGAGGTTTGGGCCGATACTTAGCAATGGCCTTTCTTTCTGGTATATTCATGATTGGTTATATCGTGGCGGCATTCACTGAAAAAAAACAGGCACTTCATGATCTCATCGCTGGAACACTAGTGCTAAAGAAATAATCAGAAGACACTACTGAATCGTTAATTCAGCAGTGTTTTTTTATTTATAAAAAGGTTTTTTTACATTATTTGTGGAATTATTAACTGATAAAGGAAGAGGGGGTACAAATAAATGAATCTCATTGAAATAAAAAAACACTATGAAAGTTTTCAAGAGTGGCTGCAATCATTAAACAAATTGGATGATACGAAATGGTTTGAACCAATTGCTGAAGGGAAATGGTCGACCGCAGCTATCGTCGCTCATTTACTCTTTTGGGATAAATATTCTTTAAATGAGAGATTCCCATATTTTGCTCAAGGTGCCCAACTTGATCGCTATCCAAATTTTCAACAAGTAAATGATTCTGCTAGAGAATATGCACATAGTGGTATAACGAAAGAACAATTAATTAAGGAGATTATAGAAGTTAGGCAACAATACTATCAATTAATTGATCAATACGATGAAGAAAGCCTCTCTATCGCATTTTCAATTGGGGATCATACTTTAACAATCGGGGAATATTTTATTGATTTTATCGGGCATGATCAACATCATCATAAACAAATAATTGATGCAGTTTATTAAATTGTCATAAAAATTCCTTTATAGTAGAAGTGGTCTTTCGTGGTATATTAATAGAATAAGGAATGAATGAAAGAAGGGCTCTATAATGGATAACAACAAAGGAATTTTATTAGAAAGTGGAACGAATGAACTTGAGATTGTGGAATTCAGCATTGGTAATAGTAAATTTGGAATTAATGTAATTAAAGTAAAAGAAATAATTCATCCGGTACCGGTCACCTTTATTCCTCATGCACACCCGAATGTAGAAGGTATAATTGAACTTAGGGGAGAAGTTTTACCGGTCATAAATGTAGCCCAATCTCTTGGGCTACCACCGTCGACTAGACCAGAAGATGATAAATATATAGTAGCCGAGTTCAATAAACAAAAAATCGTTTTCCATGTTCATTCGGTCACTCAAATTCATCGAATTTCATGGCAAGAAATTGAGAAGCCATCCGAAATGTACCAAGGTCATAATAGTCAGGTGATTGGTGTTGTGAAATTAAGAGGAGAAATGGTTCTCTTACTTGATTTTGAAAAAATCGTTGTCGACATCAATCCGGAATCTGGTATTAATGTACAACAAGTTAAAAAACTTGGTCCTAGGGAGCGCTCACATAAACGCTTACTTGTTGCTGAAGACTCGCCGTTATTAAGAAAACTATTATTTGATACTTTATCAGAAGCGGGATTTCATCAAGTAGAGTTCTTTGAAAATGGGAAAGATGCATTTAATTATCTTGAAGGCATTGCTGAGGCAGGAAAAGATATTACAAAGGAAATTCAACTAGTTATTACAGATATAGAAATGCCCCAGATGGATGGACACCATTTAACAAAGAGAATTAAAGAGCATCCACAATTAAAGAAGTTGCCCGTTATTATTTTCTCATCCTTAATTACAGATGATTTAAGACATAAAGGGGAAGTCGTTGGGGCTGAACATCAAGTAAGTAAGCCCGAAATTGCTGAATTAGTATTAACTATTGATAAATATATTCTTTAAACTCAAGGGAAAATGACGTGGTTAACACGTCATTTTTTACCTTTATAGCTAAGGAAATTATAGTTTTATAAGTTGTGTTCAACTCTGAAGGAGTTTTTCGTAATCCAGCGCAAGCGTCCTAGCCCCTCGAGGTCAAATGCTTCGCCACCCAATAAGTCAAAGATCGACTTTATAGGTGGCGAAGCATTTGCTTGTCAGGGCTAATCAAGGTGCATACACATTTTGTTCTTATCCTTCAATTAGTTCAGAAATATTAACATTTGTACGTTCCTCTAATGGTCCACGTAAATGTACAGTCGCTGTTTGACCATCTTCATTTATTTGATCAATCCATACAGATGTTCCGTGGTACTTTACCTCTATATCTGCAGATGAAGATAAGATTTGTTTCACTCGTTTAATATCCAATACAATCACCTCTATTTTAAAATTCCACATTAGTTTCTTATTCAGATGAAAAATTATACATAGTATATTTTAATCCATTTAAAAAACCTGTTCTCAATGGACAGGTTTTAATAACTTTCACCTAATTTTTTAAACACCGGTTTGTTGAAAGGTTTATGGGGTTTATTTTTACTTTGATCAGGATCTTTTATGCCAGTATAAGTTTGTAAAAGGGTTTTAGCCAGATTTAATGAAAGAGTAGATTTTGGATTTCGAATGCTCTCATCAAGCTTACCAAGGTGAGGAAGTTCTATGAAATCTGTTTTAATAGGGGGGATGTGAAAGGTATATTGATCACAAACCACTAATACATCTGAGCGTTGTTGACTATTTCTTGGATTCTGTGAAAAATGAAGACCTACCTTTTTGGCTTTGCCTTCTTTAATCATTTTCTTTAAAGCTTCATGCTTTAATGTATAAAGTTGTTTTGGATTTGGTGCGGTTTTGGCATGTCGGTTCACAGTGAAGATCGCCTGAGAGAGGTTGCTAATAGTTGGTTCGATTAATTGGGGGTTTTTTGGTTTCCTATCCACAAGTGTAACTCCTTTCATTATCTATTTATTCTATTATATCTTTTTTTCACTAAAATAAAAATGAAAATAATACAACAATCTTCCTTTTTATTAGAAAACTAATAGGACCAAAGTAGGGAACATAGTAAAACTAATGGGATTTAAAATATTTTACTTTTCAAATTATTTATAATAGGTAAAATGGAGTTAAGAAAATTTTACTAGTATAATGGAAATGAATTTTTTTCTTAAATTGACGATAACATAAATATATAATTTTATTGTAGACGTTATTCAAAGGATGGTTTGATGGATAAAAAAGAGATTCTTGCTTCCGAATTTATCAATTTTCATTTGGAAAGTAAGATGGAGAAAATGATAATTGATATTATCTTCCGTCATGTAAAAGATATGGTTTTTATTATGAAGGTTGAAGATGGGCCAAAATTTAGATACATGTTTGCCAATGAATCTGGCTTGAATAAAGCTGGTATTCCTAAAGATTCAATTGGACGACAAATAGAGGAAGTCATGGCACCTGAAAGGGCAATCTACTTGCAGCGGGAGTATGAAAATCTAATTTCATCTGAAGTGACTAACGTTTTCTCAGATGAAATTCTGCTGGAAAATGGAAAAAGTGTGTTTGGTGAATCAATCTTAACTCCAGTTAAAGATATGGATGGAAAAATCCAATATGTTGTATCGATTACTCGTGATGTAACAGAAAACTTAATAGAGAAAAATCGTTTAATTGAAAGTGAGCAACATTACCGATCCATTGTTGATCACAATCTTGATGCTATATTTTCCATCGATTTGGATGGGAATATATTAGAATCCAATCCAGCTGCACATCAGTTAGCAGGATACGAGAACGATAAAATGAATATGTCTATATTTGATTTGATTTCAGAAGGAGATTTGGTTAGCTTTAAAGATTTGTTAGATCAATCACGAAAAGGATATTCACTTGAGTCTATGGATTGCCGTTTTCTTCATCGAAGTAAGAATCTACTTACGGTACATATTAAAACGGTTCCGATCGTTATTTTTAATGAAATTAAAGGTATTTACGTAATCATTCGTGATATTTCCGAACAAGCAAAACATGCCGAGAACATAAAATACATGGCCTTTCATGATCAATTAACAGGGCTATTTAACAGACGTTCATTACTAGATCATTTGCAAGAAGAAATTCTCTTAGCTAAACAATCAAATAGAGAATTTGCCTTATTGACGATTGATTTGGATCGCTTTAAATATTTGAATGATACATTAGGACATCTCATTGGAGATGAAATTTTAAAGAGTGTGGCTAGAAGGCTATCAAGTATGAAAGTGAATGACACAAAGGTATATCGGCAGGGTGGCGATGAATTTATGTTGTTACTATGTCATACTAATCGCTCGGACGCAGCCCGTTTTGCTGAAAGGATTTTAGCGAACTTCACGAATTCCTTTTATATCCAATCCCAAGAATACTATATAACACCAAGTATCGGGATTAGTATGTTTCCGTTTGATGGAGAAGATTCCGAGACATTAATTAAAAACGCTGATGAAGCTCTCTTTCGTGTAAAAGAAAGGGGGAAGGCACATTATCAATTTTATCGTTCGGATATGAATTCATCTATAAATAATATTGTTTCCTTAGAGACTCATTTACGTAAAGCGATTGAAAAAGACGAGCTAACCCTTTACTATCAGCCACAAATTGATCTATCGACCACTGCAGTAAATAGCTTTGAAGCTTTATTAAGATGGAATTGTGCGGAGCTTGGGTTTATTTCTCCAGGTGAATTTATTCCACTTGCTGAAGATACAGGATTAATCATTCCAATTGGGAATTGGGTAATTGAAACGGCCTGTAGACAAATAAGAAGTTGGAATGATAAAGGATTTAACGATATTCGAATTGCAATTAATATTTCACCAATACAATTTCAGCAATCAAATCTTGTAAATACAATCAAAACAATGATTGAAAACTTTCAAATTAGCCCTTCTACCTTAGAAATTGAAATAACGGAAGGTGCAATGGGAGATAAAAAAGAAACGATTCCTATATTGAAGAAGTTAAAGAAGTTAGGAGTATCAATTTCAGTAGATGATTTCGGGACAGGTTATTCTTCATTAAGTTATTTAAAACAATTTCCAATTGATGTATTGAAAATTGATCAGTCATTTGTAAAAGATATTCTTCATAATGAAAAAGATGCGGCTATTACCAGTACAATCATCCATTTAGGTAGAAGTCTAGGACTTGAGGTTATCGCGGAAGGAGTAGAGTATAAAGAACAAGTAGAATTTTTGTTGAAAGCAGAATGTCAAAAAGTCCAAGGATTCTATTTCTCAAAACCTTTGCAAGCGAATGAAATTGAAAGAGAATTTTTAGTGGGAAAATAATAAAAGGAAGGATGTATTAAGCAATTTACATCCTTCCTTATTAATTTGTATTAGATAAGGTGAACATTGTTATTTCCGGTTTGGAAAGGAAACGAAAGGGGAGGCGGGTTGTTCCAATTCCACGATTCACATATAGAAGTAGATTTTCAATCTCATAGAAGCCTTCAACATATTTTTTTGCAAATGGTGGTGTAATAAGGGCTCCAACAAATGGGATTTTTATTTGTCCCCCATGACTATGTCCGCTTAATTGTATTTGTACATTGTATTTAACTGCCTCGTCAGCAAGGTCTGGGGCATGAGATAGTAAAATTTTATATTCATTACTTGGGATTTGATGAAAAGCTTTTGAAAAGTTTGGTTTACCTAGCATTGCGTCATCCAAACCAATTATATGAATTCGACTTTTATCAACCATGGATATTTGTTCAGATTGATTTAATAATAACGTAAATTCAGATTGGTCCATGATATTTTTATATATATCTGAACCGTAGCCCCCATGATCATGATTTCCATAGATTGCATATTTCCCAAATGGTGCTTGTAAGTTTTTTAATAGTGGAATGATTTCTTCAGCGTAGGGATACTGATTAGGAGCGTCCATTAAATCACCAGTGAAAAAAATGACATCTGGCTGAAGTTGATTGATTTGATTAAGCATTTTCTTAAACTGATCTAAATTATATTGAAATCCAAGATGAGTATCGCTAAATTGAACAATTTTAAAGCCATTGAAACTACTTGGGATATCTGTGTGAGTTATTGAATGGGAAGCTACCTTCAATAACCTTGGTTCGATTTGATGGGCATAGAAGTATCCACCATACCCCGTTCCAATCATTGTAAGTACGGATCCTATCGTTTTTTTTATAAAACTCCTTCTTGAGACCTTTTTAGCCATAAGTATTTCTACCAACCTATCCTCCATTATCTCTTTAATACTAACAAAGAAATGTTTGAAAAAGAAGTACAAATAATAAACAGTTTTTTCTAACTGAATCAAGTGTAAGTTTCTTAAGTGTAATTATTCGAAAATTCCCAAAATATGATACAATAATAAATGAATAATGATTCATTTGCGGAGGGGAATAAAATGAACGGAAAAGTCGTCATCGTTACTGGTGGTTCAAGTGGAATGGGAAAATATATGGCAAAGGAGTTTGCTAAAAAAGGTGCTAATGTAGTAATTACTGGAAGAAACATCGATAAACTTGAGGCTGCGAAAGCTGAAATCGAGATAGTCCCAGGCCAAATATTAAGTGTGACGATGGATGTACGTAAAATAGAAGATGTCATACGAATGGTCCAAGAAACAGATGAAAAATTTGGAACGATCGATTTTTTAGTGAACAATGCAGCAGGGAACTTTATCTGTCCAGCTGAAAAGCTAAGTGTAAATGGTTGGAATTCGGTAATAGACATTGTATTAAATGGGACATTTTATTGCAGTAGTGAAATAGGTAAATATTGGATCGGAAAAGGGATAAAAGGAAGAATGATCAATATTGTTGCTACTTATGCATGGAATGCAGGTGCAGGTGTCATTCATTCAGCAGCAGCAAAAGCAGGAGTACTTTCATTGACGAGAACTTTAGCAGTTGAGTGGGGCAGACGATATGGAATTACTGTTAACGCTATTGCTCCTGGCCCAATTGAGCGTACAGGTGGGGCGGAGAAGCTTTGGGAATCAGAAGAAGCCGCAAAGCGAACATTGAAAAGTGTTCCGCTTGGTCGGTTAGGTACTCCAGAAGAAATTGCTGGTTTAGCCGCTTTTATTTTTTCAGAACAAGCTTCGTATATTAATGGAGAGTGTATTACAATGGATGGAGGTCAATGGCTTAATCAATATCCATTTTAATTTTCGGAAGGAGACCACGTTTCATGGTTCTCCTTCTTTTCTATTCATTCATAACTTACTGCTCGAGACTTCAAAGCTTTCCAGGATTGAATAAACTGTTGCTTGTTTACTTTTACATTTTTCCTTCCTGATAGTGGGTCATTTAAATAAACAAATTGTGAATCATATCCCACTAAGACGACAACATGTAGGTCTAATGGAGTTTTGATGGTATGGTTCCCATGTTTCCATGATTCCCAACGATCAGGTAGGCGATAATCCCCAGTTGTCCAAATAACTACTGGATATCCTTTTGAAACGTGGGCTAGCACTTTATCAAAAGGTTGATTTGTTAAATTCACCACTCTGTCTGGTATATACTCATTCATTAATTGCACAATAGGTTGATCAAAAACAGCATAACCAGCTTTTCCATTTCTACCAGTCATGTCCCCCACAAAACCTTCATGTGGATCTCCCCATCGGAGGATATCTCCTTTTTGTGA
Organism: Bacillus sp. CGMCC 1.16607; assembly: GCF_042683745.1. NCBI lineage: Bacteria > Bacillati > Bacillota > Bacilli > Caryophanales > Bacillaceae > Bacillus > Bacillus sp. CGMCC 1.16607. Next base: position 430,391 of record NZ_JBHUJX010000008.1, read on the forward strand.
CCGTATGATTGGATCACCATCTTTTTTTACCTTCCTATACAACTCCATTTTGTTCACTTTCACACCTGCATAATTTAAGACCATAGTTAAACTCGTTACTTCACATCCGTATCTTAGTTCTGGATTCTGTTTAATTAATGGGACATCAATCAATTTTGTTTGAGAAATAACTTCTACAGGTTTATCCTTAAGTGGTAGATTTTGCCCAAGCAAATATTCAGTGAACCAATTTTCTGTATGAGAATGTACACCATTTATATAATAATCGTTTATGATAGTAGCATGCGATACCTTTGCAGTAACATGACTACAGACAAGTAATGGAAAGATCGCAGCAAAAAAATGGATCTTTTTCATTAGAACACATCCTTTCTGTCTGCTTTTATAGTTTTTGTTTAAAGTCACAAATTACATTAGCTTTTTAATGGCAGGATGTGATAAATGATGTGATAGAAGCAACTGGGAAATATCGGTTGGGAATAGGGAGGCCTTTATGGATGCATTGGATATTATAACTGACTTAGAAAATGTCTTTCCGTATTTTCAGGCAATCTTTAATGCGGATGAACATCGAATTATTGGTTACGAAATATTTGGAAGATATCGAAGTTCAGAAGGAATTATTAGTATTGGATCATTTTTTGAGGATGAACAAGTACCTGAGGAATATCGAATTCTTGTTGATAATGAGGTATTAAGAAAAGCATTACAATTATCATTAGATTTAGATGATGATGTTCTGTTGTTCATTAATCGAAATGCTAAATTACTTTTACATGACGATGACGAAAGTTTTCTTAACCTTTTAATCGAGTATGAAAAATTAGGTGTGAAAATGGCCCGCTATATATTAGAAATATCAGGAGGACTTGATCAAGGAGATATTGATCATTTAGATCATCTATTGACGTACTATAGGACATATGGAATGAAAATTGCGATGGATAAGATCGGAAATGATCAAAATGGACAATTGGAAAGAATTGGACAAATCGCCCCCGATATTATTAAAGTGGATTTAAAAGCATTGAAATCAACAGAAACTTCAAGAGCATTTCAAGATGTTTTATTCACATTATCTATGTTAGCGAGAAAAATTGGAGCTACATTATTGTTTGAAAATATTGAGATGGTTTATCAGCTTCAATTTGCCTGGAAAAATGGGGGCCGTTTTTATCAAGGTTATTATTTACAGAAACCATCCGAACAATTTGTTGATAGATCCATTTTAAAAAGTCGATTAAGAGAAGAAATTCATGAATTCATTACTTATGAGAAAAAGAATCTTGTCTCATTGATTGAAATGAGAAATTTACTTCAAGCTAAACTGCAATTGGTATTAGCTAAAAATAAAAAAACGGATTCTTATGATGATTGGCTCATGAATTTTAGTAAAGAGTTTGATGATATCGCCTTTCGCTTATATGTTTGTGACGAGGATGGTTTTCAAAAATCAGCGAATATATTTAAAGAAAAGAATTCTTGGGTATTACAGGAGGACTATATAAATAAAAATTGGAGTTGGAGGCCATTTTTTCTTGAAAATATCATTTATATGATGAAAGAGCAAAAGGGTATCCTATCTGATCTTTATAGTGATATTGAAATAGGAGAGTTGATTCGCACCTTCTCCTATCCATTAAATGAGAGTGATTTTTTGTTTATTGATATTAGCTATGATTATTTATATGAGCAATTAAAATTTTAAGAGTCGTTTAATCACGGCTCTTTTTTTGTTTGATTATATATTTTGTCAAATAGGGTAAATAAAGGGCTATACAAGTTTATTTATGTCAAATGCTGCCATTATTTTACGAATGATTCATCGGCTGAATGGACAATTTTGTTGATAAAATAAATACATTAAACAAAATGAGGGGGAACAATCATGTGGAAAAAATATGTGATAAGCTTATTAGTTGCAATACTTGTAATGATGATCATTCCAATTTCCCCAATGGCGACCGACATTCAATTAACCAATCGAGAGGACATTTTAAAATTTATGGAGAATGCTTATTTTGCACAAAGCTCTTTAAGTGAAATGGATCGGAGTATGGACGAAATTGATTTCATCCTGGATCCATATTTTTCTAATGATTATAAACGAAGTTTTTTAGATTCAAACATTTTTGAAGAAAATGGTAAATTTACAACCTATGGTACCGATTTTGGGCAATATTATATTCCTTATCATCGATTCTCATCTAATACAAATATTGTAATCGAACAAAGTCAAATTTATTTATTTGAGTACTTTCCAAAAAATAATGAAGGGCCGGTAGGTTATGAAGATCATTATGAGGGGATATTGATTGAAAAAATAGAAGGTGAGTGGAAAATTTCCAAATATCTGTATAATGATATTCCACAGAAGATTATAGATAAAGCTGAAAATCAGGTAATTGCCCAATTTGAAAGACGAATAAACGATAGATTTACTCTGCTATTATAAAAAAAATATCTCTCTTCTCATAATTTTTCTTGTACAAACACACATAGTTATTTTATTCTGTTTATATTGGCATGTATTTAATGGAAAAACTTGAAAGAGTTTTACTAGAATAGAAACATGTTAATAGAGAAACCTATGAGTAGTGTTTCGTTCTGAAAGGAGAGAGAGTATGTCACAGCTTCAAGGGATTTTAACAAGATTAAAAAACCTCCAAGAACAAGCGAATGGAGAATCAAGCCAAAGATATTTCGAAGTGAATGGGGAAAGAAAATGTCAAGTCACTTTTCACCCTAAAACAGAAACCTTTGAATTAGAAGTATACTTTGAAAAAGAAAAACCGAAGCGTTATCAATTTGATAACATTGATATGATTACAATTGAAATTTTTGATTTAATTCAATAAGTGAGAGACCTTAAACGGTCTCTTTTTCAATTTTATTAAGACAATGGCATGGCCTAATTAAGCTATTATGCCCCATATCTAAAAAATTATGATAAAATGAAGACATCATATTCAAATATTGAGGAGTTTTTGAATGATTAGTCTTCATAGTGGAGAATTCTTAGAAATCAACATTCAAGATTTGATGATCCCATCTGAAAGAGTGGCGCATGTGCAAGTTGGCAACACGCTCGAACATGCTTTACTAGTTTTAACTAAAAGTGGATACACGGCTATACCTGTTTTGAATTCAGAATACAAGTTAAAGGGATTAATAAGTACTCCTGTTGTGCTGGATTCCATTTTAGGTCTTGAGCGTATTGAGTTTGAATTATTAGAAAAAAATCGTGTGGAAAACGTAATGAATCCAGCTATTCCAAGAATAGCGATTAATGGCTCTTTATTAGTCAGCTTAGAATTACTCGTAGACCATCCCTTTCTATGTGTAGAAAATGAAGACGGTTATTTCGAGGGAATATTAACAAGAAGAGCTGTATTAAAGCAGTTAGTACAACATACTAGAAAATTAAATAAGAAGTCCTAATAAAGACGGAAAATCCCACTTGCTACATGTGGGGTTTTTTCGTCTGATAATGAAAAAGTTGAAACATTAGGATATACTATAAGAAAAACTTATAAAGAGGTGCATATGTCTTCTCTATCGGAATTTCAACTTTTAACCGTTTTAGCTCAGGAAATGAACATGAGGAAGGCAGCTGAGCGTCTATTCGTGTCACAACCAGCACTATCACAGCGACTTCAAAATATCGAAAAGGAATGGGGAACAAAGCTCTTTATCCGTTCTCAAAAAGGACTAGCTTTAACCCCTGCTGGGGAACATGTAATTCGTTTCGTGAATGAAACATTGCAAAAGGAAGAAGAAGTTCGTGAAGCACTCCACGCCCTGCAAAATGAAGTACATGGTACACTCAAAATTGCTGTTGCCTCCATTGTAGGGCAAAATTGGTTACCGCAAGTTCTTAAAATGTTTATTCAGCGTTATCCTCAAGCGAAAATTTCACTTATTACCGGCTGGAGTAGTGAAATATTAAAAGCGATGTATGAGGATCAGGTTCATATTGGAATCATTCGAGGGACACCTGATTGGAAAGGTGTTAAAATTCATTTGTTTAAAGATAGCCTGTATTTAGTAGATACTGAAATAACAAAACCAGAGCAAGTATTAGAAACAGATCGCCCCTTTATACAATTTAAAAGCGATTCCAATTATTATCAGGAAATTCAAGATTGGTGGCATCGGAAATTTCAAACAACACCAAAGCGTACAGTTGTCGTCGATCAAATTGAAACATGCAAGCAAATGACTTTTAATGGAATTGGATATGCAATTCTTCCAGCGATTACTTTAAATGGTGCTGAGAAAAATATTTTTAAAATCCCATTATTAGATGAAAATGGAGAGTCATTAAGTCGTGATACTTGGTTATTAGGATATGAATCTGCATTTGAATTAAAGCAGGTGAAAGCATTTGTTGAGTTAATTCAAGAATTTATACAGAACGCAGGACATTAGATTTTTTGCTTGTCTTGGATATAGTTGTTTGCTAAAGTATGATGTAGAAAATACCACTTTAAGGGGACTATAATAATGAAAATGATGGACGCAAATGAAATTATTTCTTTTATTCAAAATAGTAAAAAATCAACACCTGTAAAAGTATACATAAAAGGTGATCTCGAAAACATCAATTTTGGAGCTGAAACGAAAACATTTATTACCGGAAATTCTGGAGTCGTTTTTGGTGAATGGGCTGAAATTAGTGCAGCTATTGAAGAAAATAAAAGTAAGATTGAAGACTATGTGGTGGAAAATGATCGACGTAACTCAGCCATTCCATTACTAGATACGAAAAATATTAAAGCTCGTATTGAACCAGGTGCAATCATCCGTGATCAAGTTGAAATTGGGGATAATGCTGTCATTATGATGGGTGCATCTATTAATATTGGTGCAGTCATAGGTGAAGGCACAATGATTGATATGAATGTTGTTCTAGGTGGACGTGCAACAGTAGGAAAGAATTGTCATATCGGAGCAGGCACAGTATTGGCGGGAGTTATTGAACCTCCATCAGCAAAACCTGTTATCGTAGAAGATGATGTGGTTATTGGCGCAAATGCAGTCGTTCTTGAAGGTGTGACAGTTGGAAAAGGTGCAGTAGTTGCAGCTGGTGCTATTGTAATTGATGATGTTCCACCAAATACAGTTGTAGCAGGAACACCTGCACGTGTAATTAAACAAATTGATGAAAAAACAAAATCTAAGACTGAAATCAAACAGGAATTGAGACAGTTATAATAAAAATAGAGAAAGCGTGGATAGATCCTTCTTCCACGCTTTCTTTCTAATTTTTTAGGGAATTGGAGAGGAATAAAATGAATCCTTTTGTAAAGATTCGAAGAGAATTACATCAAATACCTGAACTAGGATTTAAAGAAATTAAAACTCAAGCTTATTTATTGAATTATCTTTCTCAATTTACTGAAGACCGACTAACGATTAAGAAATGGGAAACAGGACTTTTCGTGAAAGTACATGGCTTAAATCCGAGCAAAACCATTGGGTACCGTGCTGATATTGATGGACTTCCGATTGTAGAAGAAACGGATTTGGACTTCCAATCCGTTCATGAAGGTAGAATGCATGCGTGTGGCCATGATTTTCATATGAGTATTGCGTTAGGAGTATTAACTTATTTTGTTCATCATCCGATGAAAGATGACTTGTTATTTATTTTCCAACCAGCTGAAGAAGGACCTGGTGGCGCAGAACCGATGCTAAAGAGTGATATAATGAAGGCATGGAAGCCTGATATGATCATGGCTCTTCATATCGCACCAGAATATCCTGTAGGAACAATTGCTGTAAAAGAAGGCCTCTTATTTGCCAATACTTCAGAACTATTTATTGATTTGAAAGGAAAAGGTGGACATGCGGCATATCCACATAAAACAAATGATATGGTGGTTGCAGCTTGTTCCTTAGTTTCCCAACTACAAACTGTCATTTCTAGAAATGTTGATCCACTTGATAGTGCCGTTATTACAATTGGTAAAATTTCAGGGGGAACTGTGCAAAATATTATTGCAGAGCGTGCACGAATAGAAGGAACAATCCGAACTCTTTCAGTTGAGTCGATGAAAAAAGTAAAAAAACGTGTGAAAGCAATCGTAAAGGGAATTGAAGTAGGCTTTGAATGTGAGACAACGATTGATTTCGGATGCATGTACCATCAAGTTTATAATCACGAAGAATTAACAAGAGAATTTATGGAATTTATCGAGAAAAGCGATCAAATGACCTTATTTGAATGTAAAGAAGCTATGACAGGAGAAGACTTTGGATATATGCTCGAGGAGATTCCTGGATTTATGTTTTGGCTCGGGGTGGCTTCTGAATATGGACTTCACCATTCGAAGCTAAATCCTAATGAGATAGCGATTGAGAAAGCCATTACTTTCATAACGGACTATTTATCCCATCAAGCTCGATAATTGTCATTTTTATGTAGTAAATAGGCAGATTATTTTATTCTTTAAGATAGAAATGTTACACTTAATATGCATATGGAAATATTTCCAGGGCTTGTATTTCATTTAGAATAAGGGCAAAACATGTAAGGGAATCTTATCTTTAAGTTGAATAATGTGATCTTAATTAAAATTATTATTACTTAATATTGACTAAAAAGAGGGTATTCCCTATAATGGAAATTGTCGAAGGAAAACAAATGAGAGTACATATGACTTTTAATTATTTAATTGGAGGGATTAGACATGCCAGAACGTATGGTAGGTAAACAAGCACCACGTTTCGAAATGGACGCAGTATTATCTAACAAGGAATTTGGTAAAGTAAGCTTAGAAGAAAATATGAAAAATGGTAAGTGGACTGTCCTTTTCTTTTATCCAATGGACTTTACTTTCGTATGCCCGACTGAAATTACTGCGATGTCAGATCGATTCGATGAGTTCGAAGATTTAGATGCTGATGTGATTGGCGTATCAACTGATACAATTCATACTCATCTTGCTTGGATCAAAACAGACCGTAAAGAAAATGGTCTTGGCGATTTAAACTATTCATTAGCTGCAGATACAAATCATACCGTTTCCCGTGAATATGGTGTGTTAATTGAAGAGGAAGGGATTGCTCTTCGTGGATTATTCATCATCAGCCCTGAAGGTGAATTAATGTACTCTGTTGTCAATCATAATAATATTGGCCGTGATGTAGATGAAACATTACGTGTGTTACAAGCGCTTCAAACAGGTGGCTTATGCCCAGCTAACTGGAAACCTGGACAAGCTACATTAAAAGTGTAAAAGTCATTTTAGACCTAACGATGGTGTTAGGTCTTTTTCAAAGTTGTCAGCTCCAGGCGCCATCGGCTCGAGGTCAAATGTTCTCCATCAAAACGTCAAAGAACGACTTTCTGGGTGGAGAAGCATTTGCTTGTCGCCGATAATCGGGCGCCTTACGCTTTTCTTAAACCGTGATGATTATGTAAATGAGAGGAGAGAGATAGATGAAATTACGGGAACCAATGCCAGAACTTACCGGTGCAACAGAATGGTTAAATGGAGAAGTTACAAAGGAACAATTAGTTGGAGAAAAGCCAACCTTAATCCATTTTTGGTCAGTCAGTTGTTATTTATGTAAAGAAGCAATGCCACAAGTCAATCAATTCCGTGATCAATATAAAGATAAATTAAATGTTGTGGCTGTCCATATGCCTAGGTCTGAGGAAGATTTAAATATGGAAGAAATTAAAAAAAGTGCTGCTGAACATGGTATCATACAACCCATTTTCGTTGACAACGATCATAAATTAACAGAGGCCTTTGAAAATCAATATGTTCCTGCGTATTATGTATTTGATAAAGACGGAAATCTTCGCCATTTCCAAGCAGGTGGAAGCGGCATGAAAATGTTAGAAAAACGTGTAAACCGTGTTCTTGATGAAATGGAAAAAGCTTAAATAAATGAAACAGCAATCCTTTGGGTTGTTGTTTTTTTATTTTTCAATCTATTTTAATTTTTTGAAAAAAATAATACAAAAGACTGGAAAAATACTTCGAAACTCGATATATTTATATTTACGTTCTAAATTTTAAAAATTTTCAAAGTTCTAACAAAGGGAGGGTCATCATGAATACGTTTAAAAAACTGAAATCATACTATTGGCCATATGTGAAATATTTTTTCTGGTCGATTGCGTTTCTATTGCTTGTCACTGCAATTACTGTTGTGTATCCAATCATTTTGCAGTTGACCATTGACGAAGTTGTTCTAAATAAAAAGTATAGCTGGGTTCCATATTTAGCGATTGGATTTATTGTCCTGATGGCGATAAAAGGGGTAGCAACATACATAAACCAATATTACGGAGATTTATTTGGGATCAAAGCCGTTTATAAATTGCGGAATTCCTTATATGAAAAGCTTCAATTTTTACCTTTTCGTTATTATGATAACGCAAAAACCGGAGATCTCATGTCCAGATTAACAGCAGATGTCGAAGGGTTTCGATTCTTTCTGTCATTCGGTATTTCCGAGCTAGTGAGATTAGTTATTTTAATAGCGATAAGTGTTGTAGTCATGTTCTATTATTCGATTCCTTTAACATTAGTGACGTTAGTGACATTACCATTTTTAGCAATCGTTGTTTTTAAGTTTGAAAAAGCGGCTCATGCTGCGTTTAGGGGAATTAGAAAGTCATTTGGTCGTTTAAATACAAATGTTCAAGAAAATATTAGTGGAATTAATACAGTTAAATCTTTATCAAGAGAAGATTTTGAAATTGGTAAATTTAATGATTCGAACGGTGATTATAAAGAAAACTATTTAACAGCTTCAAAGGTGTGGGCTAAATTTTTCCCGTTAATGGAGTTTTTAGGGAATATGAGTGTTGTCTTTTTATTAGCTTATGGAGGCTTTCTAGTTATCGATGGGCAATTAAAGCCAGGGGAACTTGTTGCTTTTTATAGTCTTGTTTGGTATATCATCTGGCCAATTGTAAACTTAGGATTTGTCATTAATTTATTTTCACAAGCAAAAGCATCAGGAGAGAGGCTTCTTGAAGTTTTAGAAGAAGAAAAAGAAATTTCAGAAGGTGAACATTCACTTGAAATCGAAAAGCTTCGAGGAGAAGTAGAATTTAATAATGTGACTTTGCGTTATGATGCAGAATCCAAAGATGCTCTCTATAATATCTCATTTAAAGCCCATCAAGGAAAAGTAATTGGTCTTATTGGTTCTACTGGTTCGGGGAAAACGAGCTTAACCCAATTAATGACTCGATTTTATGAACCGATTAATGGAGAAGTTTATATCGACGGACGAAATGTTAATGAATATTCTTTGCATTCTTTAAGAAGAAATATTGGATTTGTCCTTCAAGAATCCTTCTTGTTTTCATCTACGATCAGGTCAAATATTTCTTACGGAAGACCAGATGCAACTATGGAAGAAATTATCGATGCGGCGAAACGAGCTCAAGCCCATGACTTTATTATGGAGCTCCCTGATGGTTATGAGACCGTGTTAGGTGAAAGAGGAATGGGACTATCTGGTGGTCAAAAGCAGAGAATAGCGATAGCGAGAGCGATTTGTGTTGACCCTAGTATTTTAATTCTAGACGATGCAACAAGTGCAGTTGATATGGAAACTGAATTTAAAATCCAAAAAGCATTGAAGGAAGTAATGAAGGGGAGAACTACCTTTATTATTGCCCATCGAATTTCATCATTAAAACATGCTGATGAAATATTAGTATTAGAAGAAGGACGAATTGTTGAACGTGGAGTTCACAGTACACTTGTTCAAAATCAAGGATTATATCAAAGAATTTATGACATTCAATATAAAGATCAAACGGTCATTTTGCCAACCCAATCAGGGTTAGCTTAGGAGGTGCTACGATGCAGAAGAAAAAAATTAATGAAAATGTTTTGAAACGATTTCATTATTCCACTGATCAAGTCATAGATCAACCCTTTAACTGGAAGCAAATGACTCGATTATTTAGTTATATGAAGCCGTATCGAAAGAGATTGCTGCCTTTATCCATTGCCATGGTTATTATTTCAACCCTAGTGCGACTAACCATACCGATTTTAATCGGAGTATATATATTTGATAATGCTCTCATTAAAAAAGATACTAATCTTTTAACCATTTTAGTTTGCACAGTGGGTGGACTTTATCTTACATCATATTTGGCAAATATTTTTCGAATAAAATGGATGAATGAACTTGGGCAAAGTGTGATCTATGATTTGCGCAAGCATTTATTTACGCATGTGCAAAATTTATCCCATCGCTTTTTCGATCAGCGTTCTGCAGGTTCGATTCTCGTGCGGATTATGAATGATATTAACTCTCTACAAGAATTGTTTACAAATGGGGTTATTAACCTTTTGATGGACATTGTCTTGTTAATTGGGATTATTATTATATTATTTACGTTGAGCCCTGCTTTAACGCTAGCTGTTCTTGTCATCTTACCAATCATGTTTTTTATTTCGACTAGCCTAAGGAAAAATATTCGACGTGCTTGGCAGCTTGTCCGTTTAAAGCAAGCAAAGATGAACTCTCATTTAAATGAAAGTATTCAAGGGATTCGTGTAACGCAATCGTTCACCCAAGAAAAAGAGAATATGTCCTTTTTTGAAGGAGTAAACTTTGAAACATATGAAAGCTGGAGAATTGCCTCAAAGAAAAATGCAATGTTTAGACCTCTAGTTGAATTGACGAATGCACTAGGTACAGCCGTCCTTATATGGTATGGTGCAAGCCTGATTCAGAACACAACTCTCACGATTGGGGAATTTGTTTCATTTGCCTTTTATTTAGGAATGTTCTGGGAGCCAATTTCACGACTCGGTCAAGTATATAATCAGCTGCTAATGGGGATGGCCTCTTCGGAGAGAATATTTGAGTTCTTGGATGAAAAGCCTTTAGTAGCGGAGAAAGTAAATGCGATTCAAATCAATGAATTAAAGGGTCATATAAAGTTTGAAAAAGTAGAATTCTCATATGACACAAAACGAACAGCACTAAATGGAATTGATTTAGAAATTCAATCTGGAGAAACAATAGCTTTAGTTGGACATACTGGGTCAGGAAAAACAACAATTGCGAATTTGATCAGTCGTTTTTATGATGCTACAGGTGGTTTAGTGAGAATTGATGGCTATAATATAAAGGATATTTCACTGAAAAGTCTCCGTAACCAAATAAGTGTTGTTCTTCAGGATACGTTTATTTTCTCTGGTACAATAATGGAAAATATCCGTTTTGGAAAACCTGACGCGACTGACGATGAGGTCATGAAAGCTGCGGAAGCGGTAGGTGCTAATACATTCATTGAGAAGCTTTCAAACGGTTATTTAACAGAAGTAGAGGAAAGAGGAAATGTTTTATCCGTAGGTGAAAGACAATTATTGTCTTTTGCGAGATCGCTCCTTGCTAACCCTAGGATTTTGATTTTAGATGAAGCGACCGCAAGTATTGACACTGAAACAGAATTGAAGATACAGCATGCCTTAAAAACATTATTATCGGGGCGAACAGCTATTATTATTGCCCATCGATTATCGACGATAAGGGAAGCAGATAACATCTTTGTCCTTGATCATGGTCATATTATCGAGCAGGGAAATCATCAGCAATTAATGGATATACAGGGTGAATATTATCATCTTGTCAAAGCTCAGTACCAAGTATCGAGTGCTAGCTAAATAATGAAAGGCGTGTGGTCATATAACCACACGCCTTTCATTATTTGCTAAAATTTTGAAACTTTTATTAAGTAAAAACGTCAGTTATTAAAAGATATATAATGGGGTGAAGTTTTTGAAAAAATGGTGTAAGACATTAGTATCCTTTATCTTTATTTTATTACTAGCGGCTTGTAGTAGCGATAGCAAAGAGAGTGCAAAATCCGATTTGGGAAGTGCTTTGGATCAGGCAACTAGTGAAATGGAAAATTCCCTTTCGATGGGTGGAAGTTCGGAACAAAAGTCAAAGTCAGTTTCTGCTGAAACGAAGAAGAGTGTGGAACGGATGGTTATTTATAAAGCAGATGTCCGCTTGCGAGTGAAAAATTATGAAAAAGCCCAGCAAGAATTAGAGATAAAAGCTAAAAACTTAGGCGGCTTCGTTGTTCAATCAAATGTATATCGAAGTGACGGCAAGCAAATGAGTGGGACGATCACTTTAAGAATACCTGGAGAGCACTTCGGACAGTTTCTTCAAGATGCTGAAGGAATGGCAGAGGAAGTAATTGAAAGAAATGTAAATGGGGAAGATGTTACGGAAGAATATGTAGATTTAGAATCTCGTTTGCGTTCTAAGCGTGTCGTAGAGGAAAGATTACTTGATTTTATGAAAAAGGCTCAGAAGACAGAAGATTTATTACGGATTTCAAATGATTTAGGTGTTGTTCAAGAAGAAATTGAGAAAGTTTTAGGTCGAATGAAATATCTTGAAAATCAAACCTCCTATTCAACGATTACGATTAATCTTTATGAAGAAAATGTCATTATACCAAAAATTGAAAAAGGAGAATTGGATACTTGGGAAAAAACTAAAAAACAATTTGTGACAAGTACAAATTTCCTTTTAAGTGCTTTTTCAGGTCTTTTTGTTTTTATAATTGGGAATCTTCCCGTATTACTATTCATTACTGCAATTCTATTCATTTTATATTTTATTATGAAGAGGTACATGAAACGACCTACTGATGTAAACCATTCCATACACCGTGATGAAGATCAGTAGAATTCTTCCCATTTCATTATAAAAATGCTAAGATGAAGGCAGAATTTATGCACCCATATGCTGGAGGTACTTTTTGTGAAAAAGGAATTTGCTGTAATTGGTTTAGGGCGCTTTGGTGGAAGTATTTGTCGGGCGCTTGCTGAACAAGGAATGGAAGTAATGGCCATTGATAATAACGAGGAACGTGTGAATCAATATGCTATGATTGCCTCTCATGCAGTTGTAGGGGATACAACAGATGAAACGGTCTTGAAAAGTTTAGGAATTCGAAATTTTGATCATGTAATAGTTGCCATCGGTGATGATATTCAATCAAGTATATTAACGACTCTGATTCTAAAAGAGTTAGGTGTGAAGAATATTACCGTAAAAGCGCAAAATGATTATCATGAGAAGGTTCTTCTTAAAATTGGTGCTGATCATGTCGTCCACCCAGAAAGAGATATGGGAAGACGTATAGCACATAATATTGTCTCGAATAATGTTCTAGATTATTTAGAGCTTTCAGATGAACATAGTATTGTAGAAATTGTTGCTAGTAACAAATTAGATGGTCATTCATTAATTGATTTAGATATTCGCGCAAAGTATGGAATTAACATCGTAGCAATTAAACGAGGAGACGAGATACTTGTCTCTCCACAAGCAGGTGAAATCATTCTGCAAGGTGATATTCTTATTGTTATTGGTGCAGATGCAGATATTAATCGATTTGAAAAAAAGGTCATCCAATAATCTAGTGTTGAATGAACTAAATTGAAAAAAGGATACTGTGCTCATACATATGTATCCTTTTTTTATGCCTTAAACAAACGTATTATAAACGCTTGCACATTCTTCACCAGTTGGTTCGTAGAAACAGTGAAGTTTGAAACGTCCAACATGGGGTTGATTATACCATGTTGGTGGACAATCCCCTGCTGGTCTAAAATACCAAAGACTGAATTTGGCAGGCCATATTCTTTCGCCTCTAATCGCTCTACGGGCCAATCGTTTCTCATTTTCTCTTGCACGTTGGTAGAAATATCCTTTCGTAACGGCCTCAAAGGCATGTTCTTGATGAATCATTTGCGGGATGGTTCGAAGCCCTTTAAAATCGGAACAATTAGCTCTGAGTCGATTTATGCCAACATTTCCTACCATCAGCATACCTTGGTTACCTTCTGCTTCTGCTTCTGCTCTAAGTAATCTTGCTAACATATCTATATCTGACGCGTTAGCCTTTACAATTGCCATGACATCACCCCAGTATTTTATGTATTATCATATTGAGATGTATTCGTATTGGTGAATGACAAAAAGAAGAACCTGGAATTTTGATCCAGGTTCTTCTGATGTCCAGCGCAAGCGTCCTAGCCCCGAAGTACAGGATGTACAAGTGTCGACAATGCGACAGGACGTCGCGCTCTTGTCGACCTCGAGTTCAAATGTTCGCCACCCAAAAAGTAAAAGAACGACTTTCTGGGTGGCGAAGCATTTGCTTGTGGGGGCTGTTCAAGGCGCTTCCGCTATTCTATTATACTTCCATTATAATTGGAAGGATCATTGGGCGACGCTTTGTTTTTTCGTAGAGGAATGGAGCTAAAGTATCTGTGATTTCGTTTTTGATTTCTGACCATTGTGTCGTTTTTCGATCTGCAATGATCTTATTTAAATGTTTCGATATTAAATTTTGTGCTTCATTGATTAAATCACCGGATTCTCTCATATAAACAAATCCCCGTGAAATAATATCAGGTCCTGATGCAATTTTTGATTCTTTCATATTAATGCTGACAACCACTACAACTAAACCTTCTTCTGAAAGAATACGTCTGTCACGTAGGACGATATTTCCAATATCACCAATTCCACTTCCATCGATATAAACTACGCCAGACGGAATTTTACCTGCAATTTGAGCTGAATCTTCAGATAGAGCTAATACCTCACCATTATCCATAATAAAACAGTTTTCTTCGGATACACCACAATCAACGGCTAATTTAGCATGCATTTTTTGCATGCGATATTCGCCATGTATCGGCATAAAGAATTTTGGTCTAATAAGTCTTAACATTAGTTTTTGCTCTTCTTGTCCACCATGTCCTGAAGTATGAATATTGCTTAGTGGTCCATGAATAACTTCTGCTCCAGCTTTATATAGCATATTAATCGTACGGCTAACACTTATCGTATTTCCCGGAATCGGCGATGAAGAAAAGACAACGGTATCACCAGGAATAATTTGTATTTGACGGTGTGTACCATTGGCAATACGAGAAAGTGCTGCCATCGTTTCACCTTGGCTTCCTGTACAAAGGATGGTTACTTGGTTTGCTGGTAACCGATTAAGCTGATGTACGTCGATAAATGTATCCTTAGGTGCAATAATATATCCTAAATCTTGTCCAATGTTGATTGCAGCTTCCATGCTTCTTCCAAAGACTGCAATCTTTCTTCCGTTTTGAACAGCTGCTTCGACTACTTGTTGTAAGCGGTGAATATTTGAAGCAAAAGTAGCGAATATTACTCGCCCTTCTACTTTACGAAAAATATCTTGAATACTTTCTCCTACACGACGTTCTGACATGGTAAAGTTAGGAATTTCACTATTCGTGCTGTCTGAAAGGAGACAAAGAACTCCATCCTTACCTATTTCAGCCATTTTCGTTAAATTTGCAGGTTCACCGACAGGAGTGAAATCAAATTTAAAATCACCAGTATGAACAATTTGTCCATTTGGAGTTTTTACGACAATTCCATAAGAATCAGGAATACTGTGAGTCGTTCTAAAAAAGGAAACAGATGTTTTTCTAAACTTAATAATATCTTCTTCTTTTATTTCGATTAGTTTCGCATTTCTTAAAAGGCCATGCTCTTCAAGTTTGTTTCGAATAAAGCCTAACGCTAGTTTGCCGCCATAAATAGGGATATTAATTTCTCTTAACAAATAAGGAATTCCACCGATATGGTCTTCATGGCCATGTGTTACGAATAACCCTTTAATTTTTTCTTCGTTTTTTACTAAGTAGGAGTAATCAGGAATAACATAATCGATTCCTAAAAGTTCATCCTCGGGAAATTTAATTCCAGCATCAATGATAATAATTTCATCTTGGAATTGGACCGCATAGGTGTTTTTCCCGATTTCGCCAAGGCCTCCTAATGCAAATACCGCTGTTTGGTCATTTTTAACAAATTTCATAAATTATCCTATCTCCAATACTTTAAAATCTTCATTTTGTTTTTCGTATTCTAAATAAGCACCTTTAACCGCTTCGACAAATTCAATATTATACCCACGATCTGCTAATTTGATGCGCACGTCTTTTTGGGAATCTCCCTCAACATAAAGAATTTTTGTGTTTTCACGTACGGGCACCTGTGTTATTGACTCTTGAAAATATACTTTAAAAATCATCATTTTCGCTCCTTACTCCATATAAACTTTTTCTATTATATAAAAAATTAGCATTTATTTCATGTGTTTTCTATTTTTTGAACCGATTACTCATTTTGCCTAAAAAATTTATATTGTTTAAATTTACAATAAGGAAGGAGCCCTTCGCAAGTTTGAAGGGCTCATCTTCGAAAATTGTCCAGCTATGGCGGCTAGCTCCGATGTACAGGATGTACAAGTGTCGACAAAGCGACAGGACGACGCGTTCTTGTCGACCTCGAGGTCATGAGCCAATCACTATAAGAAGGCAAAGAACTCCTTCTGCCAGTGCTCGTCTCTTGCTTGTCGGGGCTCTAGCAAGTCGCCTCCGCTTTTCTTATGCAATTGTTTTTTTACGTAATAATTCTTTCCACTGTTTTAAAAGCTTTTCTCTTAGCTTCTTTAACATGGTGGATCATCTCCTTACTTCTTATTTTAAACAATCCTTGTCCAATGTAAAGAAGGGGAGGCTATTTAATTGAAAATTGTACGAATCTGCCTTCTCTCTCTAATATTATATGATAAATTATAAGATCTTTTCATAAAGAAACATGGAATTTTATGGGATTTTAATATTTTTCCTCTATAAGTTGATTGAAATAGCAATTCATCTACATGTTTGGTAAAGTAAGAAATATGGGTTGGGGGGATAGGTTTGGGAAAGTTGTATGGTAGTCTTCTAACATTAAGTCTCATTTGGGGCACATCATTTTTGTTTATAAAAATTTTATTAGAAGAACTGTCCCCTGCTGCAGTTGTATTTGGTAGATGTTTCTTTGGGACAGTTACTTTGATTATTATTGCTTTTATACGAAAAGATCAAATTTTGAAAAAAAATCTTCCATGGGGATTTATTTTACTAGTAGCTTTAACTAATAATGTCTTACCTTGGTTTTTTATTTCTTCAGGTGAAACAAGTATTTCTTCAAGTTTAGCTTCTATTTTGAACGCAACTACACCAATATGGACTTTAATTATTGGATTTCTTTTTTTTGGGAATGTTTTGAAGAAGAATCAATGGTTTGGAATTTTTATTGGATTTATGGGTATCTTTCTATTATCTGATTTTAGTTTAAGCGATTTTAATAAAAGTCATATGACAGGTGTTATGTTTATGTCTGCTGCAGCCTTTTGTTACGGAGTGGCTTCACAGATGACAAAGAGGTACTTAGTAGATTTATCGATCATGCAAATTTCTTTTTACACTTTATTTATTTCTTCAATTATTAGTTTTTTCTTAATGATGATCACCTCACCTAAATCGGTTACAGGTTTTACTAATTACGAAAATATCCTTCTATTACTCGGTTTAGGAGCTTTAGGATCCGGGGTTGCATATCTCTTATATTATTATATGGTTACGAAAGGAAGTCCGGAATTCGCTTCATTTGTTACATATCTTGCCCCAGTTTCTGCGATTATGTGGGGGGCATTATTATTGAATGAAGCGATTCACTCTTCAATGGTTATCGGTCTTATTATCATCTTTTCTGGCGTATTTATTTCATCTAAACGAACAAGAGCGGATAAAAATACGGAAAAACCTGCTGCATAGGCATTACGAAGTAGAAAGTAAAAAATGGTTGACCCTACTTTAGAGGGTCAACCATTATCTTTGAATAGGGATAGCATTTTCGATTTTTTTATAAGGATCTAATTTATCAATATGATCAAAAAACATAATCCCATTCAAATGGTCAATTTCATGTTGAAATACGATAGCTGGGAGCCCTTTTAAACGTAGTTTGACTTCATTTCCATCTGCATCAAATCCTTTTACTGTCACTCTTGAGAAACGTGGAACATAACCAGGAATGGATTCATCAACAGAAAGACATCCTTCACCAGATGTTAAATAAGATTGTTCAACAGAGTGACTGATAATTTTTGGATTCATAAGAGCATGACTGTAAAGATTTCCTTTGGAATCCTCAACATGTACGGCAATCATTCGTTTTGACACATTAATTTGTGGTGCTGCAAGTCCAATCCCGGGTCTTAAGCCGTATGTAATGGAAATTTCGAGATCCTGACTATTTTTTACATATTCTAATAAGCTTTGTAGTATTTGTTTGTCTTCTTGTGAGGCAGGAAGTTCTACCTCTTTAGCTATTTTCCGTAAAGTTGGATGTCCATCACGAATAATATCCTTCATAGTAATCATTTTGCTGTCACTCCTGATCGAAACTTTCTTAATTTAGTATATGATAAGTCTATCAGAGATTATAAAAAATGTTAATATTGTTGTTATTGATATCGAAATAATTGCTTTTTAGGAGGGGAGATAAGGTGTTAAGAAGAAAAGGTCATATGTTCATTGCTCTTATTACAATATGTATTTTATTCAGTTTGGGAGGTTGTTTAAATCAGAAAACAGCTCTGGAAAAAATGTATGAGGTCATGGAAAAAGTAGTAAAGGCTGAAAACACATTTGAGGATCAGCAAGATCCGTTAGTCCGTGTAGAACAGGAAGAAAAAGAACTTTACGATCAGATAATTACACTTGGTATGAAGGAATATGATCAAATTGTAAAGCGTGCTGACAAGGCCCTATTACTTGTTGATGAAAGAGAAAAATTAATGAAACTGGAAACAGAGAGTATCGAAAAGTCTAAAGAACAATTTAAAGAGCTATACTCTTTAATTAAAGAATTAGATGATGAGAAAATGAAAAAGGATGCAAATCATTTATATACGATTATGATGGACCGATATGAAATCCATCATGAGCTGGAACAATCTTATACTAAAGCTTTAGAATATGATAAGGAACTATATAATCTATTTAAAAGAAAAGATCTAACTCTTGAACAGGTAGAAAATCAAATTAATCAAATTAATCAAACCTATGAGGAAATATACAAAATTAATGATCGTTTTAATAATCAAACACAAAAATATAATGATTTAAAATTAAAATTTTATAAAGAAGCTGGATTTAACATTGTTAATATGGAGAAATAACAAAAAGGCAGATTGTAATCTGTCCTTTTTTTTGTATCTATACAGTTGAAAAATGCAGATGATTTTATAATACAGTTTTTTCGATGATTATAATACAGTTCTAAAATTTTATAATTTAATTTGTAATGCCTTTATAATGAAAAATAATAATACTTAGGAATTGACGAAGATAAAACGAGTGTTGTAAACTGAAAATTGTACTTTAAATTGTATTATTTTTTTATCAAAAAACATTAATACAGAATATGATGTGGTAAATTCAATGAAAATTGATTTATTATCATTTTCTGTGGAAAACTACTCAGAAAGTGTGGTTTCAGCGTTATCTGGCATGGGTTTTCTAATCATACTTGTTTTTGGGTAATCTAAACTTTGTAATAGTAGGTCGTATTTTTTTATAAGAAAGGAAGAGGTGACGAAAATGACTTCTCAAGTAAAAAAAGCATTTTTCGATTCAACAACTCAGTTCGAAAATGTAGAGAAACAATTTCAAACTGTACAAATTTTAAATGAAGAAGGCGAAATTGTTAATGAGGCTGCAATGCCAGATTTAAGCGATGAACAATTGCAAGAATTGATGAGCCGTATGGTTTATACACGCATTCTTGACCAAAGATCAATTTCTTTAAATCGTCAAGGGCGTTTAGGTTTCTATGCTCCAACTGCAGGACAAGAAGCTTCACAATTAGCTTCCCATTTTGCTTTAGAAAAAGAAGATTTTATCTTACCTGGTTACCGTGATGTGCCACAAATGATTTGGCATGGTTTACCATTAGCTCAAGCTTTTTTATGGTCTAGAGGTCATTTCCAAGGAGGGAATATACCAGAGGGTGTAAATGCAATTGCTCCTCAAATCATTATCGGTGCTCAGTATATTCAAGCTGCTGGTGTTGCACTTGGAATGAAGAAACGTGGTAAAAAAGCTGTAGCGATTACGTATACAGGTGATGGTGGAGCATCTCAAGGTGATTTCTATGAAGGTATTAACTTTGCAGGTGCGTTTAAAGCTCCGGCAATCTTTATCGTTCAAAATAACCGTTTCGCTATTTCGACACCGGTGGAAAAGCAATCTGCGGCTAAAACAATAGCTCAAAAAGCAGTTGCCGCAGGTATCCCTGGTATTCAAGTGGATGGTATGGATCCATTAGCTGTATATGCTGCTGTGAAAGTGGCTCGCGAGCGTGCGATAAATGGTGAAGGTCCAACGCTAATTGAAACATTAACTTATCGCTATGGACCACATACGATGGCGGGTGATGATCCAACTCGTTATCGTACGGCTGATTTAGATAATGAATGGGAAAAGAAAGATCCACTAGTTCGTTTTAGAAAATTCTTAGAGAAAAAAGGTTTGTGGAGCGAAGAAAAGGAAAATGAAGTAATTGAAAAGGCGAAAGAAGATATTAAAGAAGCAATTGCTTTAGCGGATCAAGCTCCAAAGCAAAAAGTTACAGACTTAATTTCTATTATGCATGAAGAATTACCATATAACTTAAAAGAACAATATGAAATATATAAAGAAAAGGAGTCGAAGTAAGCCATGGCGCAAATGACAATGGTTCAAGCAATCACGGATGCGTTACGTACAGAACTGCGAAATGATCCGAATGTATTAATTTTCGGGGAAGACGTAGGCGTAAACGGTGGTGTGTTCCGTGTAACTGAAGGCCTTCAAAATGAATTCGGTGAGGACCGTGTATTTGATACACCACTAGCTGAGTCTGGTATTGGTGGTTTGGCTGTAGGTCTTACTTTACAAGGGTACCGTCCCGTTCCAGAAATTCAGTTTTTTGGATTTGTTTACGAGGTTATGGATTCCATTTCCGGTCAATTAGCAAGAATGCGTTATCGTTCAGGTGGACGCTATAATTCACCTGTTACCATTCGTTCACCATTTGGAGGTGGCGTACATACTCCAGAAATGCATGCTGATAGTTTAGAAGGGTTAATGGCTCAACAGCCTGGATTAAAAGTGGTCATCCCGTCAACACCGTATGATGCGAAAGGATTATTAATTTCTGCTATACGTGATAATGACCCGGTTATTTTCCTTGAACACATGAAATTATACCGTTCCTTCCGTCAAGAAGTACCTGAAGAAGAATACACAATTCCATTAGGTAAAGCAGAAGTAAAGCGTGAAGGTTCAGATTTAACGATTGTTACTTATGGGGCAATGGTACATGAATCATTAAAAGCCGCAGAAGAGCTTGAAAAGGAAGGTCATTCTGTGGAAGTTATCGATTTACGTACAGTTAGTCCTATCGATATCGAAACGATCATTACTTCTGTGGAAAAAACAGGACGCGCCATTGTTGTACAAGAAGCTCAAAAACAAGCGGGGATTGCAGCGAATGTAGTTGCAGAAATCAATGACCGCGCAATTTTAAGCCTTGAAGCTCCTGTGTTGCGCGTTGCTGCACCTGACACAGTCTTTGCATTCCCACAAGCGGAAACAGTATGGTTACCGAATTATAAGGACGTTATTGAAACAGCTAAAAAGGTTTTAACTTTCTAATGAAAAACTGTATAGGGGCTTTTCTAGCCCTTTTTGAATAGAATTCGGAATTAATTTGTTTTAAGAGTGAAAACTAGGAGGGTGAAAATCTGTGTCATTCCAATTTAAATTACCCGATATTGGTGAAGGTATCCATGAAGGTGAAATTGTTAAGTGGTTTGTAAAAAAGGGTGATAAAGTTCAAGAAGACGATATCCTTTGTGAGGTTCAAAATGATAAAGCCGTTGTTGAAATTCCTTCTCCTGTTGCGGGTACAGTTGAAGATGTATTAGTTGCTGAAGGAACAGTTGCGACGGTTGGCCAAACATTAATTACATTTGATGCACCTGGATACGAAAACATTAAATTTAAAGGTGATCATGAGGACGAAGCTCCGAAGCAAGAGACGAAAGTAGAAGTAAAACCTGAAACACAAGCAGCACCAGTAGCTGTAGCTACAACATCAAATGTTGCTACAGAACCTCAAACAGAAGTAGATGCTAATAGACGTGTGATTGCTATGCCTTCTGTTCGTAAGTATGCTCGTGAGAAGAGTGTAGAAATTTCTAAAGTACAAGGTTCTGGAAAAAATGGCAGAGTCTTAAAGGAAGATATTGATGCATTCTTAAGTGGAGTGACGACACAAGTTGTTACTCAAGATCAATCGTCTGTTCAAGAAAATGTCGCAGCGACGACTACAGAAACAAAAATAAATGCAGCTCCAATTCCACAGGGGCAATACCCTGAAACACGTGAGAAAATGAGCGGAATCCGTAAAGCGATTGCTAAAGCAATGGTTAATTCAAAGCATACAGCTCCACATGTTACATTAATGGATGAAGTAGATGTCACAAAGCTTGTCGCACATCGTAAGAAATTTAAAGAAGTGGCCTCTGAAAAGGGTATTAAGCTTACATTCCTCCCTTATGTAGTAAAGGCATTAACAAGTGCTCTACGGGAGTATCCAGCTCTTAATACTTCTCTTGATGATGCAGCAGGCGAAATTATCCATAAGCATTACTACAATATTGGTATCGCAGCAGATACGGAAAAAGGCTTATTAGTACCTGTGGTAAAAGATGCTGACCGAAAATCAGTCTTTACCATTTCGAATGAAATTAATGAATTAGCTGTGAAAGCTCGTGATGGTAAATTAGCACCTGATGAAATGAAAGGTGCATCATGTACAATTTCTAACATCGGTTCTGCTGGTGGTCAATGGTTTACACCAGTTATTAATCATCCGGAAGTGGCAATTTTAGGTATCGGCAGAATTGCTGAGAAACCAGTTGTCAGAGATGGAGAAATTGTTGCTGCTCCAGTTTTAGCACTTTCATTAAGTTTTGACCATAGAATGATCGATGGTGCTACTGCTCAAAATGCACTTAACCATATGAAACGTTTATTAAACGATCCAGAACTTTTGTTAATGGAGGCGTAAGCGATGGTAGTTGGAGATTTCCCGATAGAAACTGATACTCTTGTCATTGGTGCTGGTCCTGGTGGTTATGTAGCGGCAATCCGAGCTGCTCAATTAGGACAAAAGGTAACAATAGTTGAAAAAGCAAACCTCGGTGGAGTTTGTTTAAATGTTGGTTGTATTCCATCGAAAGCACTTATTTCAGCAGGTCATCGTTATGAATCAGCGAAACATTCTGATTCAATGGGAATTATAGCTGAGAATGTGAAAGTGGATTTTACTAAAGTCCAAGAATGGAAAGCTGGGGTTGTGAAAAAATTAACCAGCGGAGTTGAAGGACTTTTAAAAGGGAATAAGGTTGAGATTGTACGTGGAGAGGCGTATTTTGTTGATGCAAATACTTTACGTGTAATGGATGAAAATTCAGCCCAAACGTATAATTTTAAACATGCAATTATTGCCACAGGCTCGAGACCAATTGAACTGCCTGCTTTTAAATACTCGAAACGTGTCTTAGATTCAACGGGTGCTTTAGCACTTGATGCAATTCCTGAAAAAATCGTCGTTATCGGTGGAGGGTACATCGGAACTGAGCTTAGTGGTGCATACGCTAACTTCGGAACCCAAGTAACCATATTAGAAGGCACAGATGAGATTCTAAATGGTTTTGAAAAACAGATGTCTGCACTTGTAAAACGTAATTTAAAGAAAAAAGGTGCGGAGATTATTACAAAAGCATTAGCTAAAAGCGTACAGGAAAATGAAAATAGTGTCACTGTTACGTATGAAGTTAATGGAGAAGAGAAAACAGCCGAGGCTGACTATGTTTTTGTTATGGTAGGTCGGAAGCCAAATACCGATGAACTTGGTTTAGAACAGGTTGGAATCGAAATGGCTGAACGCGGGATTATTAAAACAGATAAGCAATGCCGTACCAATATAAGTAATATCTTTGCTATTGGTGATGTCATCGAAGGCCCTCCATTAGCTCATAAAGCCTCTTATGAGGGGAAAATTGCTGCTGAAGTAATTGCAGGGCATCCGGCTGTAATCGATTATCAGGCGATTCCAGCAGTTGTTTTCTCTGACCCTGAGCTTGCTTCCGTTGGGTATTCTGAAGCACAAGCGAAGGAAGCAGGTATTGAGGTGACGACTGCGAAATTCCCGTTTGCCGCAAATGGTCGTGCACTTGCTTTAAATGCTACAGATGGCTTTGTAAAATTAGTCACCCGTAAAGATGACGGTTTAGTGATAGGAGCTCAAATTGCAGGTCCAAGTGCTTCTGACATGATTGCAGAACTTGGTCTTGCGATCGAAGCTGGAATGACAGCTGAAGACTTGGCTATGACTATTCATGCACACCCAACATTAGGGGAAATCACCATGGAAGCTGCAGAAGTGGCCATCGGAAGTCCGATTCATATTGTGAAATAATAAGAAAAAGTCCTTTTCGATGAAAAGGACTTTTTCTTATTATTTTAATGCTTGAGATACAGTTTGAATAATTTGGTCTTTTGAAATGTTTCCGGTTATATTGGCAACAATTTGATCATTATAAATTACAATGATTGCTGGTGATTTTTTAATTTCAAAAGAATCATAGTATTTTTTTCCATCTGCACTTGTAAACACCATCATATTTTCTACTTCATGTGGAAAGTTCCTTCTTAGCTCAATGATAGCATCATAATAAGCGGCTTCTTGTTGGACATTCGTTTCATCAGAAAAGAAAATAAGTTGTTTCACATTGTCCTTTATAGACAAGGAGTCAATGGAATAATGATTGCTACAAGAGGCAGTGAAAAAGAGTAAGGAACAAATATAAACTGCAGCCAAACCTTTCATTTCTTTTGCCTCGATTCATAAAAATATAATAAAGTGTCGAAAAATTCATCCATTTTTCCTATATTCTAGCACAGAAGATGGACGAAAGATGGCTTGTCATTTATTTGTTACACAAATGAAAAATAACTGCTTGGGTACTCTCATATATTAGTTGAAAGACATGTAGAGGCAGGGGTATTGTATGAAAATATATGTAGTCATATTATTACAATTAATCATTTGGAGCGGCTATACCCTTTTAGAATGGCTTTCCAAACATGATCAAAAAATATATAACGTGCTCATGTTTTTTATTTTTTTCTATTTAGCTATTCAAATTGGCAATTTTATTATGAAGTCAGCAAAAAAAACAATTTTTATTACAACATTGAGTTTAACGCTATATGCTTCTGTCCATTTCACCTTAAGCTTAATGAAATAAGGATGTCCTTTATCAAAAAAAAGAACAGCTATCAGCTGTTCCTTAAATTATTTTCTCGGATTAAAATACATGATTCTTCCGTTAAATAAATGAAGCTCTCCTTGTAGTTTTTTTGCTAAAAACTTACAAAATTCATTTGCTTTTCCTTTATCTCCATAAGTTGAAATTTCAGGTAAGGTGACTTGTATGTATGTTTGTGTACGAGTAGAGCCATCTTCATTTTGAATATTCTCTTCATCAACACCTAGTAAAATTGCCTTATAACGTTCATGGTGAGAATATAAGTAAAACCATGTTCCTTTTCCAGATGGTTCTTCCTTTATCTCGTAAGGGAATGCAGCTTCCGTATACATCCAACTTAATTGGTCCCCTGTTTTTGAAGTGATGTCTTTATAATATGTGAAAAGATCCTTCAATTCATCTGTGCTGATCGTATCCTTCGCTGATGAAGGCACTAATTTTATATATGCATTGCTTGCCAACATGATCTCCCCCTAGATTACCTTGTTCTATTTCATTCTAGCATTGAATAAAATGCAATGACAACTCTTCTAATAAAGATTTTTATTAATTGACTTGTAACGATCAAAAAATGGATTGAAATTAAATTTCAAATATTAGGATAAGGAGGTATTCTATGGATTTATTTGATAAACTTTATGATGAGCATGAGAAAGTAAAGGTTCGATTTATTGGTTTTGCTACTGAAAATGCTAGGTATGATTTTGGAGTCATTTATACGAATCTTTTTTTTGGTAAACCCCTTGTCGTTTGTATGCAAACTGGCCGCTCCACTCTCCTCGATTCAAGAGATATTGAAGACATTGATCATTTACAGCAAGTATTCCGTATTCCCAACAAAGAACAAACCGCAGATTTAGTTGAATTCTTTAGAGATTCTCTCCCAGGCATTCCATTTGTAACTGAATATGAATAAAGGAAGAACAGGTCCTTAACATTCGGGCCTGTTCTTCATATTTGATGCAATAATATTATTAAAAAGCGAAATAGGTTATACAATTTAGGCTTGAAATTTCAAATATGTTATATTATTATTTAATTAAAGAGTATTAAAGCGCTTTCAAAGAATCAGCCATTTTTAATTAAAAAGGAGACTTGAGAAGAATGGGTACAATTGTATGCCAAGCTTGTAACTCGACTATTGAACATTTCGAAAACGAAAAAGTATCAATCCTTTATTCAAAGTGTGATGATGGCTGTACAGGCCACCATGACGAAGAATAATCATAAAATATAAAAACAGCATTCCTTGGAATGCTGTTTATTTTTTTTAGGAAACTATAAAATACTAGGATGAATATAGCATTTTTAATTGTATGGTTCACGTCCAGCTCCAGCTCCTAGCCCCAGCGTACAGGAAGTACTAGTGTCAACAATGCGACAGGACGCCCAAGTTTTTGTCGACCTCGAGGTCAAATATTCGCCACCCAGAAAGTCAAAGAACGACTTTCTGAGTGGGGGAGCATGCTGATCAAGGAGCCCCGCGCTTTTGTTCTTTATTGAATTGCTCTATGCTCTTTAATGACTCGCAATGTTTTTATGGTCTCATCTTCTGGACCTTGAACAGGAAGACCTACTTCGATATTTTTTTGTATATAGCTTAAATTATCTTTAGTAATGATTTCACCTGGAATAAAAATTGGAATCCCAGGAGGGTACACCATGACAAATTCAGCAATAATTCTTCCGACCGCCTCTGCAATCGGTACAACCTCTGTTTTTGCATAGAAAGCATCACGTGGTGTTAAAGCTAATTTGGGAATATCAGGTAATAATACTTGGGCAGCAATTTTTCCTGAAAGATGATGGAATTCTTTAGATAGAGCTTTTAATGCCTCTATCAAGATATTTGCTTCATTTAAAGAATCTCCGGGAGTGACAATACACAAAATATTATATAAATCAGACATTTCAACTTCGATATTGTAATGTTCTCTTAACCATACTTCGACCTCATAACCAGTTATTCCAAGATCTTTGATGGATATGATAAGTTTAGTTGGATCGTAGTCAAATGTAGCCTTTGTACCTAAAATTTCTTTGCCTACACATTTTAGATGCTCAATGTCATTTATTTCCTTACGCATATACTGAGCTAATTTAATTGTTTTATCAATTAAATCTTTACCTTCTGTGGCAAGCCTTTTTCTAGCTACATCCAATGAGGCAAGTAATAAATACGAAGTTGATGTTGTTGTTAGCATACTTAAAATCGTTTGAACACGTTTAGCTGAAACAAGTCCTTCTCGAATATTAAGAATTGAACTTTGTGTCATTGATCCGCCTAATTTATGAACGCTTGTTGCAGCCATGTCAGCACCAGCTTGCATCGCGGAAAGTGGTAGTTCATCATGGAAGTGAATATGAACACCATGTGCTTCATCTACTAGAACGGGCACGTGATAGGAATGGGCAATTTCAACAATTTTCTTAAGGTCAGCAGATATTCCAAAATAGGTTGGATTGATAACCAATACACCTTTTGCATCTGGATGTTGTTCTAATGCCCTAGAAACAGAATCAGTTGTTATTCCATGTGATATTCCAAGTTCATGGTCCACTTCGGGATGAATAAAGATAGGAGTGGCTCCAGAAAAAACAATTGCTGACATTACGGATTTGTGAACATTTCTTGGAACGATAATTTTTTCGCCAGGTCCGCAAACCGCCATAACCATGGTCATAATCGCTCCACTCGTACCTTGAACTGAGAAAAAAGTATGGTCTGCACCAAAAGCTTCAGCTGCCAAATCTTGAGCTTTTTTAATCATTCCTTTTGGTTGGTGAAGATCATCCAAAGGTCCAATATTTATTAAATCAATCGAAAGGGCGTTTTCGCCAATAAACTCGCGAAAACTAGGGTCAATTCCAGCACCTTTCTTATGTCCTGGTATATGAAATTGAATGGGATTCTTTTTTGCATGTTCTACTAAACCACTAAATAGCGGGGTTTCATTTTGTGACAATTTTATCTCACACCTCTTTACAATTACTTATTCATTATCTTGAATAAAAAGTCATAAAACAAAGGAATTATAGCACTTATCGTATGGCTTGCATAGTAAAATTCATAAAGTTAATAGTTAATTATTAACTAGTTTTCGACTAAGAAAGGAAAATAACTCATAAAAATCGAACTAAACAAAAGAAATGATTGAAAGGGGAATAAATGTGAGTTGGAATACTAAAGTTACAAACTTATTAAACATCGAATATCCCATCATTCAAGGAGGGTTGGCTCATCTCGCTTATTCCGATTTAGCTGCAGCTGTGTCAAATGCTGGCGGGTTAGGACAAATAACGGCTATGTCATTAGAAAGTCCAGAACAACTAAAAAATGAAATCCTTAAAGTAAAAACAAAAACGAATAAGCCATTTGGGGTTAATTTTGCTATTGGCCAGCACGGGAGACCTTACGAAGCTTTTTTAGAGGTGGCGATTAAAGAACAAGTTCCTGTAATTACAATGACAGGAGGCAATCCTGCGCCACTATTCCATCAATTGAAGGGTGTTAATACGAAAAAATTAGTCCTCGTAGCTGCTAAACGACAAGCCCAAAAAGCTGAAGAGCTTGGTGCAGATGCTGTAATGGTAGTAGGGCAAGAAGGGGGAGGACATTTAGGGAAAAATGATATCGGTACGATGGTACTTATCCCTCAAGTAGTTGATGCCGTAAAAATCCCTGTTATTGCTTCGGGTGGAATTGGGGATGGTCGAGGGCTAATGGCTGCACTTTGCTTAGGCGCGGAAGGGATTGAAATGGGGACAAGATTTATTGCTACAAAAGAATGTGTAGATGCTTCAGAAGCATATAAGAATAAATTAGTTGATGGAACTGAAAATGATACAGTCGTAATAAAAAGATCCCTTGGAGCCCCAGCACGAGCTATTCACAATGCATGGACGGATAAAATTTTAGAACTTGAAGATAAAAATGTAGACTATGAACAACTGAAGGATTATATTAGCGGAAAAGCCAATAAAAGGTTTATTTATGATGGAAACTTTGATGAAGGTTTTGCTTGGGCTGGTCAAGTAATGGGAATGATTAAAGATATCCCTAGTGTCAACGAATTAATGAATCGAATAATCACCGAGGCTAACCATATTAGACAAAGCTGGTCAAAATGATAATAATGGAAAGCGAGAGGAGTGTGCTTTAAATGGAATATCAATATCCAATTGAACATACATGGACAACAGATGAAATCGTTGATGTCATCAAATTTTATGATTGTCTTGAACAGGCTTACGAAAAAGGAATTGATCGTGATTTATTATTAGCTGTATACCGAAGATTCAAGGAGATTGTCCCAAGTAAAGCAGAAGAAAAGAAATTATGCGGTGAATTTGAAGAGATGAGCGGCTATTCTGCTTATCGTACGATGCAGAAAGTGAAGGATGCAGCTTCTGGTGATCGCATTAGAATGAAGAAATAAAAAAGAAAAGCGACAAGCGCCTTGATCAATCTCGATAAAGAAGACTGGTCGATTGGCGAGAGTAGCGAAGCCAGAGACCTAGTCGCACTTATACAAACCGTTTTATGGTTTGCCAAGCTTAGCTTTGCCACCCGGAAAGTCGATCTTTGACATTTTGAGTGCCGAACATTTGACCTCGAGGTCGACAAAGGCTCGGGCGTCCTGTCGCATTGTAGACACTCGTCCATCCTGTACGTTGGGGCTAGGACGCATACGCTGGACAACAGAAGGAGTCACCATATATTTGGCTGACTCCTTTTCATGTAGATTAAGTAAGCTTATATAAAGGCAGAAGAGTTATGAAGGTATTTTCAATTTCTTTCAATAAATCAGAAGAAGACATTTGAACAACTTCTTCTTTACTAAAATGACGACCGCATAATAGTTCTGCTTTCTTTACTGTCTGAACACGTTGAAATAATTCTTGTACCCCCTTTCTTCCTAATTTGCTATGAAGGGTTGCTCCAGGCTTCATGTGATCATCTGACCACATAAAGTGAGAAGGGATTTGTTTTTGGATCATTGTTATTTTTTTCTCAAATTTAGAAGCAATTTCAGCTTTTTGAGGTGCTTCATATATGACAGCAAACCAAATAAATAAGTGGGTTTCCCATAGCCCAATTTGGAAATGGGGCAACATTTTATAACCTCTCGGATTTTTGGAGAAGGCAACCCAAGTATCTTTAGGTGGATTGATAGTCCTGCGCGCATGCTTTGCCACATGTGGAAACATTTCATCGCCTGTAATAGATGATAATGTAGGTGTAAAGTGCATTCCTAATGCTTCTAATTTTGGTCTTATCCTCGTTTTAAGCTCTGCCATCCTTGCTTCAAAACCTTCTATAGTAAATACATCAAAATCTTCATTTGTAAAGCCACTAAATTCCATTAATAATTCCTCCTGCTAATAATGCCTTAATAGTAACATAACGAAAAAACAACTTAAAAGAAAGATACTTTATCCCACACTTAACGGGCAGTAAGACCCCAACCTCAAGTTTGCTTAGAACATAGAAGATAGGGGGATCAACTACCCGTAAAGGTCCGATTGGTTCAACTAACCATCAGTGGGGGTGAAGAACCCCCCACTGATGGAAGTTTCACTTTATAACGACTGGGTAGACGTCCAATTTTGTTACCATTGACAGCTTAAAACATAAGATAATAGTAAAAATAATCAGAAAAAAGAATCGGAAAAATCAATATCATATTGGAAGGAGTGTTGTCCTATGAAACAATTGATGAACCAAACGAAAAAGAAAGCAGCCCTAAAAGAAAGAACTGCTGTTCTCAAATTAGAAATGGATTATGAATTAGCGACTTTGTTTGATGCGATAAAAGATCAAAATGAAGAACAAAAAACAAAATGTATAAACAAATTGGAGAAAATCCGTCAAGAACTTGTTGGCCTGCAGGCTTTATAGATTCAAAAAAAGAACGAATTCTGTATATGGCAGAATTCGTTCTTTTTTTGTTACTTATTGAAGAAAAGCGGGAATTATATTACTTGAAAGCAATCGTATTATACAATAAGCTTAATTGAATCGAAAAATTTGGAATTTGGAGGAATTTTAATGGAGTGGGAAATAATCAGCGCTTATGCAAAGGAATGGACAAAGGAAGCTGGAGAAAAGATTCGATCTTCCTTTTCAACGACATTAAATATAACTTCAAAATCAAGCCCAAATGATCTTGTGACTAATATGGATCAGGAGATTGAGCAATTTTTTATTGGAAAGATTCGTAAGAATTTTCCTAATCATAAAATTTTAGGGGAAGAAGGCTTTGGTGATAAGTTACATAACACAGATGGAGTTATTTGGGTTATTGACCCAATCGATGGTACGATGAATTTTATTCATCAGCAACGTAATTTTGCTATTTCTGTTGGAATTTATGAAAATGGTATTGGGAGAATGGGAATTATCTATGATGTAGTTCATGATGAGTTATACGTTGCCTATAAAGGAAAAGGGGCATTTTTGAATAATCAGCCTATCCCCCCCCTTAATGAAGTGACTGTCAAAGAAGCAATCATAGGATTAAATGCAATATGGGCAACGGAAAATAAAAGAATTGATTATCGTAAGGTTGTACCATTAGTCCAAGATGTCCGCGGAACGAGATCTTATGGCTCAGCTGCATTGGAATTGGTTTATGTGGCAACTGGAAGGATAGATGCTTATATAAGTATGAGACTTGCTCCGTGGGATTTTGCAGCAGGTATTATCATTGTTGAAGAATTAGGTGGGATTTCATCCGATATGTTGGGACAAAAGCTAAATTTGCTGGAGAAAAGTTCCGTCTTTGTTGCAAAACCTGGCTTACATCAGGAAGTACTTGAGAAATATATATTGAAATAAAATAAAGAGCAGAAATAGTTATAGAACACTATTTTTGCTCTTTTATTGTATAAAAATTACAATTTACCATTTTCTCTCATCTTCTTTTTGGTTGTAAAACCAAACCCCATGACAAAAACTAAAGCGAGTATACATGCAATAATACCAAGTATACTTCTTTCACCAATCGCAATTCCAATACCCATAATCGATGCAGTAGCTAGTAAAGCAAAAAATAATAATGGCCACTTAATTTTTTTCATTGATATACCCCCATAATGAGTCAGAAGGCTCATCAGTATTTAACAATATAAACATATATAATATATTACACAAAATGCTTATAGTTTTCTACATTAATTGTGGTATAATGTTTTAGTTATAAAAGGACTTGATATTTTGAACCTTATCTCATTAGGAGTTGAACATATTTGAAAATCAGAGAAAATATTCGCAACATCGCTATTATTGCCCACGTTGACCATGGAAAAACAACAATGGTTGACCAATTATTAAAACAATCCGGCACTTTCCGTTCTAACGAGCATGTTGAAGAAAGAGCGATGGATTCAAATGATATTGAAAGAGAACGCGGGATTACAATTTTAGCTAAGAACACGGCTATTCAGTATAAAGATACCAAAATTAATATTCTTGATACCCCAGGACATGCTGATTTTGGTGGAGAAGTAGAACGTATCATGAGAATGGTTGATGGTGTATTACTAATTGTTGATGCATATGAAGGATGTATGCCACAGACTAGATTCGTATTAAAAAAGGCGCTTGAGCAAAAATTAACACCAATTGTGGTCGTAAATAAAATTGACCGTGACGCTGCCAGACCAGCAGAAGTGGTGGATGAAGTTATCGATTTATTTATTGAATTGGGAGCAAATGAAGATCAATTAGAATTCCCAGTTGTATATGCTTCAGGTATTAATGGTACATCAAGCCTAACTCCTGAAAAGCAAGATGAAAATATGCAATCTTTATATGATACGATTGTTGAGCATATCCCTGCTCCGGTTGATAATCGTGAGGAGCCACTTCAATTCCAAGTGGCGCTACTAGATTATAATGACTATGTTGGACGTATTGGAATTGGTCGTGTTTTCCGTGGGACAATGCGTGTAGGTCAGCAAGTAGCATTAATGAAGCTTGATGGATCGGTTAAACAATTCCGTGTTACAAAAATGTTCGGTTTCTTCGGTTTAAAACGCCAAGAAATTCAAGAGGCATTACCAGGGGATTTAATTGCCGTATCAGGAATGGACGATATTAACGTTGGTGAAACAGTTTGTCCTACAGAACACCCAGAAGCTTTACCAATCTTAAGAATTGATGAGCCAACATTACAAATGACATTCCTAGTCAATAATAGTCCTTTTGCAGGTAGAGAAGGAAAATACGTAACAGCTCGTAAAATCGAAGAGCGCCTTCGTTCCCAATTAGAAACAGATGTGAGCTTACGTGTAGAAAACACGGACTCACCAGATGAATGGATTGTTTCAGGTCGTGGAGAGCTTCATTTATCTATTTTAATCGAGAATATGAGACGTGAAGGCTATGAACTTCAAGTATCTAAGCCGGAAGTAATTGTTCGTGAAATTGATGGAGTTCGATGCGAACCGATCGAAAGAGTTCAAATAGATATTCCTGAAGAAAATACAGGCGCAGTAATGGAATCGATTGGTGAGAGAAAAGGCGAAATGGTCGATATGGTTAATAATGGAAGCGGACAGGTTCGCCTAACTTTCATGGTACCTGCACGTGGGTTAATAGGGTATACGACCGAGTTCTTAACATTAACTCGAGGTTATGGTATCATCAATCATACATTTGATAGTTATCAACCAATGGCGGCTGGTCAAGTTGGTGGAAGACGCCAAGGTGTACTAGTTTCAATGGAAACAGGTAAAGCGTCTACTTATGGAATTCTTGGAGTAGAAGATAGAGGAATCATTTTCTTAGAACCAGGAACTGATATTTATGAAGGGATGATAGTCGGAGAACATACACGTGAGAATGACTTGACTGTTAATATCGCGAAAGTAAAGCAAGCGACTAATATTCGTTCGGCGAATAAGGATCAAACAACATCCATGAAAAAACCAAGAATTATGTCTTTAGAACAGTCATTAGAGTATTTAAATGATGATGAATACTGTGAAATAACACCTGAATCGATTCGATTGCGTAAAAAAATTCTTGATAAAAATGAACGTGAACGTATTGCTAAAAAGAAAAAGTATGCTGAAATGAGCTAATGAAAGGAGGATAAGTCGAATATGGATGTTAGCGGCCGATTATCCTTTTTTGCGGCATTGTTCCGAGTAGATGAACAGCCAGTAACAGGAATGTGGTTACTTTATATTACAACTATCGTCTTATCCATCATTGTATTCAAGCTAGGTTTTGCGAAAAAGTTGCCACTTGCTAAAACGATTATCATTTATATCTTTTTAATTTTAGGTTGTACGATTTTAACCTTTCTAGGCGTATTTTTACCAGTCGCAGAAGGTTTAGTTGTTGCTTCAATCATTTTAATTATTTATAAAATTCGCCTGAAACAACAAAAGAAAATCGAAGCCAGTGCGAATTCATCGGAGGGGAAACTGTGAAATCGCTTCAAGATGCCCTTTATAATTGGTTAACGATTAAAGTTGTATGTGACGAGCGTCCAGATGATACGGCGGCTTTAGAAACGAAAGAACTTTTCGATAATATTTTACAAAAAGATCATGGTGTTTCTGATATCGTCGTCACGACGGATGCTGTCATGTATTATGTAGAATATACTCACGCAGACGAACAAAAAAAAGCTAGGTATCCTAGAGAACTTATTGAAATCATGCTTGACCAAATAAATCATGCCCCCGAGAAATATGTAAATTATCCTAGTTAAGTTTAATAAAAAAGAGCACGTTGCAAAACGTGCTCTTTTTTATTACGATTCACCATTCATCTTCATTAGTTTTAGGTCGATTAAATTGAAATTTTCCAGAGTCTAATCGTACTTTTGTTTTTTCTGCTATTCTTTCATCACAGTCTTTACACATAAATGTATGAATCGGTCGATTTCTTAACCTTTTAGCTTGTAATGATTCATTTTCAATCGATTCCACTTTATCACAAATGACACATTTTACTTTCATAATACACCTCGGTTAATAGTTAAATCCTGAATAAATCACTTCGTTAAGGTATAGTATATCATTGTTAAGTACATTTGTATAAACGGGGTCATTTTATCAAGATATTCAAAAGACTTGTCAGTTGATGTATGAAATGGATAAATGTATGATGATGGTAGTGAAAAGGAGGAAAATGATTAATGCCAAACCAAGTAGAACCAAAACTTATTAAACCATTATATGATGAGCTTCAAAAAGAGCGTTTTGTCACTCTTGCAACCATTGATTTTGAAACAGGTGGGCCTAATGTAAGTGCTATATCCTGGATATTGGCGAAAGACGAAGAAACTATTTATTTTGCTGTCGACAACCGCTCAAGAATAATACAAAATATCCAACAAAATGCCAAAGTAGTGATTAATATCATCACAAATGAATCTACTTATTCAATCAGCGGTCACGCTTCGCTCAAGGAAGAAAAACTAAGTGATGTACCATTAAAATTAGGCTTAGTTGATGTGAAAATTAATGAAGTACGTGATGTTATGTTTTATGGTTCGAAAATTACAGTTGAACCACAGTATGATAAAACATACGATAAAGATGCTGCAGCTAGACTTGATAAACAAGTGATGGATGCTATAAGAAAAGCTTAGTCAGATGACTAAGCTTTTCTCATTTTTTAAATGATAAGAAAGTATAGCAACTTTCTGGGTATCGAAGCATTTGCTTGGCAAACCAAAGAACGGTTTGCATATGTGCGACTAGGTCTCTGTCTTCGTGTTCCTCGCTAATCGCCCAGTCTTCTTTATCGGGTATGGACAAGACGCCACGCGATTTTCTTATTTAATCTAGATGGTGGTTGGATTGTTTTTCTTGTTTGTTATTTAAATTTTTCTGATCTGATTTATTTAATTGCTTTTTAGAATCCTCGATTCCAGACTTTGGTTTTGGATCAATAATATCAGCCGGTATTTCTGGCATTAATCTGCCAGAAATATCTGCAAGCTCGTTTATAATCCCCTGAATAGGCTCTCCATTTTCGATATCTTCAGAGATCTCTTTTAGCCTTGCTGTTAAATCGGGATCTGCGATAACAATAGCTTTGGCGCCATAAGGATCGTTTTTTAAGCTTTCTGCTACTGAATATTTTATCGAGCCTACTTGGGACCGATCGATATTTTCCTTCACATCAATACCGACGATCGCATATTTCCCGATTACTACTGCTGTAGCATCGTTAATATTTGGCATACTTGAGGTAAGTTTCACTAAATGTTGGGCGATTTCTTGGCCTGTTTTACGATCAACTTCTTGAAGAGTAGAATTTTTTACTTGAATTAAATTTTGCTGTTGTTTTTCTACAACTCCATTATTATTACATCCGCTAATAATGAATAATAAGGTAAGGAGTAGTAATCCTATTTTCATGAGCAGTCTCCTCCAAATCATTTAACACTTTATTGAAATATTAAATCCACCCATTAAGTGAAGCTGTAAATAAATAAACTCTTACCAATCCATTAATATTTATTGTGCAAAAATTCTTCTATCTTTATACGAATAAACATATATTTTAGCAAAGTCCCATCTTACTGTTTACACAAATTATAGACACTAGATCAGGAGGCGACAGATTGAATAAAATATATGTTCTTGATACTAACGTTTTGTTGCAGGACCCCTATTCAATCTTTTCATTTCAGGATAATGAAGTGGTAATTCCAGCTGTGGTGTTGGAAGAAGTGGACTCAAAGAAGCGTTATATGGACGAGGTGGGAAGAAACGCTAGAAAAGTCTCGAAGCTTTTAGATAGCTTGCGCGAAACGGGAAAATTACATGAAAAAATAGAACTTGAAAATGGTGGTTTTTTACGTATTGAATTAAATCATCGCTCTTTTCAACAACTACAAGAAATATTTGTTGAAAAGACAAATGATAATCGTATTCTTGCCGTAGCAAAAAATTTGAATTTAGAAGAAGAATCAAAAGAAAATGGAAAAAAAGTAATATTAGTAAGTAAAGATGCCCTTGTTAGGGTGAAGGCAGATGCAATTGGGCTTTACGCCGAGGATTTTTTAAGTGATCGAGTGATTGAGGATGATTCCGTTTATACTGGCTTTTTGGAGGTTTATATTCCATTAGAGATTATAAGTCGTTTTTATGAAAAAGGTGAATTGTTACTTTCTGAAATTGTTAATCACCCTTTTTATCCAAATCAGTTTCTCATCATGAAAGATGCATTAGGTGGATCAGCCTCGGCTATAGGGATGGTTGATAAAACCGGAAAAAAAGTAAGGAAATTGGTAATTAATCATGAACATGTATGGGGAATACATCCGCGAAATGTACAACAAACGATGGCGATTGAATTATTATTAAGAAAAGATATTCCTTTAATTACGTTGATTGGAAAAGCAGGGACAGGAAAAACACTTCTCGCATTGGCATCTGGATTGATGCAAACTGAAGATTATGGGGAATATAAAAAACTTTTAGTTGCAAGACCAATCATTCCTGTTGGAAAGGATCTAGGCTACTTACCAGGTGAAAAACAGGAAAAGCTACGACCATGGATGCAACCTATTTACGATAATTTAGAGTATTTATTCAATACAAAAAAACCAGGTGAACTTGATGCGATATTAGCAGGAATGGGTTCGATTGAAGTGGAAGCATTAACCTATATACGTGGTCGCAGTATTCCTGATCAATTTATTATTATAGATGAGGCGCAAAACTTAACTAAGCATGAAGTAAAAACAATATTAACAAGAGTAGGGGAGGGAAGTAAGATTGTTTTAATGGGTGACCCAGAACAAATTGATCATCCGTATTTAGACGCATATAATAATGGTCTTACATACGTGGTTGAAAGGTTTAAAGAACAATTTGTTGCTGGTAGTGTGAAATTACTAAAAGGTGAGCGTTCTGGTTTAGCGCGTTTAGCCGCAGAACTACTATAGAATCAATAAGAGGAGACGAAGATGGAACTTCGTCTCTTCTTAGAGCACGCAAATCTCTCTAACATTAGTTATCGGTTGATTTTGATTAGAACCATCTCCAAAATATATATGAATAGGACCGTCTTCATATAATGGTTTCCCTTTATTCGAAAAGCCTAGTAAAAGCTCGTAACCTGCTGATAAATCAACTTCGATACTTTGATTTTCAGTGGTGATGGACAATTTTTTAGCATCCTCTAGTGGAGAAGCAGTCAGTAAAAAAGGTTTTAATGGAATTCCAAAACTTCCTGTAATTATCTGTTCTTTTATAAATGTCTTTTCTGAAATTTTTGTAGTTGGCAATGCAGCGCCCTCGATAATTTCGCGATCCCAATGGGAAGACATTTCTTTTGTATATTCTTCTAACTCGTTTCTATCCACTCTGTTTGACTGAAAATAACTGTCTAAATCGACTTTCCGATCATCAAATATCCATACTCCAGGGTCTAAGGTGATTGTATATTTCACTTTTCCTTTAATCATCACAATTTTTTCCATCTAGATGTATTCCCCCTTTTATCTTCCTAATGATTATACAAATAATAGATTAAAATGTCATTTTTCATCTTTATACCATAAGTCTCACATGAAACAAAGGTTGCATTTTTCTTGCTTTAAAGTTAAAATTTATAGATAAGAATAGGTATGGCTCTGAAATGGGGGGATCAATGTTGGCGTCTGAAATGATAATCAATCATCAAGAGAAAGCTTTTGCCATTTTGAAGGCTGACGCTGATAAAATTCTAAAGTTGATCAAAGTACAGATGGAAAACCTAACTATGCCACAATGTCCTCTATATGAAGAGGTATTGGATACACAAATGTTCGGTTTATCTAGAGAGATCGATTTTGCTGTTCGACTGGGTTTAGTCGACGAAAAAGAGGGAAAAGCTCTACTTGGTCAATTAGAACAAGAATTATCTGTGCTCCATGAGGCTTCTTTAAAAAAATAACATTCAAAAACTCAAACGATTATCATCAATTGTTTGAGTTTTTTTGTAATAATGAGTCCTCAAGACTTTTATCAATAGTACAAGATATAATAAATTAGTAGAAATAAGGATGAGGATTTATGTTTAAAAAGATATTAAAGTCCTATGATTACTCGCTTATCATTGCAATTATTCTTCTATGTTTATTTGGCTTAATTATGATTTACAGTTCAAGCATGGTATCTGCTATACAAAGATATGAAGTGGAAAGTGACTATTTTTATCAAAAGCAGAAAATATCATTAATATTAGCTGCATTGATATTTATAATAGTCGCTTTGTTTCCTTATAAAGCACTAGCAAGTAATAAAATCCTTGTACCGATGGTGTTTTTCTCCCTCATTGGTCTAGCTGGACTATTCGTATTTGGTCACGTTGCTGGTAATGCTCAAAGCTGGATTAAGATTGGGTCGTTTAGGATTCAGCCATCTGAATTCGTTAAATTAGGTGTCATTATTTATCTATCAGCGGTGTATGCGAAAAAGCAGAATTATATTAATGAATTTGATAAAGGGGTTGCTCCACCGTTAGTTTATTTAGTCCTCGCTTTTTTGTTAGTTGCTGCCCAACCAGATTTTGGAACAGCCGGGATTATTTTTTTAATTGCAGTAACGATCATTCTATCATCAGGTATGAATGTAAAGAATATTATTCGTTTAATAACAATAGGTGTATTAACGCTATCACCGATTTTATTTTTAATGAAGGATGAAATATTTTCAGATAAGCGAATTGGACGTTTTATTGCATTTAGTGATCCATTTGCAGTGGAACAGGATTGGGGCTTTCATCTTGTTAATTCATACTTAGCTATAGGTTCTGGAGGGATAAATGGATTAGGGTTAGGTAAGAGTATACAAAAACTAGGATATCTTCCTGAATCACATACAGACTTCATTATGGCCATTGTAGCTGAGGAATTGGGGATTTGGGGTGTTGGTTTTGTAATTATATCTCTTGGATTTATCGTTTTAAAA
The DNA here is from genome assembly GCF_042683745.1 of Bacillus sp. CGMCC 1.16607. NCBI lineage: Bacteria > Bacillati > Bacillota > Bacilli > Caryophanales > Bacillaceae > Bacillus > Bacillus sp. CGMCC 1.16607. The sequence goes on from NZ_JBHUJX010000008.1 coordinate 470,616, forward strand.
GGAATATTAATAGGGATGCGCTGTAAGGATCCATTTGGAAGTTTATTAGCAATAGGAATTTCCAGTATGATCGGAATACAATCCTTTATCAATTTAGCCGGTATTTCAGGACTAATCCCAATGACAGGGGTACCGCTGCCATTTATTAGCTATGGTGGTTCATCTTTACTCCAACTTTCTATCGCAATGGGAATACTTGTGAATGTATCTATGTTTGTAAATTATGAACATAAATATAAGCAAAAACAAGAAAAACCAAAATCAGAAAAAAAGAGTATCCCTTCTTATAAAAATACCGTTCGTTACTAAACAAAAAATAAAGCTGTGAGCTCTTACGAGCACACAGCTTTATTTTTTTGATCTTGATGCTAGTAAGATTAAATAGCTTAATACACCAAACAAACATGAAATAAAAAATGCATGTGCTAAAGCAATGTAGAGGTTTAGTCGAGTAAAGATAATTAGCATACCTGATAATACTTGTAATGACACTAGAATGAATGAAATCATCCATCCCCAATAAATCACTTTTTGGTTTTTGTAATTTTTAATCGCTAAATAAAAACAATAACCAATCCATATGAAAATGAGACCTGCAGCAGTTCTGTGTCCCATTTGAACCCATTCATAAAGGTTTTTAGGTAATGCAATGTCGCTATTTGAACATAATGGCCAGTCCAAACAAACAAGACTTGCATTCATATGTCTGACGAGAGCACCAGAATAAACGACGAAATAACTATAAATAGCAACGCCATAAATATGTTTTTTCATTTTTGAATCGATTGGAACTTTATCAGCCTCAAATTTTTTATCTACTTCAAAGATTAGAAGAGTAAGAAGTAATACAGAAGCAAAGGATATTAATGAAATACCAAAATGTAAAGCTAAAACAAAATCAGATTGCCCCCAAATGACAGCAGCAGCCCCAATCAAACCCTGTAACAAAAGGAAAAAGAAAGAAAGGATAGAAAGGAACTTTGTTTCACGAATATGACCAATAGATTTCCATGCCCATATCGATAAAATAAGAACCATGAAGCCTACAGCTCCCGATACAACCCTATGGGCAAGTTCGATAATTAATTCAACTGTTATATCGGATGGTATAAGTTCTCCATTACATAGCGGCCATGATCTTCCACAACCCATTCCAGAGTCGGTTTTAGTAACGAGTGCTCCACCTAATAAAATAAGTAGCATACCAATGGTTGTTAGAACGGCAAACCACTTTAATAGTCGATACAAACTATTCACCTACTTAGAACAATAAAGTTCAGATATTTGTCTTTCACAATTACGGAATGTATAATGAAAATTGGTTTGCATCGTAATTAGCAAACCCTTATACATAATAGCTGAAAAGTGCAAAAAAGAACAGAAATGAATGCTTAAAATATAAATTTTATTAATTTTGAACAATCTGAATACAATTAACACTATTATTATATTAATTATCGTTGAAAGATTTCTTTCCTTCTGTTAGAAATATAGGTAGGAAACTATGAATTAAATTTATTAAAAACAAGTATTCGTACATCTGACACAAAAAAGTCAAAAAATATACAAAAAAAGTTCACAAAAAAGTTCCAAAGTGTGATTTAATATATTGAGAATCAAATTATTTTTCTACACTAATATTTAATACTACCGTAATAGTGGAAACAGTTCTTTCCATTCTATTTTTATTTCCCTCGTTTGTTATTGCAAACATAGTATTTAAATAATTGTATGAAAAGAATGTTCAATCCTTCAATGGTTCTCGGGTGTAGATTAATCTAATTTAGTTCAGGAACGATTTTACTTGCATTTATCACTTTTATGTTTATCGATTGAGCGGTGTGTTTAGTTACATATCTTGTTGTTATCGCTTCCATTTTTACTTATGCCATAGGAGTAACCTTCGTCGTTTTGGCAACCATATTAAATATTGGTTGGTTTGCTTTAGGATTATATGGGTACAAAATCAGAGATGATATAAAATGGGCATTATTAATGTTTGTATACTCACTTCAATATTTGACTATTATGTTTGTAGCAATAGTCATCGTAACACTTATTTAATTTGGATAATCAATTTCATTCTTTATTAATTGGTTAAAAATAATTTTCTATGTTTATTCGCTAATTACATAAAGATGAAATTTATTTATATTTTTTTTGATCAAACATTTCAAAAAGAAACTTTAAAGAAAGAGGGGTTTGATTAAGCTATGAAAAGGCTTACGAAATGGCGTCTTTTTTCATTGTTTACAATGTTGACGCTTGTCCTTTCCGGATGTGGTAAACCGTTTTTATCAACGTTAAAACCTGCTGGTGAAGTGGCAAAAATTCAATATGATTTAATGTTGTTAAGTACAGCAATTATGGTTGGTGTTATTGCTGTTGTCACAATAATTTTTATTATTGTTGTGATGAAATTTAGAAGAAAGGATAATAAGATTCCAAAACAAGTTGAGGGAAGCCACACACTTGAAATTATCTGGACTTCTATACCAATTATTTTACTTCTTGTCTTAGCAATTCCAACAGTTTCTGCAACATTTAAATTAGCAGACGTATCTGAAATGGATAAAAAAGATGAAGATGGGAAAAGAGATGCTTTAGTTGTAAATGTTAGAGCTAATCTTTACTGGTGGGAATTTGAATATCCTGATCTAGGTGTTATAACTGGTCAAGAATTAGTCGTCCCAACTGATCAAAAAGTATACTTTAACTTAAAGGCCTCAGATGTAAAACATTCTTTCTGGATTCCAGCTGTTGGAGGAAAGTTAGATACGAATACTGATAATATTAATAAGTTCTGGCTGGAATTCGATTCTAAAGCTGCAGATGAAGCTGGTAATTTATTCTATGGAAAATGTGCTGAGCTTTGTGGTCCATCACATGCATGGATGGATTTCAAAGTAAAAGCGATGCCAAAAGATGAATTTGAAAAATGGGCTACTGCTATGCAAAATACGAAAGAAGAACAACCAGCTAATGCTTTAGCGCAAGATGGTCAAGAAATTTTCAATAAAAGCTGTATTGGTTGCCATGCTGTATCACCAGTTGATGGTAAACCTGAAGCAGCAAGAATGGGTCCTAACTTAGCAACATTTGGTGAGAGATCTCGAATTGCTGGTATTTTAGACCATACTGAAGAAGACTTAAAAAATTGGTTGAAAAATCCTGAAACATATAAGCCAGGAAATAAAATGACTGGACAATATGGGGATTTAACACCAGAACAAATTGATGCTTTATCGGCATACTTAATGAGTCTAAAAGTAATGGATTAATAAAGGATATAGTTTAAAAGGGAGGTAAAAAGGTGAGTACCTTAGCTCAAAAAAAGGGATTTGGCGCTACTTTATGGGACTTTTTAACAACAGTCGACCATAAAAAAATTGCAATCCTTTACCTTATCGCTGGCGGATTCTTCTTCCTAGTCGGTGGACTAGAAGCAATGTTCATCCGTATTCAACTTGCTATACCTCACAATGATTTTGTGAGTGCTGGACTTTATAATGAAATTTTAACAATGCATGGTACAACTATGATCTTCTTGGCAGCAATGCCTCTTGTTTTCGCATTTATGAATGCTGTGATGCCATTACAAATTGGTGCACGTGATGTTGCTTTTCCATTCTTAAATGCATTAGGTTTTTGGTTATTCTTCTTTGGGGGACTTTTCTTAAACTTATCATGGTTCCTTGGCGGTGCTCCAGATGCTGGGTGGACTTCATATGCATCACTTTCACTTGAATCGCCTGGACATGGAATTGATTTCTATGCGCTTGGATTACAAATATCAGGTGCCGGTACATTAATTGGGGGTATTAACTTCCTAGTGACGATCATTAATATGCGCGCACCTGGAATGACTTATATGCGTATGCCGATGTTTACATGGACAACGTTTGTAACATCTGCATTAATCCTATTTGCTTTCCCTCCATTAACTGTTGGATTATTTTTAATGATTTTTGACCGTATGTTTGGAGCAAACTTCTTTGATGTAAGTGCTGGCGGTAATGCTGTTATTTGGGAGCATTTCTTCTGGATATTCGGTCACCCAGAGGTATATATTTTAGTACTACCTGCATTTGGTATATTCTCTGAAATCTTTGCTATTTTCTCTCGTAAACGTTTATTCGGATATTCATCCATGGTGTTTGCGACAGTATTAATTGGATTTTTAGGGTTCATGGTTTGGGCTCACCATATGTTTACAACAGGATTAGGTCCAGTTGCCAACGCAATTTTTGCTGTAGCAACTATGGCTATTGGTGTACCTACAGGTATTAAGATCTTTAACTGGTTATTTACAATGTGGGGCGGAAGTATTAAATTTACTACACCAATGCTTTACGCTGTTGCCTTTATTCCTTCATTCGTTGCTGGTGGAGTTACAGGAATCATGTTAGCTTCAGCTGCTGCTGACTATCAATATCACGACACTTACTTTGTTGTAGCCCACTTCCATTATGTAATCGTTGGTGGGGTAGTATTCGCGATTTTAGCAGGTACGCACCTTTACTGGCCGAAAATGTTTGGTACAATGTTAAATGAATTTTTAGGAAAAATCACTTTCTGGTTATTTTTAATTGGATTCCATTTAACGTTCTTCATTCAGCATTTCCTTGGATTAATGGGTATGCCACGTCGTGTATTCTCTTTCTTACCAGGCCAAGGATTTGAAACGGGTAACTTAATAAGTACTGTTGGTGCCTTCTTTATGGCTGTTGCAGTAATTGTATTATTAATTAATGTCATCATGACTTCAGTTAAAAATGAAAGAGTTGGTAACGACCCTTGGGGTGATGGTAGAACATTAGAGTGGGCTATTTCTTCACCACCACCGTTTTATAATTTTAAACAATTACCACTTGTTCGTGGTTTAGATGCTTATTGGATTGAAAAAATGGAAGGCAAAAAAGAATTAACTCCTGCTGAACCGTTGGGTGATATTCATATGCCGAATTCATCTTTCATACCATTTGTGATTTCTTTTGGTCTATTTGTTGCTGCATTTGGAGCGATGTACCAATTTGATGATAAACCATGGGGTATACCGGTGTTAATTCTTGGATTCTTGATCACTTTAAGCTCAATGTTCTTCCGTTCAGTTAAAGATGATCATGGATTCCACATTCATAAAGAAGATTTAATTGATGATAAAGATAAGGGGGTTAAAGCATAATGCACGCAGAAGATAAAATGACTTATGAAACTTGGCCTGCGGCGCCAGAAAAAGCTACCCTTGATGGTAAAAATAAATTTCTTGGCTTTTGGTTATTCTTAGGAGGAGAGACGGTTCTTTTCGCCTCTCTCTTTGCAACCTATCTTGCTTTAAAAGATAAGGTACCTAGTGATACACATGCTTTGGCAAAAGATTTATTTGAGCTTCCACTCGTATTTATGGCTACAATGTTGCTTTTAACGAGTTCTTTAACGAGCGTTTATGCAATGTACCATATGAAAAACTTTGATTTTAAGAAAATGCAGCTTTGGTTAGGTTTAACTGTTCTATTAGGAGCTGGGTTTTTAGGACTTGAAATTTACGAGTTCAATCATTATGTGCATGAATATCATCACACATTTACAAGTAGTGCGTTTGGATCCGCATTTTATACGTTAACAGGATTCCATGGAGCACACGTTGCATTTGGATTAGCGTGGATTATTACTTTAATGATACGTAATTCAAAACGTGGATTAGACCTTTACAATGCTCCAAAGTTCTATGTAGCAAGTCTATACTGGCACTTTATTGACGTTGTTTGGGTATTTATCTTTACAGTAGTATATTTAATGGGAATGGTGGGATAAACTGATGGCGAATTTACAACCAGATTCAGGTAACCCAAGAGTTGACATTGAATACCGACGTAAGAAGAATAAAGAGGAAATGAAATATCAAGTAACATCATTTTCTTTAATGATCTTTCTAACGCTCATTGCTTTTTTTGCGGTAGGCTATGACTTATCAGCATGGTTTACTGTTCCGTTTATCCTTTTATTAGCTGCTGTACAAGTTGTATTTCAGCTATATTATTTCATGCATATGAGTCATAAAGGTCACGAAGCTCCTTCCCTATTTCTATACTCAGGTTTATTCATTGGGCTCGTAACGGTTTTGGCATTTTCAACCATCATTTGGTGGTAAAAGAGATGAAAAAGGAAATCAGATTTACTGATTTCCTTTTTCCATGTAAATACAGAAATAAGAATTTACTAGTAGAAGATAACTCTAGCAAAATTAGACTAGGATAAATTGGAAACTACGCCTGCGTTGCAGGTAATTTAATCGACTAGTATAATGTGGTTAGATTGTTAATATAAGAGGTGACCTTTAAAATGTTTTCACTTGAAATGTTTGGGTTTCGTGCGCTGTGGAGTCCTAACTTCTTTCTATTTTTACTAGCTCTTTTGTTTCTATTTTTTTTCGTAACTCACCTGAAACGTAATAAGTTTGCAGACAGTGAGCCTTTGAAGCGTTCAGAAGCGGTTTTATTTACACTAACGATTGTATTATTGTATTTAACAAAAGGTGGACCGCTGGATTTAATGGGGCATTTAATGTTTTATGCTCACATGATTCAAATGGCTGTTCTATATTTAGTCATACCGCCACTATTAGTCATTAGTATACCAACGTGGTTATGGAGAAAAATTTTAAATCATAAAGTAGTTAAGCCACTTTTTCATTTTTTCACAAAGCCATTAATTGCATTGATTATTTTTAATGGTATGTTTTCGTTTTATCATATCCCACTTATTTTTGACACGATTAAGTTAAGTATGTGGATGCACGCTAGTTACACAGCGATATTGTTTGTTTTTGCTATTGCTATGTGGTGGCCGTTAATGAATCGAATTCCTGAGTATCAATCTTTAAGTGGCTTAAAAAAGGTTGGATATGTATTTGCGGATGGTATTTTATTAACGCCAGCATGCGCACTTATTATTTTTGCAGATACTCCAATGTATGCAACTTATTCGGACCCAAGTGTATGGATGGAGGCATTAAAACTTTGTGTGCCAGCAGCTACCTTAACAACACTGAATTTAAGTGGACCAGAAGTTTTTAGTTCAATGTCTATTATTGATGACCAACAATTAGGCGGGGTCATTATGAAAATTATTCAAGAGATTGTTTATGGTGTCGTGTTAGCACAAATTTTCTTTAGTTGGTATCGAAAAGAACAAAGCGAATCCGAGGTAGATCAAAATCATTTAATGAATCCCCGATATGTGGAGTAATAGCAACTAAATTTGAATCTCATTTGAAAAACTCCTTTTATACTTGGGGGTTTTTTGTTTTGTTAAAATTTATACCAAATCTTTCCGTACTTTAATCTTGAAATGCTTTATATTATAGCATAAAATTATTTAGAACTATTGTTTTATCAAATTTATTATATTCATTTTGAAAGGACGTTTTTTTATGTCGCTCCCTATATTACCCACGATTAGCACTACATTTATTGTATTAAGTGCAATCACAGTTGCCATTGGATGGAGTCAAATTAAACAACGAAAAATCGAAGCACATAAAAAAACGATGATGTTAGCAGCTGTCTTCGCATTAATCTTTTTTATCATCTATGCTTCAAGAACGATTTTTATTGGTAATACTGCTTTTGGTGGTCCAGATAATATTAAAGTTTATTATACAACTTTTTTAATTTTCCATATTACATTAGCGACAATTGGAGCAATATTAGGTATTGTATCTTTATATACTGGAAATAAGAACCTTTTAAATAAACATCGTAAATTAGGGCCAATAACGAGTGTTGTATGGTTTTTTACCGCTATCACTGGTGTAGCTGTATATTTACTTTTATATGTTTTTTATAAAGGTGGGGAAACAACTTCGATGATAAAGGCGATTTTGGGTTTTTAATAGATAGTGTACTGAACTGACATTTTTAATGTCAGTTTTTTTAAAGGGATTTTGTTTAAAAAAAGCGAATTACTCAGTTTGACAATGATAAAAAGAGGAGAATTTAAATGGAGTTAAAAGTATTAACAGAAACAGATTATCAAGCGTCTATCGAATTATCGAGCTATGCGTTTCAATATACAGTTCCTACTGAAGATATTCCAAAAGTTAAGGAAAGGCTTCGAGATCATCATGTAGTTGGATTATGGGATGATATAAAATTAGCTGCAAAATTGCATATTATTCCCCTTCATATCGTAATGAATGGGCAGCATTGGAAGATGGGTGGAATTGCTGGTGTTGCTACCTTTCCAGAGTATAGAAGGAAAGGGCTTGTAAATGAATTAATGGCTTATTCAATAAATAAAATGAAAGAAGAAGGTCAAATTGTTTCATTACTTCATCCATTTAAAATTTCTTTTTATCGGAAATATGGTTGGGAGGTTTTCACTGAAAATCGAAAGCTTGAAATTGAGAGCAGTTTTTTAAAAATGACTCAACCGATAACAGGAAATATAAGAAGATTTTCAAAGGAAGATCATCATTCAGAAATAGAATCCCTTTATCAAGTTTATTGCAATCGTTATAACGGGATGCTAGTAAGAGATGAAATATGGTGGAAAAATAGTGTTTATAGTGATGCACAAATAGCTTTATACTATAACGAGGAGATGCAAGCAAAAGGATATATTTTATATAATATTAAGGACCGAGTAATGGACATCCATGAAATTGTTTCACTTGACCAGAATGCCAGGGTGCAGCTATGGAACTATATTTGCCAACATGATTCAATGGTGGATAAAGTGAAAATTCTCTTATCAGTACATGAGCCATTCCTATACTACTTAAGTGAGCCGAAGGTGAAGAATGAAGTCGAACCTTATTTTATGGCAAGAATTGTGGATGCTAAAAAGTGCCTGGAACAATATTGCTTTATTGATACAAAAGACAAAGTTATTATTCATTTAGAGGATGAATTTGCAAAATGGAACAACGGAACCTACTTTATTACTACTGATGAAATCAAATCATTTAATGCAAAAGAAGGTAGTTATTGCCAGCATCCACCTAATCGAGGGCTAACGATGAATATAAACACTTTGTCAGCCATATTATTTGGTTATAAAAGGCCGATAGAGTTATTTGAAATGGATTTCATTAAAGGTAACAGTGATGAAGTAAAAATATTGGATAATAAAATTCCGCGCGTGAATGGATTTTTTTACGATTATTTTTAATAAAAAGGCTCTGTTAAAGCGCAGTGTTGTTTATTCGCACTGTTGATGGGAGCGGAAGGCGCTTGACTCCTGCGGGAGCAGCGGGACAGGTGAGACCACACAGGCGAGAAAAGCGCTGAGGAGGCTCACCGCACGCCCCGCGGAAATCAAGCGCCTGAAGCGGAAATCAACAATCTACTTTAATAGAGCTAATAAAAAGAGGCATTTGCCTCTTTTATTATAATTTAAAATTTGTTTTAATTATTCCCGCTTCTATTGCTGAATTGTAAATAATAAGTAATAATGGTCCAATAATGAATCCATATATACCTAATAATTTAAAACCTAAATACATGGCAATGAGTGTTGATAGGGCAGATAATCCTATATGACTCCCCATTACTTTAGGTTCAACGGTTCGTCTGATGATAATTAGAAAGATTGCCAAAACCGATAATTGTGTCCCAAGGCTAATATCTCCAGTTAATAGATGAAATAGCGCCCAAGGGCCAAGAATAATAATTGATCCGATAATTGGGATAAAATCTATAATCCAGATGAATAGAGACAGGACTAGAGCAACTTTAGGTGTAATTAATAGTAATCCTATCAATGAAACAATAAAGATAATAATACTTACTAGTAATTGAGCTTTAAAAAATCCAAATATAACAAATGACAGTCTGGAACTCATGAAATTAACTTTATCAGCCGTTTTGTCTTTAAGATGGGAGTATAGTGTTTCTCTTAATCGGGGTAAGTCCAATAAAAATAAAAATAAAGCGATTAAATAGACAATAAAGCTAACTAAATAATCTGGAATATTAGTTAACACTGCTTTCACGTTATTTATATTTAAGTAGGCGATAATATCTTCCTTTACTTTAGTAAGAAAGCCTTGAACTTGCTTACTAATCTCATCGACAACTTCTTTTGGTAAATCTTTTGCTGCTGTAGTTAATTTTTCCTCCGCATGTACCCACTCATTGGAAATTTCAGTTATATATAAAGGAGCTTTTTGAATAATGTTAATCGCTTCAGAAATGACTTTAGTCGTTATAAAATATCCCGATATTCCAATGAATAATAGAAAGCTTATAAAAACAAGTAGAACGGATAATCGTTGATTCATTTTGAATTTTTTTTGCAGTAACTTTACTAGTGGTTCCAAAAATAATGCTGTAACTAAAGCGAAAATAAGTGGAACAGATACTGGTAATATCATATAGCCTAATAAGACAATCGCGATTATTCCAATTAAAATATATAAATTTCGTCGAGTAAAAATTACAGACAATGTAGAACCCCTTTCACAAAACTAACAATTTCTAATAAAAGTTACATTTAAATTATAGTATGCCTTTTATGATTTATACAATATAAATAGGTGATTTCTAGAATAATATTAATAATATTATATTTATTTCAAATTAATGGTTAATACGGTTTCGAATATAGATATTAGTGTGTAAAAAAATAAAAAAGACGCAGTAGTTGCGTCTAAATTATTACTTTGCAAATTTTTCAATTTGTCCCTTAATGTCTGTAAGGATTTTTTCACATTGACTAACAAGCGATTTAGGGAAGTTTTCTCCTTCTCCATATTCCACTCCGTGAGGGTAATAATGTTTACCAAGTAATGGTGTCATTAATTGTATCACAGCTTTATTTGTATCGACGTCACCTTCTACAGAATGACCAAATACACGTAAATAGTAAACTCCTTCTTTAAGTTCAAATTTACGATCGTATGTAACTCGTTCATAGTCCCATTGACCTTCGCGAACTAAACCAAAATCAAGCATTACTTCATCAAGACGGTTTACGTCAGCTTTGATTTTTTCGATACCTGTGTTCTCAAATTTCATAATTGTCCCTCCATTTTACACGCTAATAATAGCGTTCCCATTATTATCTCAAACTTAATAATAGTAGAAAAATGTTGAAGTTGCAATGACAAACGTTATTCATTTTAAGACAACACTCAGGAAAGTAAGGAATAGCATAAAAATACTATTTCGGGGAAACATATTTTAGTGTTCAGATGATGATTCACTAGCACATTTAGAAAAATACAGGAGGCATACACGTGGAAAATATTCGTGATATTATGACTGATGAAGTTGAATGTTGCTCTTTATTGGATAATGTGTTTGAAGTAGCATCGAAAATGAAAGAATGGAATGTAGGGGCAATTCCGATTGTCGATGGTGAGAGACTTGTGGGTATGATTACAGATCGTGATATAGTTGTTCGCGGTGTCGCAGAAAAACACCCTGGTTCTACTAAGGTCGAGGATATTATGAGTAGTGAACATTTGGTGACAGTGTCACCAGATACAAACACGAAAGAGGCTGCTCAATTAATGGCAAAACATCAAATCCGGAGACTTCCTGTTGTCGAAGGAGATAAACTAGTTGGAATTGTTGCACTTGGAGATTTGGCAGTTCGTGAGTTAACAGATGATCAAGCTAAGAAAGCATTATCTGATATTTCTGAGACAGGATATAATGGACTACAACATTAACTAAGGCGCCTTAAGGCGTCTTTTACTTTTAATTCACAATATTTTTGTACAAACTTTAGATTGTTAGCTAACAAAGAAGGTTATTGATGTTATAATATTTGATAATAATATTAATAGAAAGATTAGAAAAAGTGGGAGAGGAGGGCAACCTCTGCGTGGACTTATTCGTATTTTAATTTTATTGGCAATTTTTTTAACGGTTGGATTTTATGCTAATTTTAATCAAGATAATAAAGACGAAGGATTAATACAAAATGAAAAGCCAACTTCAGAAGTTGATGATACTCTTTCAAAAACACCAAATGGGAATACTAATTATTCTTCACAAGAAAGACCAAAAGAAGGAATATCAACTTTAATAGGTAAAGATTTAAAGACTTTGGAAAAGACTTTAGGTAAACCAATTCGAATTGATCCATCCTATTATGGTTATCAATGGTATATTTATAATACAGATTATAATCAATATCTACAGGTTGGGATAGAGAATAACAAAGTTGTTACAATATATGCTATTGGTAAAGATTTAAATGTAGCGCCTTTCAAAATTGGACAATCAATTGAAGAAGTCTTTTCAACCGTTTTTATCGAAACGAATATAAATATTGACCTTAATGATAGTTCCTATCGTTTTGAATTAAACGATACGGATGTCAATATGAGACCACTTATACAATTAGGAAATATTTTTGCTGAAATTTATTTTGATAAATTTACTGGTAGTCTTTCAAGTATTCGCTTTCTAGATTCACTAACATTAATTAAACAGAGGCCTTATGAATTGGTGTATCGCGGGGAGCTGATTGAACCTAAACCAATTGAAGATTTTGAGTGGGAGAAAATTGAAAAAGCGACTGAGCAACAAATATTTGATTTAACTAATATTTTGAGGCTACGTCATCATTTAAATGCAGTAGAATGGGACGAAAAGACTTCCGAAGTAGCATATGGACATAGTAAAGATATGTTTACAACAAATACATTTTCCCATACATCAAAAGAATTTGGGGAGTTATCTGATCGGTTAAAAACAGCAGATGTTTTTTACAAGCTTGCTGGGGAAAATATAGCAGCAAACTATATTGACGGACCTGCAGTAGTCGAAGGTTGGTTAAATAGCAAGGGGCATCGCGAGACACTGTTAAATAATGAATTCACCCACTTAGGTGTTGGAGTTTATCACAAGTATTACACTCAAAATTTTATACAAAGATGGGAAGAATAATAAGACAGAGCTTTTTATTTGAAAAGCTCTGTTTCTTTTTCTTTTTCTGTAATAATTTCAAATTTTAAAAAACGAAATTGATTTTCTTGCCAGTTTCCGTATAATCGGACAAGCTCACCGACTTTTAAGGAAATTGGTTGCATATTTTTCGTAAAAGGTGTTACCCTTGAAACTTGGATTGTCTTTGTTTCCGTCAATAGATGTATGTCAATTACTTGGATAAAGCGATGATAATAAAATCTTTTTTTCGATTCGACAATTTGAAGAATCTCACCCGAAACGATAGCCTCTTCAATTAACTGATTGAGACTTAACCATTTTTCTTCATTTTCCTTCATATCTTTTCTAGTCACCCAATAAAAGTAAAAACATATGATGGGAATGAGAATTGCTGTAACCATGAGATGTACCTCTATTCTTTCTTTTCAATGATGAAGAATGTTCCAGTCGCATGAGCAATTTTCCTTCCGTCGGAACGATAAACATCTCCAGTAATAAGCATTACTTTAGTACCTTTATGACTTACTTCAGCTTTACAAGTGAGATACTCTCCTTTTCCGACAGAAATGTAATGGACATTTAATTGACTTGTGACAGCCGTGTATCCTACTGGTAAGAGAGAATTAGCTAGATTCCCCATAGCAGAATCAAGTAATGTAGCTGTTATCCCGCCATGAACAATATTTAATGAGTTATTTAAATATGAATATAAAGGAATGGTGACCTCACAAACATGATCATTGATTGTCCGTTCCATGTGCAAAAGCCCACCGATATAAGAAGTATTTATTCCTAGTTGCTTATTTTGAACGCCTTTCAAGATATTTTTAAGATTTTCTAATTCTTCTTCATTGTCTCGTGAAATGCACTCTTCGAATAATTGTCTAATTTCTTCCTTCATTAGTAAACCTCTTTTCCATAATCTTTAAATATCTTATCATTTTCATTCCTTAATTTATAGACTACCATGTATGAACTTTTCACCAAATGAATGGTAGTATCATATCTTATAATAGGCGCAACCTGAATGACTCGAGGTGATTGTAAAATGACTTCAAAAAAACAACATCCAAATGTTATTAAATTTAAGGAGTTTGTAATGAAACATCCAAAGATGACCACTGAAGTGCGAAGTGGGGTTGTAACATGGCAAGAATTATATGAAGATTGGTACTTGCTTGGTGAGGATGATCCTAGGTGGAACGAATTTAAAGAGGGCACTGTGAAAAAAGAAATGGAAGAAACGAATACTGAAAACAAATCAGACTGGATGACGCAAGTATTTGGTTACTTGAAGACAATGGATATCAATCAAATACAACAGCATATTAATCACGTAAGCCAAGCGATAGGAGCAGTTCAAGGGGTATTGTCACAATTCCAGGCGCCATCACAATCTACTGCTCGTAAAGAACCAAACCAACCTTCACATCCGTTTTCGTTTCGTAAGGATTAAGGAGAGAATAAGATGAGAATGGAAATTTTTGAGTATCTTCAGGAAAGAAGCGATTTAAAAGAATTTATTCGGCAGCAACCGATCTGGTATAGGAAGCTGACAAGAAATCCGCAAGATTTACAATCCTTTGAGACGGCATCTTTGCAATATTTTCGCAAAACAATTCCTGATCATGTAGAAAAATTTTCGAATAGTGTTCAAATGGCTTCGATGATGATGCATATGTTTCAAGCGATGAATCAAAATGAATCATAAAGACTTTCTTTCATAATGAAGGAAGTCTTTTTTGATGGAGTAGAAATAAATTGAATAGCAAACAATACAAGTAAAGGAGTGATGGACATTGAAAGGAATTTTTAGGCTATTTATCATTCTCACAATTCTTCCTTTATTTGCATGTCAAAAAGATATACCTAAACCTGAATCGAGAAATATCATTTTTCCTTCCGTTACATTGGCTTCTGCTTCGGGATTTGTAAAAACTCAAAAGGATTCCTTTATCGTAAATCATTTTATAAGAGGAAATGATGTTTTTATTGAGTGTAGGATTTCAAATTTTTCTTTTAGAAATTCTGAAAAGAATGGAAATCAAACTGGTAAAATGCTCGTTTTTATAGATGGAAAGAAAAAACAAGAGTACTCAGCAGCTGCTTTTATATTGAAAGATCTTTCAAAAGGTAATCATCGAATTTCTTTACAAATTGTGGATGGAAACGGTCAAAAGACCTCATTGAAAAAAGAGTTTATGGTAACTATTCCTTAGGAGACTAAATATATATCAGAAGCAAACGCCTCGCTTTTCGATTTTAACTCTTCATGTTAATATAAGAAGTGGAGGTGAGCGAACGTGCTTGCTACAAGTGAACGAATTCTACTGTTAGATCATTCAGTAGAGTTAGCCGAATGGATTATTCAATCTGATATTGTTGAGCAATATCAAATTTCTTTATATAAATTAAGAGCGAATAAAGAATCTCAAAGAAAAATTACCGCTTTTAATCGTTTAAAAGATCGATATGAAGAGGTACAACGCTTTGGTAAATATCATCCCGATTATAAGGTAATTATGACTCAAATCCGAGATGTTAAAAGGGAAATGGATTTAGATGATCATGTTGCCGAATTTAAGCAGGCCGAGAATGACCTACAACGCTTATTGGATGAAGTAAGTATGATCGTAGGAAAGTCGGTTTCTGAACATGTAAAAGTACCGACAGGCAATCCGTTTTTTGATTCTTCGTCTGGCTGTAGTGGAGGATGTGGTTCAGGTGGAAGCTGTGGTTGCTCTTAAACGTCGTCACAAAATGCTTTGAAAAAGTCTTACCTAGACGGTAAGACTTTTTTTAGATAAGAAAGTATAACATTTTCGGACTTCGAAAATTGTCCAGCTACAGCGCCTAGCCCCGACGTACAGGATGTACTAGTGTCGACAATGCGACAGGACGTCGCGCCCTTGTCGACCTCTAGGTCAAATTTTCGCCAGCCAAAAAGTCAAAGAACGACTTTCCGGCTGGCGAAGCATTTGCTTATCGGGGCTGATCAAGGCGCTTGCGCTTTTCTTAATATTGTAAGAAACAATTGATAAACAATCTTTTGATATGATAGACTAAATAAAATAACGCGTTTTGAAGGGGTAGTTAGATGTTCGGTCAGCGTCAAGGATTGATCGTTTGGCTTCATTCACTTAAACAAGCCAAAATGTTAAGAAAATTCGGGAATGTCCATTATGTATCCAAAAAATTAAAATATGTGGTCATTTATTGTGACCAAATCGATGTGGAACAAAATATCGAAAAACTCCGTAATTACTCATTTGTTAAAAAGGTTGAACCTTCCTATAAACCATTTTTAAAAATGGAATTTGAGAACTCTTCACCTGATAAAGCAAAAGAATATGATTATAAAATGGGGATCTAGGGTGAGGAATATTTCCTCACCCCATCTTTTTTATAATGTCTATTTAAAGCGTTCTAGCTCCTCGAGGTCAAATGTTCGACACTCAAAAAGTCAAAGAACGACTTTCCGAGTGTCCAAGCATTTGCCTGGCAAACCAAAGAACGGTTTGCATAAGTGCGAATAGGTCTCTGGCTTTGCTGCTCTCGCCAATCGATCAGTCTTCTTTATCTGAGCTAATCAAGGCGCTTCGGCTTTTCATGTTATCTTAGCTGGGGGATAAAATGATTCAATCGTAAGATTCCAATTAAGTATTGAAAATATAAGGCAGATTCAGCAAATTGATTAGAAGGTTTAACCGTTAACTCAATAATCGTTTTTTGAAGTTCATCTGCGATTTGTTGGAACAATTCATAACGTTTGTTTGAAATATTATGTGGATTTGGGATTCCTTCCCGACAAATATATAAAGCTTGGAATTCTCCAACTACCGTCGGTTTCATCACAACCACTAATGAAGTTACCTTTTTTTCATTGATATCTGTATGTAAGGCCATCATATGCAAAATTCGATTGTGGTTTGCCCGTGTTAGTTCTAATAATTCATAAATATCTGAGTATCCTTCACCTAATTCGATAAAACGTTGGATCATTTTACATAACTCCTTCATTTTTTCTAATACGAAAATAAGTCTAGCATGAATAACTGAATGAATAAATCTATTTTGTATATTTCTTTTCCCATCCTAAACTAAAAGAGAAAAATGACGAAAAAAAGATTAGAAAAGGAATTTTTACAGCTACCCAAAGGGGAAAAAGTTATGAAAAAATTTGTTGTTTTACTGATGTTTTGTTTAATGATAACTTTAAGTATATTACTCAAATGGCAATGGCATGCTTACTCAAGTAATGGATCTGTGGATAAGATCACAGAAGCCGACCAAAGAGTACAAATTGTTGCCACAGCTAAAAATTTGAATATTAAACAAACCTTCTCAGGATTAGACTCAAAAAAAGAATATGATCTAATCATCCCCAATTTAATTACGGACTGGAAATGTGAAATGGAATCTGGGAAAAAATGTCCCTCTAAAGATCAAAATCCAGCGACATTTCTTCCCGTTAATGGAATGATTGAAATAGAGTATACAATTCCTTTAGATCGAGAAAAGTCATATAGCTATTTATCCGATTGGAAAATTCATCTTCGTGATGTTCATATTCAAAATTCGACTGTTTCAATAGCTGAGTCTTTCCATAGAAATGGAATGTGGATAGTTGGAATGCCGTTAAAAGGGCATAAAAAACAAGATTTAATCGACTTTTTCTCTTTTGCTGGAGAAGGAGATTTTAATAGTCTATATTTCCAAATTGATCCATTTAAATATCAATTACAAAAATCAAACATATTCTATTATGTTGATAAAGAAATACAAAAAAACATGAAATTCCCAATTTATAATCAGCTACCAGTAAAATCCTTTATTGCCCTTGTATTTACTGATCATATTTCGAAAATCAGTTCAGATATGATCATACTTAATCCAAATCAGTCTACTCATGCAGTGGAAAAAATATTACTTTCACATTACTATCAAACTAAATTTAATCAAGACTTAGGTTGGATGGTTGATTTATTAGTAGCTCATCAATTAGAAGAATTACCAAAAAATACAAAGGCATTGCAAGTATATAATGAGCTAAAAAATGAGTTATCATCTGAAGAAAGCGAAAAGTTTTATGAAATAATTTCGGGAAGCCAAAAAAATCTTTCTGATCAAAATCTAGATGATTTTCTGGGTGAAATAAAAGGTTTAAAGACTAGGTTTTTTCAAATAAATAAGGGTACAAAGAATGTTTCACCGCTCTATTTTTATCAATTAAAATCGGTAAAGATCCGAAATGAGGAACCAACAAACATTGAAGTGATCCACCAACATGGGAAAATGCTTTATCCAATAAACAATTTATTGACCCAAATGGGATACAAAGTGGAACATTCAACAGATCAATTACTCATTAAAAATAGTTCAAATAGCTATGAGTTTTTTCCAAATCAACACTTATTTCGTATGAATGGTCAAGACTATGGTTTGTTGGAAAACCCACTTATCCTTATTGATCAAAATTATTATATGGAGCAAAAGTGGCTACAAACCATATTTAAGATCTTAATGGAAGAGAATGATGGTGTCTTACAAATGAATGAAACACCCTAAGTAGAAAGAAAAAAGCCCTACAACCAATTGGTTGTAGGGTCCTTCTATATTCCTCAGAAAGGAAAGAAGGCAAAGGGAGAGGAGAAACCGGAGGAAGAACTTATGGGGAAACGTAAGTCTTCTCCGCGGTTGGCAACAACATCCTCGATTAGATGCTGTTACTAACATTATTTCCATAAACAGTTTGCTTATACAGTATTCATTATTATTTTTTCCATAGATTGTTGTGCATTATTTTATACAGCCGATTTGATCTATTGATTGTCATAGGCTTGTCGAATATTTCAATTTGGCGAGTATAGAGCTGATATGGTAGGATATTGGTTGAATGGAAAATTTGTTGAATAATAGTGGAGATGGAATCATGAGAGTTGTTTCAGGTACCTGTAAAGGTCGAAGTTTAAAAGCAGTTCCAGGTAGTACAACAAGACCGACAACAGATAAAGTCAAAGAGGCTATTTTTAATATGATTGGCCCATACTTTAATGAGGGAATTGGATTAGATTTGTTTGCAGGTAGTGGTGGACTTGGCATAGAAGCCTTAAGCCGGGGAATAGATAAAGTAATATTTGTAGATAGAGATTCGAAGGCAATTCAAATTATTAAAGATAATCTAGTTGCCTGCGACCTATTGGATAAAGCCGAGGTGTACCGTAATGATGCGGATCGAGCGATTAAAGCGATCTTAAAAAGAGAAATTAAATTTGATTTTATTTTTCTAGATCCGCCATATAAAAAGCAGCAATTATTAAAACTATTAGAAACGATAGAAAAGGAACAACTAGTAATTTCCGATGGGATGATTGTTTGTGAACATGCGACAGATGTTATTCTTCCGGATGAAGTAGGTTTATTGAAAAATATAAAAAAAGAAACATATGGAATCATCAGTATTTCCATCTATCAGCTTGTAAATGAATGATTTGAGGTGAAAAGAATGGCGAGTATTGCAGTTTGTCCTGGAAGTTTTGATCCAATTACATTAGGACATCTGGATATAATAAAACGTGGTGCAAAGGTATTTGATCAAGTATATGTTGTTGTGCTAAACAATTCTTCAAAAAATCCGTTATTTAATGTTCAAGAAAGAATGGATCTAATCCTTGAAGTAACGAAAGAGATCCCAAATGTAAAGGTGGATTCATTTCAAGGATTACTCGTTGATTATGCTAAAAGTGTAAATGCCAATGCGATCCTTAGAGGATTAAGAGCTGTTTCCGATTTTGAATATGAAATGCAAATCACTTCAATGAACAGAGTGCTAAATGAAGAAATCGAAACTTTTTTCGTCATGACGAATAATCAGTACTCCTTCCTGAGTTCTAGTATCGTAAAGGAAGTGGCAAAATATAATGGAAATATATCTGAACTTGTTCCTTCTCCTGTACAGAAGGCATTAGTAAATAAATTTAAACCGTAAAAAAACCCGTTTCCTCTAAATACATCAGAGGAAATGGGTTTATTGTTTTTGTATAACAACTTTTTTGGCTAAAAGGATTACGTAAAAACTTAAAGCGACGATGGTTATTAAGGGTCCGTATTGACTGATAAAATAATAACAGCTATGTAACAAGGATCCCTCTTCAAAAAAAGCAACTGGAATCGCGTGAGAAGGTTGTTCAATTTGATAAAAACGTTCATAAACCGTTTTCCAGAAAACTAAAGTTAAAATGCTTGCAATGAATCCATGTAAAATTCTTGCGATAAAAAAAGGTTGGAATCGGATATCCGTTTGAGCAAGGATACTTGCTACCTGTGCTTGAACACTGAAACCACTAAATGCAAGAATAAAGCTAGTGATAATCGCTAATTGCATAAGAGAGGTATCTTGAACTTGACTAGTCATTTGACTACCTTGAGTAATCTCAAATAAACCTGATATTAGTGGAACACTAAGGGATTCTGGTATTGATACGGACTGTAGGATAAATTCAATGATTTTTGCTAAAAAGGCTGTAATATGAAGATGAAAGAGAATTTTGTTGATAACCGAAAATAAAATAATAAATCCGCCAATCATTAATAATGTTTGTATGGAAGAGGTTACAGCATCTCCAATTAACTTGCCGATGGGCCGATTGTCTTGGATACGAGTTCTGTGTAAAGCTTTCAGAGCGGTTCGAATGGGAAATTTAGATTTGTTTTTTTCATTTTCCCTATCTTCTACATCATTGCGTCCATAAAAACGCATAATCAGCCCAACACATATATTTCCAATGTAATGGGATAGAGCTAATATAACGCCTAAATGAGCATTTTTAAAAAATCCTACTGATACAGCCCCGAAAATAAATAGGGGATTGGAACAGTTTGTAAACGAAACTAATCGCTCCGCTTCAATTCTACTTAATTGTTTTTCTTGTCTTAAACGAGCAGTAAGCTTTGCCCCTGCTGGGAAACCAGAAGCCATGCCCATTGCCCAAACAAACCCACCGACACCTGGTACTTTAAATAGTGGTCTCATTAAAGGTTCAAGTAAGACACCGATAAATCTGACAATCCCGAATCCGATAAGCATTTCTGAAATAATAAAAAAAGGTAATAGGGATGGAAAAACAATTTGCCACCACATATCTAATCCTCTGATCGAGGCTTTAAAAGATTCCTCAGGAAAAATAATTAGCGAGGCTGCCATAATAGTAACAGCAACTGCTAAGAAAGCTGTTTTAAACCTCGAACGCCACAAATATAAGACCTCCTCAATCTGACAATGAATTGTGCAATGAATGTGAAGAATGGTAGAATAGGGATTATTTAAAAAAATCCCATTGAAACTAAAATGAATTTAATTCATTTATGCCTGTCCCCACATATCACAATATACTCATATAAATGAAAATTAGACCATAAGATTGTTGTAGACTCTAGCTTATTAGAAATCTAAATAGAGACTATAAGATTAAGGGGGAATCTCCTTGAGGCGTCCGAAAATTGGTTTGGCACTTGGGTCAGGAGGAGCTCGTGGATTTGCTCACCTTGGAGTAATAAAGGTTCTAAAAGAAGAGGGAATTCCTATTGATATGATTGCTGGTAGCAGTATGGGGGCACTCGTAGCTTCGTTTTATGGAGCTGGAATCGACTTTGATCAACTGTACCGATTATCTACAGCCTTTAAAAGAAAATATTACTTAGATTTTACCGTTCCTAAAATGGGATTTATCGCTGGAAAACGAGTGAAAGAACTTGTTAAGGTTTTTACACATAATAAAAATATTGAACAATTAGTGATTCCAGTTGCAATCGTAGCAACTGATTTAGTGTCTGGGGAAAAGGTTGTGTTTAAAACTGGACCTGTGGCAGATGCAGTACGTGCAAGTATTGCCATACCTGGAATTTTTGTTCCAGTTAAATGGAATAATCGAATTCTAGTTGATGGTGGAGTGGCAGATCGTGTGCCAGTCTCGGTTGTGAAGGAAATGGGTGCTGATATTATCATTGCAGTCGATGTTTCTCAAGTAAAAAGAGATGCTGAAATCACGTCGATATATGATGTGATTATGCAAAGTATTGATATTATGCAAAAAGAATTAGTCACTTATCGTGAAATCGCTTCGGATGTGATGATTCGCCCACAAGTACAAAACTATAGCTCGAAATCGTTTACTAATATTGAAGAAATTATTTCTATTGGTGAATTTGAAGCAAGAAATCAACTCACTTTAATCCGAAATTTAATGGAGAGTTGGAAGGGGCAAACATCAGAATGATTAAGAAATATTATATTCGACCTTTACTAATAGCAACGATAATTATTATGGCTAGTTCTTTTTTTACATTGCCTTATTATGTTTCAAAACCTGGAATGGCAAAAGAATTGCATCCGATTATCAAAGTTGAGAATGGTTATGAGGAAACAGGAACTTTTATGTTGACGACTGTCAGAATGGGAAAGGCAAATATTTATTCATATTTATTAGCTAAAGTCAGTAAATATCAAGAAATATATCCAGAAAAGCTGATTAAAGGAGAGGATGAATCAGAGGAGGAATATAATACTCGTCAATTGCATTTAATGGAAGGTTCAAAGCTTAATGCGATCGAAGTAGCCTATAAAAAGGCAGGGATCCCCGTTGATTTTCATTATAAAGGGGTTTATGTATTAAATATTTTCCCTGAAATGCCTGCTGATGGAAAACTTCTCCCTGGAGATCGAATTTATGAGGTGGATGGAAAAGGATTCGATTCGTCAGATTTATTTATCGATTATGTAAAAAACAAAAATGTGGGAGACTCCATCCAGTTAACAATTGAGCGAAAAGAAAAGGTAAAAAAACTTAATATCCCTATTGCTACTTATCCTAAAAAGGCGTCTATTAAAGGAATTGGCATAGAATTAGTAGATGATAAAGAAATTATTGTAAAACCAGCCGTAAAGGTGAATACAGATGAAATTGGAGGACCTTCAGCTGGATTGATGTTCACATTAGAAATTTATAATCAATTAACGAAGGAAGATTTTACGAAGGGCTACCAAATAGCTGGAACAGGTACGATAAGTTCTGATGGAACAGTTGGACCAATCGGTGGAATCGAACAAAAAATTGTTGCAGCAGACAAAGTAGGAGCTGAAATTTTCTTTGCCCCAAATGAAAAAGGTGCGGCAGATTCGAATTACAAAGCTGCTGTAAAAACGGCAAAGGATATTCATACCAAAATGAAAATTATCCCAGTTGATACATTTGAAGATGCAGTCGCTTATTTAGAAAAATTACCAATTAAGAGATAAAACAAAAAAGCACCGCGGGTGCTTTTTTGTTTTATCCTTTTATAATAACAGGTGGCTGTTTATACTCCGATTGTAATAGCATAGATTGTTGTGGTTCTGATAATCCTAAGGAATATAAGTGAGAAACTTTTAAATCGAGTGTTAAATCTAAATTATTTTGAAAAGAAGAAACTTTTGTGACTAGGGGTAATGAAATCTCTTTTTTCTTCATGTTTAAGTATTTTTGACCTTTCTCCGTCATACCTAGCAAACGTAAGTAAGAAGGAGCTTCATTTTCCTTTATCATATCTGTCTTTTTTGTGTTGGTAAAAATGTGAAGACAAGCTCTTTGTAATCTTGTCCAAGTGTAACGTTTTGTTTTAACAGTTTGCATAAATTCATGGAAGGTGCGAGAATGAAATGCAGCAGTTTTAAAACGATTTTCTAAACCTTCTTCAATTTCGTATATTGCCGTTAAATCAGTGGCACTAGAATTCATGATTTTATATTTTAAAAATGGCCAATAATTTTCCCATTGGTGAAGTGTCCCATATGTTTGTATGTATTTTAATAATAGATTTTTAGTTGATTTAGGTACAAAACGCTCAATCTCATCTTGAGAAAAATTAGAGAATAGAGCTTTTCGTATACTAGTAGCACTTGCAATTGTTTCTGATGAGAAATGTTCATCATGGTACTCAGCATTCTTCCGTTTAATGGTTATAGGTTTCATATCACTTTTTAACTTATCAATTGCTTCTACATAATGGTACCCTAATATATTATTTGGTTTTGAAAGATCGACCATTTGAGTCGTAGGAGCAAGATCGAAGAAGGCAAATTCTAATGCCTTAGGGTAACTTATGCCACTTTTCATATGTTCTTTTATCGACTTTTGAAATTTTTCATTATTGTGTTCAATTAAGGCTCTAGTCTCATGAAATGAACGAATATTCCCATGTTCGCTGCCAAAACATAAAGTCTCACATCGCAAGGAATCTAAAATAGATACAGATCCAAAAGCAAAAGTTTCTGCCTTTTGGGTAGCAAAACGGTATGGAAGTTCTATGACGATATCTACACCACCTAATAAAGCCATTTCGGTTCGAAACCATTTATTAACAAGTGCAGGTTCCCCTCTTTGCAGAAAATTCCCACTCATGACAGCAATGACAACATCAGGATCTGCTTTCTGTTTAGCAGTTTCAATATGAAAAAGATGACCATTATGAAAGGGATTATACTCAACAACTACACCAAGTGCCTTCACTAGTACCCTCCTCTTTTGAATAATATTTATGAATAAACTAGCTTTTAGATACAGAATCAGTTAAGATTTGTAAAAGATACAAATAAATTATAGTGTAAAGAAAAAATATTGACAAATATTTATTGTAAAGCTATAATTACCTTTGTTGCCTTGGGGTGATTCAATTGAAATGGACAATAAATCAGTTGCAAAAATATCGAAACAAGGAATTTTTAATTGATGAAACGATTCGTATGGATGACATCAAAAATGATGATTCAGAAATACGTGACGTGTCACCCATTCACCTTAAAGGTCGTGGGGATATCAGTTCAACGAAAGTAACTTTTCATTTAACAATCGATGGTTATTTAGTTTTACCTTGTTCTCGTACTTTAGTTGATGTGAATTTTCCAATTCATGTAGAAACAACTGAAACCTTTCTTTTATTTGGATCAGATTTTGAGCCAGATGAAGAGGTTCATCGAGTAAATGGAGATGTGATTGACTTGTATCCAGTCATTCGCGAGATTCTCTTACTTGAAATTCCAATGCAAGTCTTTTGCGATGATGTTCCTGGTGAAATCGCTGCACCTCAGTCGGGTAAAGATTGGGAAGTAATAAGCGAATTGAATCAACAGGAAAAAATAGATCCTCGTTTAGCAGATCTTGCAAAATTTTTTGATAACAACAATTCTTCCGATTCATAATCGGTTGAAACAAAGAAGCAAAGTGAAGATCCAGTTCCCACTGGCCTTCATACTTTCTTAATACACTCTTTAAGGAGGTGGGAAGAATGGCTGTACCTTTTAGAAGAACTTCTAAAACTGCAAAAAGAAAACGTCGTACCCATTTTAAATTAAATGTTCCAGGTATGGTAAGTTGCCCAAACTGTGGTGAAATGAAATTAGCTCACCGCGTATGTAAAGCTTGCGGAACATATAAAGGAAAAGAAGTTGTAAACAACTAATTTATCCTTTTGGATATAAAGCACAAGGAGCATTTGCCCTTGTGCTTTTCCTTTTTTTTAAGTAAATTTTTTATACTATAGAAGATTGAAGGTGATAAGAATGGATCCGTATTTGATAGAGGATGATAGAGGAGTTTTGAGTTTTACGATCAATCAACCAGAACGTCGCAATGCAATTAATTTTGAAATTATGGAAGGTATAGAGAAGGTTTTAGATATAGCTGAAAATCATTCTTATAAGGCTCTTGTGATAACGGGTACGGGAAACCAAGCGTTTTGCTCGGGTGGAGACCTATCAGTTTTTCATCAATTAAAAACAGAGGAAGAAGCGTTTCGAATGCTATCTAAAATGGCTGCTATTCTGTTTAGATTATTAACATTCCCTAAGCCCACGGTTGCCATATTAAATGGTACGGCGGTTGGTGGAGGTTGTGAATTAGCGACAGCATGCGACTTTCGGCTTGCTAGAAAAGGGATAAAAGCAGGGTTTATACAAGGTAAATTAGCGATAACTACTGGATGGGGCGGCGGGTCAATGCTATTAGAAAAGCTTTCCCCCGAGAATGCAATGCAATTATTAATGACTGCTGATACCTTTGAAGCAGACCGGTTATTAGAGCTTGGGTTTATCCATCATGTTTATGATCAGGATGGAATGAAAGCTGGCCGCTATTTTCTTGAAAAGATGATCACGCTTGAAACAGATGTACTTAAAGCTTATAAAACAATTTTAGTTAGAAAGTGGACACAATCTAATTTACAGCAAAGAATTCAAGAAGAAGTAAGAACTTGTGCAAAACTTTGGGAGACTGAAGCTCATCATATTCAAGTCGATAGATTCTTAAAAAAATAAATATACATAGAGAAACGTTAAACAGTCTATCTTTTCTAGTAAGTGCATATGTATGAATATAAATGTACACTAGGAGGGATTAACCTATGTCTTCAACACGGCAAGATGCCTGGAATCAGGATGAAGATTTGTTTTTAGCTGAGGTTGTTTTGCGTCATATTAGAGAAGGCGGTACTCAGCTTCAAGCTTTTGAAGAAGTAGGCAAACAATTATCGAGAACATCCGCTGCATGTGGTTTTCGTTGGAATTCATATGTAAGAAAGCAATATAAATCGGGGATTGAATTAGCAAAAAAACAAAGAAAAGAATCGAAAAAACAAGTAACGGAGATAGATGATCAAACTGATATTCTAAATCAAGATGACGTTGAAAAGCAGGATAATTTAATGGAAGAATCTTTCGGAATTTCTTTCAAACATGTGCTTTCCTTTTTAACAACTTTACATGAGAAAGCGGAAGCTTCGTTATATGAAAAAGCAGAGAAGTTAAAACAAACGGAGAAGATCAACGACTTGGAGAAAAAAATCTATTACTTAGCTGCTGAAAATGAGAAGTTAACTTCAGAGTTAAAAACGATTGAAAAAGATTATCGATCTCTAATTGAAATAATGGAACGGGCAAGAAAAATGGTGGTTCTACAAGAAGAAGATCGTCATCCAAAAGTGAAATTTCAGATGGATAAAAACGGTAATTTGGAAAGGATTTAAAAATAAAAAAAGGGTCTGAAATTTCAGACCCTTTTTTACTTTAAAAATTATTGAATTGGCTGCCAAATCAATGGGTTTTCTCCAAGATCACGTTGCATATCGTAAGTCACTGAAGTAAATCCTTGTTTCTCCCAGAATTCCTTGGATTTCATTCTAGGATTTGTTTTTATAGGTAATCCATAACTTTTGGCAAATTCCACCAATGCAGAACCGTAACCTCTGCCTTGGTAATCTGAAAGAACCTCTAGCTTCCATAATTCCAAATAATCTCGTGACGGTTTAAAATAACGATCTGAAGGAGCATCAACTTGATATAAACTCATTCGGGCTACAAGCTTATCGCCAAAATAAATTCCATAAAAAGGTGAATCACTATCATTTTCGATAATATTTGCTTCTAAATCCTCAAGCATAGAAAGTTCTTGGAGACCATACTCTTTAAATTTCTTAAATTCTTCTAATGTCTTGTAATTTACCTTTAATTTTTGAACTTCAAACGGCATATAAAATTCCTCCTTCATCAGAAATGAGGAAGCAAGAGCTTCCATAAGAAATTATATTCTCAAAAAGTTTTTAACTAGCCTATAAAAATATAATAAGCGAATAACGCTCGAATGAAAACATTTAGTACGTTAGAGTTTTCTATATTATAATACAAAAAGAACAAAAATTCTGCATTATTTTTATGGAAGCGTTTTCGAATTAGGCAGGAAATTTAAAGAACTTTGTAGAAATCTATTATTTACTGGGATTTAGAAAAATTGATCCTAATGTTCAATAATAGCTGTAGTTAAAGAAAGGGGCTTAAAATGCAAAAAATCTTAATTGCAAATCGTGGAGAAATTGCTTTAAGAATAATTAAAACTTGTAAAGAAATGAATATAGAAACCATTGCGATTTATTCAGATGCTGATGTTGATATGCCTTTTGTAAAAGAAGCGACAAAAGCGATTCGTATTGGCGAGCCACCTGTCAATAAATCTTATTTGCGATCAGATTTAATATTGGAAATTGCTAAGCAGGAAGGTGTAGATGGGATTCATCCTGGATATGGATTCCTTTCCGAGAATGCAGCGTTTGCTTCTCAAGTACAAGCTGAGGGAATCATATTTATCGGACCATCTCCAAAAACGATTGAGTTGATGGGTGATAAAATCGTTTCAAGAACAACGATGCAAAATGCAGGAGTACCTGTCGTACCAGGAAGTAGTCTTGGGGTAGTAAATGAAGAAGAAGCTTGTGCATTGGCAAATCGCATTGGTTTCCCTGTTATGCTTAAGGCTAGTGGCGGCGGTGGTGGGATAGGTATGATTCGCTGTGAAGATGAGCAAGCGCTCGTTAAGTCATTTGCATCAACAAAATCAAGAGCGAAAGCTTATTTCGGTTCTGATGAAGTATTTGTTGAAAAATGTATAGAAAATGCCCGCCATGTTGAAGTTCAAATATTTGGTGATTCATTTGGTAACGTAGTTCATATGTTTGAACGGGACTGTTCTGTTCAACGTAGAAATCAAAAGGTGATTGAGGAATCTCCTTCACCATTTCTTTCTGTAGCCACAAAGGAAAAGATGTTTGAAACGGCCATACTTGCAGCAAAGTCAGTAAATTATCTTAATGCAGGAACGATTGAATTCATTGTCGATGAAGAGGAAAATTATTATTTTTTAGAAATGAATACAAGGCTGCAGGTTGAACATCCTGTAACAGAAATGATCACGGGGCAAGACTTGGTTAAATGGCAAATACTAGTAGCGAGAGGAGAAAGATTGCCTCTTTTACAAACAGAGTTAATACAAAAAGGTCACGCTATTGAGTTTCGTCTTTATGCGGAGGACCCTATAACCTTTTTACCATCTCCAGGTAAAATTACTAGCTTAAAATGGCCTGATTTAATGGGGGCACGTATTGATTCAGGCTATGAAAGCGGCCAAACAGTTTCCCCATTTTATGATCCGATGATTGCAAAGTGTATTATGAATGGAGAAAATCGTGCGGATGCACTTGCAGTTTCGCAAGAATTTTTTGAAGAATATAGTATAGAGGGGATTAAAACGAATGCCCCATTATTCCTTGAAATACTAAAAAATGAAGAGTTTATTCGCGGTAATTATACTACAGCATTTCTCACAAAAAAAATAACTAACAAAAATTAGGAGGAAATCAAAATGAAAGAAATTACATCAACTATGGCAGGTACTGTATTTAATGTCCTTATTTCACAAGGTGAAGAAGTCCAAGTAGGACAACAGGTTTTAGTATTAGAGTCGATGAAAATGGAGATTCCAGTGGAAAGTTCAGTAGCTGGTAAAGTCCTTGAAATGAAAGTTAATATTGGTGACTTCGTTAATGAAGGGGACGTTTTAGTCGTTATTGAATAAGAGACCGATCAATAGGGGGGAGAAACATGACAACAAAGGCATTGAACGATACTTTATTTGATAAAAGGCAAGAAATTGAAGCAGGTGGACACCCGAAATACCATGAAAAATTAAAGGAACAAAACAAATTATTCGTTCGTGATCGATTAGTAAAGCTGTTTGATAACGGTGAGTATGAAGAAGATGGAAAGTTTGCTAATTATTCAGCGGGAGATCTTCCAGCTGATGGAGTAGTAACAGCAATTGGGAAAATTAACGGACAAACCGTGTGTGTAATGGCTAATGATTCGACTATTAAAGCTGGTTCATGGGGTGCTCGCACTGTTGAGAAAATTATTCGTATCCAAGAAGTAGCGGAAAAATTAAAGGTTCCTATACTTTATTTGGTTGATTCTGCTGGTGCGAGAATTACTGATCAGTTAGATATGTTCCCTAACAGACGAGGGGCAGGGAAAATCTTTTATAACCAGGTGAAATTATCAGGTATGGTTCCGCAAGTATGCTTACTTTTTGGTCCATCAGCTGCTGGAGGAGCCTATATCCCAGCATTCTGTGATATCGTGATCATGGTTGATAAAAATGCATCTATGTATTTAGGTTCTCCAAGGATGGCGGAAAAAGTAATTGGTGAAAAGGTCACACTTGAAGAAATGGGTGGTGCAAGAATGCACTGTTCTATTAGCGGGTGTGGGGATCAGTTAGCTTTAAGTGAAGAAGAGGCTATTGAATCGGCTAGAAAATATTTAAGTTATTTTCCTGCAAGTTTTAAAGAGAAAACTGCAAAATTAGAAGGAATTTTACCAAAACAGGGACGTCAGTTAGAAGACATTATTCCTGAAAACCAAAACGCTCCATTTGATATGTACGAGTGTATAGATACATTGATCGACGAGGGTAGTTTTTATGAAATAAAGAAACTATTTGCACCTGAGTTAATTACCGGTTTTGCGAGAATGGACGGAAGAGTCATTGGAATTGTGGCGAACCAGCCTAAAGTTAAGGGTGGCGTATTGTTTGTAGATTCAGCTGATAAAGCAGCTAAATTTATTACTTTATGTGATGCATTCCATATTCCTTTATTATTCTTAGCTGATGTGCCAGGTTTTATGATTGGGACAAAGGTAGAAAGAGCGGGAATCATTCGTCATGGGGCAAAATTAATTGCTGCAATGAGCTCCGCAACAGTACCGAAAATTTCGGTTATTGTCCGAAAAGCATATGGGGCAGGCCTGTATGCAATGGCAGGTCCAGCTTTTGAGCCAGATTGCTGTATTGCTTTACCAACTGCTCAAATTGCTGTTATGGGTCCAGAAGCTGCTGTCAATGCAGTATATTCGAATAAAATTAATGAAATTTCAGATCCAAAGGAAAGACTAGCATTTGTTCAAGAGAAGCACCAAGAGTATAAAGAACATATCGATATTTACAAACTTGCATCAGAATTAATTGTCGATGAAATTGTTGCTCCATCTGAACTAAGGGCAGTTTTAACAAATCGTTTCGATCTTTACGAAACAAAAGAAATGAATTTTAGTGTGCGTAAACATCCGGTATATCCAGTATAGGATGATACGACAATTGTAAATAAAGTAATGAGGAATTCCTTAATTTTAGGATTCCTCATTTTTTTTATAAATAAAATAACTAATCATACAATCTCCCATCATATTTGGTAAAATATAGACAAGATAAAAGGGATATTATTCTCCTTTGGAAATGGAATGAGTGATAGGATGAAGATTGGAATTATCGGTGGTGGATCAATCGGTTTATTGTTCGCGTTTTATTTAAGTGAGGAATATGAAGTTACTATATATACAAACACATTCGAACAAGCAGATGCCATAAAAAAAAATGGGATCCTTTTAAAACATAAAAATAATGAGCAAACAAGATTCGTAAATTCAAATTGGATTAAACAATGGTCAGGACAGGAAGATTTAACGATAATAGCTGTGAAACAATATCATCTTGAAGATTTAATTTCGAAGCTTAAAGAGCAGCAAATAAAGAAAACTAATTATATCTTCCTGCAAAATGGGATGGGGCATTTAAAGTTTTTGAAAGAGTTAAACGCAGATGTGATATTTGTAAGTTCAGTAGATCACGGTGCCTATAGAGAGAGTTTCCATTCTGTCCTACATAATGGAATAGGACAAGCAAAGCTTGCTCAATACAAAGGGGAATTCGACTTGCCACAAGCTTTTTTTTCGATTCCTAATTTTTCGATTGTGATGGAAAAGGATTATTTCGAAATGTTGCTAAAAAAACTGGTAGCCAACTCTGTAATTAACTCCTTAACAGCCGTTTTGAGGGTAACAAACGGTGAAATTATAAACAATCCGCATTATTTTTGTAATGTTCAAAATTTATTCAATGAGATAGAGGAGATTTTACAATTAAAGCAAGGTGAAATCTATTTCAACGAAGTGATAAATATTTGCCATAAAACATCAAGTAATCGGTCATCCATGCTAAAGGATTTAGAATCCAAGCGACCGACGGAGGTAGATGCTATTCTTGGGTATATTCTAGAGGAGGCGGAGGTCAAAAACGTAAAAGCTCCTATCTGTCAAACTTTGTACCATATTATAAAAGGAAGTGAGAAATAGGAGGGTCATATATGTCAAATGTTATTTCTTCATTTATTGCTTTTTTTATAACTATTCCAATCCTTATGTACATTATAATCTTTATTATTAGCAAGCAATTTACGAAAAATCATCGTAAATCTGTTCATCTTGCATTGGATTACAGTACAATTTTTTTTATTATGTCTGTTCATTTTTTAGTGAAAACGATATGGGATCACTCTTATTTGTCTTTCATTTTTATTTTTATGCTTTCTTGTGCTATCATATTTGCAATTATGAATTGGAAAATCAAAGGAGAAATTATATTCACTCGAATATTCAAAGGATTTTGGCGTTTTAGCTTTCTTATTTTTTTCCTCGCATACATAGGTTTAACCATTTATGGGGTAATCGTGAGAGTTGGTACACATTTATAAAGAATGGAAAGCAAAGTTTTTTTATCTTTTTCAAGACAATGTTATACTAACCTCATATGAATATGTTTTCAAAGGAAAGGACGTACTTAAATGGAGATGATAAATCTCTCAATACCTGCTACAAATCGTTTTGCCTCAGGGTATTTACAACAAAATCCCGAAATTATGGATTTTTTTGATTACCGTTATGGTGATATTGATCAAGACAAAGAACGATTAAAAGAATTGCAAAATCGGATATTCCCCAGAGAGGTATTAGCAGATCATATTAAAACGTTTATGAAACGCTATCCTACTTCATTAAAGGTGCAGGAATCACTTGAAAAACTTAAGAACCCCAAGAGTACAGTTGTAATCGGTGGACAGCAGGCTGGCATTCTAACAGGGCCTCTCTATAGTATACATAAAGTGATTTCTATTATTAAACTGGCAGAAAAGAAAGAAAAAGAATTAAATATACCTGTCGTCCCTGTTTTTTGGATTGCAGGTGAGGATCATGACTATCACGAAGTGAATCATGTCTATGTTCCATCTGAACAAAAACTACTAAAAAAAGTATATCCCGAAAAAATGCATCAAAAGAAAATGGTTTCTGATATTTCATTGGATCATAAAATTTGTGAGCAATGGGCTTTTGAAGTAATGGAAAATTTAGGGGAAACAGAGAAGACACAAGAAATGAAAGCCTTTCTCCAAAAGGCAATTGAAGAATCCAATCATTTTGTCGATTTTTTCGCATATATCATTATGGAATTATTTAAGGACAAAGGGCTACTCCTTGTCGATTCAGGAAATAAAGATCTAAGGAATATTGAAAAAGAGTTCTTTATTAAGCAAATTGAGAATCATGGAGCTATTTCAAATGCATTAGATCAACAACAACAGATTATTAAAGGCCATGGATACCCTTTAACAATTGATGCTTCATTACATTCCGCTAATCTTTTTTATTATGAAAAAAACTATAGTGAGAGATTGCTGCTTGAATTTTCGAAAGAGAAAAATTCTTTTATAAGTAAGAATAAAGCTGTATCTTTTTCAGAGGCAGAATTATTGAATTTAGCCAATGAATATCCTGAACGATTAAGTAATAATGTGGTGACAAGGCCGTTAATGCAAGAATTACTATTCCCGACAATTGCTTTTATTGCTGGTCCTGGGGAAATTGCTTATTGGGCGGAGCTGAAAAAGGTTTTTGAAATATTTGCAATTAAAATGCCTCCAATTGTTCCACGTTTAAATTTTACATTTTTAGAAAGAGCTGTAGAAAGGGATATCGAGGACTTAGGATTATCGGTAGAGGAAGTATTACGAAATGGTACATCATCTGCAGTGTCTAAATTCTTTTCTTCCGTAAAAGATTCAGAGCTTGAAGAGCAATTTCTTCGAATCAAAGAACAAGTTTCTGGACAATATCAAATTATTGAGAAAAAACTCACCAATTTGGATCAAGGATTATTGCCGTTATTAAGTAAGAACGAAGCAAAATTATTGGAACAAATCGATTTCATGAAATCCAAAATTGAACAGTCGATACAGCAAAAGCATGAAAATACGTTTCAAAAATTTAATCGGATTGAAAATTTCCTTCGCCCAAATGGTGGCCCGCAAGAAAGAACGTGGAATGTATTTTATTTTTTAAACAAATATGGTTTTTCAATTATTCATGAAATGATGAATGTGCCACTCGTATTCGATGGTTATCATAAGGTTATTAAAATTTAATTCAGAAGGAACTCGGTCTTAGGTGATCGGGTTCCTTTTTGCATTATTTAGAAAAAATATTGTTTTCTTGAAGGAATTTTAATATGAGGGGAGAATAGTTAAAAAAGGGGTGGAGGAAAGTGGGGGATTGTGGTACATTTTAGTTAGAAAGTGGGTGTAGTGGGTATGTTCATGGGTGAACACCATCATAACATTGATAGTAAAGGGCGCCTTATTGTGCCTGCTAAATTTCGTGATAACCTTGGGGACGTATTCGTTTTAACTCGAGGATTAGATCAATGTTTATTTGGTTACCCACTGATTGAGTGGAAGGAAATAGAAGAAAAGCTGAAAGCCTTACCGCTTACAAAAAAAGATGCCCGAGCATTCACTCGATTTTTCTTTTCTGGTGCAACAGAAAGTGAAATTGATAAACAAGGAAGAACCAATATACCTACACCACTTCTTCAATATGCAAAATTAGAAAAAGAATGTGTTATTTTAGGGGTTTCCAATCGAATTGAAATATGGAGTAAGCAAATTTGGGAAGACTATTTTAATGAGTCAGAAGAATCTTTTGCTGAAATTGCGGAAAATATGATTGGATTTGATATATAATAGACAAATATTTTCGCGGGAAAGTTGTTCGATTGGAAAGGAAGATGTAAATGTTTGAACATACAACAGTACTATTAAAAGAAACGGTAGATGGATTAAATATTAAGCCAGACGGTATTTATGTCGATTGTACATTAGGTGGAGCGGGTCATAGTGAACTCATACTTTCGCAACTATCTAATAAAGGAAAGCTATTTGCTTTTGATCAAGACCAAACGGCGATTAATCATGCGAAGGAAAAGCTGGCAAAATATGAAGGACAAGTCACTTTTATTAAGAGTAATTTCCTGAACATTAAGGAAGAGCTCGAAATATTAGGTATTGATAAAGTAGATGGTGTTTTATATGATCTTGGGGTTTCTTCCCCACAACTAGACACACCTGAAAGAGGATTTAGTTATCATCATGATGCACCACTTGATATGAGAATGGATTATGATGCAGATATTTCCGCCTATCATGTTGTGAATGAATGGGCATATGAAGACTTGGTCAGAATCTTTTTTCAATATGGTGAAGAAAAGTTTTCTAAACAAATCGCTCGTAAAATAGAAGCAGCAAGAGCAATTAAACCGATTCAAACAACGGGCGAATTAGTTGATTTAATTAAAGAAGGAATTCCTGCCCCAGCAAGAAGAAAAGGCGGGCATCCAGCGAAACGGGTTTTCCAAGCCATTCGAATTGCTGTAAACGACGAGCTTTCTGTTTTTGAGAAATCGTTGGAACAAGCCATTCAGCTTTTGAATCCTGGTGGAAGAATAAGTGTTATTACCTTTCACTCCTTAGAAGATCGTATTTGTAAAGTGATTTTCAAGAAAGAAAGTGAAGGGCCACAATTACCTCCTGGTATGCCATTTATTCCACAAGGCTATGAGCCAATATTGAAATTAATTACCCGAAAACCAATACTTCCTTCTGAGCAGGAG
The DNA here is from genome assembly GCF_042683745.1 of Bacillus sp. CGMCC 1.16607. Lineage (NCBI taxonomy): Bacteria > Bacillati > Bacillota > Bacilli > Caryophanales > Bacillaceae > Bacillus > Bacillus sp. CGMCC 1.16607. Next base: position 506,209 of record NZ_JBHUJX010000008.1, read on the forward strand.
CTTGAACAAAATAATCGTGCTCGTTCAGCTAAACTTCGAATTGCAGAAAAAAAATAATAGAAATGTACTGGAGGGGAAAAAATGAGCAATTTAGCGAGAAAATTACAACAAGAGAAGCAATATGAACAGCAAATAAAAGGACAAGCTATAAAACCGAAAAAGGAAAAAAATTTTTGGCTAACACCCGGAGAAAAAGTGATTGGATTACTTTTTGGTGCGGTGGTATGTTTTGGAGCTGTCCAAATGATTTCTGCTCAAGCCTCCATTTACGAAATAAACAAGGATATCCAAACTATAAATACATCAATCGGTGAACAGCAAAAGGTAAATAATGATTTGAAAATGCAGGTTAGTGAGTTAAGTACGTATGAGCGTATTTGGGAAAAAGCAAGAAAGCTTGGACTGAACTTAAATGAAAATAACGTTAAGGTTGTGCAAGACTAATGACGAAAAAACAGCCAAATATGAATGTTGGGGCAGCTGGATTATTTATTTTTTTCGGCCTGCTCTTTTTTGTCTTAATTTATCGGTATGTGACAATTCAATTTACGGGTGAAGCTGCTGGACAAGTTTTAGCTGCAAAAGCAGAGCAAAAATACTCTCGAGAACGAGTGATCAATGCGAAGAGAGGTACGATTTACGACCAAAACGGTGAAGTTATTGCTGAAGAAGCGGCTTCCTATACACTTGCGGCTATTTTAGATAAATCGATGACTTCTAATCCTAAGAAGCCAAACCATGTTGCTGATCCAGAAAAAACGGCTAGAGCTTTAGCGAAATATATAAACCTTCCCGAATCAGAAATTTATCGTATATTGAGCAAAAAAGGTTTATTTCAAGTGGAATTTGGTAAAGCAGGGAAAGATATTTCACATCAAACAAAAAAAGAGATAGAAAAATTAGATCTGCCAGGGGTAATTTTTTTACGAGACACAAAGAGGTTCTATCCAAATGGAATATTTGCTTCCCATTTAGTCGGATTTGTCGAGGAAAAGGAAGATAAAAATGGAAAAACAAGTACGGTTGGGACTATGGGAATTGAAGAAAGCCAAAATGATCTGCTAAATGGAAAAGATGGTATGATTCACTATGAGAGTGATCGTTGGGGCTTCTCATTACCAGAGGGGAAAGAAAGCGTTAAGCCAGCAAAGAATGGAAATAATATCTATTTAACAATTGATAAGAAAATTCAAACCTTTTTAGAGGATGCTTTGAATAAAGTAGCTGTCGAATATAAACCAAAAAAAATGATTGCTATCGTTGCTGATCCCAAAACGGGAAATATTCTTGCCATGGGTCAACGTCCCACTTTTCACCCTAAAACAAGGGATGGGATTAGCGAGGGATGGCATAATGAAGCGATCGAAATTTCATTTGAGCCAGGATCTACGATGAAAATATTTACACTTGCAGCTGCAATCGAGGAAAATGTGTTTAACCCTAATGAGGAGTATAAATCGGGTTCCTATAAAATACCAAATGTAAGAGCCATTCATGATCACAACTATGTCGGATGGGGTAATATTACTTTTCTCGAAGGAGTTCTAAGATCATCTAACGTTGCTTTTGCAAAAATAGCTGAAGATAAATTAGGATTCGATATCTTCCGTGAATACTTAACTAAATTTGGATTGGATAAGCCAACAGGTATCGACTTACCAAATGAGACACCTGGGAAAATATTATTTAAATATCCAATTGAAAAAATAACTACCGCCTTTGGACAAGGTTCTGTTATCACTCCGATTCAACAAATTCAAGCAGCAACAGCTGTTGCGAATAATGGAAAGATGATGAAGCCACATGTCATACAAAAAATTGCAGATGCTGATACAGGTGACATTGTTTTGGAGAAAAAGCCTGAAGTTGTAGGGCAACCGATTTCTGCAGAAACTGCAAAGCAAGTAAGGGATATACTTGAAATGGTGGTAACCGCTCCCGAAGGTACTGGTAACCGTTATCAAATTAGTGGTTATTCTGTTGCGGGTAAAACAGGAACAGCGCAAATTCCAGGACCGGATGGGAACTATTTAACTGGAGCCCAAAACTATATCTTTTCTTTTTTAGGAATGGCTCCGAAGGACGATCCTAAATTAATCGTCTATGTAGCTGTTCAACAACCTGAGATTGATAGTTATTTTAATGGTTCGATTCCTGTTTCTATGATATTTAATCCTGTTATGAAAAATAGTTTGCAATACTTGAACATTGAACCATCAAAAGCAAAAAAAGCAGCAACAATAACTCTTCCTGATGTGAAAAATCAATCAGTAGATGAGGCTAAAAAATTATTAAAATCCAAAGGTTTAGAAGTAGTGATAATGGGTAGCGGTACAAAAATTATTGATCAACTCCCTAATGAACATTCAAATGTTTTAGAAGGAGAGAAGGTTATTTTAAAAACGGATGGAAAACTATATATTCCTGATTTAATGGGATGGTCTCTTCGCGATGCAATAAAAGTGGCTAATCTTGGTTCATTAAATTTTAATCCTGTGGGTGATGGTTTTGTGATTAAACAAAATCTGGCGCCTGGTGCTGCTGTGAAAGAAGGGGAATATTTAATTTTAGATTTTGAAACACCAAAAGAGCAATTTGATCGATTGAATCAAGAAAAACAAGCGGAAGAGAATCAATCCACTGAAGAAGTAGAAGTAGAGGTAAAGGATTAATCATTCTTTAGACTTCCATAATAGAAGGGCCGTTCTAATCTTAGAGGTACAAGCATATATTTTGAACGAAATATAGATTTTGAAAGAATGATTTTATCGTTCTTTCTTGTCTATTCTATTCCTTATCCTAAACAATCATTTTGAAAATTAGGACAAGCAGAAGGGAGAACGTTCAATTATATGCGTGTTTCAAATGTTACGGTTAGAAAGAGATTGGCTGTTGCTTTATTTATTGGGATATTAATATTTTTTATTATTGACGTACGTTTAGGTTATGTTCAATTTTACTTAGGAGATATGCTCACTGATCGTGCAAGAGATTCATGGAGTAGAAATATTTTCTTTGAACCTGAACGGGGACAGATAACCGATCGTAATGGAGTGGCTCTAGCAACTAATATGAGTGCTCCAACCGTATATGTTGTACCGAGACAAGTGAAGAAACCGGCAGAAACAGCTGAAAAATTAGCAGCCATTCTTAATGCAACAGTCGAAAGTACGTATAAGCAAATTACAAAAGTAGAATCTAGCGTGAGACTTCGTGAGGGAAGAAAAATCTCGCATGAAAAAGCAAAAGAGATTCGTGCTCTAGGGCTTGAAGGAGTTTACATTGGCGAAGATTCGAAGAGGCATTATCCGTTTGGAAGTTATCTCTCTCATGTGCTAGGATTTGCTGGGATTGATAATCAAGGATTAATGGGTTTAGAGCTATTTTATAATAAAGAGCTAAGTGGAAAAAGAGGTTCAGTCCAGTTTTACGCTGATGCAAAAGGACAAAGAATGAATGATATGGCCGATGATTATGAAGCGCCAGTGGACGGCATGGATTTAAAATTAACGATCGATACGAAAGTGCAAACAATTGTTGAACGGGAATTGGATCAGGCACAAGCAAAATATAATCCTGATGGAATTATTGCGATTGCCATGAATCCAAATACTGGAGAAATTCTTGCCATGTCTAGTCGACCGGATTTTGACCCTGCTAATTTTCGCAACGTTCCATCTGAAGTCTATAACCGGAATCTTCCTGTTTGGAGTACTTATGAACCTGGATCAACATTTAAGATCATTACACTAGCTGCAGCGCTGGAAGAAGGAAAAGTAGACTTAGAGGATGACCATTTCCATGATCCAGGATTTGTGAAGGTCGAGGGAGCTACCTTGCGTTGTTGGAAAAAAGGTGGGCACGGCTCGCAAAGCTTTTTAGAAGTCGTTCAAAACTCTTGTAACCCTGGATTCGTAGAATTAGGACAAAGATTAGGTAAGGATAAGCTATTTCAATATATAAAAGATTTTGGTTTTGGTCAAAAAACGGGAATTGATCTCCAAGGTGAAGGTACTGGTATAATGTTCAAGCTTGATAGGGTTGGACCAGTGGAGCTTGCTACTACTGCTTTTGGTCAAGGGGTATCGGTTACTCCAATCCAACAAGTAGCTGCAGTTGCCGCCGCAGTAAATGGTGGTACACTGTATACACCATATATTGCAAAGGAGCTTGTTAATCCGATTACGAAAGAAGTAATAATGAAAAATACGCCTAAAGCAAAGCGACGTGTTATTTCACCTGAAACATCAAAAGAAATTCGACATGCACTTGAAAGTGTCGTTGCACAAGGTACAGGGGGAAGAGCTTTCATTGATTCTTATCGAGTTGGTGGAAAGACAGGTACAGCACAAAAAGCAGCCAACGGCAGATATTTAGAAAACAATCATATCGTATCTTTTATCGGTTTTGCACCTGCGGATGATCCTCAAATTGTTGTCTATGTCGGGGTCGATAATCCAAAGGGGACAGTACAATTCGGGGGAGTTGTCTCTGCACCAATTGTAGGAGCTATCATGGAGGACAGTCTGCACGCTCTTGAAGTTAAACCAAGAAAGAATCAAATTCCGAAAAAAATGACTTGGGAGGATGTCCCACTCATTGAAGTACCGGATTTAATTGGTTTATCTAAAAGAGAACTGCAAGAGCATCCGATTAATTTGAAAATTGATGCAAGTGGACAAGGAGATATTGTTGTAAAGCAAGCTCCTGAACCAGGCACGAAAATAAAAGAAGGCTCCACCATCCGTTTGTACTTCGATGAAAAAGAAAATTAAATCTTACTTATGGGCGGCCCCTTAAACGCCGCCCATTCATATGAAATAATATCTTTTTGTTCAAATAGCGAATTTATCTAATTTCATGTAAAATAAACACACAGATAAGAGATAATTACATATAATGTTTTGTTTTGTTTTTATAAAGAAGGGATCTGAAAGAGAATGAATTTACATAGTTTAATCGACAAATTACACCTACTTGTCCCTTATAATGGGCCAAATCCTGAAATATCTTCCATTGAAAATGATAATCGAAAAGTCCATAATGGAAGTTTGTTTATTTGCTTGAAGGGCTACACAGTTGATGGTCATGACTTTGCCAGGTCCGCCGTAGAACGTGGAGCAGTAGCTGTATTAGCTGAAAGGGAACTTAACCTAGATGTACCAGTAGTTGTTGTTAAAGATACTTTTAGAGCTATGGCTGTATTAGCTGATGCTTTCTATGGTCAGCCTAGCAGGAAGCTACATCTCATTGGAATTACTGGGACAAACGGGAAAACAACTACAAGTCATATCATTGAAAAAATATTTGCCGATCAAAAAAAGAAAACTGGGTTAATTGGTACGATGTACACAAAAATATTGGATGAGAAATTTGAAAATAAAAACACAACCCCTGAAAGTTTAACATTGCAAAAAACATTTTATGAAATGGTGGAAAAAAATATTGATATGGCGGTAATGGAGGTTTCCTCTCATGCCTTGCATTACGGACGTGTACATGGATGTGATTTTGATATTGCTATATTTACAAATCTAAGTCAGGATCACCTTGATTACCATGAAACGATGGAAAACTATAAACAAGCAAAAGGGCTATTGTTCTCACAATTGGGTAACACTTTTCAGCACGAACATCCCAAATATGCCATTTTGAATGCGGATGATCCTACCATTTCTGATTATCAAAAAATGACTGCTGCTACGATCATTACATATGGGATTGATCAAGAAGCGGATATAAAAGCAGAGAATATTAAAATGACACCAAAGGGAACTTCCTTCGATGTTGTCATACAAAAAGATAGTTATCCGATCACTATACAATTAGCTGGGAAATTTAATATTTACAATGTATTAGCAAGTATTGCTGCAGCACTGGCTTCAAAAATTAGTATTATTGACATTATCTCTTCAATTGAAAAAATATCAGGAGTATCAGGTAGATTTGAACTAGTGGATGCAGGACAAGATTTTTCCGTGATCGTTGATTATGCTCACACCCCTGAAGCTCTTGAAAACGTCTTGAAAACAATTAAACAATTTGCTGAAAAGAATATTTATGTCATCATTGGCTGTGGTGGAGATCGGGACAAAAAGAAACGACCTTTAATGGCGAAAATAGCTTGTGAATATGGATCAAATGCAATTTTTACATCAGATAATCCACGAAGTGAAGATCCTCTTTCCATTATTAAAGATATGGAAGAAGGAGTTCAAGATAAAAATTATATGTCCATCACTGACCGTAAAGAAGCCATACGATATGCTATTAATCAAGCAAAGTCAGGTGATATTGTTCTTATCGCGGGTAAAGGACATGAGACTTACCAAACAATCGGTGATAGAAATTTTGATTTCGATGATCGTTTAGTTGCAAAAGAGGCTATTGAGGAGAGATAAAAAATGTTCTTAGCATATTCCGATTTGGTCAAGTTATATCCTAATACTAAAGGGATTAAAGACGAATTTGAATTTATGACTGTTTCGACGGATTCTACATTTCACCAACAAAAAGGGTTGTTTATCCCATTGTACGAGGACTCGGGTGAACTGAAAGAAGCGATTCAAAATGGAGCGGTTGGAGCTATTTTAGAGGAGCAAATGGAAATACCTAAGTATCTCCCTAATCAGTTTCCTGTCTTTTTAACAAACAATTTAAACGATGCACTGAAACAGATTCTATCTACCTATTTAGAGAAATTAAATGGAGAAAATACCAACATGATGAATATGACTAAATTCCTTTTTGATGAAGAAAGACGTCTGAATGAGTGTCTTTCTTCATATGATAAACCTGTATTAAAATTTATCTCGAAAGCTAGGAGGGGATAAAAATGTTGGAGCAAGTTATAGTTTTCACAATATTGATGGGATTTCTCGTAACAGTATTACTTTCTCCCATTTTTATACCTTTCTTAAGAAGGTTAAAATTCGGGCAAAGTATTCGTGAAGAAGGTCCAAAAAGCCATCAAAAAAAATCTGGAACACCGACAATGGGTGGTTTGATCATTCTACTTTCCATTATCATTACGACAATTGTTATGACAGGGAAATTTGCAGAACCGACTGTAAAAACATATTTACTTCTTTTTGTAACAATAGGCTTTGGTTTGTTGGGCTTTTTAGATGATTTTATTAAAGTTGTAATGAAGCGAAATCTTGGACTAACTTCTAGACAAAAGCTTCTAGGTCAAATTATTATTGCATCCATATTTTATTTTGTATTTAAGCAAAATGAATTTTCAACAGAACTTACCATTCCGCTCATCGATTATTCTATTGAGCTAGGTTGGTTTTATTATCTTTTTGTCGTCTTTTGGCTCGTAGGTTTTTCCAATGCTGTTAATTTAACTGATGGTCTTGATGGCCTATTGTCAGGAACGGCCGCAATTGCATTTGGAGCGTTTGCCGTACTTGCATGGAGCCTTTCGCAGCTTGAAATTGCCATTTTTTCTGTAGCTGTTGTTGGAGCTGTGTTAGGCTTTTTAGTGTTTAATGCACATCCTGCCAAAGTATTTATGGGTGACACGGGTTCTTTAGCATTAGGTGGCGCCATTGCAACGATAGCTATTCTAACAAAAATGGAGATCATTTTACTCATTATCGGTGGTGTTTTTGTTATAGAAACGCTATCAGTCATGTTACAAGTTTTTTCATTTAAAACGACTGGGAAACGGATATTTAAAATGAGTCCACTTCACCATCATTATGAATTGGTTGGTTGGTCTGAATGGCGAGTTGTAGTTACTTTCTGGAGTGTAGGCTTACTTTGTGCAATACTTGGAATCTATATTGAGGTGTGGTTGTAATTGAGACAAATAAAAAAGTATCAACATAAAAAAATATTAGTACTTGGTTTAGCAAAAAGTGGGGTAAGTGCAGCTTCCTTATTACATAAGCTAGGTGCCTTTGTGACGATTAATGATAAAAAACCTTTATCTGAAAATCCTGAGGCTCAAGGGCTGCTTGAGCAAGGAATTACTGTAATATGTGGTGATCACCCTGTGGAGTTATTAGATCAAGGGTTCGAACTTGTCGTAAAAAACCCAGGGATTCCCTATTACAATCCTATGATTGAGAGAGCAGTGGAGTTAGGAATACCAATTATTACAGAAGTAGAGTTAGCTTATGAAATTTCTGATGCACCATTCATTGGTATAACAGGTACAAACGGAAAAACAACCACAACTACACTTATATTTGAAATACTACAACAAGCAAGCCTAAAGCCGCTAATTGCAGGTAATATTGGAACCGTCGCTTCAGAAGTTGCTCAGGTTGCTTCAAAAGATAATCATATTGTTATCGAATTATCATCATTTCAATTAATGGGAATAGAAACTTTTCAACCGAAAATTGCCATTTTGACAAATTTGTATGATGCCCATCTTGATTACCATTGTACTAGACAAGAATATTTTGGGGCAAAGTCATTGATTACAAAAAATCAGACAGAGGATGATTATTTTATTGTAAACAGTGACCAAGAAGTAGTAATGGAAATTGCTAGACTTTCTAAAGCTCAAATTGTTCCTTTTTCAACTAAGAAATATTTAGAAGAAGGCGCAGCTGTTAAGGATGGTTGGATTTATTTTAACGGTGAACCAATTATAGAAAGAGACAAAGTGGTTTTACCTGGCGATCATAATTTAGAAAATATTCTATCTGCAATTGCGGCTGCAAAATTATCTGGGATAAACAATGAAGCTATTCAGAGGGTTTTAACTATGTTTACAGGTGTAAGGCATCGTTTGCAATTTATTGGCGAAAAACAGGGTAGAAAAATTTATAACGATTCGAAGGCTACAAATATTTTGGCAACGAAAAATGCATTAGCCGCATTTATAGAGCCTGTTATTTTATTAGCTGGCGGTTTGGATCGTGGGAATGAATTTGATGAACTTCTACCAGCCTTGAAAAACGTAAAGGCATTGATTACATTTGGGCAGACAGCTGAAAAACTTGAACGTGTAGGTAAGGAAGCAGGAATAAAAACGATTAAGCGTGTCGATAATGTTGAAAAGGCCGTGCCTGTAGCTTATGAACTTTCCGAGGCAAATGATGTTATTTTGTTATCTCCTGCATGTGCGAGTTGGGATCAATATAAAACTTTTGAGGTCAGGGGAGACATGTTTGTAAATGCTGTGCATAAGCTTTAGTAAGGGCTTGTCTACATAAAGAAATCGGTGTACCGCCTGACGAAAAAGTGGTTCGGGACAAAACAATTTCCCGAAATAGCCCTAAAACATGTAGTCGAGGTGTGTAAATAGTGTCGACAAAAAAAGCTACCCCTGATTTAATTTTAATGATTACCACTTTTACCCTTTTAGCAATAGGTTTAGTAATGGTTTATAGCGCAAGTGCTGTTTGGGCCGAGTATAAATTCGAAGATTCCTTTTTCTTTGCTAAAAGACAAATGTTGTTTGCTGGTGTTGGAATTATTGCTATGTTCTTTATCATGAATATCAATTATTGGACATGGAGAACATGGGCAAAAGTCATTTTAATTATTTGCTTTATTTTATTGATTGCCGTATTAATACCGGGGATTGGTAATGTAAGAAATGGATCCAGAAGTTGGATTGGAGTTGGAGCTTTTTCGATACAGCCATCTGAATTTATGAAGCTTGCGATGATCGCCTTTCTCGCTAAATTTCTATCAGAAAATCAAAAGGTGATTACTTCCTTTAAAAAGGGACTTATTCCATCATTAGGACTAGTTTTCCTCGCATTTGCTTTAATTATGCTCCAACCTGATCTAGGAACAGGAACTGTAATGGTCGGTACCTGTGTTGTAATGATTCTAGTAGCTGGAGCAAGGATATGGCATTTTGCCATTTTCGGACTGATAGGCTTAGCTGGATTCGTAGGACTTGTCATATCTGCACCATACCGAATTAAACGTATTACTTCATTTCTAGACCCATGGCAAGATCCACTTGGTAGTGGGTTTCAGATCATTCAATCATTATATGCTATTGGACCGGGTGGACTTTTTGGCCTTGGCCTCGGGCAAAGTCGTCAGAAATTTTTCTATCTACCTGAGCCTCAAACTGATTTTATTTTTGCCATATTAGCCGAAGAGCTTGGTTTTATTGGTGGTTCATTCATCTTGTTACTTTTTGCTCTATTACTATGGCGGGGGATTCGTATTGCATTAGGTGCTCCAGACCTATTCGGAAGTTTTTTGGCTGTAGGAATCATTGCAATGGTGGCTATTCAAGTAATGATTAATATTGGTGTTGTAACAGGGCTAATGCCAGTTACTGGAATCACTTTACCTTTTCTAAGCTATGGAGGTTCCTCATTAACATTAATGTTAATGGCGATAGGGGTATTACTTAATATTAGTAGATATTCAAGATACTAACCATTCGAACGGCCGCACCTAGATAAAATGAACCCTGTTTTTTGCAGGGTCTTTTTGTTTTTTCTCTACTAGAATTAGATTACCTGTTAAAATAAGGATTATTACAATTTTTTAACAAGTAATTTAAAACAGTAATGTTCAAATAAAATTATAGTAGAATAGAATTCAGTTGGAGGTGGAGAAATGAGAATTGTCGTAAGTGGTGGTGGTACAGGTGGGCATATTTATCCTGCACTTGCCCTTATCCACGAAATACAGAAAAAATCTAAAGAAATAGAATTTTTATATATTGGAACACATGACGGGCTTGAAAGTAAAATTGTTCCTCGTGAAAAAATATTATTCAAGACAATACATATTACTGGATTTAAAAGAAAACTATCTATTGATAATATAAAAACGGTTTATCGTTTTCTTAAAGGTGTTAAGGAAAGTAAGAAATTATTAAGGGAGTTTAAGCCAGATGTCGTAATTGGGACTGGGGGCTATGTATGCGGACCAGTTGTTTATGCTGCGTCTAAACTGGGTATCCCGACGATCATTCATGAACAGAACAGTGTTCCTGGGTTAACGAATAAATTTTTAAGTCGATATGTAGATAAAATTGCGGTCTGTTTTGAAGTGGCTAAAGAATATTTCCCTGCTGAAAAAGTGATTTTTACTGGCAATCCTAGAGCAACAGAAGTACTAGGTAACGACGCGATACAGGGTAGGTTGAAAGTAGGGCTAAAAACTAATTTGCCAGCTGTTTTAATTGTCGGCGGGAGTAGAGGAGCAAAACCGATAAATGAAGCAGTAATTAAATCATTATCGGAATTAGGACAAAAACCGTATCAAGTTCTTTATGTTACGGGTGATATTCACTTTCCACATGTACAGCAAGAAGTGGATTTAGTTGGAAATCCTGAAAATGTGATCATTAAACCTTTTATACATAATATGCCTGAAGTTTTGGCGGGGATTGATTTAGTCGTAGCTCGATCAGGAGCGACAACTCTGGCTGAAATTACATCTTTAGGTATTCCAAGTATATTAATTCCAAGCCCATATGTAACGAATAATCATCAAGAAAAAAATGCAAAAGCTCTAAGTGAAAAAGGAGCAGCGGAATTGGTGTTGGAAAATGATTTATCAGGCAAACTTTTAGTGGAGAAAATAGACCAAATTCTATTACATAAAGATAGATGGATGCGAATGAAAGCAGAATCCAAAGCTTTAGGAGTACCAGATGCAGCTGAGCGGTTATATAAAGTAATGAAGCAGATTGCCATTAAGGAATAAAAAAGTAGCCCAATGAAAATGACTGCATAAACTATTAATAACTTCGAAAATAAGTAAGAAAGGGAGGTTGGAAATGAACGGATTAATAAATGATTTCATGCAATTAAACATAGGTAAAGTAAAACAAAGTGAACTTTTAGCTAACCATACAACGATAAAAATTGGAGGACCAGCAGATATTTTTGTAGAACCATCATCCATTGAAAATCTTGAAAAATTAATGGAAATCATTATAAAACATCAAGTTCCGTGGCGTGCCATCGGAAGAGGTTCTAATCTATTAGTTTCTGATAAAGGGATTGAAGGGGTTGTCATAAAGCTAGGACAAGGAATTGACAACTTAACAATAGAAGGATCAGAAATTAAGGTTGGTGGAGGTCATTCCTTAATAAGCCTATCGACTATGTTGAGTAAAAAAGGTTATTCGGGACTGGAATTTGCAAGTGGGATACCGGGATCATTAGGTGGAGCTGTATATATGAATGCCGGTGCGCATGGATCAGATATTTCAAAAATATTCAAAAAGGCAAGAATTCTTTTTAGTGATGGGACAATTGAGTGGCTTACGAACGAGGAAATGGAATTTTCATATCGAACGTCCATATTGCAAAAGAAAAGACCTGGTATCGTATTAGAAGCCGTTTTACTTTTACAAAATGGCGATAAAGAAAAAATTGTTGCTGAAATGCAAAAGAATAAAGATTATCGAAAAGATACTCAGCCTTGGAATTATCCATGTGCGGGAAGTATTTTTCGAAATCCACTACCAAACTATGCAGGAAAGCTTATTGAAGTTGCAGGTTTAAAAGGATATTCCATCGGCGGGGCAAAAATATCTGAAATGCATGGGAATTTCATTGTTAATGCAGGGAATGCAACTGCTGAAGATGTGTTGGCATTAATTCAGCACGTAAAGAAAACAATCTATGATTTATATGAAATTGAAATGGAAACGGAAGTAGAAATAATCGGACGAAGCTAGCCAAATTTGGATAGGATAATAGGCTAGTTTTACTAAAAAACCACTTACGATTTACAAATATTGTGATATAATATTTTTTTAGAGACTGGCAAAAAAATAGAGAAGGTGCCTTACGTAACGGCATGAACTTGTTCGTGCCGTTGTTTTGGTTTAAGTTAAGAAAGGCAATTAATATTGGACTTCGTAAGTTGTCCAGCTCCAGCGCCTAGCCCATCGAGATCTATGTTCGCCACCCAAAAAGTCAAAGAACGACTTTCCGGGTGTCGAAGCATTTGCTTGTCGGGGCTAATCAAGGCGCATCCGCTTTTCTAATAAGCTTAAGGGGTGGTGAATTTAGTGGGTAAAGGAAATATTGTTTCACTGGAAGATCGAGTTCCAAAGTTGAAACAACAACGAAGAAAAAAGGCAAATAGGCGTTTGATATTTTTATTATTATTATTTTTCTCTCTAATTGCCTGTGTTTCTTATATCCAATCCCCTTTAAGTAAAGTTAAGAATATTCAAGTCTTTGGACAAAATTTATACAATAAAGATCAAATTATTTCACAATCCGGTTTAGATAGGAACCAAAATATTTGGAAAGTGGACAAGAGTGAGATTGCTCTCCAAATCAAAAAACTACCAGAAGTAAAAAAAGTAAAGGTATCTGTTAAATTACCTAATACTGTACAAATCAAAATTGAAGAATATAAACGAATGGCTTTCTTTGCTAAAGAAACGTCGTTTTATCCAGTATTAGAAAATGGGAAAATATTAAAGGAACAAAAACTAAATCAATTGCCATACAGTGCACCTATTTTAAAGGAATTTAAGGAAGGAAAGCCTTTGGAAGAAATGATTGTAAGCTTAAAAGCATTACCTCCAGAGGTAGTCAATTCCATATCAGAAATTCATCATACACCAACAAAAACAGATCATTATCATATTACCTTATTTATGAATGATGGATTTGAAGTGAGTGCTACATTAAGAACATTTTCTGAAAAAATGAAACATTATCCCTCCATACTTAGCCAATTAGACCAGAATATTAAAGGTGTCATTGATTTAGAAGTGGGATCTTACTTTAAAGCCTATGAAGCGAAAGGGGAGGAATCGCTTGAAGATAAAGGTGAAAGGTAATCATGTTATCTTAGCCCTTGTCTTTCTTGTTCTTGGGTATATGATTGCTTTTTCTTACCACTTAACAGAACGTGTCAATGAGAATAAACCAAAAACGAATAATCAATGGGAACGTAATTTAAGTCTTCGTAATCAAATCATCAATGAACAAGAGAGAAATCGTGACTTACAAAAAGAATTAAATAAAAAGCAAGAAAAAGTTTCACAAATAGAAAAAGAATTATCGAAAGAAGCACAAATCTTCTTTAATTTAGCTGAAGATACGGAAAAATACCGTATGTTTTTAGGGAAAATTAAAGTAAAGGGAAAAGGAGTAGAAGTAACTCTAGCCGATGGTGATTATAATCCAATAGAGGAAAATGCAAATAATTATATTGTGCACGAACACCATGTCTTTAAAGTGATAAATGAATTGTATATTTCTGGTGCGACTGCTATATCGATCAATGGTCAAAGATTATCTCATAATTCTTATATTGTTTGTAATGGGCCAGTGATCACAGTGGATGGGTACCAACATCCAGCACCATTTATCATAACGGCTATAGGTGATCCAGAGGTTTTATCTTCAGCACTAAGTCTAGTAGGTGGTGTTACGGATCAGCTTGTAAACGATAATATCGTTGTTACCTTAGCAACTAAAGAGGATATTTTACTAGATCCCATCCTAGGAAAATAATTAAAAATATTAAAGAAGGTCAGGTAGTAAGGTGAGCTTTAAAAAAAATTGGAGTTTTACGATGATTACCTTAGTTATCGGTTTTATGATTGCCATTCAGTTTCAAACGGTACAAAAACCAGTTGTTAGGGATACAAGGGACGTATGGCAACTTCGAGAGGATTTATTGAAGGAAAAGGAAATACAATCGAAGTTAATTAGAGAAATTCGTTCCAACGATGAAAAAATTGCTTCATATGAGACAACAAGACGACAAAGTAAAGAGCAGGTTTTAAGAGATACTTTAGAAGAGCTAAAACGTGAAGCAGGTTTAACTCCTATTACCGGTCCAGGGATTATTTTAAAGGTGGAGCCTATATATGAAGATATTGTATTAGGTGAGCCTTTAACTGATATTTCACCTGAGTTGTTGCAAAGGCTTTTAAATGAATTAAACATGTATGAAGCGAAATTTGTTGCCATTGATGGGAATCGGATTATTAATACAACTGTGATAAGAGATATTAATGGAGAAACAAAGATAGACGGAAATCGGATTTCACAAATTCCTTTTGAAGTCAGAGTCGTTGTTGAGAATATGGAAAAGGCTGAGAAGCTTTATAACCGTATGCAAGTCTCGAAATCAATGGAGGAGTTTTTCATTGATAATTTAAAAGTTTCAGTGACAAAACCTTTACAAGTAGTATCTATTCCAGCATATAGTGATACCATTCGAGTCCGTTTTATGGAGCCGATTAAGGCAGATAAAGGAGGAAGTTAGGTTATGTGGCTTCCATTATTAGGTTTAATTGTTGGGGTTTTTCTCGGTTTGTTGACTGAAATCAGAATACCTGAAGAGTATTCCAACTATCTTTCAATTGCCGTTTTAGCTGCATTTGATACATTATTCGGGGGAATACGGGCTCATTTACAAAAAATATATGATGAAAAAGTTTTTGTATCAGGATTCTTCTTTAATATTATCCTTGCTGCAAGTTTGGCTTTCCTAGGTGTACATCTTGGTGTAGACTTGTATTTAGCAGCTGTGTTTGCATTTGGAGTAAGGCTTTTTCAAAACATTGCTGTAATACGAAGAATAATTTTAACAAAATGGTCAAGCAATCATGAAAAAATTGAAAAAATTTAGATTTCTTAAAGGGAAAACTACAGTTGTGACGAATATTTTTAGTAAGAATTAGAATTAGGGAGTATTGATTGTTGTTCTTATTAGTAAATGTACTAAAGGAGGTGCCAAAGAATGAACAGCAATGAAATATATGTAAGTCTTGACATCGGTACATCCAGTGTGAAAGTAATCATTGGTGAAATGGTCAATGACTCTTTAAATATCATTGGCGTTGGGAACGTTAAATCGGAAGGATTAAGGAAAGGCTCCATAGTCGATATAGATGAAACCGTTCATTCAATTAAAAGTGCGATTGAACAAGCTGAACGAATGATTGGCATGGAAATCAATCAAGTGATTGTTGGAATAACAGGAAATCATGTATCATTACAGCCATGTCATGGTGTAGTAGCTGTATCAAGTGATAATCGCGAAATTAGTAATGAAGATGTGGCACGAGTAATGGATGCAGCTAAAGTAGTGTCCATCCCACCAGAGCGAGAAATTATTGATATCATTCCGAAACAATTTATCGTAGATGGATTGGATGAAATTACTGATCCTCGTGGTATGATTGGTGTAAGACTTGAAATGGAAGGTTCGATTATTACCGGATCAAAAACGATTTTACATAACACTCTACGTTGTGTAGAGCGTGCAGGTCTTGATATATTAGACATTACCCTACAACCTCTTGCAGCTGGTGCTTTTGCTTTATCGAAAGATGAAAAAAGTCTAGGTGTTGCCTTAATCGATATTGGTGGAGGTTCAACGACCATTGCAATTTTCGAACAAGGTTATTTGCGGGCAACTAGTGTACTTCCACTAGGAGGGGAGCATTTAACGAAAGATTTATCGATTGGCCTCCGAACTTCAACGGAAGATGCGGAAAAAATAAAAACAAAATATGGACATGCTTTCTATGATGATGCTTCAGAAGATGAGGTTTTTAGTGTTCCAATTATCGGAAGTGATCAACATCAACAATTTAGTCAGCTAGAAGTGGCTGATATTATTGAAGCGCGAATGGAAGAAATTTTTGACCTCGTGCAAAATGAGCTAAAGAGGATGGGAATTAGAGATTTGCCAGGAGGATTTGTTCTTACTGGTGGGGTCGCAAATATGCAAGGTGTCCTTGATTTGGCACAAGTAATCTTTCAAAATAGAGTTAGAATAGCCATTCCAGATTATATAGGGGTAAGAGAACCACAATATACGACGGCAGTCGGATTGATTAAATATGCATACAAGAATGCTAGATTACAAGGCCGTGAACTTGAAGCAACGGTGAAAGTATCACATGCGAAAGAAAAGCGTGTCGTTAAACAACCGCAACCAAAGTCGAAGTCTGAAAAGCAACCGGAAGAAAAAATGACATCAAAGGTAAAAAAATTCCTTGGTTACTTTTTTGAGTAGAACTGTGCTTAAAGGAATATGGACGAATTAGGAGGATTTGTCATGTTGGATTTTGATACAAATTTAGATCAACTTGCTACGATAAAAGTAATTGGCGTCGGTGGTGGCGGTAATAATGCAGTAAATCGAATGATTGAACATGGTGTGCAAGGGGTAGATTTCATAGCTGTAAATACAGATGCACAAGCATTAAATCTATCTAAAGCAGAAATAAAAATGCAAATTGGCGGAAAATTAACTCGAGGTCTTGGTGCTGGTGCTAATCCTGAGGTAGGTAAGAAAGCAGCGGAAGAAAGTAAAGAACAAATCGAAGAAGCACTACGTGGGGCAGATATGGTTTTCGTAACTGCTGGAATGGGTGGCGGAACTGGTACTGGAGCTGCACCAGTTATCGCTCAAATTGCAAGAGAACTTGGAGCCTTAACCGTAGGTGTTGTTACTCGTCCTTTCTCATTTGAAGGGAAAAAACGAGCTGGACAAGCTGCTGGTGGAATTGCCTCAATGAAGGAAGCTGTAGATACATTAATTGTAATCCCTAATGATCGACTTCTTGAAATTGTAGATAAAAGCACACCTATGCTTGAAGCATTCCGTGAAGCGGATAACGTATTACGTCAAGGGGTTCAAGGTATTTCTGATTTAATAGCGACACCTGGACTCATCAACCTTGACTTTGCTGATGTAAAAACGATTATGGCAAACAAGGGGTCTGCCTTAATGGGCATTGGTGTGGCTTCTGGCGAAAACCGAGCGGCTGAAGCAGCTAAAAAGGCTATTTCTTCTCCATTACTTGAAACATCTCTTGATGGTGCACAAGGTGTGTTAATGAACATAACAGGTGGGACAAATTTAAGCCTTTATGAAGTTCAAGAAGCGGCAGATATTGTTGCATCTGCATCTGATCAAGAAGTAAATATGATTTTTGGTTCAGTTATTAATGAGAATTTAAAAGAAGAAATCATTGTAACAGTAATCGCAACAGGATTTAATGAAGAAATGGCGATGCCAAAAGTAACTCGACCTGCATTTGGACAAGTTAAACCGAATATTGGTGTTACTAAACGTGAGCCAAAAAGAGAAGAGATTCCACAAGAAACGTATCGAAATCCTGCTCCAGCGCAGTCCGTACAAGAAGATACATTAGATATTCCGACATTTTTACGAAACCGTAATAGAAGAAGATAATAGAAAAGCATAAGCGCAGGACAAATAGAAAAATCCCAAGCCATTTGATAGGCTTGGGATTTTTTATTTTGAATAAATCATTTATATCATAGTAAATATGACAAAATCCGAAAAGAATAGGGAAAATTTCTGCTATTTCCTTTACAGAATATGACACACTTCCCCTTCGTAGATAGGTTATACTTTTTCGTAACGGAATGATAGAAAAGATTAAAAATATTCTACCAATTTCGTGATGGGAAATGGCTCTTGCTTGAAGGAGGAAAATATTTGACTGTTTATTTGGATGTTATTTGGTTTCTAAATTTTCTCTTTGACAGTCTTCTCCTCTATTTAACATCAATTATGCTAAAACGTCATGTTACTTGGTGGAGGATTTTTTTAGGGGGAATTGTAGGGAGCTTAATTATATTCTTATCCTTCTCGCCACTTGCTTCAATTGCAGGTAACCCACTAGTAAAATTAGGTTTTTCCTTTGTTATGATTTTGGCTACCTTTGGATATAAACGAATACGGTTTTTTCTAAAGGCTCTTATGCTCCTCTATTTATCAACATTTTTGACAGGTGGAACATTAATTGGTGTTCACTATTTTATCAAGTTTGATAATCAACTTACATCTGATGTTTTTCTTGCAAGTTTAAAAGGTTTTGGTGATCCAATCAGCTGGTTATTTGTCATGATTGGTTTCCCAGTAGCTTGGTATTTTTCCTCCAAAGGAATTGAAAAGATGGAAATGATTAATATTCAATTTGAACAACTCGTCGATGTTCATTTATCGATACAGGATCTGCAGTTTACGATAAAAGGATTGGTGGACAGCGGAAATCAGCTATATGATCCCATTACGAAATCACCTGTTATGATTGTTTCTATTCATCAAGTAAAGGAGATTTTCCCTAGCGAATTAATTGAGATGGGGAAAGAACCTGAAGCTTATCTTTTTGGTAACAAGCAAATACCATCTGAATGGGAAAGTAGAGTGAAAATTATTCCGTGCCGAGTCGTCGGCCAGGATCATCAGTTAATTATCGCTTTTAAACCAGATTCCTTAAAAATTGGAACAGACAGAGGCGAATTTAATGTAACGAAAGCGTTAGTCTCTCTTACTTTACAACAGCTTTCCGCTGACGAAGCGTTTCAATGCATTGTTCATCCAAAAATGATGACAAATGCGAGCGCTATTTCAGATTCAACAAAAGTAAGCTAATAATACTATACTCGATAAAACAAATTTTAGAAGGAGGACCTAACATGAAAAAATTAAAACTTCGCCTATCTTACTATTGGTATAAGTTATTAATCAAATTAGGACTTAAAACAGATGAAATCTATTATATTGGCGGAAGTGAAGCACTCCCCCCTCCTTTAAGTAAAGAAGAAGAGGAATTACTTTTAAATAAATTACCAAACGGAGATAAAGCAGCCCGTTCTATTTTAATTGAACGTAATTTAAGACTTGTTGTTTATATTGCGAGAAAGTTTGAAAATACCGGGATTAATATAGAAGACTTAATCAGTATCGGGACAATAGGATTAATTAAAGCTGTAAATACTTTTAACCCTGAAAAGAAAATTAAGCTAGCTACATATGCTTCAAGATGTATTGAAAATGAAATATTGATGTACTTAAGAAGAAATAATAAAATTCGTTCCGAGGTTTCATTTGATGAACCATTAAATATAGATTGGGATGGAAATGAGCTATTACTATCGGATGTTTTAGGGACCGAAGAAGATATCATTACGAAGGATTTAGAAGCTAATGTTGACCGTAAGCTTTTAGTAAAAGCCTTGCACCAGTTAACGGAAAGAGAAAAACAAATTATGGAACTTCGTTTTGGATTAACAAATGGGGAAGAAAAAACCCAAAAAGATGTTGCGGATATGCTTGGTATTTCTCAATCATATATTTCAAGATTAGAAAAAAGAATCATTAAAAGATTAAGAAAAGAATTTAATAAAATGGTATAGCATATATTAATTTATTTTTTTTGAAAAAATTTTTTATTTTTAAACCCTTGATTCTACCAATACAAATGAACATTATTCAATGATTTTCATCTTTGGTTCATTTGGTCCAGGTGCATATTTTTCCTTCTCACGGAGATACTTAAGTTTGTACAGCAACTCCTGTGAGGAGGGAAAAGGATTGACTCGAAATAAAGTTGAAATTTGCGGTGTTGATACATCAAAGCTTCCTGTATTAAAGAACGAAGAAATGAGACTACTCTTCAAGCAAATGCAAGCAGGAGATCATTCTGCAAGGGAAAAGCTTGTAAATGGGAATCTCCGATTAGTGCTTAGTGTGATTCAACGATTTAATAATCGTGGAGAATTCGTTGATGATCTGTTCCAGGTTGGCTGTATCGGGCTAATGAAGTCAATTGATAATTTTGATCTAGGCCAAAATGTTAAATTCTCTACATATGCAGTACCTATGATTATCGGTGAAATTAGAAGATATCTTCGGGATAATAATCCTATCCGTGTGTCACGTTCCTTAAGGGATATTGCTTATAAGGCTTTACAAGTAAGAGAAAAGTTAATGAGTGAAACTTCAAGGGAACCGACTGCAGAGGAAATTGCCAAAGTTTTAGAAGTGCCACATGAGGAAATCGTGTTTGCCTTAGATGCGATTCAAGATCCTGTCTCATTATTTGAACCTATTTATAATGATGGTGGAGATCCGATTTATGTATTGGATCAGTTAAGTGATGACCGAAATAAAGATACGACCTGGATTGAAGAAATTGCTCTTCAAGAAGGGATGAGAAGATTAAATGATCGAGAAAAATTAATATTAAGAAAACGTTTTTTTCAAGGTAAAACACAAATGGAAGTTGCAGATGAAATTGGAATATCGCAAGCACAAGTTTCAAGGCTAGAGAAAGCAGCAATTAAGCAAATGAATAAGAATATCCAAAGCTGAGAACAAAGCGACATGCGCCTTTAAAAACCCGACAAGTTAATGATTCGCCTCCAAGTATTTTTAATATCTAATTGAAAAATAAAGCTGCCCATCACGGCAGCTTTATTTTTTGTTGGAAAAAGACCATATTTTATTTTAACTATCATATATTTTATAAAGAAATGCTGGGGGTGAAGATATGGTAAGAATATCTGATTTTCAAATAAAAGATGTCGTTAATGTTGCCGATGGAAAAAAACTCGGAAATATAGGGGATATTGATATTAATTTGTCGACAGGGAATATTGATGCAGTTATTGTGAGCGGTACAGGGAAAGTATTGGGTTTCTTTGGTAAAGATGAGGATGTCATTATTCCATGGAAAAATATATTAAAAATTGGAGAAGACGTGATATTAGTCCGTTATAAGGAACGAGATATAAAATATATTGAGGAAGAGGCTTAATTAAGCCTCTTTATTTTCATTTCGCTATTATGAACATCCAATTATATATGGTAAACTATAGAAAACATTAGAAAAGCGGAAGAGCCCGTTTAGCGACGTATGGACTGGTCCGCTCCGCATGAGATAAAGGAAACACGAAGAGCGATAGCGATTCGATGTTGACTTATCGTAAGGAGGAGAGGGACAGTACACTAGTCGCTGGGCGCTAGAGCTGGACAATTTTCAAAGTCAAAACACTTTTACATATCTTTATTTAAAGGTTGGGGAATATGGAACCATTTGTTTTGAAAACAAAGGAGTATTTTTCTTTACAACCATGGGCAGAGGAGTGGCCAAATTTAGTCGTAGGATTTACGACAAAAAATGGTGGGTTTAGTGATCAAGTCTTTTCTTCGTTAAATTTTGGACTTCATGTTGGCGATCAAAATGATGATGTTTGCAAAAATAAGCAGAAACTTGCTGAATTACTGCAATTTCCGACAAAATTTTGGGTTGCTGCAGAACAAACACATGGAAAAAATATTAAAGAAATTAACGTAAAACATCGTGGGCTTGGTGCCTATCAATATAGTGATTCTATAAAAGATACGGATGGTTTTTATACGAATCAAAAAGGAATTCTTCTAACACTATGTTATGCTGACTGTGTACCAATTTATTTTATAGATAAAAGAACAAATACAATTGGTCTAGTCCATGCGGGTTGGAAGGGAACTGTAAACGGTATTTCAGTTAAAATGATTGATAGATGGAAGCAGAATGGTATTCATCTAGATGATATTTTAGTGGTGATCGGACCATCTATTTGCGAAAAATGTTATGTCGTTGATGATTTTGTTATTAATTTCGTACAAAAGATACTAGAAGATGTCGAAAAAAAGCCCTATAATCAAATAAAAGATGGACAATATCAATTGGATTTAAAACGTTTAAATCAATTACTATTAATTCATTCTGGAATACCCGAATCCAATATTTCACTCACAGAATTTTGTTCAAGTTGTAATGCATCCGATTTTTTCTCTCATAGAAGAGATCAAGGTAAAACAGGACGCATGATGAGTTTTATCGGTTGGAAGGAGGATTCTCTAATAAATGAAAGTAACAACAAAGCTTGAAAAAATTAAAAATGAAATAAATGATGTGTGTTTTCAAATAAATCGCGATCCCAATGAAATTAAAATTATTGGAGTCACTAAATATGTAAGTGTAGAGAGAGCTAAAGAGGCTTTAGAAGCTGGAATTCATCATCTCGGGGAAAATCGTGATGAAGGATTACTAGAGAAATGGGAATCATTAAAGGATAAACCTACATGGCATTATATAGGCTCTTTACAATCAAGAAAAGTGAAGAATATTATTCATATCGTAGATTATATTCATTCATTGGATCGATTATCACTAGCAGAAGAAATTAATAAACGTGCCAATGAGCCGATCAAATGTTTTGTACAGGTAAATGTATCAGGTGAAGAATCTAAACATGGTTTAAGTCCAGTTGAAGTACTACCATTTATTGAAAAGATGAAAGATTTCGGTAATGTGATCATAGATGGTCTGATGACAATGGCACCACTTACAGCTGATGAAATTGTCATTCGTAAATGTTTTAACACTTTAAAGAAATTACAGATACAAGTATCAGAAAAACAGTGGAAACATGCCCCTTGTCAGGAATTATCGATGGGAATGTCTAATGATTTTAAAATTGCCATTGAAGAAGGAGCAACAATGGTACGTATTGGAACTGCTCTAGTAGGAGAAGAAGAGGTGTAAAGATGAGTATTAAGTCCAAATTTAAAACATTTTTCTTTTTAGATGATGAATATGATGATGAAGAACAAGAATATATTGAAGAAGAGGTAGAGCCTGTCAAACCCGTAAAACAAGCTTCAAATAAACAAAATGTCGTGAGTTTACAAAGTCTTCAAAAATCCTCAAAAATGGTTTTAGTGGAGCCACGGGTGTATGCAGAAGCACAAGATATTGCGGATCATTTAAAAAATCGCCGTTCAGTAGTCGTGAACCTCCAGCGAATAGAACATGATCAAGCAAAGCGTATTGTTGATTTCTTAAGTGGTACAGTGTATGCAATAGGTGGGGATATTCAAAAAATTGGTGCTAATATTTTCCTTTGTACCCCAGATAATGTAGAAGTTTCAGGTAATATTTCGGAAATCATGTTCGATCATGATTTTTCAAGATAAGAGGTGGTAATGGTATATGTCAATTTTGTTTAGCTTTTTAGGAAGTTTAATTTATTACTATTCATGGGCTTTAATTATTTATATTTTACTATCGTGGTTTCCTGGTGTGAGAGATTCATCCTTTGGTCACTTTCTTGCACGCATATGTGAACCGTATTTAGAGCCGTTTAGAAGATTTGTTCCTCCAATTGGTATGATTGATATATCACCGATTGTGGCGATATTAGTCTTAAGATTAGCAACAACGGGATTATCCCAAATTCAACTTTGGTTTTAATCATCTTATTACAGCAAAAGATTTCCTTGTAACGATTTTAGGAGAATTCGATGAACATTTATCAACATTTCCGACCAGAAGAACGTGAATTTATTGACCAAGTTTTATCTTGGAGACGTACAGTCGAAGATTCTTTTGCACCAAAACTGACGGATTTTCTTGATCCTCGTGAACAACAAATTGTCAAATATGTGATTGGGGAAGATGGAGATATAAAATGTGATTTTTTTGGTGGTATTAACCATTCTGAAAGAAAAAGGGCAATTGTGGCTCCAAATTATTTTGTAATGGAGAAAGATGCCTTTCAGATTAGTATATTTGAAATGGATTACCCAAAAAAATTTATTACAATTGAACACCCCCAAGTTTTAGGCAGTTTGATGTCTTTAGGAATTAAGCGGGAAAAATTTGGCGACATTCTCATTAATGGGGATCAAATTCAAATTGTCGTTGCAAAAGAAATAAATTCGTATACCCAATTGCAATTTACTCAAGTAGGTCGTACAAAAATAAGTTTAAGTGAAATACCATTTAGCCAAGCTATCCCAATGAATATTACTTGGCTGGAAGAAGTGGAAACGGTCTCTTCCTTAAGATTAGATAGTGTGATTTCAACAATCTATAATATTTCCAGACAGAAATCCCAAACTTTATTAGCGCAGGGACTTGTAAAAGTTAATTTTAGGGCAATTGAGAAACCCTCATTTGAATGTAGAGAATATGATATGATTTCCATTCGTGGATATGGAAGGGCAAAAATTAGCTCTATTGAGGGAAAAACAAAAAAAGATAAATGGCGTATCACCGTAGGAAAGCAAAAATAATTACTTTTTTGGCAGGAATAATGGGAAACCTGTCGAATTATGGATAATACATATATAGAAAACAGTTCTTGGGAGGTGGCGTCATGCCGTTAACGCCGTTGGATATACACAATAAGGAATTTAATCGGGGATTCCGTGGTTATGATGAAGATGAAGTAAATGAATTTCTTGACCAGGTGATCAAAGATTATGAACTTATTCTTCGTGAGAAAAAAGAATTGGATGAGCGTCTCAGTGAAATGAATGATCGTTTAAAGCATTTTACAAATATTGAGGAAACGTTAAATAAATCGATTGTCATTGCTCAAGAAGCTGGGGAAGATGTGAAACGAAACGCACAAAAAGAGGCAAAGTTAATTTTAAAAGAAGCTGAAAAAAATGCAGATCGAATTGTAAATGAAGCATTATCTAAAGCACGAAAAATTGCCTTAGAAATAGAAGACTTGAAGAAACAATCAAAAGTATTTAGAACACGATTTAAAATGTTAATTGAAGCCCAATTGGATATGCTAAATAATGATGATTGGGATCATTTACTTCAATATGAAGTGGATGCTACTGAATTAAAAAGTTTACAAACAGAAAGTGAAATAACATCTTGACGAATGGCTGAGTATCAGCATATAATGACAGAATAATTTAATTACTGCTTATTGACAATGACAGGGACAGTACATATTCAAAGAAGCTTTATTAGCGAGATGGGAAAGGTGAAAGCCCATTAAAGTATGTTTATGGAAGATCACCCTTGAGTTCTGATCTGAAATCCATTTATTTGGATATTAAGTGAGGCGTATAATTCACGATACGAATGTAGAAAGAGTGGATTAGTTTTTCTAATCTATTAGGGTGGTACCACGGGAAAAGCCTTCTCGTCCCTTTTTTAGGGATGAGAGGTTTTTTTTATTTTCTAGAAAAGTATGAATTGGTTCCCTTAAGGTTATATTGTCAAAAGCAATTGAAAGATATTGGAGGAAAAAATAATGGATTTTAAAGATACTTTATTAATGCCGCAAACAGAATTTCCGATGAGAGGAAATTTACCGAAGCGTGAACCAGAAATTCAAGAAAAATGGTATGAAACGGATATTTATAGAAAGGTTCAAGACCGTACTAAAGGTCGCCCTTTGTATGTATTACATGATGGACCTCCATATGCAAATGGAGATATCCATATCGGTCATGCTTTAAATAAAATTTTAAAAGATTTTATCGTTCGCTTTAAATCAATGAGTGGTTACCAAGCACCATATGTACCTGGTTGGGATACACATGGATTACCAATTGAACAAGCGCTAACGAACAAAGGTGTTAAGCGTAAAGAAATGACGGTTGCAGAATTTAGAAAGCTTTGTGAAGAGTATGCATATGAGCAAATTGATAATCAAAGAACTCAATTTAAACGTTTAGGTGTAAGAGGGGATTGGGAAAATCCATACATTACTTTAAAGCCGGAATACGAGGCGCAGCAAATTAAAGTGTTTGGTGAAATGGCGAAAAAAGGCTATATTTACAAAGGCTTAAAACCTGTATATTGGTCCCCATCTAGTGAATCTGCGTTAGCAGAAGCCGAGATCGAGTATAAGGATAAGCGCTCTGCATCGATTTATGTTAGTTTCAAGGTGGAAAATGGAAAAGGATTATTGGAAGAAGGAACAAATGTGATCATCTGGACGACTACTCCTTGGACGATTCCAGCAAACCTTGCCATTTCCCTACATCCTGACTTAGAATATGTTGTCGTAGAGGCTAATGGAGAAAAATTTGTTGTTGCAGAAGAACTTCTTGAGGCAGTTACAAAGGAAATTGGTTGGGAAGAAACAAAGGTATTAAAGAAATTCAGTGGTAATGAAGCTGAGCATGTCGTTTGTAAGCACCCTTTATATGATCGAGAATCTATTATTGTCCTTGGGGAACATGTTACAACCGATGCCGGAACTGGATGTGTTCATACCGCACCTGGCCATGGGGAAGATGATTTCCAAGTCGGACAAAAATATGGTTTAGATGTGTTATGCCCAGTAGATGACAAAGGCGTTATGACAAAAGAAGCGATTGGGTTTGAAGGTTTATTTTACGATGAAGCAAATAAACCAATTACCGAAAAGCTTGAAGAAGTTGGAGCTTTATTAAAACTTACCTTTATTACTCATTCTTACCCACATGATTGGAGAACAAAAAAACCTGTTATTTTCCGAGCAACTGCACAATGGTTTGCTTCCATTAAAGATTTTCGAGAAGAGCTTTTAAAAGCCGTTGAAGAAAC
The DNA here is from genome assembly GCF_042683745.1 of Bacillus sp. CGMCC 1.16607. NCBI lineage: Bacteria > Bacillati > Bacillota > Bacilli > Caryophanales > Bacillaceae > Bacillus > Bacillus sp. CGMCC 1.16607. The sequence continues at coordinate 533,300 of NZ_JBHUJX010000008.1, forward strand.
AAAATGGGTACCTGCATGGGGAGAAACTAGATTATTTAATATGGTTCGTGACCGTGGGGACTGGTGTATTTCTCGTCAACGTGCTTGGGGAGTTCCAATTCCTGTATTCTTCGCTGAAAATGGAGAAGCAATTATTACTGATGAAACAATCAATCATGTTTCTAATTTATTCCGTGAGCAAGGGTCAAATATTTGGTTTGAAAAAGAAGCAAAAGAATTATTACCAAATGGATTTACTCATCCTGGAAGTCCAAATGGTAAATTTACTAAAGAAACGGATATTATGGATGTTTGGTTCGATTCAGGTTCGTCACATCAATCTGTATTGGAAGAAAGAGATGATCTACAAAGACCTGCTGATTTATATTTGGAAGGGTCTGATCAATATCGTGGTTGGTTTAACTCATCTTTGTCTACGAGTGTAGCTGTAACAGGAAAAGCCCCATATAAAGGTGTTCTAAGTCATGGATTTGTTCTTGATGGTGAAGGACGTAAAATGAGTAAATCACTTGGAAATGTAGTAATTCCAGCTAAGGTAATGGATCAAATGGGTGCAGATATTTTACGTCTTTGGGTGGCTTCAGTAGATTACCAAGCAGATGTGCGTGTTTCAGATGCTATTCTGAAGCAAGTAGCAGAGGTTTACCGTAAAATTCGTAATACCTTCCGTTTCCTATTAGGAAATCTTGCAGATTTTAATCCTAAAACAGATGCTATTGCATATGAAAATCTCCGTGAAGTAGATCGATACATGCTTGTTAAATTAAATAAACTAATCAAACATGTGACGGAATCATATGAGAAATTTGAATTCGCTAGTATATACCATGCAATTAATAATTTCTGTACTCTTGATTTAAGTGCATTCTATCTTGATTTTGCTAAAGATGTTTTATATATTGAGGCAAAAAATCATCCAGAACGTCGGGCAATTCAAACTGTACTACATGAAAGTTTGATGACGTTAACAAAGCTCGTGTCACCTATCCTGTCTCATACTGCTGATGAAGTATGGGGTTATATTCCTTCTGTCAATGAGGAAAGTGTACAGTTGACAGATATGCCTGAATATAAAGAAATAGAAAATGCGAAGGAGTTAGAGGAAAAGTGGAATAGTTTCTTGAAACTTCGTGATGATGTTCTAAAAGCACTTGAAGAAGCGAGAAATGAAAAAGTGATTGGAAAGTCTTTAACTGCGAAAGTTACATTGTACGTAAATGACAAGACAAAGGAATTACTAAATTCAATTAGCGAAAATTTACAGCAGCTCTTTATCGTTTCTGGCTTTGAAGTTGCAGGAACTTACGAAGAAGCGCCTGAAAACGCACTAAAGCTTGAAACATCTGCTATTGTTATTTCTAAGGCTGAAGGAGAAACATGTGAGCGTTGTTGGATTGTAACACCAGAAGTTGGAAAGGTAGAAGAGTATCCAACACTTTGTACAAGATGTGCGGAAGTCATCAAAGAAAATTACGCTACTCAATCTTAATCATGAAATGGAGGCTAAACTTTATGTTTAGCCTCTTTTTTGCATAGATAGAAAATAAAACATTTTTGAGTTATTAAAAATGTCCAGCGCAAGCGTCCTAACCCCGACGTACAGGATGTACAAGTGTCGACAATGCGACAGGACGCTCACTTTTGTCGACCTCGAGGTCAAATGTTCGCCACCCAAAAAGTTCAAAGAACGACTTTCCGTGTGGGCAAGCATTTGCTTGTCGGGGCTCACAAAAGCGTCTACGCTTTTCTTTTTCCAATAGTTGTTCAGGTTGTTTTTTTCTATGGGACAAATACTATTCTTAATATCGTTACGGAGGTGTTAGGAATGAAAGTTTTTGAAAAGAAGCTTTATGAGGAACTCCGTGATTTTGAACGAGAAATGAAAAGTAAATTAGATAGAAATTTGGTAGATGAAAGAATTAAATGTTTTGTTGAAGCAGAATTAAAGGATATTCAGGTTACACTTTGTAAAATTGAAGATGGTCAATTCGGTAGATGTGAAATGTCTGGCGAGCTTATCCCGTTTGATCTATTATCATTCGTTCCTACTGCGAAGACATTCAATGATTTTAAAAAAATAAAAGCTTTTTATAAAATACCGCACTCCTATAAATAATTGGGATCATTGTCGTAAGGTTTATAATTGTGATAAAATGCAAAGGAACGATTGAAATTAGGTTTGGAGGTTTCTTAGTGTTTTATTACATAATTGCTTTATTTGTTATTTTATTGGACCAATTAACGAAATGGCTTATTGTGAAAAATATGGAACTTGGAGAAAGTATAGCGATTATTGAGGATTTTCTCTATATTACCTCACACAGGAATCGTGGTGCGGCTTGGGGAATATTACAGGGGCAAATGTGGTTTTTTTATATTATAACTGTAGTAGTGATTATCGGAATTATTTATTATATTCAAAAGCTGGCTAAAGAAAAAAAATTATTTGGTATATCATTAGGTCTTATGCTTGGTGGTGCAATAGGGAACTTTATTGATCGTGTATTACGAAAAGAAGTTGTCGATTTTGTCAATACATATATATTCAATTATGACTTCCCAGTTTTCAATGTTGCTGATGCAGCACTTTGTGTCGGAGTTGGACTTTTAATGGTGCAAATGGTAAGAGAAGAGCGAGAAGCTAAGAAGGGGTAAAATGAATGGAAAAGTTAGAACACATCATCCAAGAAGATCAAAAACAAGATCGAATTGATAAAGTATTAAGTAGTTTAAACGCTGAATGGTCTAGAACTCAAGTTCAGCAATGGATAAAAGATGGTCATGTGCTAGTAAATGGCCAAAAGGTAAAAACGAATTATAAATGTAGTTTAAACGATTCAATCGAAATTTTGATCCCTGAGCCTGAAGTGCTTGATGTGTTACCAGAAGAGATGAATTTAGATATTTATTATGAGGATCAAGATGTACTAGTCGTAAATAAGCCAAAGGGGATGGTTGTTCATCCTGCGCCTGGGCATACAACGGGGACATTGGTAAATGGATTAATGGCTCATTGTAAGGATTTATCGGGTATTAATGGGGTATTGAGACCTGGTATCGTTCATCGAATCGATAAAGACACATCAGGACTATTAATGGTCGCTAAAAATGATTTAGCTCATGAAAGTCTTGTGAATCAATTAGTAGCTAAAACGGTAACAAGAAAATATAAAGCTGTTGTTCATGGCCATATTCCTCATGATTTCGGAACAATTGATGCACCGATTGGGCGTGACACGAAAGATCGTCAAAGTATGACTGTCGTAGATAATGGAAAAACAGCGGTCACCCACTTTCATGTATTGGAAAGATTTAAGGAATTTACGTTTGTGGAGTGTCAACTTGAAACTGGGAGAACTCATCAGATTCGTGTACACATGAAGTATATTGGCTATCCGCTTGCTGGTGATCCTAAATATGGTCCAAGAAAAACATTAGAGTTAGAGGGACAAGCTCTACATGCTGGTCTATTAGGTTTTAAACATCCACGTACAGGAGAGTATTTAGAATTTGAAGCTCCACTACCTCAACCGTTTGAGGAACTTCTAGATGAACTAAGAAAAAATCATTGACAAAATTCGAGTCTTTCTATAAGATAATGATTAGTTAAATAAGTCCTTTAAATCAGTCCCGTGAGGCTGAGAAGGAAACGGATATTAATTTAGGGATAGATTATCCCGATTTAATTGTGACTCGTTTACCCTCTCATCAACCGGTGAGAGGGTTTTTTGTCGAATACAAACCCGTTTCCAATAAAAATGGAAGAAGGTGAAAAGAATGACTAAAAAAGCAGTTGTTTTAGATGAGCAGGCAATCAGACGTGCTCTAACACGAATAGCCCATGAGATTATTGAAAAAAATAAAGGGATTGAAAATTGTGTACTAGTAGGCATTAAGACAAGAGGGATTCCTATCGCTAAACGTCTTGCAGAAAAAATCGCTCAAATTGAAGAAAAAGAAATTAGCTTCGGCGAAATAGATATTACCTTATATCGAGATGATTTAACTAAAAAGACTAACGACAATGAGCCACTTGTAAAAGGATCGGACATCCCATTTGAGATTACAAACCAAAAGGTTATTCTCGTAGATGATGTATTATACACTGGCAGAACAGTAAGGGCGGCAATGGATGCCTTGATGGATATAGGAAGACCTTCAGCGATACAATTAGCGGTTTTAGTTGATAGAGGTCATCGTGAATTACCAATTCGTGCAGACTATGTTGGTAAAAACATTCCGACCTCTAGTGATGAAAAAATAGTCGTTGAATTGAATGAAATAGATGAAATCGAACAAGTTAGTATTTTTGATAAATAAATAGCACACCCTTTAAATGAAGTCCTGTGAGGCTGTCGAAGGGGTAAAGACAAAAGATCAAACTCTTTTGCCTTTTCCTACCCTCTTTGCGCCTACTTATTGCAAGAGGGTTTTATTATGGAGAAAACTAAGACTGAGGAGAAATGAAAATGAGTAAACCAATATTAGATGTAAATGATGTGCCAAATAAATTTCAATGGTTATCTTTAAGTTTACAACACTTATTCGCCATGTTTGGAGCAACCATTCTTGTACCATATTTAGTAGGTTTAAGCCCTGCGATTGCTCTAATTTCAAGTGGTCTTGGTACGATTGCCTTCTTAATCGTAACGAAATGGCAAGTACCGGCTTATCTTGGTTCTTCCTTCGCATTTATTGCACCAGTCATAGCTGCCAAAGCTGCAGGTGGTCCAGGTGCCGCGATGATGGGAACCTTCTTAGCTGGACTTGTTTACGGTGTAGTTGCCTTAATGATAAAAGGTGTAGGTTACCGTTGGATCATGAATCTTCTTCCACCAATTGTCGTTGGACCAGTTATCATCGTAATTGGATTGGCTATCTCAGGAGTGGCGGTTGACATGGCTATGAATGATCAAGTTACACATGAATATAGCTTGTTACTTTTTTCGATAGCATTAGTGACTTTAGCTGCTACGATTATCTGCTCGATCTTCTTTAAAGGGATTATGAGTTTAATCCCAATCTTGTTTGGAATAATTATTGGATATTTGTATGCACTTGCAGTTGGGGTTGTCGATTTTACTCCAGTAAAGGAAGCAAAATGGTTTCAAATGCCTGACTTCTTAATACCAGGAGTTGATTATTCGATCAAGTTTTCTTGGAAGATTGTTCTATTAATGGTTCCCGTTGCGGTAGTTACTTTGTCTGAGCATATCGGTCATCAGCTAGTATTAAGTAAAGTAGTTGGTAGAGATTATATTAAAAATCCTGGTTTGCATCGTTCTATTTTAGGAGATGGAATGGCGACAATGATTTCAGGATTAATAGGTGGTCCACCAAAGACAACTTACGGTGAAAATATCGGTGTTCTAGCAATCACAAGAGTTTATAGTGTGTATGTCATTTTTGGAGCAGCAGTTTTAGCAACGGTTTTCGGATTCGTAGGGAAAATTACAGCTCTTATCGGTACTATACCAACTGCGGTAATGGGAGGCGTTTCGATCCTTCTATTCGGAATTATTGCTTCTTCAGGGTTACGAATGTTAGTAGATAATAAAATTGATTTTGGCGATAAACGAAACTTAGTAATTTCTTCAGTCATACTCGTGATTGGAATCGGTGGTGCCTTTATTAAAGTATCTGATGAATTACAAATCCAAGGCATGGCACTAGCAGCCATTTGTGGAGTCATTTTAAACTTAATTTTACCTGGCAGAGAACCAGTGAAAGATAATTTATTCGATGAAGAAATAAATAAAGAAGATCAAGTAGCGTAATAACCTTTTAAATCAAGTCCAGAGAGGCTTAAAAGGGTGTTTGCATGAACTTGCCATTTTATTTAAGGGGATATTTTCACTCCTTTCTTAAAACTGGCTTAAACACCCTGAACGATATGGTTCAGGGTGTTTTTTTATAAAAATAGATAAGGGGAGAAACGTATGAACCATCTTTTTACCACTTCGGAACTAACCATTGAAGAAATTATTGGCATTTTAGAATCAGCAAAAAGATTTTCTGAAGGAGAGCATTGGAGTCCAGAAAATCAGACGTTTGTTGCTAATCTATTTTTTGAGCCTAGTACGAGGACGAAATGTAGCTTTGAAGTGGCAGAAAGAAGGCTTGGTTTATCGGTTATTCCATTTGAAACGAATTCTTCAAGTGTGTTAAAAGGTGAAACCCTTTACGATACAGTTAAAACATTAGAATCGATCGGGGTAAACGCAGTCATCATTCGACATGAAAAAGAACGCTATTATGATGAATTAATTAAAAATATTAAGATACCTATAATAAACGGCGGCGATGGCTGTGGGCATCATCCAACACAATCTTTACTTGATTTATTCACCATTCAACAGCAGTTTGGTTCTTTTCAAGGCTTAAAAGTAGCAATAGTTGGGGATATCAAGCATAGTCGCGTGGCCCGTTCGAATGCTGATACTCTTATAAGATTAGGTGCAAATGTGGTGTTCTCTGGTCCTGAAAATTGGTTCGATCAAGAAATAGTTAATGAATGTCCTTACGAAACAATTGACGAGGTAGTAAAAAGTGCGGATGTGGTAATGCTCCTACGTATTCAACATGAACGTCATGACGAAAAGGATATGTTTTCAGCAGAAGATTACCATCAAAGGTATGGACTGACAGTCGAAAGAGAAAAACAAATGAAGCCAGGAAGTATCATCATGCATCCAGCTCCAATTAACCGAAATGTTGAAATTGCCGATGAGCTTGTGGAATGTGAGCGTTCACGAATTTTTAAACAAATGGAAAATGGAGTTTATGTCCGAATGGCAGTCTTAAAAAAAGCACTTGAAAATCAAGGGGGAGGGCAACAAAATGTTAATCAAAAAAGCGAACCTGTTTACAGATAATGGACTTAAAGTCGTGGATATTTTAATCAAAGATGGAAAAATTGCTTCAGTTGCTGAGGATATTGCTGAGGATAACAAGGAAATAATTGATGCAAAAGGATTATTAGTATCGCCAGGATTTATTGATCTTCATGTCCATCTTCGTGAACCAGGTGGAGAAAAAAAGGAAACGATCGAAACGGGTACAAAAGCGGCTGCTAAAGGCGGATTTACAACGATTGCTGCGATGCCAAACACAAGGCCAGTTCCAGATAGTGCGGATCAACTTGAATGGCTAAATAAAAGAATAGAAGAAACAGCAAATGTTCGTGTACTTCCATACGCATCCATTACTTATCGCGAATTAGGTCAAGAATTAACCAAATTCAATGAATTAAAAGAAGCAGGAGCTTTTGCTTTTACAGATGATGGTGTGGGCGTGCAGTCAGCTGGCATGATGCTTGAAGCAATGAAAAAAGCAGCTGAATTGAATATGACGATTGTAGCCCATTGTGAGGATAATACATTAATTAATAAAGGATGCGTACATGAGGGGATTTTTTCAGAACAGAATGGATTAAGAGGAATCCCTTCCGTTTGTGAATCCATCCACATTGCCAGAGACGTGTTATTAGCGGAAGCATCTGGCTGCCATTACCATGTTTGTCATATTAGCACAAAGGAATCAGTAAGGGTTGTTCGTGATGCTAAACGTGCAGGAATCAACGTCACAGCAGAGGTCACACCACATCACTTACTACTAAGTGAGAAAGATATCTCATCATTAGACGCCAATTTCAAAATGAATCCACCATTACGTGGTGAAGAGGATAGACTTGCTTTAATCGAAGGCCTTTTAGACGGAACAATTGATTTTATTGCAACCGATCATGCTCCACATACACATGAGGAAAAATTAGAAGGTATGGAGCTTGCTCCTTTTGGAATTGTTGGCTTAGAAACCGCCTTTCCGTTGTTATATACGAATCTAGTAAAAAAGGATGTTATTACTTTACAACAATTAATCGAGTTTTTAACGAAGAAACCAGCACAAGCTTTTAACCTTCCTTATGGAAAACTGGAAGCTGGAGCACCTGCTGACATTACCTTCCTTAATTTAGAACAAGTGGATGAGATCAATCCAGATGAATTTCTCTCCAAAGGAAAGAATACTCCATTTACTGGATGGAAATGTCAAGGTTGGCCAGTTATGACTATGGTCGATGGAAAAATTGTCTGGAAAAATGAAAGGGTGGAAGTATGAGACGTCAATTAATTTTAGAAGATGGAACAATCTTTATTGGAAATGGTTTCGGGAGTGAAATTGATAAATTCGGTGAGGTTGTTTTTAATACAGGAATGACTGGTTATCAGGAAATTCTGTCTGACCCATCCTATTGTGGTCAAATCGTCACACTAACCTACCCATTAGTGGGGAATTATGGGATAAACCGTGATGATTTTGAATCGATTATTCCAGCAATTAGTGGCTTTATCGTAAAGGAAGTAGCGGATTTTCCTTCTAATTGGCGAAACGAATGGACACTTGATGAGTATTTTAAGCTGAGAAACATTCCTGCAATATCAGGAATTGATACAAGAAAATTAACAAGAATTATCCGTCAGTACGGCACGCTTAAAGGGGCTATTTGTAGTATTGATGAAAACGTAGAAGAAGTGATTGCAAAGCTTCGTCACAATGATTTACCAATCGATCAAGTAAAACAAGTCTCTACGAAAACAGCCTACCCAAGTCCAGGTAGAGGAGATCGGATTGTCCTTGTTGATTTCGGGATGAAGCATGGCATTTTGAGAGAATTAAACAAACGTGATTGTGACGTAATCGTCGTGCCTTATAACACAACAGCAACGGAAATATTACAGCTTCGACCAGACGGAATTATGCTTTCAAACGGACCTGGAGATCCAAAGGATGTTCCGGAAGCAATCGAAATGATCAAAGGAATTCTTGGTAAGGTTCCAATGTTTGGAATCTGTTTAGGGCATCAATTATTTGCTTTAGCTTGTGGTGCTGATACAAATCGATTGAAATTCGGTCACCGTGGCTCGAACCATCCAGTAAAAGATTTACAGACAGGTAGAATTGCAATTACTTCACAAAATCATGGCTATACAGTCGAGGAAGCTTCGATCATTTCAACTCCATTAGAAATTACACATATCGCTTTGAACGATGGAACAGTTGAAGGATTAAGACATAAGGAATATCCTGCATTTACGGTTCAATACCATCCAGAAGCTTCACCTGGACCTGAAGACGCAAACGGCTTATTCGATCAATTTTTACAAATGGTTAAAACGGAAAAACAGGAAGGGGTTTCAGCATGCCAAAACGTACAGATATAAATTCAATTTTAGTCATTGGATCAGGTCCCATTATCATAGGTCAAGCAGCAGAGTTTGATTATGCTGGAACACAAGCCTGTATTGCTTTAAAGGAAGAGGGCTATAAAGTAATCCTAGTCAATTCTAATCCTGCAACGATTATGACGGATACAGAAATGGCTGATGTCGTTTATATTGAGCCACTTACATTGGAATTCGTTAGTCGAATCATTCGAAAAGAGCGTCCAGATGCCATCCTCGCTACACTTGGTGGGCAAACGGGATTGAACTTAGCTGTAGAATTAGCGGAGTCAGGAATCTTAAAAGAATGCGGAGTCGAAATTTTAGGCACAAAGCTTTCGGCGATTCAACAAGCAGAGGATCGTGAGTTATTTAAGGATTTAATGAATGAGCTAGGTGAGCCTGTGCCAGAGAGTGAGATCGTTCATAATTTAGAGGAATCGTTCAAGTTTGTCGATCAGGTTGGCTACCCAGTGATTGTTCGTCCTGCCTTTACTCTTGGGGGAACTGGAGGCGGTATTTGTCATAATGAACAAGACCTTATCGAAATTGTCTCTAGTGGGATTAAAAATAGTCCAGTCGGGCAATGTTTGTTGGAAAGAAGTATAGCAGGCTTTAAAGAAATTGAATACGAGGTTATGCGAGATTCCAATGATAATGCAATTGTTGTTTGTAATATGGAAAACTTTGATCCCGTTGGTGTACATACTGGGGATTCGATTGTCGTAGCACCGAGCCAAACATTAAGTGATCGTGAATATCAATTGTTACGAAATGTATCTCTAAAAATCATTCGTGCCCTAAAGATTGAAGGTGGATGTAATGTTCAGCTTGCTCTAGATCCTTATAGCTTCCATTACTATATCATTGAGGTTAATCCACGTGTAAGCCGATCGTCTGCTTTAGCATCAAAAGCGACGGGATATCCGATTGCAAAGCTAGCAGCAAAAATTGCTGTAGGATTAACACTTGATGAAATGATGAACCCAGTTACTGGAAAAACTTATGCGAGCTTTGAACCAGCATTAGATTATATCGTGACAAAAATTCCTAGATGGCCATTTGATAAATTTGAATCAGCGAATCGCTCCCTTGGAACACAAATGAAAGCAACTGGCGAAGTCATGGCTATTGGTAGAACGTTTGAAGAATCATTATTAAAGGCAGTTCGTTCATTAGAATCTAATATTTATCATTTAGAACTTAATGATGCAGTTCAAATTGATCATGAAACGATCGAAAGAAGAATACGCAAACCAGGCGATGAAAGACTATTCTATATTGCTGAAGCCATAAAAAGAGGAGTAAGTATTGATACCATTCATGAGTGGAGTCAAATTGATCTCTTCTTCCTAAAGAAAATCGAAGGAATCCTTTTCTTTGAAAATGAGCTAGCAAAAAATCCATTTAATAACGACTATGGAAAAATGGCAAAAGAAAAAGGCTTTTCTGATGTAATTCTAGCAAAACTTTGGAAGACAACGGCCATCGAAATTTATTCTTGGAGAAAAGAAAAAGGTATTATCCCAGTCTATAAAATGGTTGATACTTGTGCGGCAGAGTTTGAATCTGAAACACCATATTTTTATGGAACATATGAAGAAGAAAATGAGTCTATTGTCACTGATAAAAAAAGCGTACTAGTATTAGGTTCTGGACCGATTCGAATCGGCCAAGGTATAGAATTTGATTATGCAACAGTACACTCTGTTTGGGCGATTAAAGAAGCTGGCTATGAAGCGATTATTATTAACAGCAATCCTGAAACGGTTTCTACCGATTTTAGTATTTCTGATAAGCTGTATTTCGAGCCATTAACGATTGAAGATGTGATGCATATAATCGACCTGGAACAACCGGAAGGTGTAGTTGTACAGTTTGGTGGGCAAACAGCTATAAATCTTGCAGCAGCATTAGTTGAAAGAGGAGTAAAAATTTTAGGAACGAGTTTAGAAGATTTAGATAGAGCCGAAAATCGTGATAAATTTGAGCAAGCTCTTGTACAAATGGATATCCCACAACCTCTTGGAAAAACAGCCCTTTCTGTTGAAGAAGCGGTAAACATTGCAACAAACATCGGTTATCCAGTACTTGTACGCCCTTCCTATGTACTTGGCGGCAGAGCAATGGAAATCGTCTATCAAGAAAAGGAATTAATCCACTATATGGAGAATGCAGTGAAAATTAATTCGGAGCATCCAGTCTTAATTGATCGTTATTTAACTGGAAAAGAAATTGAAGTGGATGCGATTTCTGATGGGAAAAACGTATTAATCCCGGGGATCATGGAGCATATTGAGCGAGCAGGAGTACACTCAGGTGATTCGATCGCGGTGTATCCACCACAAACATTATCGTCATCTGTTAAGGAGAAGCTAATCGATTATACGCAAAAGTTAGCAAAAGGATTAAATATTATTGGTCTATTAAATATCCAATATGTTGTAAGTAACGACGAAGTTTATGTAATTGAAGTTAACCCACGTTCAAGTCGTACAGTACCATTTTTAAGTAAAATTACGAATGTACCGATGGCTAAAATTGCAACGAAAATCATTCTAGGGCAATCATTAATAGAACAAGGATATACACCTGGATTAGTCCCAGAAAAAACAGGCGTTTATGTGAAGGTTCCTGTATTCTCATTTGAAAAACTTCGCCGAGTGGATATTACACTTGGACCAGAAATGAAATCAACAGGTGAAGTAATGGGGAAAGATTTAACACTCGAAAAAGCTTTATACAAGGGCTTAATTGCTGCAAAAATGAAAATCCAAAAGTTCGGAACGGTGCTTTTTACAGTCTCTGATAAAGATAAGGAAGAAGCACTCTCACTAGCAAAACGATTTGCCGCGATTGGTTATCAAATTGTAGCAACAAGCGGAACGGCTGAATTTATGAAAAATGGCGGAGTTCAAGTGGATGTTGTTGAGAAAATAGGTTCAGAAGGAGTGACTTTAATTGATGTCATTCGTAAAGGGGAAGTCCAACTCATTATTAACACATTGACTAGAGGAAAACAGCCAGAGCGTGATGGCTTTAAAATTCGCAGGGAATCAGTTGAAAATGGAATTGCTTGTTTAACTTCACTAGATACTGCCGATGCCATATTAAAAGTAATAGAATCAATGACCTTTTCAACAGAGGCGATGGCCGGTACATCTGCTTCTAAGGAGGCTATCCTCGTATGATCAAACAAGAAAATTGTCTTGTAATAGAACAAAAAGAAATAGCAGATTCCATCTATAAGCTCACCTTACAAGGTGAGCTTGTAGATGAAATGCAGATACCTGGACAATTTGTTCATTTAAAAGTTGGAGATGGCGTCGACCCAATTTTAAGAAGGCCGATTAGTATTTCGAGTATCGATCAGTTGAATAAACAATTTACGATGATCTATCGTAAAGAAGGAATAGGAACATCAAAATTATCAGAAAAGATTCCTGGTATGTCTGTAAATGTTTTAGGGCCACTAGGAAATGGCTTTCCTGTACACGAATCCAATACAGGAAACACTGCTTTACTTGTTGGTGGCGGAATAGGAGTCCCTCCTTTACTTGAGCTCTCTAAACAATTAACGGCAAAAGGGGTCAACGTCATTCATGTTTTAGGTTTCCAGACCGAGAGTGTTGTTTTTGGAGAAGATGATTTTTCATCATTGGGTGAAACATATATAGTTACGGTTGATGGGACTTACGGTTATCAAGGTTTTGTAACTGATATAATCAATCGCTATAATTGGGATTTTGATACGATGTACTCATGTGGACCAACACCAATGTTAAAAGCACTAGAGGCAGGATTTCCTAATAAAAAGGTGTATCTTTCATTAGAAGAGCGCATGGGTTGTGGAATCGGTGCTTGCTTTGCATGTGTTTGTCATACAGCCGATGATCCAACAGGTTATTCATATAAAAAGGTTTGTAGTGATGGCCCAGTTTTTCAAGCAGGGGAGGTTGTGCTATGAGTTCATTAACTATCCAGTTACCGGGATTACATTTGAAAAATCCAATTATGCCTGCTTCTGGTTGTTTCGGTTTTGGTCGAGAGTTTAGTCAATTTTATGACTTAAGTAGCTTGGGCGCGATTATGATTAAAGCAACTACATTAGAACCGCGGTTTGGAAATCCAACCCCACGGGTGGCAGAAACACCTGCCGGAATGTTGAATGCAATAGGTTTGCAAAATCCTGGACTTCATAAAGTATTAACGGAAGAACTTCCATGGTTGAATCAATTTAATGTTCCGATCATTGCTAATGTTGCGGGATCATTAGAAGAAGATTATGTGGAAGTGGCAAAACAAATTTCCCAAGCCTCAAATGTTCATGCATTAGAGTTAAATATATCTTGTCCGAATGTAAAAACAGGTGGGATTGCTTTTGGAACGATACCAGAAGTAGCGAAAAATTTAACAAAAAAAGTGAAAGAAGTTTCTTCTGTACCTGTTTATGTGAAGCTATCGCCAAATGTGACCAATATCGTAGAAATGGCAAAGGCAGTTGAAGAGGGCGGCGCAGATGGTTTGACAATGATCAATACATTACTAGGGATGAGATTAGATTTAAAGACTGGCCAACCAATCCTAGCTAATCGTTCAGGTGGTTTATCAGGTCCTTCGATTAAGCCAGTTGCAATTCGGATGATTTATGAAGTAAGTCAACAAGTTTCTTTACCTATTATTGGAATGGGTGGAGTTCAAACAGCTGAAGATGTCATTGAGTACTTTTATGCTGGAGCAAGTGCCGTTGCGGTCGGAACAGCAAATTTCGTCGATCCATTTATATGTCCAAAAATAATTGAAGAGCTTCCAATATTGCTTGAAAAATTAAGATTTGACCATATTTCTGAATGTACGGGGAGGAGCTGGAGTTAATATGAGAAACTCGTTAATTATCGCGCTTGATTTTTCGTCGAAAGATAAGGTTACTCGTTTTTTAGAGCCGTTTCAAGGTGAACAGCTTTTCTTGAAAGTGGGAATGGAGTTGTTTTATCAAGAAGGACCAAGTATCGTAACTTATTTAAAGGAAAAAGGTCATCAAGTATTCCTTGATTTAAAGCTTCATGATATTCCGAATACAGTTTTCCAAGCTATGAAGGGAATTTCCTCTCTAGGCTGCGATCTTGTCAATGTGCATGCAGCAGGTGGTTTTGAAATGATGAAAGCTGCACGTGAAGGACTTGAAGCAGGTAAGAATTCTGGCTCACATAGACCTTTTTGTATCGCTGTTACCCAGCTTACAAGTACTTCAGAAGAACAAATGGTAAAAGAGCAACTGATTAAAACTACATTAGAGGAATCTGTTCTTCATTATGCGTCATTATCAAAGTTAGCTGGTTTGGACGGGGTCGTTTGCTCTGTTAATGAATCGTTAAAAATTCATGAGAACCTTGGGACAGAATTTTTAACGATTTGCCCTGGAATTAGGCCCGCACATTCAGAAGTACAAGATCAAAAAAGGGTGGCTACTCCTGAATTTGCTCAAAGTATTGGCGTATCAGCAATTGTAGTGGGTAGAGCGATTACACAAGCAGTAAATCCGTTACAAAGTTATAAGCAAATTTTAAATGATTGGAGAGGCGTAACAGCATGAAAAGAGAAATCGCAGAAAAGTTATTAGAGATTCAAGCCGTTTCATTAAATCCAAATGAGCCTTTTACATGGTCTTCTGGATTAAAATCCCCTATCTATTGTGATAACCGTTCTACCATTGGTTTTCCAGAGATTAGAGGTACGATAGCGGAAGGATTAGCCTCTCTTATTAGAGAGAATTTTCCTGGAGTTGAGTGTATATCAGGTACAGCAACAGCGGGAATTCCACATGCGGCTTTGGTAAGTGAACGTCTTAATTTGCCAATGAATTATGTGCGCTCTAAAGCGAAAGCACACGGTGCGGGTAAGCAAATCGAAGGACAAGCGCTTAAAGGACAAAAGGTCGTAGTAGTAGAAGATTTAATCTCTACTGGAGGAAGTGCAATAACCACTGTTCAGGCATTAAGGGGAGCAGGTTGTGAAGTATTGGGAGTCGTTTCGATCTTTACTTATGAACTTGAAAAAGCCGAACAAAATTTACGTTTAGAAGAAATTTCATCTGTCTCACTCAGTGACTTAACCACATTAGTGGATGTTGCAGAAGAAAAAGGGTACATCCAAAAGGCAGAGCTTGATAGTTTATTAGAGTGGAAGAAAGATCCGCAGGAATGGGCTAAACAATTTTCCTAATATGAATGAACCTCGGGTATGATACCCGAGGTTTATTCATTAACAAATTCTTATTAATTTTCTTCAGCACTAATTTCACTAGAATCTTTATTTGTAGGGAATTTAAAGAGAAAGGTGGTCCCAACTCCTACTTCACTTTCCACTTTAATTGACCCCTTCATCGCACGAACAATACTGTAAACTACCATCATTCCAAGACCAGTTCCACCAGAACCTTTTGTTGAATAATAAGGTTCTCCTAATCGGTCAAGCTGATCTTTAGACATTCCAATTCCAGTATCCTTTATATAAATGGATATACAATTTCGAGTGAATTCCGTACTGATATTTAAATATCCACCGTTTGGCATAGATTCAACAGCATTTTTACAAACATTAATAAAAACTTGACGAAATTTTTGCCTATCACCTTGTATAAAGCCAACCACTGAAAAATCAGTTGTAATTTGGACAGAGTTTTGATTAGCCATTGGTTGTAAAATTGAAATGACCTGCTGTAGCTCTTTCTTAACATTGAGATTTTCATTATGTACGAGCGAAGGCTTTGCAAAAGTCAAATAATCTTGTATAACTCTCTCAGCAGCCTTAAGTTCTTCTTTAACAATGGCAAGATAATCATCTTGTTGTTTTCTTGTTAAATATCCATCTTGAAGTAATTGAACAAAGCCTATCGCTGCGGTTAATGGATTTCGTATTTCATGGGAAATGGCGGCTCCCATTTGTTCAACTGCCTGTAGCTTTTCGGTTTTAATTAGCTGACTTCTCATTTTTAAATTTCTTTGGAAAAACTCGATACCATATGAAACAATTCCAATTCCTAGAGCTGGAACAATGAGATAAGCAAAGTATAGGTCAAACCAATTCTTAATTGGTATCGCTATTTGTATGGCCGTTGCAGTCATCATTGAGAATAGTATACCAATTAAAATTGAATAAGTGATTCGTTTATTTGTGGTTTGGCGTATAAACCAAGGATACATTCTCCAAAAAAGAATGGCATAAGTAACATAAAGTCCTAAAGTGAGAAAGAAACCAGTATTAATCCCATAGAAAGATCTAATTACTACTACAACCAATGATAGAAAAGGAGCTAATCCTAGATATAGGCCTCCAACAACATAAGGAATTAATCGTAAGTCAAAATGTAAGGATGGACTACTAGAATACGAGAATTGGATGCATGTCCATATCAAAACAATGATTAGAATAATAAAAGGATACTTTGAAATGGTCGCTTTCTTGTTCCGATCCGCTAATACTAAACTAAAAAAAAGGAAAAAGATTAATAAAGAAAGATTTGAAAGAAGATGTTTCGTTATTTCCAAAGGTCTCACCTTCCAAAGGGCTATTAGAGAAAGTTTACAGGTATTTTTACCCATATTCAAGAGAATTTAATTAATTTTTAAAATATTTAGTATTTACTATTAGTACTAAGTAATAAACAATGATGGAATTAGGCCGATTACACTTATGAATCGGCCTAAACAAGATTATTTCATTTTTAAAGAAAGAATTTTATCTTCATCAGGAGTTACATGAATCGTTTGTTGATTGTCATAAATAACAAATCCAGGTTTAGCACCATTCGGTTTTTTCACATGACGAACCTTTGTGTAATCAACTGGGACAGAGCTTGAAAGTCTAGCTTTACTAAAGTATGCTGCCAGTATAGCAGCTTCTATGATGGTTTCCTCATTAGGATTTTTACTACGGATGACAACATGGGAACCAGGTATATCTTTTGTATGGAACCATATCTCATCCCTTGCTGCAAGCTTATTTGTCAAATAATCATTTTGTTTATTATTTTTTCCTACTAATATTTCTGTTCCATCGCTTGCTGTGTAAGTCTCTAGGTGAGGCTTATTTGAAATAGCACTTTTAATTTTCTTTTTCTGTCTTTCACGAATATATCCTTCTTCTACAAGTTCTTCGCGAATTTCCGCAATATCCCTTATTGATGCTGCCATTAGCTGTTGTTGGAGAGCTTCAAAATATAATAGTTCATTTTCCGCTAATCGAATTTGTTCTTTCACAATTTCAATAGAATTTTTAGCTTTTTGGTATTTTGAAAAATACTTTTGTGCATTATCTGATGGAGATTTTAATGGATCTAAAGGAATAATAACGGTTGCCCCGTTTTCGTCATAGTAATTAATAACCTCAATTTCTTGCAATCCTTTTTGGAGGGCATACATATTTGCGGTTAATAGTTCACCATATAGTTGGTATTCATCCGCTTTGTTTGCATCCTCTAAAGTAGATTTCAGCTTTTTAATTTTATTTTCATTTTTATCCTTTTCATTTTGAATAAAACGCTCTAAATCATTAGCTTGTTGCTTCACGCGATCACGTTCTGCTTTTCCAAAATAGTAGCGGTCTAACATTTCACTTAATAGTGTAAATTGTTTTACTTCACCCTTCATATGATTAAGTGGAAAAAAATAAAAGGCTTCTTTCTGAGTATTCATTGTAATAGATGGTTGAATTTTCCCGTTTTTAATTTGTTGGACAATATCCATAAATGCTTTCGGTAAAGTTATTCGATTTGCTAACCCAGATTGAAAAATGATTTCACGTGCAAATATAGGTGAAATTCCTGCAATCTGTTCTACTAATTGCTTATCAATTTTTCCAGCATTAAAGTCTATTTTTTTTAAAACATCGATTTCTTCCATCTCAAATGGATTTAATTTATCCTGACTTGGAGGAAGTACGTATGGTTGTCCAGGCAATATAGCGCGATGACTATTTACTGCGTAAGAAACATGCTTAACACTATCAAGAATCATATTTTTTTCTTTGTCAATTAGAATGATATTGCTATGTCTTCCCATAATTTCTATTATCAGTTTTTTTAAACTTATATCCCCTAACTCATTTCTTCCTTTGACTTCAATAGCGACCATACGATCAAGTCCGATTTGATAAATATCTTCAATAATGGCCCCTTCTAAGTGCTTGCGAAGGAGCATGCAAAACATCGGTGGTTCACTAGGATTCTCATAAGATTCATTCGTTAGCTGTACCCTGGAATAGCTGGGATGGGCGGAGAGCAATAATTTGTGATTCTTTCCATTTGCACGAATTTGTAGAATGATTTCATTTTTAAAAGGCTGATATATTTTATTAATTCGACCTCCTAATAAGGTGGCGGAAATTTCCTCTGTCATTATTTTTGTAAATAGACCGTCAAAAGACATGTAAAACATCCTCTACTTTATTTTTTTTATTAGATAAGAAAGAATAACTTTTCGATTTCGAAAATTGTCCAGCGCAAGCGTCCTCGCCCCTCGACAGGCAAATGCGCTTTTCTACGTTTCCTTATTATATTTTAAACTCCCTATCTTATTTTAGCATTAATATGGACTTGCCTGAATATGCTTTCTTTAGAGTAAGGACAAACTTGCAGAAATACATTAAAGGGAAGTGAGATAGCAGGATGAAATTTCACGAAATGTCGGAAAAAGATATCGAAAAAGCATTAGATACTGATTTTTCGGCAGGATTATCAGACAAACAGGTCGAGCAAAGGTTGAAGCAGCAAGGGCTGAATGAACTTCAGGAAGGAGAAAAGCAATCTGCTTTACTCTTATTTTTCAGTCAATTTAAAGATTTTATGGTTTTAGTGTTACTAGCAGCGACGCTGTTATCAGGATTTCTAGGGGAATACATTGATGCTATTGCCATCATTTCTATTGTGATTATTAATGGAATATTAGGTTTTTTTCAAGAAAGAAAGGCGGAAAAATCTTTACAAGCTTTAAAGGAATTGTCTGCTCCACAAGTTCAAGTTCTACGAGAACGCGCTTGGAAAAAAATCCCTTCTAAAGAGCTAGTAGTGGGAGATATCATAAAATTTACTAGTGGTGATCGCATTGGTGCAGATATTAGGCTTATTCAAACAACCAGTTTAGAAATTGAAGAATCAGCATTGACAGGAGAGTCCGTTCCTGTACAAAAACATACGAGTCAATTGAGAGCAAAGGATCTTGGTATTGGGGACATGGAGAATATTGCTTTCATGGGAACGATGGTAACGAGGGGAAGCGGGATGGGTGTTGTCATCGCAACAGGAATGAAAACAGCGATGGGACAAATTGCAGACCTTCTCCAAAAAGCAGAAACGATGGAAACTCCATTACAAAGAAGATTAGAGCAGTTAGGTAAAATTTTAATTACAACAGCATTACTTTTAACTGTATTAGTTGTTGCCGTTGGTGTGTTACAAGGTCATGATTTATACACGATGTTTTTAGCTGGAGTATCTTTGGCAGTTGCTGCCATCCCAGAAGGATTGCCAGCCATTGTAACGGTTGCATTATCACTTGGCGTCCAAAAAATGATTAAAAAGAATGCGATTGTTCGAAAATTACCAGCAGTTGAAACACTTGGATGTGCTTCAGTTATTTGCTCAGATAAAACAGGTACGATGACCCAAAACAAGATGACTGTCACACATTTATGGAGTGGTGGAAAAACGTGGAGAGTCGATGGTGTTGGTTATGAACCTGCGGGGAATTTTTTAAGAAACGATGAAGTAATCGATATAAAGAAAGAAAAAGCATTACAACAGTTATTGATGTTTGGAATCCTTTGTAACCATGCCAATCTTACAATGAAGGACGACGAATATATATTAGATGGGGATCCGACAGAAGGTGCTTTACTTGTTAGTGCAATGAAAGCAGGATTTGACCGAAATAATCTTTTAAAACAATACGAAATTATTAAAGAGTTTCCTTTTGATTCTGCTAGAAAAATGATGAGTGTGATTGTGAAAGATACAAACGGACGAGAATTCATTGTGACAAAAGGAGCTCCAGATGTTCTTATTAGTTTAAGCGAGTCTATACTCATTAATGAAAAGATTGTTCACATGTCAAAAGATAATAAAAGTGATGTGCAAAATGCGATTAATGATCTTGCTTCACAAGCGCTAAGAACGATGGCTATAAGCTATAAGCCTGTTTCAGGAAATGCTCTTTCATTATCTGAAAAGGATGCTGAAAAGGATTTAATCTTTATCGGTTTACAAGGAATGATTGATCCACCAAGACCAGAAGTTAAAGATGCGGTAAAGGAATGTAGAGAAGCAGGCATTAAAACTGTCATGATCACAGGCGATCATATCATCACTGCAAAAGCAATTGCTAAACAGTTAGGTATTTTAACAAAAAATAGTAAGGTTCTTGATGGTAAGGCATTATCTCAAATGAGTGTGGATGAATTAGAAGAGGTTGTTGAAGATGTATCCGTATTTGCTCGTGTATCGCCAGAACATAAATTAAAAATCGTTAAAGCTCTCCAAAATAGAGGACATATTGTCGCTATGACCGGTGATGGGGTAAACGATGCGCCTGCAATTAAAGCAGCAGATATTGGAGTAGCGATGGGAATAACGGGCACTGATGTAGCAAAAGAAGCCTCATCATTAGTCCTGCTAGATGATAATTTTGCAACTATAAAAGCAGCAATCAAAGAAGGGCGAAATATTTATGAGAACATTCGAAAGTTTATTCGCTATTTATTAGCATCGAATGTAGGAGAAATACTAGTTATGTTGTTTGCGATGTTACTAGGATTACCTTTACCGTTAGTACCAATCCAAATCCTGTGGGTCAATCTTGTAACAGATGGTCTACCAGCAATGGCTCTAGGTTTAGATAAACCGGAAGATGATGTAATGAAACGTGGCCCAAGACATCCGAAAGAAGGTGTTTTTGCAAGGGGGCTAGGATGGAAGGTTATATCTAGAGGGTTTCTTATTGGTGCAATGACATTGATTGCGTTTATGATCACTTATCATCGTGATCCCGATAATCTTGTATATGCCCAAACGATTGCCTTTGCTACATTAGTAATGGCACAATTGATTCATGTATTTGATTGCCGTAGTGAGAAATCCGTTTTATCTAGAAACCCATTTGGGAATCCTTATTTAGTGTGGTCAGTCATTTCTTCCGTAATCCTGATGCTAATCGTTATCTATTTTCCGACATTACAACCTATTTTCCATACGGTGCCAATTGAAGGAAGGGATTGGTTATTAGTTCTTGGATTGTCTTCTATTCCAACTTTTTTATTGGCTGGTTCATTTTTGGTAAGAAAAACAAAATAAATTGTGGTATAATCCAAAAGGTAGTAGAGTGTACTCTATTACCTTTTATTTTGGAGAAAACGACTTCAGATGGGATGTGCATAGAGTATATGGTCAAGAGTATGACAGGTTTTGGACGAAGTCAAAAGGAATCAAATGATTTTTCGGTAACAGTAGAAATGAAAACTGTTAATCATCGATTTTGTGAGTACCATATTCGAATGCCCCGACAACTACTAAGAATAGAAGAAAAAATAAAAAAACAGATAAGTGAATATGTTCAAAGAGGTAGAGTGGAAGTTTTCATAACATTAGAAGGAAATTCTGCCGTTCATAGAAAAGTGAGCATAGATTGGTCTCTCCTTGATGAATATTACCAATACATAATAAAAATTAAAGAGAAATACGAACTCCATGAAGATATCTCGATACATGATTTATTACAGCGTGAAGAATGGCTGCAAATAGATGAAGTGGAATCTGGTAATGATGAATTGGAGGAACTGGTCTTAAAAGGTGTTGAAGAAGCGGCTAATCAATTGTTGGGGATGAGAATTGTAGAAGGAAACGAACTTGAAATCGATATCAAAAAGCAGCTTTCTATTTTAGAAAATACAATTGAACAAGTAAAACAATTGTCTCCCTTAGTTGTCCAACAATATAAAGAGCGTTTAGAAAAGCGAATTAAAGAATTTATATCGGGATCTATGGATGAACATCGTTTTATTACTGAGGTAGCTATATTTGCTGATAAGGTAGATATAAACGAAGAATTGACTAGATTAAATAGTCACATTCGGCAATTTGAAGTAACATTATTATTAAATGAACCGATTGGTAGGAAATTAGACTTCTTATTGCAGGAAATGAATAGGGAAGTCAATACGATTGGCTCGAAAGCAAATGATGCTAAAATTGCCAAAGAAGTGATCGAAATGAAAAGTTTCCTTGAAAAACTGAAAGAACAAATACAGAATATTGAATAAAACAGTTTAGAAATAGGAAATAGCGGTGAAAATAAATAACTGATGACAGGGGGATCATCATGTCCATAAAACTCATTAATATTGGCTTTGGAAACATCGTTTCTGCGAACCGTATCATTGCTATTGTAAGTCCTGAATCGGCTCCAATTAAACGTATTATACAAGATGCCCGAGACCGTGGTTCGTTAATCGATGCCACTTATGGTAGAAGAACACGTGCTGTTATCGTAATGGATAGTGATCATGTTATACTATCAGCTGTCCAGCCTGAGACGGTTGCGGCACGATTAAATGACCGCGACGATATTATTGATGAAGGGTAGGATTTTTTCATGCAAGAAAAAGGGTTATTAATTGTATTATCAGGACCATCTGGGGTAGGAAAAGGAACGGTTCGAAAAGCCATTTTCTCTCAGCCTGATACTGAATTTGAATATTCGATCTCGATGACGACTCGATCACCGCGTGAAGGTGAAGTAGATGGTGTTGATTATTTCTATAAGTCACGAGAGGAATTCGAAGATTTAATAGAGAAAGATAAATTACTTGAGTATGCCGAATATGTTGGAAATTATTATGGTACTCCTGTTGACTATGTAAGAGAAACTTTAGATTCAGGAAAAGATGTTTTTCTGGAGATTGAAGTAAAGGGTGCTAGACAAGTACGTAAAAAGTTTCCGGAAGGGTTGTTTATTTTTCTAATGCCTCCTAGTTTAGGGGAGTTAAAAAATAGAATTGTTACTCGTGGAACCGAAACAGAAGATTTAATTACAAACCGTTTACTGACAGCCCGAGAAGAAATCGAAATGATGGACTTATATGATTATATCGTGGAAAATGATCAGGTGGACCTTGCATGTGAGCGCATTAATGCTATTGTCAAAGCAGAGCATTGTCGACGTGAACGGGTTGAATATCGTTATAAAAAATTATTGGAGGTTGAATAAATTATGTTATATCCGTCAATTGACAATTTATTAAATAAAATCGATTCGAAATATTCACTTGTATCTGTTGCAGCTAGACGAGCAAGAAAAATGCAACTTGGTGAAAGTCCAAGACTTTCAAAATATGTTTCACACAAGTATGTTGGAAAAGCTTTAGAAGAAATCCACGCTGATGAATTAATCGTTGCAAAGAAAAACAATGAAACGCTAGGAGAGTAGTTTCAGGACATATTAAACAGGATAACAACCTATAAATTGAGGTTGTTATTTTTGTTTAGCTCAATTCTGTTTTTCTTAAATGAAAAAGATGAAAATTTTCATTTCTTTTTGCATAATAGAGAAGAAGCTTCAATTTAGTAGGGGGTTTTCTTATGTTACACAACAAAAAAATATTATTATGCGTCTCAGGTGGAATTGCTGTATATAAGTCTGTAGCTTTGACTAGTAAATTAGTTCAAGCAGGTGCAGAAGTAAAAGTTATTTTAAGCCACTCAGCATCAAAATTTGTCAATCCATTAAGTTTTCAGGCACTGTCCCGAAACTTTGTTTATACAGATACTTTTGAAGAACATAATCCTAAGGTAATCTCTCATATTGATTTAGCAGATTGGGCAGATCTCGTTCTTATTGCACCAGCAACAGCAAACACCATCGGTAAACTTGCTAATGGAATTGCTGATGATATGATGACCACGACATTATTAGCCTCAACAGCACCAGTTTGGATAGCCCCAGCCATGAATGTACATATGTATGACCATCCTGCTGTGAAAAACAATATAAACACGCTTTCTAAAATGGGTTATGGATTCATTGAGCCAAGCGAAGGATTCCTTGCTTGTGGGTATGTAGGAAAAGGGAGACTCGAAGAACCAGAAAGAATAGTAGAAATCTTATATGACTATTTCGATGATCATCATAAAAATGATTTAGTAGGAAAGAAAATATTGGTGACTGCAGGTCCAACACGTGAAAAAATTGATCCAGTCCGTTATATTTCCAATCATTCAAGTGGTAAGATGGGATTTGCCATTGCCGAAGAAGCGGTCAAATTAGGCGCTGAGGTTTATTTAGTTTCTGGACCAGTGTCCATCTCCCCACCTAAGAACGTTCATTATATATCAATTGAAAGCGCGGAAGAAATGTATAATGAGGTATTTAAGCGTTATTCAGATATCGATATCGTAATAAAAACAGCTGCTGTTGCAGACTATCGTCCAAAAAATCAATTCAATCAAAAAATCAAAAAACAACCAGGAGATCAGATACTTGAATTAGAACGCACAAAGGATATATTGATGGAATTAGGAAAACAAAAAGAACAGCAATTTCTAGTTGGCTTTGCAGCAGAAACAAATGATGTTGAGGACTATGCTAAGTCAAAATTAGAAAAGAAGAACGCAGATATGATTGTGGCTAACAATGTAACTATTGATGGAGCAGGTTTTGGAACAGATACAAATATTGTAACGATATACAAAAGGAGCGGTGAATGTATTTCATTACCACTTTTAACAAAAAATGAAGTTGCTAGGAAGCTATTGAATGAAATTTCTCTTGCGATAAAGGAAGGATTGGAATGACAATTGCAAGTGTAATTGTGGATGTTCCTGCTCGACAAACAGATAAATCTTTCGATTATTTAATACCAAAACAGTATGAAGGAAGTATTTCAGCAGGAATGAGAATTGCCGTTCCTTTTGGTCCAAGAAAAATTCAGGGCTTTGTTGTGGAAGTGAAGAAAGAATCGGATTTTTCTCAATTAAAAAAAATTAGTGAGCCAATGGATTTATATCCTGTGTTAACTGAAGAATTATTAGCACTTGGGGATTGGTTAGCGGAAAAAACACTTTGTTACAAAATTTCTGCTTTTCAAGCGATGCTTCCTGCTGCATTGAAAGCAAAATATGAAAAAAAAATCGTTTTATCTGAAAAAGTGAATCCCAGGCAGCTCCCTTTTACACTTCAACCGTTTTTTTTGGAAAAAAACGAGCTGACATGGGAAGAAGCCATACATAATGGAATCCTATTAGATATTCAAAAAGAAGCTGCCATCGGTCATATTGAAGTGGTGTATGAAGTAAAGGAAAGATTGAAGAAAAAAAAATTAAAGCAAATATGCCCAGCTCTCACGATTCATGAATTACAGATAGAAAAAGAAAAGCTATCTAATCGGGCCTTAAAGCAGCATGAAGTACTTGATTTTTTTATTGACCGACCTAATCCAATTGAATTGAGAAGTTTATTAGCTGCATTAAACATTTCATCTGGGACTGTAACGGGATTAATCGAAAAAAATATTCTTATTGAAAAGGAAATAGAGGTTTATCGTGACCCATTTCAAGATCGACATTTTAAAAGAACATTTCCATTGACATTAACCGTAGATCAGCAAAAGGTCATTAATCCAATCCAACATACAATTATAAATGATAAGCATAAGGTGTTTTTATTGTATGGAGTCACCGGAAGCGGAAAGACCGAAATCTATTTACAGTCTATCCAAACGGTCCTTGACCAAGGTAAAGAAGCAATCGTACTTGTACCTGAAATATCTCTTACTCCTCAAATGGTTCACCGTTTTAAGGGGAGATTTGGGGATAAAGTTGCCGTTCTTCATAGTGGGTTATCAGCAGGTGAAAAATATGATGAATGGCGAAAAATCCATCGGAAAGAAGTTTCAGTCGTTGTTGGTGCAAGATCGGCCATTTTTGCACCATTCGAAAATATTGGCATCATAATTATTGATGAAGAACATGAGACCAGCTATAAACAGGAGGAAACTCCCCGTTACCATGCAAGGGATGTTGCTATAAAAAGAGCAGAAACTTTTAAATGCCCAGTCGTGCTAGGAAGTGCCACACCATCCCTTGAATCATTTGCTCGTGCACAAAAGGGAGTATATGAATTACTATCATTACCAGTACGAATGAATAATCAGTCTTTACCAGCTGTCGAAATCGTAGATATGAGAGATGAATTAAAGAGTGGAAATCGATCAATGTTTTCGAATAAACTGTTTGAAAAAATGAAGGATCGTTTAGAAAAAGGTCAGCAGATTGTCTTGTTTTTAAATAAGAGAGGCTATTCTTCCTTTGTCATTTGTCGTGATTGCGGTTATGTAATCAATTGTCCTCATTGTGATATTTCCTTAACATACCACCGCAGTCAGCAGCAAATGAAGTGCCATTATTGTGGACATGAAGAGCAAGTTCTAAAGACTTGTCCCGAGTGCACAAGTGAACATATTCGTTTTTTTGGAACTGGGACTCAAAAAGTAGAGGAAGAGTTAGGGAAGGTTTTACCTGAAGCAAGGGTCATTCGTATGGATGTTGATACTACTAGTCGAAAGGGATCACATGAAAAACTACTAACTGCCTTTCAAGAAGGAAAAGCAGATATTTTACTTGGAACGCAAATGATTGCTAAGGGGTTGGATTTTCCAAATATTACACTTGTTGGTGTATTATCCGCAGATACGATGCTTCATTTACCTGATTTTCGCTCGTCAGAAAAAACTTTTCAATTACTCACACAAGTAAGTGGAAGGGCGGGGCGTCATGAATTGCCAGGTGAAGTAATTATCCAAACATATACACCAGAACATTACAGTGTTCAATTATCTGGCAAACAAGACTTTGAAGAGTTTTATCAACATGAAATGCAAATGCGAAAAATTCATCGATATCCACCCTTCTATTATTTATCGTTAATAACAATTACTCACGAAGAATTAATGAAGGTTGTATCGATTACAGAGAAAATCACGAAATACTTACGATCTAAGCTATCAAACCAGGCAATTGTCTTAGGTCCGGTTGCTTCACCTATTCCTAGAATCAATAATAGATATAGATACCAATGTTTGATAAAATACAAGAATGAACCAACTCTTACGAATGCGTTCAAAGTCATTCTAGATCAATACCAACAAGAAATGGCTTCAACTGGTTTACAAATTTCAATTGATTTAAATCCCTATATATTGATGTAAACGGTTATGAATTTCAGGATAATTGTGAAAAATGTTAACAACTAGACTTTGAGAATGTTTTGGAGGATATACTTTTGGCTATTCGAAAAATTGTAATGTACCCTGCCGATATTTTAGAAACACCTTGTAAAAAGGTAGAGGTTTTTGATAAAAAACTAGTGAAATTATTAAACGATATGTACGATACGATGATAGAATTCGATGGTGTAGGCCTTGCCGCACCTCAAATTGGTATAGATAAACAAATCGCCATCGTTGACATTGACGATGAGGATGGAACAATTGAAATGATCAATCCTGAAATAATAGAAACCTCTGGTGAACAAACAGGTCCAGAGGGATGTTTAAGCTTTCCAGATTTGTATGGTGAAGTTACAAGACCATATTTCGTGAAAATAAAGGCTCAAGACCGTAAAGGCAAATTTTATACTTTAGAAGCTGAAGAATTTCTAGCGCGTGCAATTTTACATGAGATTGACCATCTTCATGGCGTTTTATTTACCTCAAAGGTATCAAAATATTTAACAGATGAAGAATTAGAAGGGGTTGAAGAGGAATGACAAAGATTATTTTTATGGGGACTCCTGATTTCTCTGTACCGATACTGAAGAGAATTTTAGAAGATGGATACGAAGTAATAGGTGTTGTTACCCAACCAGATCGTCCTGTTGGTAGAAAAAAAATAATGACAGCTCCTCCAGTAAAGGTAGAGGCCGAAAAACATGGAATTCCTGTTTTTCAACCTGAAAAAATCAGAAGACAAGAGGATCTAGAACCGATACTTACACTTCGACCGGATTTAATTGTAACCGCCGCTTTCGGTCAAATTTTACCTAAAACATTACTTGATGCACCTAAATATGGATGTGTAAATGTACATGCTTCTTTATTACCAGAATTAAGAGGGGGGGCACCCATTCATTATTCTATTATACAAGGGAAAGAAAAGACTGGAATTACCATTATGTATATGGCTGAGAAATTGGATGCGGGAGATATTTTATCGACCGTAGAAATTCCTATTGAAGAAAGAGATACCGTTGGGACCCTTCACGAAAAATTAAGTGAAGCTGGTTCAAATCTCTTATCTGAAACTTTACCAAAGTTACTTAATAGTGAGTTGAGACCTATTCCCCAAAACGATTCTTACGCTACCTTTGCACCGAATATTAAAAGGGAACAAGAAAGAATTGACTGGACTAAAACTGGGGAAGAAATATATAACCATATACGTGGCTTAAATCCATGGCCAGTAGCCTACACCGAATGGGAAGGGTCAGTACTTAAAGTTTGGTGGGGAGAGAAATATTCATCAAAAATAATATCCGAACCAGGTACAATTATTAGTCTAGAAGATGACGGAATTGTCGTTCAGACAGGAAATGAAACGGCGATTAAAATAACAGAGCTACAACCTTCAGGTAAAAAGAAAATGTCAGGTGAACAATTTCTTAGAGGGGCTAATAATCAAATGCTTGGAAGGAAGCTTGGTCAAAAACTATGACAAAAACGATGAAAAATGTTCGTGAAACAGCTCTAGATTTATTAGAGACAATAGAAAAAAATCAATCCTATAGCAATCTTTTACTACATCATGCAATCGAAAAGAATAAGGTGCCTGAACGTGATGTTGGACTATTAACTGAATTAATCTATGGAACATTACAAAGGCAAATGACCCTAGACTTTTATTTAGAACCTTTTATAAATCAATCTAAAAAACTTGAAAAGTGGGTTAGACATTTATTAAGAATGACTCTCTATCAGTTGGTATTTTTAGACAAAATTCCAGATCATGCGGCTATTTTTGAAGCCGTAGAAATTGCCAAAAAACGAGGTCATAAAGGAATCGCTGGAGTTGTTAATGGAGTTCTTAGAAATATCCAAAGGAAAGGTCTACCCTCACTTAACGAAATTACAGACCCAATTAAACGTGTTTCTGTGGAAACGAGTCACCCATATTGGTTAGTGGAAAGATGGACAAAACAATTTGGGATCGATAAAACAAAAGAAATGTGCGAGTTGAATTTACAAGCACCAACTCAAACAGCCAGGGTAAATTTGACATTAATTACTCGCGAGCAATGTATTGAAAAACTTCAGGAAGAAGGTTTCTTAGTGGAACCTAGTACAATCCTGTTGGAATCAATTCATTGTTTGAAAGGAAATTTAGCATCTTCACATGCCTATAAAGAAGGATTTTTAACGATACAAGACGAAAGTTCTATGCTAGTTGCTTATGCACTTGGAGTAACTGAAAATGAGAAAATACTGGATTCATGTGCAGCTCCTGGAGGAAAAACAAGCCATATTGCTGAAAAGTTAAATGGTTCTGGAGTGGTTTTTTCACTAGATTTACATGAGCATAAAGTGAAACTGATTCTAGAAAATGCGAGCCGATTAAGATTATCGAATATCAAAGCACAGGCTCTCGATAGTCGTAAGGTAGGAGAACATTTTCAAGGAGGAACATTTGATCGAATCCTCGTTGATGCACCGTGTTCTGGATTAGGTGTAATGAGAAGAAAGCCCGATATGAAATACACGAAAAGGGAAGAAGATTTAAATCGGCTTCAATCAATCCAATTGGATTTGTTAAATGCTGTTTCCCCTTTATTAAAAAAAGATGGTATTCTTGTATATAGTACTTGTACTGTCGATCAAGAGGAAAATCAAGCAGTTATCCGTGCCTTTTTAAATCAAAACCTTGATTTTGTCGGGGATAATGAGTGGAAAGAACGAATGCCTTTGGCAATTCAACCACTCATTGAACAATATGATTTGCAAATATTCCCTCAAGATTTTGGCTCAGACGGATTTTATATTGCTTGTATTAGAAAGAAGGTGTAATGATGGAAACGACAAAGAATGTTACAACTATGATAGAAACAAACCCATCCATCTATTCATTGCAATTAGAGGAATTAAAAGATTGGTTAAAAGAAAATGATGAGAAAACATTTCGAGCAGAACAAATTTTTGATTGGCTTTATAAAAAAAGAGTTAAATCCTTTGAAGAAATGTCCAATCTATCAAAAAGTTTAAGGGAAAAGCTGGAAGGGAAATTTTCTTTAACAACATTAAAAACGATCATTCAGCAAACTTCTACTGATGGCACAATTAAGTTTTTATTTGAACTTCATGATGGATATTCGATTGAAACAGTATTAATGCGTCATGATTACGGGAACTCTGTTTGTGTAACAACTCAAGTTGGCTGTAGAATTGGATGTACGTTTTGTGCTTCAACACTTGGTGGATTGAAACGGCATTTGGAAGCAGGAGAAATAGTAGCTCAAGTGGTTAATGTTCAACAAGTTCTAGATGAATCCGATGAGAGAGTAAGCTCTGTTGTTATTATGGGAATTGGCGAACCATTTGATAATTATGACAATATGCTTTCCTTCTTAAAGATTATCAATCATGATCAAGGATTAAATATCGGAGCCCGTCATATTACGGTCTCTACAAGTGGAATTGTACCTAAAATTTATCAATTTGCAGATGAAAACACACAGATTAATTTTGCTATTTCGCTTCACGCGCCAAATACCGAGTTAAGGTCACAGTTAATGCCAATAAATAGAGCATATAAGCTAGCAGAATTAATGAAGGCAGTTAAGTATTATATTAATAAAACAGGTCGACGTGTCAGCTTTGAGTATGGATTATTTGGTGGTGTAAATGATCAAGTAGAACATGCAGAAGAACTTGCAAAACTTTTAAAAGGAATTAAATGTCATGTAAACTTAATTCCTGTTAACTATGTACCTGAACGCGACTATGTTCGCACACCTAAAGATCAAATCTTTGAATTTGAAAAAACATTAAAAAATCATGGAGTAAATGTAACGATTAGACGCGAGCACGGTCATGATATTGATGCAGCATGTGGACAACTTCGTGCAAAGGAGCGGCAAGAGGAGACGAGGTGAAAGGATGAAAGCTGTTTTTAAGACTGACCCTGGAAGAGTACGCCTTCACAATGAAGATCATGGGGGAATCTTTGTTAATGGTGAAAACAACCGCCTAGCCATCGTAGCAGATGGAATGGGCGGTCACCGGGCTGGGGATGTAGCGAGTAATATGACCATCAATTTTCTTCAAAAAGCTTGGGAGGAATCTGAAAATATTCAAACAGCTGATCAAGCAGAAGAATGGTTAAAATTAAAAATTAATGAAGTGAATAGTGAATTGTTTCAACATGCTATTTCTCATTCAGAATGCGAAGGAATGGGCACAACGATCATTGCTGCCATCTGTACAAATCATTTTGTAACATTAGCCCATATTGGTGACAGTAGATGCTATTTATTAAATGAATCTGGATATAAACAATTAACAGAAGACCATTCTTTAGTTAATGAGTTAGTCCGTTCAGGACAAATCTCAAAAGAAGACGCTGAAAATCATCCAAGAAAAAATGTCATCCTAAGAGCGCTCGGTACAGAAAAAACGGTAGAAATGGATATTATTACAGTAATTTTTGAAGAAGGAGATATTTTACTCCTTTGTTCCGATGGATTATCAAATAAAGTAAGTGAAAAAGAAATGCTCGATATTCTATCAAAAAAAGAGGAACACGAGATGCGTGCAGAATCTCTAATCCAATTAGCCAATCATTACGGCGGTGAAGACAATATCACCCTTGTCATTGTAGAACATTCAATAGGCGAGGAGGTTGATGAATTATTATGATCAATGGGAAAAGAATTAGCGGACGTTACAAAATAATAGATATGATAGGCGGAGGCGGAATGGCCAATGTCTATCTTGCACATGATATGATTTTAGACCGTGACGTTGCTCTTAAAATGCTACGATTAGATTTTGCAAATGATGATGAATTTATCCGTCGATTCCATCGTGAAGCTCAGTCTGCTACAAGTTTAGCGCATCCAAATATTGTGAGTATTTACGATGTAGGCGAAGAAGATGGGCTATATTATATTGTCATGGAATATGTTGACGGACAAACACTTAAACAATACATACAACAAAATGCACCGTTGCGGGTTGATGAAGCAATAGAAATTATGAAGCAACTTACATCAGCGATATCACATGCCCATCAAAATCATATTGTACACCGAGATATAAAACCGCATAACATTTTGATCGATCGAAAAGGAAATGTGAAAATTACTGATTTTGGGATTGCGATGGCTTTGAGTGCTACAAGTATTACACAAACTAATTCTGTTCTTGGCTCTGTGCATTATTTATCACCAGAGCAAGCAAGAGGTGGCACTGCGAACAAAAAATCGGATATCTATTCCTTAGGTATTGTCTTTTTTGAGATGCTGACAGGTAGATTACCATTTTCAGGGGAATCGGCCGTTTCGATTGCTTTAAAACATTTGCAATCTGACACACCTTCTCCGAAAAGATGGAATCCTAGCATTCCTCAGAGTGTTGAAAACATTGTTTTAAAAGCAACAGCCAAGGATCCTTTTCATCGATACAATAATGTAGAAGAAATGGAGGATGACCTCATAACAGGTCTTAATCCAGAACGAATTAATGAATTAAAATTTGTTATTCCCGTTGATGATGAAGCCACAAAAGCTATCCCTGTTATAACAAATGATCGTCCTTTCAAAAACTTGGATGAGACAATCGTGGCAAAAGGAAATCAACTACAAGATGATTCAAAAAAACTACCGAAAAAACGAAAAAAGTGGCCAATCGTTATGGCATCTACTTTTTTAATTATCGTACTACTGGGTATTTTTATTGTTTTCTTTTTGCCATCATTTCTAGCACCCGATATCGTAGAAGTGCCTGATGTTAGCAGTCAATCTTTAAGAGATGCAAAGGAAGATTTAGAAGCTGCTGGATTTAAGATTGGTGAAGAACATGAATTAACTGATGATGAGATTCAAGAGGGTTTTGTTATTAAAACAAACCCTAAAGCAGGTAGAAAAGAAAAACAAGGAACCACTATTGATCTTTATTTAAGTTCTGGTAAAAAGACTTTTAAACTTTCTAATTATGTTGATCGACAATATGATGTTGTTGTCCAATTACTGGATAATAAAAACTTTAAAGACATCGAAAAAAATGATGTGTTTGATTCTAGTGAACCAGGTACAATATTGGAGCAATATCCTGATCCAGAGGAAGAGGTTATTCCTGAGGATACAGTCATAAAGTTTACTGTTAGTAAAGGTCCTGAAATGATAAAATTAAAGGATTTAAGAGGATTTAATCAAACAAATGTAGAGGAATATGGTAAATCTACTGGTTTAATAATCGATATGTCAAAAACAGAGTTTCATGAAACGTTTCTAGAAGGCACGGTTATTAAACAATCTCCAGATCCTGATACAGAACTTAAAAAAGGTGATACAGTTACTGTCATCCTTTCAAAAGGGAAGGAAAAAATTCCTCCTAAAACAGTAAAAAAACAAGTTTATATACAATATGAACCAGCTGTAGAGGGAACTCCTCAAGAAATTAGTGTTTATATTGAAGATGCAAACAGAAGTATGACTACACCATGGGATACTTTTTCGATTACTGGACCTAGAGAACTGACGATAGAATTGCTCATCCTTTATGGAAAAAAAGCAGGATATAAAATCTTTAGGGATGGTGTCATAATCGAAGAAGAGGAAGTAGATTATCCAGACGAATAAGTAAACAAGGAGCGTTGCTATGCCTGAAGGAAAGATTCTAAAAGCGTTAAGTGGGTTTTATTACGTAATCAATGGTGAAGAAATTGTTCAATGTCGAGGACGTGGAGTTTTTAGGAAAAACAAAATTACCCCGCTTGTAGGTGATGATGTGGTTTTTCAAGCTGAAAACGAGAATGAAGGATATATCCTCGAAGTGAAAGATCGAAAGAACGAATTGGTTCGTCCGCCGATTGCGAACGTTGACCAAGCTCTTCTTATTTTTTCTGCTGTTGAGCCTTCCTTCAGCACAGCGCTACTTAATCGTTTCTTAGTTTTAATTGAATACAATCATATACAACCAGTTATTGTTATAACGAAGATGGATTTAACAACAGAAAAAGATCGAAAACTTATAGAGCAATATACAGAAGATTATCGAAATATTGGCTATGAAGTTGTTTTAACATCTTCAGAAACAGAAGACGGACTTGAGGACCTTCATCCTCATTTGGAAGGGAAAATTTCCGTTTTTGCTGGTCAGTCTGGTGTTGGAAAATCATCTTTATTAAATGCACTTAAACCTGACTTAGAGTTAAAAACTGACATCATCTCCTTACATTTAGGACGCGGAAAGCATACGACACGACATGTCGAACTTATTAAAGTTGGAAATGGTCTAGTAGCTGATACTCCAGGTTTTAGTTCACTCGAATTTTTAGATATTGAACAAGAAGACTTAACATTTTGTTTCCCAGAGTTTCAAAAGGCAAGTGAGCATTGCAAATTTCGAGGCTGTCTTCATTTATCTGAACCAAAATGTGCAGTTAAATTAGGAGTGGAAGATGGTTCCATTCCGGAATATCGATATACAGATTATCAAGTTTTCATCCAAGAAATAAAAGAGAGGAAGCCGAGGTACTAAAAATGGTGAAAATTGCACCTTCCATACTTTCAGCGGATTTTTCCAAGCTTGGCGAAGAAATAAAGGACGTAGAAAATGGTGGAGCCGATTATATTCATATAGATGTAATGGATGGACATTTTGTACCTAATATTACAATCGGCCCTCTTGTAGTTGAAGCGATTCGTCCGATAACAAATTTACCATTAGATGTGCACTTAATGATCGAAAATCCTGATCAATACATTGAGGCTTTTGTTAAAGCAGGCGCTGATTATATTACAGTCCATGTAGAAGCTTGTCCTCATTTACATCGAACGATCCATTTAATTAAGTCGTTTGGTGTAAAGGCAGGAGTCGTATTGAATCCAGCAACTCCTGTGGAAAGTATTCAGCACATCATTTCTGATGTAGATATGGTTTTATTAATGTCAGTTAACCCTGGCTTCGGCGGGCAATCATTTATTGAAGAGGTTATTCCTAAGATTATTAAGGTAAGAAAATTGCTTGAGGTAAAGGGACTTAATGTCGAGATTGAAATCGATGGCGGAGTCAATGAAGAGACAGCAAAACTTTGTGTAGAAGCAGGAGCCACTGTATTAGTAGCTGGTTCAGCTGTTTATAATCAAAAAGACCGTGCAAAGGCAATTGCTGCATTAAAGGCTGACCATATTGGTTAGTCTTTTTTTGCAATAGGAAGGGGAAAGAAATGGTTATCAATATAGTAGCAGGTGGCCCATTAGAGTATTTGCCAGATTTAGAAACTTATCATTCAGATCAGACGACTTGGGTTGGTGTGGATCGAGGGGTTTTTACCCTTCTTTCAAGAGGGATCAAACCTTCATATGCGTTTGGAGATTTCGATTCAGTGATAAAGGAAGAATTGATGGTTGTGGAAAAAGAAGTTCAGAATCTTCGAAAATTCATTCCCGAAAAAGACGAAACCGACCTAGAATTAGCCTTAAATTGGGCATTAGAACAACACCCATTTGAGATTAGAATTTTCGGTGGGACAGGTGGGAGACTAGATCATTTTTTTGCTAATGTACAATTATTATTTAAGGGATTAACCACAAATAGTGAATGTCCCATTTCCATTATCGATAATAAAAATATAATATTTTTAAAATTACCTGGAGCTCATACTCTACCAAAACTTCATGACAAAAAATATATATCCTTCTTACCTTTTACCAGTACAATTGAAAAAATAACATTAAAGGGTTTTAAATATCCGTTAATTGATAGGAATATTTCTGTGGGATCCACACTATGTATTAGTAATGAACTTATTGCTGATTATGGTACTTATTCTTTTTCAAATGGCATATTAATAGTGATAAGAAGTCAAGACTAAAGCCCGATTTTGAGGGTACTTATTTATTTCCTTTGAATAAGATGATTAAGGAAAAAACAAAAGGTTGTGTAAAGATGCCTAAGGAGGGACAATATGAAGTTTTATACAATTAAACTGCCGAAATTTTTAGGTGGACTTGTCCGAGCGATGATTGGTGCGTTTAAAAAGGAATAATCGAAACTAATAAAGTAAAAGCACCTATAATGGTGCTTTTATTTTTTAAAAGATAAGAAATAATAATAAAAGGACACCCTAATTGGATGTCCCAAAGTTTGTAAAATTAAACGCGCTCAACTTTACCAGAACGTAAAGCTCTTGTTGAAACCCAAACACGCTTTGGCTTTCCGTCAACAAGAATACGAACCTTTTGAAGGTTAGCACCCCATGTACGTTTTGTAGCGTTCATAGCGTGGGAACGAGCATTACCTGTACGAGTTTTTTTACCAGTTACTACACATTTACGTGGCATATTATTTCCCTCCTTACGATCAAAAGCAGAAATTACTTTCATGCTAATTTTTATAAAATTTGGACAATCTGTTAATTAGAAAAACAAATTGTTACATGTTTTTCTTACTCAAACATACTTTAATAATTTATCATACAACTTGTTTGAATGCAATAGTTATAGAAGATGCTTTCAAGAAAAATTCCTTGACAACAAGAAAAGCGGAAGCGGCTCGCTCTGCCCCGACAAGCAAAAGTCGATCCATGAAAGAAGGCGTACTTTGCCTTCATTCAAGGAGTGGCTTTTGACCTCGAGGGGCAAGCCGCTGGAGCTGGACAATTTGCAAAGTTCTAAGGTATGACTTTTAAATTTAGTACACTTATAGTAAAATGTGTGTAGTCAAGGAGCAATTTCCAAAAGGGGGAACGTCTCATGTCCATTGAAATGAAAACGAAGTACGGTCAAATTGATATTTCAAATGAAGTAATTGCAACCATTGCTGGTGGAGCTGCGGTTGATTGTTATGGAATTATAGGAATGGCTTCTAAAAATCAGCTTAAAGATGGGCTTACTGAAATTCTGCGTAGAGAGAATTTCACACGTGGCGTGATCGTTCGTCAAGAAAATGAAGAAGTGCATATCGATATGTATATTATCGTAAGTTACGGAACGAAAATTTCTGAAGTGGCTCATAATGTGCAATCAAAGGTGAAATATACACTTGACAAGACAATGGGGATTGCTGCGGAATCTGTGAATATTTATGTGCAAGGTGTACGCGTGATGAACCCATAAGTTCGTAGTATCGAACAATTGTGAGGAGGTAGGATTGTGTCAATTACAGCATTAGATGGAAAACGTTTTGCTGAAATGGTGATTCAAGGTGCCAATCATTTGTCTGCAAATGCAAAAATGGTAGACGCATTAAACGTTTTTCCTGTGCCTGATGGTGATACTGGTACAAATATGAATTTGTCCATGACATCAGGAGCAAAGGAAGTAAAAAATAATACACAAGATCACATTGGTAAAGTTGGTGTGGCTTTATCTAAAGGTTTATTAATGGGGGCTCGTGGAAACTCTGGTGTTATTTTGTCACAGCTATTTCGAGGATTCTCAAAAGCGATTGAGCAAAAAGAAAATATTAGTGGGAAGGATTTTGCAGCGGCGTTAGAAACAGGTGTAGAAACAGCGTATAAAGCAGTTATGAAACCTGTTGAAGGAACAATTTTAACTGTTGCGAAAGATTCAGCTAAAAAAGCTGTCCAAACTGCAAAAAAAGAGACAGACATTATTAAAATAATGGAAGAAACTTTGATAGAAGCGAAAGCATCGTTAAATCGAACACCTGACTTGCTTCCTGTTCTAAAAGAAGTTGGTGTTGTTGATAGCGGCGGCCAAGGCTTAGTTTTAGTATATGAAGGATTCCTTGCTGTCCTAAAAGGGGAAAGTCTACCAGAGGCTTCATTTATTTCTAGTTTGGATGATCTTGTAAGTGCGGAACATCATAAATCCGTACAGGGCCATATCAATACGGAAGATATTGAATTTGGCTATTGCACTGAATTTATGGTGCGGTTCAAGGATGAAAAATTAAAACAACCATTTTCCGAAGAAAAGTTTCGACAAGATTTAAGTCAGTTCGGCGATTCATTACTAGTTATTTCTGATCAAGAAATTGTTAAAGTACATATCCACTCTGAAAATCCTGGCGATTGTTTAAGTTATGGGCAAAAGTATGGGGATTTAATTAATATTAAAATTGAGAATATGCGTCAACAACATACGAATATTGTCGGTGAATCTACCCATTCTCCACTACCAGAATTGAAAAAAGAGAAACAAGAGTATGGTATTGTAACCGTTTCTATGGGGAGCGGGATTGCTGAACTATTTAAAAGTATTGGGGCTCACGCGGTTATTGAAGGCGGCCAAACGATGAATCCTAGTACAGAGGATATCGTAAAGGCGATTAAAGAAGTGAATGCGAGAAAAATTATTATTCTGCCTAATAATAAAAATATTATTATGGCTGCTGAACAGGCAGCTGAAGTTGCTGATGAAGAAGTTGTTGTGATTCCTTCTAAAACTGTTCCTCAGGGTATGACAGCATTATTATCCTTTAACCCTACGGCAGATCTTCATGTGAACGAAGATACGATGAAGGAAGCTCTGAAACATGTTAAAACGGGCCAAATTACTTTTGCGGTTCGAGATACAAATATTGAAGGACTTTCTATAGAGAAAGATGATTTTATGGGGTTAAATGACGGGAAAATCACTGTTAAAAACAAAAACAAGCTCGAGGCTGCCAAATCTCTATTAAAAGAGATGTTGGATGAAGATTCCGAAATCTTAACGATTCTTCAAGGTGAGGATACGAATGACCAAGAAGTGGAGCAATTAATATCCTTTATTGAAGAGGACTACGAGGATGTTGAAGTTGAAGTACATAAAGGAATGCAGCCTTTATATTCTTTTATCTTTGCAATTGAATAGTGAATCGTTAAAATAGAAGGGGATTCCCTTCTATTTTTTTGTTGATAATCTATAAAATACTCGGATGATGATATCTTCTTAATTTGTATATTCCACGTCCAGCTCCATCGCCTAGCCCCGACGTACAGGATGTACTAGTGTCGACAATGCGACAGGACGCCCGAGCCTTTGTTGACCTCGAGGTCAAATGGCGCCCCAAAGATGAGGTTAAAGAGCAAACCTCCTCTTTGGGACGGCATTTACTTGTCGGGGCTGATCAAGGCGCCCCGCGCTTTAGTTCCTATCGGAATTTATTTCCATGAAATCCGTACTCATAAGGGTAATTACGCCTGTGTCTCCGCCATTTGGCTTGACTGTCGGCGAGTTTTCTTTATGGAATTAAAGGGAATTCGTTATTAAAGGAGCCAAACGGTGAAATTTTTAATATAATTATAATAGAAAACTAACTATTGTGTAGCATAGGGGGAGAAACTTTTGAAGTATAAAAGTGTCTTTGATATTATTGGTCCAATTATGATAGGTCCTTCAAGTTCACATACTGCTGGTGCAGCGCGTATTGGAAGAATGGCAAGAACTTTATTCGGTCGTGAACCAAAATGGGCAACGATTTCTTTATATGGTTCATTTAAGGATACTTATAAAGGTCATGGAACAGATGTAGCATTAATTGGTGGAATACTAGATTTCGATACAGACGATAAAAGAATTATTCAAGCGTTAGATATTGCTAACGAAAAAGGTATGAAGGTAAGTTTTATTGAAGAGGATGCGATTACAGATCATCCAAATACAGCAAGAGTTTTCATTGGTGACGAAAATGGAGAATTGGAATTGGTAGGTATTTCTATCGGAGGTGGAAAAGTCGAAATTACCGAGTTGAACGGTTTCGAACTAAAGCTTTCCGGTCATCATCCAGCAATCCTTGTCGTTCATAATGACCGTTTCGGCGCGATTGCCAGCGTCGCCAATATATTGGCAAAACACGAAATTAATATAGGTCATATGGAAGTATCTCGTAAAGAGGTTGGCAAACTAGCCTTAATGACAATTGAAATGGATCATAATATAGAAGATGCTGTTCTTTCTGAGATTGAGCAGTTACCAAACATTCTTAGAGTAACGAAAATTGTGGATTAATAGAATGGAGGAAATACTGTGTTTCGCAATGTTGCTGAGTTAGTCGAAATGGCTGTTAGTCAAAATAAAAAAATTTCAGATATAATGATTGAACAAGAAATGAAGGTTCGAGGTTTTTCTCGTGAAGAAGTAATGGGATTAATGGAACGGAATCTAGTGGTTATGGAAGAAGCGGTGGAAAATGGAATAAAAGGTGTTAAGTCACATTCTGGTCTTACAGGTGGAGATGCGGTTCTCCTTCAAAAATATATTGAAAAAGGAAATTTCCTTTCAGGGCATACGATTTTGGAAGCAGTTAGTAAGGCTGTTGCTACAAATGAAGTAAATGCGGCAATGGGAACAATTTGTGCCACACCAACAGCTGGTTCAGCGGGTGTTGTACCAGGAACTCTATTTGCTGTCAAAAATAAATTAAAACCAACTCGAGAAGAAATGATTAAGTTCCTATTCACATCGGGTGCTTTTGGATTTGTCGTTGCCAATAATGCGTCGATTTCAGGGGCTGCTGGAGGATGTCAGGCAGAAGTAGGTTCTGCTGCAGGAATGGCTGCTGCAGCAATCGTTGAAATGGCAGGTGGAACACCTCAACAATGCGCAGAAGCTATGGCAATCACTTTGAAGAACATGCTTGGGCTTGTTTGTGATCCGGTTGCGGGATTAGTAGAAGTCCCTTGTGTCAAACGTAATGCGATGGGTGCTGCCAATGCAATGGTAGCAGCCGATATGGCTTTAGCAGGTATAACAAGTAGAATTCCGTGCGATGAAGTAATCGAAGCGATGTTTAAAATTGGGCAATCAATGCCTACTGCTTTAAAAGAAACTGCTCAGGGAGGTTTGGCGGCAACACCAACTGGTCGGGCGTTAGAAGCAAAAATTTTCGGTATTCCACTAAATAAGTGAATAACGTGCTAAGTCAATCCGTAACCGCCATTACGGGTATTGGAGAGGAAACGGCAGAATCCTTAACGGAACTAAATATTTATACAGTAAGAGATGTGCTAGAATATTTCCCGTACCGTTACGAGGATTATCGGCTTCGTGATCTTTCAGAAGTAAAGCATGATGAAAAAATAACAGTAGAAGGGAAGGTTCATAGTGAGCCTTCTCTTGTATACTATGGCCGTAAACGCTCAAGACTCACAATCCGAGTTCTTATCGATCGTTACTTAATTAATGTCGTATTCTTTAACCAACCCTTTTTAAAAAATAAAATCGTAATGAATGAAACGATAACAATTACTGGAAAATGGGATCAACACCGGCAAACAATAACAGCAAATGAGGTTAAAATAGGAAGTCAATCCGAGAAAACAGGGTTTGA
Source organism: Bacillus sp. CGMCC 1.16607 (assembly GCF_042683745.1). Lineage (NCBI taxonomy): Bacteria > Bacillati > Bacillota > Bacilli > Caryophanales > Bacillaceae > Bacillus > Bacillus sp. CGMCC 1.16607. The sequence continues at coordinate 575,053 of NZ_JBHUJX010000008.1, forward strand.
ACCTATTTATCATGTTAGAGGAAAAGTGACAAATAAAGGCTTAAGAAGATTTATTCATCTAGCAATCTCTCAATTTGGTCATAATATTGAGGAAAATATCCCAGAAGGATTATTGAAGAAATATCGATTATTAAATCGAAGAGATGCACTTAAGAAGCTACATTTTCCACTTTCTGAAGAGGATGTCAAGCAAGCGAGAAGAAGATTTGTATATGAGGAATTTTTATTATTTCAAATAAAAATGCAAGCACTTCGAAAGTTTGAACGAGAACATTCTGCTGGGAAAGAACAGCAGTTTCAAAGTAGTCAATTAGAAGCGTTCATAAATAAACTGCCATTCCCATTAACCAATGCACAAAATAGGGTTATAGAGGAAATTTTGTTTGATATGAAATCTCCATTTCGTATGAATCGTTTATTACAGGGAGATGTTGGATCAGGTAAAACAGTTGTGGCAGCTATTTGTTTATACGCTTCTGTCACTTCTGGTTTTCAAGGTGCTTTGATGGTTCCGACCGAAATATTAGCAGAACAACATGCAGAAAATTTAAAGGAGTTATTACTGCCTTGGAATATTCAATGTGAATTGTTAACTAGCTCGGTAAAGGGAAAAGAGCGAAAACGTATTATAGAAAATTTGGCAAATGGTGAAGTCAATATCCTTATCGGAACTCATGCACTTATTCAAGATGAGGTCATATTTCAAAATCTAGGACTTGTCATCACTGATGAACAGCATCGCTTTGGTGTAGAGCAAAGGAGAATTTTACGGGAAAAGGGAGAAAATCCAGACGTTCTCTTTATGACTGCAACTCCTATTCCAAGAACATTAGCCATTACAGTGTTTGGGGAAATGGATGTTTCCATCATTGATGAAATGCCTGCCGGAAGAAAAGTGATTGAAACCTATTGGGCTAAACAAGATATGTTAGACCGAGTTCTGAGTTTTATGGAAAAGGAACTTGTTCAAGGTAGACAGGCTTATGTGATTTGCCCGTTAATAGAAGAATCAGAAAAGCTCGATGTACAAAATGCAATTGATGTACATAGTACTTTGTCACATCATTTTCAATCACGCTATCAAGTAGGTCTAATGCATGGAAGATTATCTTCTCAAGAAAAAGAAGAGGTCATGCGGGCATATAGTGTGAATGAGATCCAAGTTCTCGTGTCTACAACCGTTGTCGAAGTAGGTGTCAATGTTCCGAATGCTACATTCATGCTTATTTATGATGCTGAGCGATTTGGCCTGTCTCAACTACATCAACTAAGAGGTCGTGTCGGTAGGGGGCATGATCAATCGTATTGTATATTATTAGCCAATCCTAAAACGGATGTTGGCAAAGAGCGAATGAAAATTATGACTGAAACAAATGATGGCTTTGTCTTGAGTGAAAAAGACTTAGAATTAAGGGGACCTGGTGATTTTTTTGGTAAGAAGCAAAGTGGGCTACCTGAATTTAAACTTGCAGATATGGTACATGATTATCGGGCTCTTGAAACAGCAAGAGATGATGCAGCAAGATTAATTCACTCAGAGATTTTTTGGAACTCAACCGATTATTGGCCACTTCGAGACTATTTACAACTGTCAGGTGTTTTAACAGGTGAAAAATTGGATTAAATAATTTTGGATAAGCAAAAAAATACTAGTTTCCTAAAAAAGCAGAGGCGAAGTTCTAATGAATTTCTTGCAATCTGCTTTTTTTACTTTTATACTACTATTAGTACCTAGTCATAATATCTCGGACGGTGTTATTAAATGAGACGAAATAAAAAAGAACGGCAACAGCTTTTGGTCAAAACGATACATGAGAATCCGTTTATTACTGATGAAGAGCTAGCGGATAAATTTTCAGTAAGTGTTCAAACTATACGTTTAGACCGTTTAGAGCTATCGATACCGGAACTACGTGAACGGATAAAAACTGTTGCCGAAAAACGGTTTGATGATGAAGTGAGATCCTTACCGATTGAGGAAGTCATTGGTGAGATTATTGATATTCAGCTCGATCATAGTGCTATTTCAATTTTTGACGTAAAAACTGAACATGTTTTCAAACGCAATCAGATTGCACGTGGTCATCATTTATTCGCTCAGGCTAATTCATTAGCAGTTGCAGTTATTAACGATGAACTGGCACTAACGGCTAAATCAAATATTCAATTTAAACGAGCCGTAAGGGAAAATGAACGTGTGATTGCAAAAGCAAAAGTGGCTAATATAGATGAAAAAAATGGAAGAACGATTGTTGAAGTAAACAGTTATGTAAATAATGAGCTTGTATTTACAGGTGAATTTGCGATGTATCGTTCGAAAAACAACTAAAAGGATGAGACAAAATGAAACTCGCCATTGATGCAATGGGTGGAGACAATGCCCCAAAGGAAATCGTTTTAGGCGCGATGAAAGCGATTCAACATTATCAAAACCTACATATTACTTTAGTAGGGGACGAAGCGAAAATAAATCCATTTTTAACTAATAAAGATAGAATTGAAATCTTACATACAGAAGAAGTGATTTTAGGGACGGATGAGCCTGTTCGAGCGGTAAGAAGAAAGAAAAATGCTTCCATGGTTCTTGCTGCCCAATTAGTTAGTGACGGTAAGGCTGATGCGTGTATTTCAGCAGGAAATACGGGTGCTTTAATGGCTGCAGGGCTATTTGTAGTAGGGCGAATAGAAGGAATTGAACGCCCAGCTTTAACACCAACCTTACCTACAATTGGTGGTGAAGGTTTCTTATTACTAGATGTAGGTGCAAATGTCGATACGAAACCAGAACATCTTTTACAGTACGCGATAATGGGATCGATTTATAGTGAAAAAGTTCGTGGAATCAAACAACCACGTGTTGGTTTATTGAATATTGGAACAGAAGAAAAAAAGGGAAATGATTTAACAAAACAGTCCTTTGAAATATTAAATACAGCACCAATTCATTTTATTGGAAATGTGGAGGCGCGTGATTTATTAAACGGTGTTGCAGATGTTGTTGTTACAGATGGTTTCACTGGTAATATGGTGCTAAAAACAATTGAAGGTACAGCAATGTCCGTATTTAAAATGTTAAAAGGTGCTTTAACTAGCAGTTTAAAAAGTAAGCTTGCCGCTGCTGTTTTAAAACCTGATTTAGTACTCCTAAAAAATAAAATGGATTATTCGGAGTATGGTGGAGCGGGTCTATTTGGTTTAAAGGCTCCCGTTATTAAGGCACACGGGTCTTCAGATGCGCAAGCGATATTTAGTGCTATACGTCAAGCAAAAGAAATGGTTGACCAAGATGTAACACCTTTAATTAAAAAAGCCATTGAAAAATAAATTATATAGTTAGTGAGGAGTGTTTTGATGGGGAAAATTGCGTTTATTTTTCCAGGACAAGGGTCCCAAACGGTCGGAATGGGAAAAAATCTAGCGGATGAAAACGAAAAAGTTGCTTCTTTTTTTAAGAAGGCTGATGAAACATTACAAACATCATTGTCTTCATTAATTTTTGAAGGTCCACAGGAAGAGTTAACATTAACTACAAATGCTCAACCTGCATTACTAACGACATGTATGGCTATTTTAGAATATTTTAGTGATTTTCATATACATGCTGATTATGTTGCGGGTCATAGCCTAGGCGAGTATTCGGCTCTAGTGGCTTCAGGTTCGATCTCTTTTGAAGAAGGTGTATATGCTGTTCGTAAACGAGGTGAATTAATGGAAGAGGCTGTTCCTAATGGTGAAGGAACAATGGCTGCCATCCTCGGGCTTGATCGTGAGCCATTAACGGAGGTTACGACTAAAATTACGGATGAAGGGCATCCTGTTCAGTTAGCCAATTTAAATTGTCCCGGTCAAATCGTTATTTCAGGATCACGTAAAGGGGTAGAGCTTGCTTCTGAAAAAGCAAAGGAAGCTGGTGCAAAACGCGCTTTACCACTTGATGTAAGCGGACCGTTCCATTCTTCACTCATGCAGCCCGCTGCAGAAAAGTTTGAGGAAGTATTAAATAGTATAAGTATTGTAGATGCTAAAATTCCTGTCATCGCTAATGTAATGGCTGAACCGATTACTGATGCTACTATGATAAAAGAAAAACTCGTTGAACAATTGTATTCTCCCGTTTTATGGGAAGATTCAATCCGTAAAATGCTTGATTTAGGGGTAGACACTTTTATTGAGATTGGACCAGGAAAAGTATTATCCGGATTAGTAAAGAAAATTGATCGTTCTGTCAAAACATATGCAGTATCTGACATGGAAAGCTGTCAAGCAACGGTCGAAGCATTAAAGGAGGAAGCTCAATGAACCTAATAGGAAAAGTGGCTTTGGTCACTGGAGCATCACGCGGAATTGGCAGAGAAATAGCGTTAGAATTAGCAAGACAAGGAGCCAATATTGCAGTAAATTATTCTGGAAGTGAAGCAAAAGCAAATGAAGTGGTTGATAGTATTAAAGAATTGGGACAAGACTCATTTGCTGTCCAATGTGATGTTTCCAATCCAGATGCAGTAACAAACATGGTGAAAGAAACGGTTGAACGTTTTGGTAAACTGGATATTCTTGTTAATAATGCTGGTATTACAAGAGATAATTTGTTAATGCGTATGAAAGAGGAAGAGTGGGATGATGTTATTAATATCAATCTTAAAGGAGTTTTCCTCTGTACGAAAGCAGTAACGCGTCAAATGATGAAGCAAAGAAACGGCCGAATTATTAATGTCGCTTCAATAGTAGGAGTTAGTGGGAATCCTGGGCAAGCTAACTATGTTGCTGCCAAAGCTGGGGTGATTGGTCTAACGAAAACAACTGCCAAGGAATTAGCGGCACGAAACATTACAGCAAATGCTATTGCCCCTGGTTTTATTACAACGGATATGACAGATAAACTTACCGAAGAAGTAAAAAATGAAATGCTGAAAGTCATTCCACTTGCTCGTTTTGGCGAACCGAAAGATATTGCAAAAGTGGCAGCCTTCCTTGCATCGGACGACAGTGCCTATATGACTGGCCAAACGCTTCATGTTGATGGTGGTATGGTTATGTGATACTAAGTTTTGTTACATAATTTTTATAGTAGACTTTATTCTTTATTAGAAATCTACTATAATGGCTTGAGGGGAGGTGAACAAGCATGGCAGAGGTATTAGAGCGTGTTACAAAGGTGATTGTTGACCGTTTAGGTGTTGAAGAGTCTCAAGTGAAACTTGAAGCTTCTTTCAAAGAAGACCTTGGTGCAGATTCCCTTGATGTTGTTGAACTTGTAATGGAATTAGAAGATGAGTTCGATATGGAAATTTCTGACGATGATGCTGAAAAAATTGCTACAGTCGGTGACGCTGTGAATTACATACAAGGCAAATTGTAATCGTTAGGTTTGAAAGGCTCCGTTTTCGAAAACGGAGCTTTATTTCTATTGAACTAAGGAATTAGAAAGTAAGGTGGAAGTAAGATGCGCAAGAATAGCAAGGAAATTCAGTACAATCGCGCAAAAGATCAACTATTTAAACAATTTCAAACACAAATAGGGATTCAATTTGCTGATGATAAATTACTTAAACAAGCTTTTACTCATTCATCTTATGTGAATGAGCATCGCAAAAAGCCATTTGAAGATAACGAAAGGCTCGAATTTTTGGGTGACGCCGTATTAGAACTAACTGTTTCTCAATTCTTATATAAAAAGTATCCAATGATGAGTGAAGGTGAGTTAACAAAATTAAGAGCTGCCATTGTATGTGAACCTTCTCTAGTCGCCTTTGCAAATGAACGTTCTTTTGGTCAATTAATCCTTCTAGGAAAAGGGGAAGAAATGACGGGTGGAAGGGAACGTCCTGCATTATTAGCAGATGTTTTTGAAGCATTTATTGGTGCACTTTATTTAGATCAGGGGATTGAAACAGTCATTGAATTTTTAGAAAAAAACGTCTATCCAAAAATAAATGCTGGTGCTTTTTCTCATGTGATGGATTTTAAAAGTCAATTGCAAGAACTTGTCCAAAGAGATGGTATAGGTACATTGGAGTACAAAATTCTCCAAGAAATAGGACCAGCTCATAGCCGTGAGTTTGTGTCTTTAGTTGCGTTAAATGGAAAAGAGCTAGGTGTAGGTACTGGGAGATCAAAAAAAGAAGCCGAACAGCATGCCGCTCAAAAAGCTTTGCTTAAATTAAAAGAGATAGAAAAACATTAAGGAAGGAGGGAGCAGATGTTTTTAAAACGATTGGAGGTCGTCGGGTTTAAATCATTCGCAGAGCGAAGTGTTGTGGAATTCGTTCCAGGTGTAACCGCGGTTGTCGGTCCAAATGGAAGCGGGAAGAGTAACATTACTGATGCGATTCGGTGGGTATTAGGTGAACAGTCAGCTAAATCATTACGTGGTGGAAAAATGGAAGACATTATTTTTGCAGGTAGTGATTCGAGGAAATCATTAAATTTTGCAGAAGTAACCTTAACACTAGATAACGAAGACCATTTTTTACCGATCGATTACAGTGAAGTTAGTGTGACTAGACGAGTTTATCGCTCAGGTGACAGTGAATACTTAATTAACAGGCAGTCTAGCCGTCTTAAAGACATTGTTGATTTATTTATGGACTCAGGATTGGGTCGCGAAGCTTTTTCAATCATAAGCCAGGGTAGAGTAGAAGAAATATTGAATAGTAAAGCGGAAGAACGTCGAACAATCTTTGAAGAAGCTGCTGGTGTTTTGAAATATAAAACTAGAAAGAAAAAAGCAGAAGGTAAATTAACAGAGACACAAGAGAACTTAAACCGTGTAAATGATATTTTACATGAATTAGAAGTTCAGGTGGAACCTCTGAAGTTTCAGGCTTCAATTGCCAAGGATTTTTCAGAAAAAAAAGTGGAATTAGAAAAATATGAAGTGGCATTAACTGTTTATGACATCGAGGAACTTCATCGAAATTGGGAAAGTATTTCGAAACAATTTGAGCAGCATAAGGACGATGATATTAAACTATCAGCGGATTTGCAGAAAAAAGAAGCAACAATTGAAGAATTGCGGGATCATATTACCGCATTAGATGAATCAATCTCTGACTTGCAAAATGTATTGCTTCATACGAGCGAAGAACTTGAAAAATTGGAAGGTAGGAAAGAAGTTCTAAAGGAACGGAAAAAAAATTCTACTCAAAATAGAGAACAACTTGAAAAAAATATTAAAGAGTTTTCAGAAAAAATTCAGACTATCCGTGTGCAAAAAAGTGAGCAGGAATCTATTTTCCTTACACTTGAGAAGGAAGCTAAACAAATTCAGGAAAAGTTAAATGAAAAAAGAGAACAATCTCTGTTATTTAGCGAGAATATTGATGAGAAAATTGAATCGTTAAAGAGTGAATACATCGATAAATTAAATGAACAAGCAAATTGTAATAATGAAACAAAATATATTGATCAACAACTTGAACAGCAAGGAAAAAGAGCTTTAAAACTTGAAGATGAAAACGGTAAATATCTTTCGGAGCGAAAATTAATATTTGATAAAAAACTTGATTTACAATCATCTATAAGTATCATCCAAAATGAAATCGAAGAACAAGTTTATATGTTTCGAGAAAGTCAAAAGAAACTTGACTCATTAAAAAACAATTATCAAAGTCAAGAGAAAACCTTGTATCAGGCCTATCAATTCCTCCAGCAAGCTAAATCCCGTAAGGAGATGCTTGAAGAAATGGAAGAAGACTTTTCTGGATTTTTTCAAGGAGTTAAAGAAGTATTGAAGGCAAGGGGAACTAAATTAAATGGGATTAAAGGTGCGATTGCAGAGTTAATCAACGTTCCGAAAGAATATGAATTAGCAATCGAGACTGCCTTAGGTGGGGCAATGCAACATATTGTTGTTGAAAATGAAGAAAGTGGTAGATTAGCCATTCAATATTTGAAGCAAAATGCTTTTGGCCGTGCAACCTTCTTGCCAATGAATATTTTAAAAGGAAAATCTCTCTCTGCCACTCAGCTCCAAATGATCCAAGGACATTCCTCATATATAGGAACAGCTTCGGACTTAATTCAGTTTGATTCACCATATAAAGAAATCGTTTTAAATTTATTAGGAAATGTAATTATTACGAAAGATTTAAAAGGCGCAAATGAAATTGCAAAAATTCTTCAATATCGCTCACGTTTAGTTACGTTAGAGGGTGATATCGTGAACCCTGGTGGATCAATGACCGGAGGGGCATCAAAACAAAAAACATCTTCTTTATTATCGCGTAAAGGAGAACTTGAAGAATTAAAGAAAAAGCTATTCGATATGGAGGATAAAACCTCAAAGCTTGAAGATCTTGTGAAAAAATTTAAACTAGATATTGAAATACAAGAAGGACGTTTGGAAGTTTTAAGGAAAAATGGCGAACAATTACGTTTAAAAGAACAATCGTTAAAAGGGAATCTGCGAGAAATCGAAGTTGAGGAAAAGAATATTAATGAGCGTCTTTCCTTATATGATATTGAAATGAAGCAATTTTCTGAGGAGAAAGAATCTTTAATCAATCGAAAGGAACTATTACATTCGAATTTGGTTGAAATTGCAAACGACATCACTCAGATGGATCAACAATTGCAGCAATTAAATACACAGCGAACGACTGAAAAAAGCTCAAAAGAAATATTAAATGAAGAGATAAGTGAGTTGAAGGTTGCAATTGCTGCGAAGAAGGAGCAACTCACACATACAAAAGAAAGATTGCTATACAGTGAGACACAACTAAGCGAAAATGAAGAATTGCTCCTTTCCTTCGAAGAGGATTTATCGATTTTAAATTCGGATATGAACAATAGCCACTCAGGTGAAGCTCAACTAGAAATAGCTGCGAAGAAAAAGCTCCAAGATAAAAATGAGACAATAAAGTTGATTTCCACTAGAAGAGAAGAACGGTTGAAACTAAGTAGTTTGTTAGAAGATACTGAATTAGAAGCGAAAGAACTAAAACGTCAGTACAAAGGACTGGTTGAAGCAATAAAAGACGAGGAAGTTAAGCTAAATCGACTCGATGTGGAGTTAGAGAACAAGCTATCCCATTTAAGAGAAGAATATTTACTATCATTTGAAGGGGCAAAAGAACAATTTTCATTGGAAATACCAATGGTAGAAGCTCGTAAAAAAGTGAAATTAATCAAGCTAGCTATTGAAGAATTAGGGACGGTTAATTTAGGTGCCATTGAAGAATATGAAAGAGTTTCCGAACGTTATGAATTTTTGTTGGAACAAAAAACAGATTTACATGAAGCGAAGGATACGTTATTTCAGGTGATTGACGAGATGGATGAGGAAATGAAAAAGCGTTTTTCGCAGACGTTTTCTGGGATCAAAACTCATTTCGAACCCGTTTTTCAAGCTCTCTTTGGGGGAGGGCGTGCGGATTTAAAGCTGACAAACCCTGAAGATTTATTGAACACAGGAGTGGAAATTGTTGCACAACCACCAGGGAAAAAACTGCAAAATCTTGGATTATTGTCTGGAGGAGAAAGAGCTCTAACAGCAATTGCACTTCTATTTGCTATCTTGAAGGTCCGTCCAGTACCATTTTGCGTGCTTGATGAAGTTGAGGCGGCACTTGATGATGCGAATGTTTTTCGATTTAGCCAGTATTTAAAAAGATATAGCGTCGAAAACCAATTCATTGTCATCACCCATCGAAAAGGAACAATGGAAGGTGCAGACGTCCTATACGGTGTAACCATGCAGGAATCAGGCGTCTCCAAACTAGTCTCCGTCCGCCTAGAAGACTCAAAAGAACTAGTTCAATAGCTTCACCGCGTTAAAGCGCTGGGGGTCAGTCCCCCAGCACATTAGCGCGTTAAATCGTCGGGGGACTGACCCCCAGTACGTTAATGTGTTAAAGTGAATTTTAAGGATGTGATAGGATGAGTTTTTTTAAGAAGTTGAAGGAAAAGATTACGAAGCAGACAGATGCGGTGACGGAAAAGTTTAAAGAGGGATTGACGAAGACACGGGACAATTTTTCTAGTAAGGTAAACGATCTAGTTGCACGCTATCGAAAAGTAGATGAAGATTTTTTTGAAGAACTTGAGGAAATTCTAATTCAGGCAGACGTTGGATTTGAAACGGTTATGCAATTGATCGATGAGTTGAAAATGGAAGTGAAGAGGAGAAATATTCAAGACTCAAAAGACGTTCAAAGTGTAATTTCGGAGAAATTAGTTGATATTTACAAAGATGCAGACCAATCTTCAACTGAAATTAATATCCAAGAAAATACTCTTACGGTCATCCTATTTGTTGGGGTTAATGGTGTTGGTAAAACAACAACAATAGGGAAACTGGCTCATAAATATAAAACCGAAGGTAAAACGGTTCTTTTGGCCGCAGGTGATACATTTAGAGCAGGTGCGATTGAACAACTGGAGGTTTGGGGAGAAAGAGTTGGCGTTGAAGTAATTAAACAAGAAGCTGGCTCTGACCCAGCTGCTGTCATGTTCGATGCGATTCAATCAGCTAAAGCACGTCAAGCTGATATTTTACTTTGCGACACAGCAGGTCGTCTACAAAATAAAGTAAACCTAATGAAAGAGCTTGAAAAAGTAAAACGAGTGATAGAAAGAGAAGTACCTGGGGCACCACATGAGGTTTTACTTGTGTTAGATGCCACAACTGGTCAAAATGCATTAATCCAAGCAAAAACATTTAAAGAAGCAACAAATGTTTCAGGGATTGTCCTATCTAAACTAGATGGTACGGCAAAAGGTGGTATCGTTTTAGCCATTCGAAATGAGCTAAAAATACCTGTTAAACTAGTAGGCCTCGGGGAAAAAATGGATGATCTCCAAGAATTTGATGCCGAGAAATATGTATATGGATTATTTTCAGAACTAATTGATAATGAAGTGGCTGAATAGGTTAAATAGTGTAATCCAGCGCCTAGCCCCGACGTACAGGAAGTACTAGTGTCGACTATGCGACAGGACGTTGCGTTTTTGTCGACCTCGAGGTCATAAGCCCCTCCAGGAATAAAGGTAAAGAAAACCTTCTTTCCTAGAGCGTCTTATGCTTGTCAGGGCTGATCAAGGCGCTTCCGCTTTTGTAGTGTAAAGTAATTTCCTTGACACCATTTTAAAATCTGTGTAAACTTACATTTGTAAAGGCTTTTCACTTAACAAGGAGGGGCTAGGCATGCTTGAAAAAACAACAAGAATGAATTATTTATATGATTTTTATCATTCGTTGTTAACACCGAAGCAGCAAAGTTATATGTCTCTCTACTATCTAGATGACTACTCATTAGGAGAAATTGCGGAAGAGTATAATGTTAGTCGTCAAGCAGTTTACGATAACATTAAGCGTACTGAAACAATGCTAGAAGAGTATGAAGAAAAGCTATTGTTATTTCATAAATTTCAAGAGAGAAGCAAATTAATTCATAAGTTAAAAGAATTATTAGAAGAGGAAAACCTTTTCAAAACGACTATTGCTGAGGCAGTTGCAGAACTCGAGAAATTAGACTAGGAGGCGGCATATATGGCATTTGAAGGTTTAGCCGACCGTCTGCAAAATACACTCCAAAAAATCCGCGGTAAAGGCAAAGTTACGGAAGCTGATGTTAAGGAAATGATGCGTGATGTACGTCTAGCCTTACTTGAGGCCGACGTTAATTTCAAAGTAGTGAAAGACTTTGTCAAAAAGGTAAGTGAAAGAGCGGTTGGTCAAGAAGTACTTAAAAGCTTAACACCAGGGCAGCAAATCATAAAGGTAGTTCAAGAAGAATTAACTGAACTAATGGGTGGGGAGCAAAGTAAGATTGCAGCCTCACACAGACCACCAACCGTCATAATGATGGTTGGTTTACAAGGTGCTGGTAAAACAACTACAACTGGTAAATTAGCAAACTTGCTTCGTAAAAAATATAACCGCAGTCCATTACTTGTTGCTGCAGATATTTATCGTCCTGCTGCCATTAAGCAGCTTGAAACGCTTGGAAAACAACTAAATATGCCAGTATTCTCTTTAGGAGATCAAGTTAGTCCAGTTGAAATTGCTAAACAAGCAATCATAAAGGCAAAGGAAGACCATAATGACTATGTCTTAATTGATACAGCTGGGCGTCTGCATGTCGATGAAAATTTAATGGACGAATTAAAAAACATTAAAGAATTGACTAAGCCAGATGAGATTTTCTTAGTTGTTGATGCAATGACAGGTCAAGATGCCGTCAATGTCGCACAAAGTTTCAATGATCAGCTTGGACTTACTGGAGTTGTATTAACAAAGTTGGATGGAGATACACGCGGTGGAGCAGCATTGTCCATTCGTGCAGTGACGAACACACCAATTAAATTTGTCGGTTTAGGTGAAAAAATGGACGCAATTGAGCCGTTTCATCCTGAACGTATGGCTTCCCGTATTCTTGGTATGGGAGATGTCTTAACTTTAATCGAAAAGGCACAGGCGTCTGTGGATGAAGAAAAAGCGAAAGAACTTGAGCAAAAAATGCGAACAATGTCTTTTACGCTTGACGATTTTCTTGACCAATTAGGTCAAGTTCGTAAACTTGGTCCATTAGATGAAATATTGAAAATGATGCCAGGTGCTAATAAAATTAAAGGGCTTAATAATGTTCAAGTAGATGAAAAGCAAATTGCGCATGTCGAAGCCATTATTCGTTCCATGACAAAAGCTGAAAAAAATCAGCCGGAAATCATTAATGGAAATCGTAAAAAGAGAATTGCTAAAGGAAGTGGTCGTTCCGTAACAGAAATCAATCGCTTACTAAAACAATTCGAAGACATGAAAAAAATGATGAAGCAAATGACAAGCATGCAACAAAAAGGTAAGAAAAAAGGTGGCTTTAAATTACCTTTTAAACCGTTCTAGCCGCTTGTGCTAGATAATTTAAGTGAAAAATATGGATGTAAAGAAAAAAGACTTTACAAACCATTTATATTTCTGTTATTATTCTATCTTGTGTGAAACTATTCGGAGGTGCTTATTAAAATGGCAGTTAAAATTCGTTTAAAACGTATGGGAGCAAAAAAATCTCCTTTCTATCGTATTGTTGTTGCAGATTCTCGTTCTCCTCGTGACGGACGTTACATTGAAGTAGTTGGAACTTACAATCCAGTAGCTCAACCAGCTGCAGTGCAAATTAACGAAGACTTAGCATTAAAATGGTTACAAGATGGTGCAAAACCATCTGATACAGTTCGTAACCTTTTCTCTAAGCAAGGCATCATGGAAAAATTCCATAATGCAAAGTACTCTAAATAAATTGAAAGAAGCCGTAGATTATGAAACAGTTAATTGAGACGATTGTTAAGCCCCTTGTAGATCATCCAGAAGATGTTCATGTGAATGTCGTAGAAGAGGATTATCGCGTAACCTACCAGCTTTCTGTCAACAAGAATGACATGGGAAAAGTAATTGGAAAGCAAGGGCGTGTTGCAAAAGCGATACGAACTGTTGTCTATGCGGCAGGAACTTCACAAAAAAAGAAAATCTATTTAGAGATTAATGAGTAAGAGATTAAACCATTAAAAGGAGGGGAAACCCTCCTTTTTTTACATACTAAAAATTAATGAAAGATTACTTGAAAGCAGGCGTCTTTATGAAAATTCTTCAAACTGTTGTGGTAAAACAAGTGCTAACGGAGAAAAGTAAAAAAGAACTCCTCGAAAAATTTGAAGCAAACATTTTTCAAATTAAAAAAGAATGTGAGCAGCTTCAGTTTGAACAGAAAAAATTGGAGAAAAACAGTAAATTACCTCCGATAAATGTTCGTAAACATTTTGAAAATGAAATTCAAGAACGTCTTAATAAAATAAATCTCCTTACTTTTCAAATTGAACAACTTCACTTACTTCCTTTAGGTAGTGAAATAAAAGAAAGGGAAGTACAGGCAATTGTTGAAGTTGAGGTAGGTGATCATTGGGAAGAAAAATGGAACCGTTCAGAAATTATTGTTTTAGACGGGATTATTCAAGAAATGCGCTAGAGGTGATGAATAGATGGGAAATTGGTATAACGTAGGGAAAATAGTTAATACACATGGAATACAAGGAGAAGTCCGTATTATTTCAAAGACGGATTTTGTACAAGAACGATTTAAAGTAGGCAATCAATTATTTTTATTTATGGATGAAAAAAAGGAACCTACCTCGCTTACAATAGCAAGTCATCGAACTCATAAAAATTTTGAATTGTTGACATTTGAAGGATTGCAAAATATTAATTTGGTAGAAAAATTTAAAGGTGGAATGTTAAAAATTCCTGAAAGTCAATTAACTCCACTTGAAGAAAATGAATATTACTTCCACGAAATTATCGGTTGTGAAGTTTTTACAATGACAGGCGAAGAAATTGGGAAAATTAAAGAAATATTAACTCCTGGTGCAAATGATGTTTGGGTTATTAAAGGAAAAGGTGGTAAAGAGGTACTTATTCCTTATATTGAACAAGTAGTAAAACAAATTGATGTGAAGAATAAAAAAGTATTGATTGAACCAATGGAAGGTCTATTATCATGATGAAGGTGGATGTATTAACTCTTTTTCCCGAGATGTTTAAAGGTGTGTTTGGACATTCGATATTAAAGAAAGCATATGAGAAAAAAGCTGTTCAGTATAATGTAGTAAATTTCCGAGACTTTGCCGACAATAAACATTTTACTGTTGATGATTATCCTTATGGTGGAGGAGCGGGGATGGTTTTAAAACCTCAGCCGATTTTTGATGCAGTCCAAGCACTTAACAACAAGGAAAAGCATAGTAGAGTGATCCTGTTATGTCCACAAGGGGAACGCTTTACTCAAAAAAAAGCAGAAGAACTAGCAAATGAAGAACATCTTATTTTTATATGTGGTCACTATGAAGGATACGATGAAAGAATAAGAGCAAATTTGGTTACTGACGAAATATCGATTGGTGATTATGTATTAACAGGTGGGGAACTCGGTGCCATGGTTGTCATTGATAGTGTGGTTCGTTTATTACCAGAGGTGCTTGGAAACGAGGAATCACATCAAAAGGATTCCTTTAGTACAGGGCTATTAGAGCATCCACAATATACAAGACCTGCAGATTTCCGAGGAATGAAAGTACCTGAAGTTTTGCTTTCAGGAAATCATAAGCATATTGATGAATGGAGAGCAAAAGAATCATTACGCAGAACACTTTCGCGAAGACCAGATCTTCTTGATATGATTCAACTTACAAAAGAACAGGAAAAATGGTTAGAAGAAATTCGTAATGAGCTTAAATAAAATATTGAAAAGCATGACCTCTTATGATAAGATACTATTTGTGACTTAGGCTACTAATAGCCTGGTCGGTATTAAGATGTTCCGCTACAAGTATTGAGAATTGTAAGAGCATCTGTTGGAAGGAGTTGAAAACGATGCAACAATTAATTAAAGAAATCACTCAAGAACAACTTCGCACTGATCTTCCTGCTTTCCGTCCTGGTGATACTGTACGTGTACACGTTAAAGTTATCGAGGGAACTCGTGAGCGTATTCAGTTATTTGAAGGTGTAGTGATTAAGCGTCGTGGTGGTGGTATCAGCGAAACTTTCACAGTACGTAAGGTTTCTTACGGTGTAGGCGTTGAGCGTACATTCCCTGTACACACACCAAAAATCGCGAAGCTAGAAGTTATCCGTCGTGGTAAAGTTCGCCGTGCGAAACTATACTATCTACGTAATCTTCGTGGTAAAAAAGCTCGTATTAAAGAAATTCGATAATGACCAAAGAAAGGGCTTGTTTAACAAGCCTTTTTTTTAGTTTATAACATTTTCCAAAAAAATTGCTCCCATCGCGTTTAATGTTCCGATTGTTTTGTAAAATAAGTATATGTCAATTAATCTTAGAATGGTGGGGAAAAAATGACCAAGAAAAAAAGTGAAATATGGGAATGGACAAAAGCATTAGTTATTGCTGTGGCACTTGCAGCAATCATACGTTACTTCTTTTTTGCTCCGATAGTAGTTGATGGATTATCCATGATGCCAACTCTTCATGATCAAGATAGAATGATTGTGAACAAATTAAATTACAAAATTGGAGATCCTAAACGATTTGATATCATTGTTTTCCATGCACCTGAAAAGAAAGATTACATAAAACGAATAATCGGTCTGCCTGGTGATCATGTTGAGTATAAAGATGATACACTATACATAAATGGTAAGGCCTATAAAGAACCGTACTTGGATGAATATAAGAAACAAGTGATAGATGGACCATTAACAGATCCATTTACTCTTGAAGAAAAAATCGGTCGGAAAACGGTACCAAAAGGGCATCTATTTGTAATGGGTGATAACCGTCGCTTTAGTAAAGATAGTCGTCATATTGGGACAATCCCAATGGAAAAGGTATTAGGAAAAACGAGTATTGTGTATTGGCCACTAGAAGATTTTCATTTTGTAAATAGATAACATTAGGAGGTGACTATCTTGACGATTCAATGGTTTCCAGGTCATATGGCCAAAGCTCGTAGAGAAGTCACAGAAAAACTAAAGCTTGTAGACTTGATCATGGAATTATTAGATGCACGTATACCGTTATCATCTAGAAATCCAATGATTGATGAAATTACCCAGCATAAGCCAAGATTAGTTTTATTAAACAAAGCAGATATGGCAGATCCTGCAATTACAAAAGAGTGGGTTGCTTACTTTTCAGATAAAGGTATAATGGCGCTACCTATTAACTCCCATGAAGGTGAGGGTATGAAACAAATCGTTTCTGCTGCTCATGATTTACTAAAGGAGAAATTTGATCGTTTAAGGGCAAAAGGGGTAAAACAGCCTAGAGCAATTCGTGCGATGATTGTTGGTATTCCAAATGTTGGGAAATCTACTTTAATTAATCGTTTAGCGAAAAAAAATATTGCGAAAACTGGCAACACTCCAGGAGTAACGAAAGCACAACAATGGATAAAAGTTGGGAAAGAACTTGAATTACTTGATACACCAGGTATTCTTTGGCCAAAATTTGAGGACCAAGAGGTAGGATTAAAACTTGCTGTGACAGGAGCAATCAAGGATACGATTCTAAACTTGGAGCAATTAGCTGTTTACTCCTTAAAGATGTTAGAAAATCGTTACCCCAATCGATTAGAAGAACGCTTTAAACTCCGTGAGATTCCTGAGGATTTAGTTGAAATGTACGATCATATTGGAAAACTCCGAGGTTGTTTAGCTGGCGGTGGTATGGTCGATTATGATAAGGTTTCAGAATTAGTTATTAGAGAAATTAGGTCTGAAAAATTTGGACGAATTTCTCTTGAAAGTCCCAATGATGTCATTGTTTTAGACGAGGAATAAAGAAAAGCGCAAGGCGACCGCTTAACGGCAACAAGCAAATGCTTCTCCGCACGGAGAGACATTCTTTGACTTTTGGCGTGGAGAACACATTTGACCTCGAACCGATGGCGCCTAGAGCTGGACAACTTTCGAAGTACAATGATATAAATTCTGATATTATAATAAAGGCCCACCATTCGGAGGGTCTTTATTTTTTTCAGTTATTGCCGATAAAAATAATAGAAATTAGTAAATAGGAGAAGCAAATGGGAAATAAAACGTTAAGGGAAGTTGAACAAATACTTAAAAAGATAGATGATCGTAATCATCCACTCATAAAGGATTTTGTAAATGATGAACGAAAAGGGGTACAGCAATTACTTTTACGATGGCAAAAGAAAATAGAGTTGGAGAAAAAATCAAAAGAGAAATTTGAGGAAATGACAGTATTTGAGAATAAATATATTTCTAGTGGTTATCAATGGGTCGCTGGCGTTGATGAAGTTGGGCGCGGTCCATTAGCGGGACCTGTTGTGGCTGCAGCTGTCATTCTGCCGAAAGATTTTTATTTATCTGGGATAGATGATTCTAAGAAATTAACCGAGAAAAAAAGAGAGGAATATTTTAATATTATTCAAGAGAAAGCGATTGCGATTGGAATAGGTTTGATCGAGCAAGACGTAATCGACGAGATTAATATTTATGAGGCAACAAAAAAAGCGATGAATTTGGCTGTGTACTCCCTTTCTAAAAAACCAGAAGTACTACTTATCGATGCCATGAAACTAGAAACCCCTTATTTAACAGAATCTATTATTAAAGGGGATGCAAAAAGCATATCGATCGCAGCAGCCTCCATTATTGCTAAAGTGACAAGAGACAAAATGATGAAAGAATATTCGATGCTTTATCCAATGTATGGTTTTGAGCAAAATATGGGATATGGAACAAAAGAACACATAGATGCGATTCAAAAACATGGGATAACACCCATTCATAGAAAAAGCTTCGCTCCGATAAAAGATTATTTCGCAAAATAAAGAAGGTGATTACCATCGTTTCTTCAATTATTTCCTCTGTTTTTCAATTGGATAATAAACGTCCCGACGCTACACCATTAAGAGCTGGACAAGTTTTTAATGGGAAAATTCTTAAGTTATTTCCAAATCAGACTGCTGAGGTGCAAATTGGAAACCAACGAATGATTGCCCAGCTAGATGTCCCTTTAGAAGTGGGTCGCCACTATTGGCTTCAGGTTCAACCAAGTGAAGGTACAGTCGAATTGAAGCTACTAGATAATAATTCCTTGTCTTTGAGCCGCCAAGAGGGCTTAGAAACGGTTTTTAAAGCATTTAGCCTCTCTTCATCCAAAGAAAATGTGGAAGTCGTGAAATATTTTTTAAAAGAACAATTACCAATATCGAAAGAACTAGTTCAAAATGCAGCTAATTGGATTAAAAATAGTACACAACCTTTAGAGGAACTAAATACGATAAATTGGATGATTAAACAAGGTTATCCGGTAACAAAGGATATTTATCACGCTTTGATATCTATGAATGGAAAAGAAAAGATAACAGAAATCATGCAATCGGTATTAAATGGACTACAAGAGGAAAATCAAATTACTTCTGTTTCAAGTTCACTAAAAGAAGTTCTTACAACACTTATTTCAAATGAAGAAACTCCACAAATAAATTTCCAGTCGACTTTCTTAGGAGATGAAAAAACGTTCCATCCACTTTTGAAGAAGTTGATCGAATCACTAGGTTTTCAATACGAAAAAGATGTCTTTACCTTTTTAAATGGACAAGAAAATGAATCAATAAGACAAGACAATTTAAAGGGATTGCTTATTCAATACTTAAGTGAAAAATCAGATATATCACAAAAAGAGCCAGCTGAACAACTGCTACAACGAATTACAGGTATGCAATTACTTTCAAAAGATATGGGACCGGTTCAACAATTTATTATGCAAATTCCATTTCCATTATGGAATCGTACGACTGATCTCACTCTTCAATGGAGTGGACGTAAAAATGAAGATGGCAAGATAGATCCCAATTTTTGTAGAGTCATTTTCTACTTGGAATTAGAAACTTTAAAGGAAACGATGGTGGATTTGCGTATACAAAATAGAATTATCAGTATAAAAGTATTGAATGAAAATCATCAATTATTGAAGGAATTAAAGTCGTTTCAAGCGATGTTAAAAGAAAATTTAAAGAAAATGAGCTACAATCTTTCATCCTTGGAATTTGAAGATATCAATGATAAACAGTTTAATAAAAGAAGTCACTCAAAGCTTCCAATTACCTATCAAAATCAATCCTATACAGGAGTTGATATTAAAGTATGATGGATAATCAACGAAAAGAAGCGATTGCTTTAGGATATGAAGCCAACTTACAAGAAGCTCCTATCGTTATTGCAAAAGGTAAAGGTTTAGTAGCAGATACGATTATTGAGAAAGCAAAAGAAAGTGGGATTCCGATTCAGGAAGATCCTTCACTCGTTCAATTATTATCTCAATTAGAGATAAATCAATCGATTCCAGAAGAATTATACAAAGTAGTGGCTGAGGTATTTGCATTTATTTATCGAGCTGACCAAATATCTAATAAAATGAAAGATTAGAGATAAACTTGTTTTTAAATTTGTTTTATTAGAAAAATAAAAGTGGTTATCCTACTAATAGAAAGGCCAGAAATACTCATGAAAAGTAAAAAATAAAGATATAAAAATTTAAAAGAAAGATAATTTTTTACTCTTTATGGTAGACAAGGTATGTGTCATTTAATAAAATTAAAACGCAAGATTTTTTTTTGATCAGTATGATAGGAGGATGGGTAATGAATATCCATGAGTATCAAGGGAAAGAAATCCTCAAGAGTTACGGGGTACTAGTTCCAAACGGAAAAGTAGCATTTACAGTTGATGAAGCTGTAGAAGCTGCAAAAGAACTTGGCACGCAAATTTGCGTGGTAAAAGCGCAAATCCATGCTGGTGGTCGAGGTAAAGCTGGCGGTGTTAAAGTTGCTAAAAATCTTGATGATGTTCGTACATATGCAAGTGAAATTTTAGGTAAAACACTTGTTACACATCAAACTGGTCCTGAAGGAAAAGAAGTAAAACGCTTACTTATCGAAGAAGGCTGCGATATTAAGAAAGAGTACTATGTAGGTTTAGTTCTTGACCGTGCAACTTCCCGTGTCGTTTTAATGGCATCTGAAGAAGGCGGAACAGAAATTGAAGAAGTGGCTGAAGCGACTCCTGAAAAAATCTTCAAAGAAGTAATTGATCCAGTTGTTGGGCTATCTGCATACCAAGCAAGACGAATTGCATTTAATATCAATATTCCTAAAGAACTAATTGGACAAGCAGTGAAGTTCATGATGGGATTATATACTGCATTTGTTGAAAAAGATTGTTCAATTGCTGAAATTAATCCACTAGTTGTAACTGGCGACGGAAAAGTAATGGCATTGGATGCAAAGTTAAACTTTGATTCCAACGCACTATACCGTCATAAAGATATTTTAGAATATCGTGATTTAGATGAAGAAGATGCGAAAGAAATTGAAGCGTCAAAATATGATTTAAGCTACATTTCCCTTGATGGAAACATTGGATGTATGGTAAATGGCGCAGGTTTGGCGATGGCTACAATGGATATCGTTAAACATTATGGCGGCGACCCTGCAAACTTCCTAGATGTTGGGGGCGGTGCTACAGCGGAGAAAGTTACTGAAGCATTCAAAATCATCCTTTCTGATCCAAACGTAAAAGGTATTTTTGTAAATATCTTTGGTGGAATTATGAAATGTGACGTTATTGCAACTGGAGTTGTTGAAGCAGCGAAGCAAGTTGGCTTATCAGTTCCTTTAGTTGTTCGATTAGAGGGAACGAATGTCGATTTAGGTAAAAAGATTTTAAGTGAATCAGGCCTAAATATTATTGCTGCTGAATCTATGGCAGACGGTGCACAGAAAATTGTTTCATTAGTTTAATAGGATTTTGAAAGGAGAATTGACGTGAGCGTATTTATAAATAAAGATACAAAGGTCATTGTTCAAGGTATTACGGGTTCGACAGCCCTATTCCATACAAAGCAAATGCTTGAATATGGTACTCAGATCGTTGGAGGAACTTCTCCAGGTAAAGGCGGAACAGAAGTAGAGGGTGTACCTGTATTTAATACAGTTAAAGAAGCTGTGGACGCTACAGGAGCAAACGCATCAGTTATTTATGTTCCTGCACCATTTGCGGCCGATGCCATTTTAGAGGCTGTTGATGCAGAGTTAGATTTAGCGATCTGTATTACAGAGCATATTCCTGTGTTAGATATGGTTAAAGTGAAACGTTACATGGAAGGTAAAAAAACACGTTTAGTTGGACCGAACTGTCCTGGAGTTATTACTCCAGATGAGTGTAAAATCGGAATCATGCCTGGATACATTCATACAAAAGGCCATGTTGGGGTTGTATCCCGTTCAGGAACATTAACATATGAGGCTGTTCACCAATTAACACAAGCAGGTATCGGCCAAACTACAGCAGTAGGTATTGGTGGAGACCCTGTAAACGGAACAAACTTTATTGATGTTTTAAAAGCATTTAACGAAGACCCAGAAACTTATGCAGTTATCATGATTGGTGAAATCGGCGGAACAGCAGAAGAAGAGGCTGCAGAGTGGGTTAAAGCAAATATGACTAAGCCAGTTGTTGGATTCATTGGTGGACGCACAGCACCTCCAGGAAAACGTATGGGCCATGCAGGAGCAATTATTTCTGGTGGAAAAGGAACTGCTGATGAAAAAATCCGCGTAATGAATGAATGTGGTATTAAAGTTGCAGATACACCATCAGTAATGGGCGAAACATTAATCGGAGTTCTTAAAGAACAAGGTTTATACGATAAATGTAAGACCCACTAATCAATATTTTAACAATATATATAGTCCCTCTATCTAAAGGGGGACTATTATAACTATTAGGAGGTTTTTTATTTTGGATGAGTTTAGAAAAAAATTTATTTATCTCTGTCATTTTCCAAGAATTACTTGGACCGATGTGTATAAAACCTTAAAAAGAGACCCCCAACTTTTGAATCTCACCAGTGAATATCCCCTAAAAAAATCACAATTATCTTTCACAGACTCCTTTCAATTAACTTCCAATCAAAATCAATTTTCGCAAAATGATTTTCAAGATAAAATTCGTCATTATCCAGCAAATGATATAGAAATAATTACCTATTTTGACGAATCATATCCCAATATGCTAAAAGAAATTTATCAGCCACCTTGGTGTCTATTTGTTAAAGGAGATATCTCATTACTCAATGAGCCCAAGAAATTAGCAATAGTCGGTTCTAGACAAGCATCATCGTACGGAAAAAGCGCCATTCAGCATATTCTCCCTCCGTTATTAGAAAAAAATATCGTCATTGTAAGTGGATTAGCAAAAGGTATTGATGCTTTAGCACATCAAATGACGATAGAAAGAGGTGGGAAAACGATTGCAGTTATTGCCGGAGGGCATTTCCACCTTTACCCTCAAGAAAACAAAAATCTTGCCAAACGGATGGAAATGGATCATTTGATCATTTCAGAATACACACCTGAAACAAGACCATCAAAATGGCAGTTCCCAGCTCGAAATCGAATCATTAGCGGACTTTGTGAAGGGACATTAATCATTGAGGCGAAACGTAAGAGTGGCTCTCTCATAACAGCGAATTTTGCTGTACAAGAAGGCAGAGAGGTTTTTGCTATTCCTGGAAGTATTTTTAACCCTTATTCTGCTGGAACAAATGATTTGATACAGCAAGGTGCAAAACTAATTATGTCAGGTGAAGATATATTAGCCGAAATGAGACAATAAAGTGTCATATTGAACATAAAAATGAAAAATGATGAGGTTTTAGAGGATTTCATTGGAAAAAGGTTGAATTTATTGCAATAATGTTATACATTGTGCAACAGGTATTTTAATTTATTTATAGTGTCATTTATTCCTTGAATAATTATGTTTGAAAACGTTTTCTTGACTAATTGACTAAGAATAGATAAAGATATAGTTGAATTGATGTTTGACAATAGTAGTTTATATCGTTAATAATAGTGGATATTTTAATCCCTCTAAGGAGGACATATGGATGTCGGAATTTTTAGTAATCGTCGAATCGCCTGCAAAAGCGAAAACGATTGAAAGATATTTAGGTAAAAAATACAAAGTTAAAGCTTCCATGGGACATTTAATTGATTTACCAAAAAGTCAAATGGGTGTAAATATAGAAAATAATTTTGAACCGAAATATATTACGATTCGTGGAAAAGGACCAATTTTAAAAGATTTAAAGCTAGCTGCTAAAAAGGCAAAAAAGATTTTTCTTGCGGCTGACCCTGATCGCGAAGGAGAAGCTATTGCTTGGCATTTGGCACAAAGCTTGTCCATTGATATAACTTCAGATTGTCGTGTTGTATTTAATGAAATTACAAAGGATGCGATTAAAGAATCGTTTAAACACCCGAGACCTATTAATATGGATTTAGTTGACGCTCAACAAGCAAGAAGAATACTGGATCGTCTTGTAGGGTATAACATTAGTCCATTGCTATGGAAAAAAGTAAAAAAAGGTTTAAGCGCTGGTCGCGTCCAGTCTGTAGCTGTTCGTTTAATCATTGATCGTGAAAATGAAATAAATGAATTTGTACCCGAGGAATATTGGACGATTGATGGAGAATTTTTAAAAGGGAAAGAAGTCTTTGAAGCAAGCTTCTTCGGAATAGATGGAAAAAAATTAGAGCTAGGTTCAGAAGAAGAAGTAAAAGAAATATTAAAGCAAATGAAGGGCAAAAAGTTATTAGTAGATTCAGTTACTAAAAAAGAGCGTAAGCGTAACCCAGCACTACCTTTTACTACATCTTCTTTACAACAAGAAGCGGCTCGAAAATTAAACTTTCGTGCTAAAAAGACGATGATGCTAGCTCAGCAGCTTTATGAAGGAATAGAGCTAGGTAAAGAAGGTACCGTTGGTTTAATCACATATATGAGAACCGATTCAACTAGGATATCTGAAGTTGCCCTTGCTGAAGCAAATAACTATATCGAAGCTACTTTTGGTAAAGAATATTTGCTTGAAAATGCACGCAAGGAGAAAAAGCAATCGAATACACAAGATGCACATGAAGCCATAAGACCAACAAGTACATTAAGAGATCCGCAATTATTAAAAGAATTCTTATCAAGAGATCAATTTCGATTGTATAAATTAATTTGGGATCGATTTGTTGCAAGCCAGATGGCATCGGCTATCATGGACACAATGAGTGTGGATTTAAAAAACGGAAAAGTCTTTTTCCGTGCAAATGGTTCTAAAATTAAATTTCCAGGATTTATGAAGGTATATGTGGAAGGAACGGATGATCAATCAGAAGATCGAGATAAAATGCTCCCAAATCTTAAAGAAGGGGATGAAGTCCTAAAAAAAGACATTGAACCTAAACAGCATTTTACACAGCCGCCACCTCGATATACGGAAGCACGTCTAGTAAAAACACTTGAAGAGTTAGGGATTGGTCGACCATCTACCTTTGCCCCTACACTAGACACGATTCAGAAGAGGGGTTATGTTTCACTTGATAATAAACGATTTATTCCAACCGAATTAGGTGAAATAATCCATCAATTAATTGTAGAATTTTTCCCTGATATTATTGACGTTGATTTTACAGTCAAGATGGAACAAGGATTAGATGATATTGAAGATGGCAAAATAAATTGGGTGAAAATTATAGATGATTTTTATCGCGATTTTGAGGCACATTTAGAAAAAGCAGAGAAAGAAATGGAAGAAATAGAAATTAAAGATGAACCTGCTGGTGAAGATTGTGATTTATGTGGCAATCCAATGGTTTTTAAGATGGGAAGGTACGGAAAATTCATGGCTTGTAGTAATTTCCCTGATTGCCGAAATACGAAACCAATCGTTAAAGATATTGGAGTAAAATGTCCAAAATGTGAACCTGGAAATATTATTGAAAGAAAAAGTAAAAAACGAAGAATTTTTTACGGTTGTAATCAATTTCCTGAATGTGATTTCTTATCTTGGGATAAACCGATTGCCAGAGCTTGTCCAAAATGTGAAAGTTTATTGGTAGAAAAGAAGCTGAAAAAAGGTATTCAGGTTCAGTGTGTTCAATGTGACTATAAAGAAGAACAGCAAAGTTAAGGGTGAGAAAATGCTCACTCTTTTTCTTTTATTGGAAACTATAAAATATTCGGATATAAATAACTTTTTAAATTGTATGGTTCACGTCCAGCTACAGCGCCTAGCCCCTCGAGGTCAAATGTTCTAAACCCAAAAAGTCAAAGAACGAATTTCTGGGTTTAGAAGCATTTGCTTGTCGGGGCTGAGCAAGGCGCTTCCTCTTTTGTACTTTTGTATTGATTTTTGTAGGAATATAAGGCTTTAACCTTTTTTTATTTTAATTCGTATTGTACAATGCAGAATGGATATGAATGAAGAAAGAGTAAAAAAGTGTATCAAAATACAATAATAGAAATAATGAAAATGGATTAGTTATGAAACAGGAGGATTTTCATGAGTGAAATATATGTAAATGTAATCGGAGCAGGATTAGCTGGTAGTGAGGCTGCGTGGCAAATTGCAAAGAGAGGCATAAAAGTAAAATTATTTGAAATGCGCCCTGTAAAACAAACACCTGCGCATCATACAGATAAATTTGCTGAATTAGTTTGTAGCAATTCATTAAGAGCTAACACGTTGACAAATGCGGTTGGTGTATTAAAAGAAGAAATGAGAAGGCTTGATTCTGTTATTATACAAGCTGCTGATGAGTGTGCCGTTCCAGCAGGTGGTGCTTTAGCAGTTGATCGTCATGAATTTGCCGCAAGGGTGACTGAATTGGTTAGGAATCATCCCAATGTCACTGTCTTAAATGAAGAAGTTACGGATATTCCAGAAGGACCTACAGTTATAGCTACTGGACCTTTAACTAGTGAAGGGTTATCAAACAGCCTCCGAAATTTAACTGGGGAAGATTATTTATATTTTTATGATGCCGCAGCTCCTATTCTTGAAAAAGAAAGCATAAATATGGATAAGGTGTATTTAAAATCACGTTATGACAAAGGAGAAGCAGCTTATTTAAACTGTCCAATGACAGAGGAAGAATTTGATCGTTTTTATGAAGCGCTAATTTCCGCAGAAACTGTTCCTTTAAAAGAATTTGAAAAGGAAATTTTCTTTGAAGGTTGTATGCCAATTGAAGTTATGGCAAGCCGTGGAAAGAAGACAATGCTTTTTGGCCCAATGAAGCCAGTAGGTTTAGAAGATCCTCGCACCGGTAAAAGACCATATGCTGTTGTTCAGCTTAGACAGGATGATGCTGCAGGAACTTTATATAATATTGTTGGATTCCAAACTCATTTAAAATGGGGACCTCAAAAGGAGGTTCTTCAGTTGATTCCTGGATTAGAAAATGTTGAAATTGTTCGGTATGGAGTCATGCATCGGAATACATTTATTAATTCGCCAAAAGTTTTACGAGCAACTTATCAATTTAAGGAGCGTTCTGATTTATTTTTTGCAGGTCAGATGACTGGTGTTGAAGGTTATGTAGAATCAGCTGCTAGTGGATTAATAGCTGGTATTAACGCAGCAAGACTTGTATCAAATGAGGAGCCATTGGAATTTCCTCATGAAACAGCCATTGGTAGTATGGCGCGTTATATAACTACTACTAATTCAAAAAATTTCCAACCGATGAATGCAAACTTTGGATTATTTCCAGAACTTCCTGAAAAAATAAAAGGTAAGAAAGAAAGATATGAAAAGCATGCAAATAGGGCGCTAGAAACAATTCAGAACTTTGTGAAAAATTTGTAAAATCAATTGCAAGGGCTATTAATGTATGATAATATTTAATAGCCTTTGTGAGGTGAGGATTCTTTGGTAAATGTGAACGTTTCATTACAGTTATTTATTGAATATTTACAAATAGAGAAAAATTACTCAAAATATACTATTGAACATTATCAACATGATATTAGTGAATTTATTATGTTCATGACTGAACAAGCAATTCCAGATTTTCCAGATGTTCGATATTCTGATACACGTCTATATTTAACCAAACTATTTGAAAAGAAATTATCACGGAAAACAATTGCTCGCAGAATTTCAAGTTTAAGAAGTTTTTATAAATTTCTTTTGCGTGAAAGTATAATTGAAGATAATCCATTTTCACTTTTGTCCATTCCAAAAATTGAAAAAAGGTTACCTGAATTTTTTTATGAAGAAGAATTAGAACAACTTTTTGTGTCATGTGAAGTGGAGACGCCCATTGGTCAAAGAAATAAAGCAATATTGGAAATGCTCTATGCTACGGGGATCCGAGTCAGTGAATGTTGTCAAATTCGATTAAAAGATATTGATTTTTCCTACTCAACTGTTTTGATTCATGGAAAAGGAAGTAAAGATCGCTATGTACCTTTTGGGAAATTTGCACATGAGGCCATTCTTCAGTACATAAATGATGGAAGACAGAAATTAATATCTAGTAAACAGCCACATGATTTTTTATTTGTTAATTTTCGTGGAGGTTCTTTAACAGATAGAGGGATTCGAACTATTTTAAATTCGATGATCGATAAATCAACATTAAACGGGAAAATCCACCCACATATGTTGAGGCATACATTTGCAACTCATTTGTTAAATAAAGGTGCAGATATGCGTTCGGTTCAAGAATTATTAGGTCACGCGTTTCTATCGTCAACACAAGTTTATGCCCATGTTACGAACGATTATTTAAGGAATACGTATTTAAAGCATCATCCACGTGCGTAATTTTAGAATGAAGGGGTGCATTTTATGTCTCAATTTCATGCAACGACGATTTTTGGAATCCATCATAAAGGTGAATGTGCGATGTCAGGTGATGGTCAAGTTACTTTTGGTAGTGCAGTTGTGATGAAACACACTGCAAGAAAAGTACGGAAGTTGTTTAATGGAAAAGTCTTAGCAGGTTTTGCTGGTTCAGTAGCTGATGCTTTTACATTATTTGAAATGTTTGAAGGGAAATTAGAAGAGTTCAATGGAAGTCTTCAACGTGCTGCTGTGGAGCTTGCAAAACAGTGGAGAAGCGATCGAGTTCTAAGAAAGTTAGAAGCGATGCTTATTGTTATGGATAAAGAGCATATGCTGTTAATTTCTGGTACGGGTGAAGTTATTGAACCTGATGATGGTATTTTAGCGATCGGTTCTGGAGGAAATTACGCATTGGCAGCTGGGCGTAGTTTGAAAAAATATAGTGGTGAACATTTATCAGCAAGAGAGATCGCAAAGGCCTCATTAGAAATTGCAGCTGAAATATGTGTTTATACAAATGAAAATATTATCGTTGAAGAGTTATAACGGGAAGGAGAATTGATTCATGTTAAAAGGAACGAATTTAACCCCCCGACAAATTGTTGAAAAGCTTGACCAATTTATTGTAGGCCAAAAGGATGCTAAAAAAGCTGTAGCGGTTGCACTTAGAAATCGTTATCGTCGAAGTCTACTTGATGAGAAGTTGCGCGAAGAGATTATTCCAAAAAATATATTAATGATCGGTCCAACTGGTGTAGGTAAGACTGAAATCGCGCGAAGAATGGCAAAGTTAGTTGGAGCGCCATTTATTAAAGTAGAAGCAACGAAATTTACTGAGGTCGGTTATGTTGGTCGTGATGTAGAATCCATGGTTCGCGATTTAGTCGAGACATCTGTTCGACTGGTTAAAGAAGATAAAATGCAACGTGTAAAAGAAAGAGCAGAACGTAATGCAAATAATCGGTTAATTGATTTATTAGCTCCATCGGCTAAGAAAACAAATAATATTAAAAATCCTCTAGAATTATTATTCGGTGGCGGAAGTGGAGAAAAAGAGCAGGAATCATCTGCATCTGAAGAGCATGATTTAAATGAAAAACGCCGTACTCTTAGGGAAAAACTTGCTTTAGGTGAACTTGAAAATGAACAAGTGACAGTGGAAGTTGAAGAACAAACACCTTCCATGTTCGATATGCTTCAAGGCTCAGGTATGGAGCAAATGGGTATGAATATGCAAGATGCTTTTAGTAGTTTAATGCCCAAAAAACGAAAGAAAAGAAAATTAACAGTAAAAGAGGCAAGAATCGTGTTAACAAATGAGGAAGCTCAGAAGTTAATCGATATGGATGAGGTAACACAAGAAGCCATTGTTAGAGCAGAACAAACAGGGATAATTTTTATCGATGAAATCGATAAAATAGCTAGTAAGAATTCGGGAGGATCATCAGCGGATGTTTCTAGAGAAGGAGTCCAACGAGATATCCTACCTGTTGTTGAAGGTTCTACAATCGTAACAAAATATGGTTCAGTTAAAACAGATTATATTTTATTTATTGCTGCAGGTGCTTTTCATATGGCGAAACCTTCTGATTTAATACCGGAATTACAAGGTCGCTTCCCGATTCGCGTCGAATTGACAAAACTAACTGTAAATGACTTCTACCGAATTTTAGTGGAACCTGATAATGCATTAGTAAAACAATATTCGGCATTATTGGAAACAGAAGGTATACAAATTGAATTTTCTGACGATGCTATTCATAAGATAGCTGAAGTGGCATTTGAAGTAAATCAAAATACCGATAATATTGGAGCGCGAAGACTTCATACAATTTTGGAAAAACTACTTGAAGATTTATCATTTGAGGCACCAGATATCTCGATGGAGAAAATAACGATTACCCCACATTATGTTGAAGAAAAATTGGGAGTTATTGCGCGAGATAAGGATTTAAGTCAATTTATTTTATAAGTAACTGGTTCATATAGAACTATTGGCAAAAATACTCCTCAATTTTAGTATTAGTTGATTAAATAGAGAAATAATAGTGGAAGCAATAGGAGGAAGAAAAATGAATTTATTAACCAAAACAAGAAAAATTAATGCTTTATTACAAAAAGCTGCTGGGAAACCAGTTAATTTTAAAGAAATGTCCGAGACTTTAAGCGAGGTTATTGAGGCGAATATTTTTGTTGTAAGTCGTAGAGGGAAATTATTAGGATTTGCGATTAATCAACAAATTGAGAATGAGCGAATGAAGAAAATGTTGGAGGACCGTCAATTCCCTGAAGAATATACGAATAATTTATTTAATCTCCAGGAAACTTCTTCTAATCTTGATGTAGAAAGTGAATATACGGCATTTCCAATCGAAAATAAAGATTTATTCCGTAGCGGATTAACAACAATCGTTCCAATAATCGGTGGGGGAGAGCGTTTAGGAACATTAATACTTGCACGTTTAGAAGAAAAATTTCATGATGATGATTTAATCCTCGGTGAATACGGTGCAACGGTTGTTGGAATGGAAATATTACGCGAAAAAGCAGAGGAAATTGAAGAAGAAGCTCGTAGTAAAGCAGTTGTTCAAATGGCAATTAGTTCATTATCGTACAGTGAGTTAGAAGCAATTGAACATATTTTTGAAGAATTAAACGGACACGAAGGATTATTGGTTGCTTCAAAAATTGCTGACCGCGTTGGTATTACTCGTTCCGTCATTGTTAATGCATTACGAAAGCTAGAAAGTGCTGGAGTAATTGAATCACGTTCTCTTGGGATGAAAGGGACGTATATTAAAGTATTAAATGATAAATTTTTATTTGAATTAGAAAAGTTAAAAACAAATTAAAAAAAACACTGAATGGCGTAATTGCTATTCAGTGTTTTTTTAATTTTTGGATACATAATCATAACCACCATATTAAAAGAGGATTTATTTTTTTATTATAATTGCCCAACTTAATAATTGTTAGGAAAATTTAGTTCTAAATACTCAAACATATTTTCTGAAAATATATTAATATAAGTTAATGAGTAGAAATCGACAAAAATCGCGAAAAAATATTCTACACGAAAAGTCAAGAAATATGATAAAATGACAATTATTAACTAGAGCAACCATTAAAATATATAGTACCAGCTATAGTATTTACTAAATTCGACATAGACAACTATTTTTATTTTCATTACAATGAACTAAGTAGATTTCTACAATAACCACTATAAATCTACAAAATTCTACGAGGTGTATTTATGAAGCTTTTTTCTGGCACAATCTCGACTTTAGAACAAGGTCTGAATTACGCATCACTTAAACAAAAAGTGATATCACAAAATATAGCGAATGTTGATACTCCAAATTATAAAGCAATGAATGTCAGTTTTAAAAATGTTTTACAAAATGAACTACAATCAACAATAAATGCAAAGCGAACAAATTCACGTCATTTTGATTTTCAATCACAATCAGGTCAGCAAAATTTCATTAGCCATAATCCTGTTCAGTATAACCATAATGGAAATAGTGTGGATTTGGATAAAGAGATGGCAGATCTTGCAACGAATCAAATTTATTACAATGCATTGATAGAACGAATTAATGGGAAATTTTCAACGCTCCAAAATGTCATTCGAGGAGGTAAATAAAAATGTCTATGTTCACTAGTATGAATACTACATCTTCTGCTTTAACTGCTCAAAGGCTGAGAATGGACGTCATATCCTCAAACATGGCAAATGTTGATTCGACTAGAGGGAAATACATTAATGGAGAGTGGGTACCATATCGTCGTAAATCGGTCGTTTTAGAACCTAAGGGTGGATCTTTTCATTCCTTTCTAAATATGGCTATGAATCATACAACGGCAGAAAATGGGGTTAGGGTTTCAAAAGTAGTCGAAGATACGAATACGCCATTTAAAATGGTTTATGATCCTGAACATCCTGATGCTAATGAAGAAGGGTATGTTCAATTACCGAATGTAGACCCTTTAAGGGAAATGGTGGATTTAATTAGTGCAACTCGCTCGTATGAAGCAAATGTTACTGTTTTTAATGCTTCTAAAGGTATGATGATGAAAGCTCTAGAAATCGGAAAATAAAGGAGAGTTTTAATAAATGGATAAGGTTATATTCCCTTCAGTAAGTCAATTATACTCTTCAAATAAATTAACAGGCTCTACGAAGTCTACTAATACACCATTCGAAACGCAGAAAAGTTTTGCGTCCGTATTAAAAGAAACAATTAGTAATGTAAATAAAGCACAAATTGATTCAGATGTAATGACTAATAAACTTGCACGTGGTGAAAACGTTGATCTACATCAAGTAATGATTACATCCCAAAAAGCAAGTATTACCCTCCAAGCTACGATGGAGGTTCGGAATAAAGTAGTAGAAGCTTACCAAGAAATTATGAGAATGCAAGTTTAATAGATTACTTAAAAATTTGGAGCGGTTATTAACTGCCTGCCGAAATATAAGACAGAATAACCGGGGGTTATTATGAAAGAGTCGTTTCAAAGAAACTTAAACAAATATAAAGAGTTTTGGAACAATCGTACAAAAAAACAAAAGCTTACTTATGTAGGCTCTTTCCTGTTTTTAATTTTAGCTATTTCATTAGTTGTATTCTTTACTACCAGAACAACATTGGTTCCACTATATAGTAATTTAACCCCATCTGAAACAGGCACGATTAAGGAAAATTTAGATGGACGAGGGATTGTATCGGAAATAAGTGATGGCGGGACTACAATCAAAGTTCCTGAAGAAGCCGTGGATAATCTAAAAGTAGAGTTAGCCGCACAGGGAATACCAAAGTCTGGTAGTATCGATTACTCCTTTTTTAGTCAAAATGCTGGAATTGGAACTACAGATAACGAATTTAAAGTAATGAAGCTTGACGCGATGCAAACCGAATTGGCTAACTTAATGAAAGGCATAGACGGGATTAATGATGCCAAGGTTATGATTACCCTTCCCGATAAAGGAATTTTTGTAAGCGATCAAACAGAAGCAGCATCAGCTTCTATCGTGTTAAATACAAAAGCAGGTTATCAATTTGAAGATGCACAAATTAAAGCCCTATATCATTTAGTATCAAAAAGTGTTCCTAATCTCCCTACAGATAATATCGTCATCATGAACCAATTTTTTGAGTATTTTTCTTTAAATGATGAAAAAAATTCCAATGGAACAACTTTTGCCTCCCAAAATCAGATTAAGAAAGAGATTGAGAGGGATGTACAAAGACAAGTTCAAAATATGCTTGGTACTTTAATGGGACATGATAAAGTCGTTGTTTCTGTTACAGCGGATGTTGATTTTACACAAGAAAAAAGTGAACAGAATTTAGTCACTCCAGTTGATCAGGAAAATATGAAAGGTATTGCCATCAGTGCTCATAAAATTACTGAAACGTTTACTGGTAATGGTGCATCTGCAGGTGGAATTCCTCAAGGGGAGGATTCTTCAGATGCACTTGGTTCATATGTAGAAGGATCAACAAACTCCAACGGAGATTACGAAAAAATAGAAGAGACGATTAATAACGAGGTAAATCGAATTCGCAAAGAAATCGTTGAAAGTCCTTATAAAATTAGAGATTTAGGGATCCAAGTTATGGTTGAACCTCCAAATCCAGATGATTTAGCTTCATTGCCACAAGAACGTGTAGATGATATTACGAAAATTTTAGGAACGATAGTTAGAACAACGATTGATAAGAATGCAAATGGTACAGAGTTAACAGATGAGGTTTTAAAAGATAAAATCGCAGTTTCAGTACAAAAGTTTAATGGAAAAGTGGAATTTAATGAACAAACAAAAACTAGCCTTCCATGGTGGATTTATTTAGCAGGTGGAATTCTACTTACTATTATTGGAGTACTTATTTTCCTTTATATTAGAGCGAAAAGAAAACGACAAGAAGAACTAGAACAGGAGCGTCAAGAAATTGACCCAATCTACGTACAAGATGTAAATGAAGAGACCGAAACGGAAAATAGTGTACGTAAGAAGCAGCTTGAGAAAATGGCAAAAGAAAAACCAGAAGATTTTGCTAAGCTACTTCGTT
The DNA here is from genome assembly GCF_042683745.1 of Bacillus sp. CGMCC 1.16607. Classification (NCBI taxonomy): domain Bacteria; kingdom Bacillati; phylum Bacillota; class Bacilli; order Caryophanales; family Bacillaceae; genus Bacillus; species Bacillus sp. CGMCC 1.16607. Next base: position 609,308 of record NZ_JBHUJX010000008.1, read on the forward strand.
CATGGATTGCTGAAGAATAGAAATATGGAGGTGTAGTTAATGGCTAAAAAAGATCAAAAAGAGTTAACAGGTAAACAAAAAGCGGCTATCCTCCTTATTTCACTTGGCCCTGATGTATCAGCATCTGTTTATAAACATTTAAGTGAGGAAGAAATAGAGAAGCTAACATTGGAAATATCAGGTGTAAGAAAAGTCGATTCACAGGCTAAAGAAGAAATTTTAGAAGAATTTCACAATATTGCACTAGCACAGGATTATATTACTCAGGGAGGAATTGGGTACGCCAAAACCGTATTAGAAAAGGCTCTTGGTCCTGAACAGGCAGCTGTTATTATCAATCGTCTTACCTCTTCATTACAAGTAAGACCATTTGAGTTTGCTAGAAAAGCAGATGCCGCACAAATTTTGAATTTTATTCAAAATGAGCATCCGCAAACAATCGCATTAATTCTTTCTTATTTAGATTCTGCAAAGGCGGGACAAATACTTTCTGAATTGCCTCAAGAAATGCAAGCTGATATTGCACGAAGAATTGCTGTAATGGATAGCACTTCTCCTGAAATCATCAATGAAGTAGAACAAATTTTAGAAAAGAAATTATCTTCTACAGTGAGTCAAGATTATACTCAAACTGGTGGAATTGAAGCAGTTGTAGATGTTCTAAATGGAGTTGATCGTGCAACGGAAAGAACAATCCTCGATGCACTAGAAATACAGGATCCTGAGTTAGCTGAAGAAATTAAAAAGAGAATGTTTGTATTCGAAGATATTGTTACCCTTGATAATCGTGCGATACAGCGTGTGATTCGCGATTGTGAAAATGAAGATCTCATGCTAGCTCTAAAAGTTTCTTCAGATGAAGTAAAAGAAATCGTCTTTAAAAATATGTCTAAACGGATGGTTGAGAGTTTTAAAGAGGAAATGGAATTCATGGGTCCTGTTCGTTTACGAGATGTTGAGGAGGCCCAATCACGTATCGTCGCGATTATTCGACGACTAGAAGAGGCTGGTGAAATCGTCGTTGCTCGCGGAGGAGGGGATGATATTATTGTCTAGACTAATTAAATCAGGTTGGACAAACCCTGAACCAGTAACTAAAAAAGTTATTTCAATTCGTATGATCCCAAGCATCGATATAGAAAATGACATTATCGAAGAACAACCTGCAGGAAAAAGTATGGAGGAAATATTAGCTGATGTTCAATTAGAAGCAGAAGCTATTAAAAGACATGCAATCGAAGAAGCTGAAAATATTCGATTTCAAATAGAACAAGATAAATTGTTTTGGGAAGAAGAGAAACAGCGGTTAATAATTGCTGCCCAAAATGACGGCTTTGAACAAGGGTTATTACAGGGTCGCGATCAAGGATTAACTGAATACCAGGAGTTAATTCAAAGTGCGCATGAAGTAGTTGTAGCATCTAAAAATGAATACCAGAAACAAGTTGAATCCGCTGATCAAACGATATTAAATATTGCAATGTCTGTAGCGGAGAAAATTTTAAATAAAAAACTTGAGGATCAAGAACAATTCTTTCCAATAGTTAAAAGAGCTTTAATAGAAGCTAAAAATTATCGCGAAATTCAACTTCACATTCATCCTACACATTATGGATTCCTTTTATCTCATAAAGATGAATTAATGGGCTTATTTCCGAGGGAAACTGATTTTTACTTGTATCCAAATGATTCATTAACTGAATGGAGTTGCGTCATTGAATCTTCAAATGGTCGGATTGATGCAAGCGTTGATAGTCAATTAATAGAAATCAAGAAAAAGCTTCAGGAAATGATGGAGAGTGAGTAAAAATGAACTGGGACCAATTCATTTATGATATACACCAAATCGACACATTTAAACGATATGGGAGAGTTAAACGTGTTGTCGGATTAATGATCGAGTCACAAGGACCTGAAAGCTCGATTGGTGATGTGTGTTTGATTCATGTTGGTTCCAAAAATAAAAGAGTGATACAAGCAGAGGTTGTAGGATTTAAGGAAGAAAATATATTATTAATGCCCTATACGGCATTAAGTGATATTTCTCCAGGCAGTTTAGTCGAGGCTACTGCTAAGCCATTAGAAATAAAAGTAGGGGCAGGCTTAGTCGGAAGTGTCATCGATTCAATGGGCCTACCATTAGATGGCTCGAACTTGCCGAAAGGTTTAACCCCTGTTTTAACAGAACAAGCTCCACCTAACCCAATGAAGAGACCTCCCATTGAACACTCGATTGAAGTGGGAGTACGTATGATTGATGGTTTATTAACTGTAGGTAGAGGTCAGCGTGTCGGAATATTTGCAGGAAGTGGTGTAGGGAAAAGTACTTTACTAGGGATGATTGCTCGAAATACGAAAGCTGATCTCAATGTGATCGCTCTTATAGGAGAGCGTGGTCGAGAAGTTAGAGAATTTATTGAGCGTGATCTAGGAGAGGAAGGGTTGCGTCGCTCCATTGTTGTTGTAGCAACATCTGATCAGCCAGCCTTAATGAGAATTAAAGGGGCTTATACGGCAACAGCAATAGCCGAATATTTTCGGGATAAAGGTCTTAATGTCATGCTCATGATGGATTCGGTTACACGTGTTGCTATGGCACAACGTGAAATAGGGTTAGCTACTGGTGAGCCTCCAACTACAAAAGGATATACTCCATCCGTTTTTGCCGTATTACCAAAGCTTTTAGAGCGTACAGGAACAAATGAATTAGGATCTATAACAGCTTTTTACACTGTATTGGTTGATGGCGATGACATGAATGAACCGATAGCAGATACAGTTCGAGGAATTTTAGATGGACATTTTGTATTGGATCGTGAACTTGCAAATAAAGGGCAGTTTCCGGCACTAAATATTTTAAAAAGTATAAGTCGGGTCATGAACAATATTGTCCCAATAGAACATAGGCAGTCTGCTGAAAAATTAAGAGAACTGTTAAGTACGTTTATTAATTCAGAAGATTTGATAAATATAGGAGCCTATAAAAAAGGTTCTTCGCGTGAAATAGATGAAGCAATAAGATTGTATCCAAAAATCTTATCCTATTTGAAACAAGGAACCCATGACAAAGTCTCAATGGAAGAAAGTCTAGAATCATTACACCATTTGATTGTTAAAGGAGAATAAACGCATGCGCTATCAATTCAAATTCGATCAAATTCTTCATATTAAGGAAAGAGAGAAAGATGATGCGCTAGCGATTTTTAATGAGTCTGTAAGAAGCTTCGAAGAAGTAGCTGAAAAGTTGTATGATCTATTAAAAAAAAAGGAAGATTTGGAAACGTATCAATTAGAACGATTGGGGTATGGTATTCCTGTCCAAGAGATTAGACACCATCAGCAATTCATTTTGAATATAGAAAAGACCATTGAACACTATCAAAAAATGGTTATGAATGCACGTAATCGAATGAATTTTCTTCAAGAAAAACTATTAGAGAAAAATATCGAAGTGAAGAAATATGTAAAAATGAAAGAAAAAAGTTTTAGTAAATTTTTAGAAGAAATGAAATATTTGGAAGATAAACAAATGGATGATATCTCATTACAACAATTTATGTATCGTGGAAACTAGGTGAATGTATGGATAAATCGTTAGAACAAAATGAAAATAAGACAAATCGTTTTCAATGGTTTCTTGTTGTCGTAATTATCCCATTATTATTTGCGATAACGGTTACGATTATTGTCATGACAATTGCCGGGATAAATGTTTTTGAAACGGTAAATAAATATGGACAAAAACTGCCATTTGTTTCAAGCTATTTTGCTGATAATGATTCCCAATCTCTTGAAAAATTGGAATCTGATATAGTAGATCTTGAGGCATCTATAAAAGATGGGGAAGCAAAAATTGAAAAACTAGAATCACAGTTAGGAAATAAAGACGAAGAAATCGAAAAATATAAATTAGAAAAAGAACAACTTGAAATGCAAATCTCAGAATTAATGGCCATCCAAGAGGAAAACAAGCGTGCGTTTAAAGAAATTGTCCAAACCTATGAAACGATTTCAGCCAAAAAAGCTGCACCTATTGTAGTAAATCTTAAAGAAGAAGAAGCACTGAAAATTTTAACAAATGTGAAAGCTGAAACTTTAGCTTCAATTTTGGAAAATATGTCAGCGAAGGATGCTGCAAAATATACGGAACTATTAACTGCAAATGAAGGAAATGAATAGTTTTATGAATATGTGAAGGGGGGTGAAAATATGGGAAGTATTGGAGTTAGATCTATCCAGTTTAATAATGATATAAAAATGGAGAATACATCAAAATCAAATCAGCTATCTCCTAAAGGGTTTGGTGCAGTTCTATCAACTATTTTACAAACTGATCATTCTACACCTAAAGAAGATTTACAAGGTAATATTCCAATGTCCTCAAATGAGATGGAAGAATTAATTTCGTTTCTTCAGAATCAGGATCTATTTAATCTAGATAACGGTGCTGAAATCTTAAATAAGTTACTAGATAATTCCAATAGTAAAATAGAGGAACTCCCGTTAGAAACACTTTCAATGTCAGCTGATGAGTTGCTGAAACTACTAAATGAATTGGCTAATCTTTTAGGGAATGACGGGAAAGATCAAATTCCTATTCATTTTGATGAAAAGGAACTTATTGAGAATATGGACGATATTCTTGCTCTATTAACGAAGGCTCAAAGCTTGCCCAATCAGGAATTTCAAAAAATTGTAGATCAAGATTTTGCAAAAATTTTAAAATTCACAAAACTAGTGGATTTACTTTCTAAAAATCAAGATAATCTTAGGGAAAATGAAAAACTATCTAAATTGTTAGAAGCAATAACAAATAAGATAGAGCAATTAATGAAAAGTAATACAACAAATTTTAGAACTGAATACTTACAAAAGACCTTTACACTTTTAAGTAAAGAAATTAAGCAAAGTAATTCTGGTTTTGGAAGAACAGTTGTAGATTCATTATTAAATCAAAACAGTCAAATAATTGGCAAAGAATTTGAATTGCCTAACAATGGTGTTTCTTTATTACAACAAATGTCTAAGCCAGAACAATTAACTTTAATGCTTGAGGGTTCAAAGAAACCTGTTTCTCCTGAACAGTTAATGAAACAATTTGAGTCGATTCTATCCAAAAGTCAATTTACAAAAATGGATGGTATGCAAAAATTGATGATTAAATTAGCTCCAGAACATTTAGGTTCATTAAGGATAGAATTGATTCATAAAGACCAAATGTTGGTAGCGAAAATTTTAACTACTACTGGTGCAGCAAAAGATACTCTTGATTCTCATTTGAATGGCTTAAAGCAGGCAATGGCTAACCAAAACATACATGTAGAAAAAATTGAGATTTCACAGCAATTAACTCCTCAAGAACGTCCGTTTCAACGTGATACTGAGCATCAAGAGCAAGGACATGAACAAGAGAGTAAGAAAAAGGACAAACATGAGTCCAATGGAGAATTTACTGAATCTTTTGCAGAAGCTTTAGTAAATCTGGAAGTATAGGTGATAAAATGACCAATAATATTGATTCTTCTTTATACTTATCAAATTATCAGAAACAAACTAGAAAAACGGGATCGGATATTTTAGGAAAAGATGACTTCTTAAAAATACTAATGACTCAGCTACAGAATCAAGATCCGTTAAACCCGATGCAGGACAAGGATTTTATCGCCCAAATGGCAACTTTCTCAAGTCTCGAACAAATGACGAATATGAATAAAACCATTGAGCAATTTGTGGAAGTATCAAAACAAAATAGTATGATCTCGTATAATCAGTTTGTTGGTAAAGATATTACATGGCATAAATTAATTCCCGCTGAGGATGAAACTTCTGAACCAACAATTACTGAAGGTAATGGTCGGGTCGCATCCATACAATTTAAAGAAAACCAAGTTTATTTAATTCTTGAAGATGGTACTGAACTTGAGCCTGGAAATATATCGAAGGTTAATAATGTTTCATCAGAAAGTCATATGCTCCAAGCCTCAATGATGATTGGGAAAACGGTAACATATGTAAATGATAGTAAAGAAGAAGGAATTGCTAGGGTAAAATCGGTTTCGTTTAAAGATGGAAAAACTTTATTTGAGCTTGATAATGAAGCAAAAATTTCGTCATCACAAATTATGAAAATTGAATAGAGAATAGGAAGTGGTTGGATGGAAAACTCTATTTTTCGTCCGATGCCATCCAAGCCCATTCATCAGCATACAACTAAGAAAACACAGCTAGGATCAGTTGCCAACCCTTTTTCACATCATTTGCAAGAAGCCATTAATGTTCAAACAAAATTAACGGTAAGTAAGCATGCAAAAGAAAGATTATCCCAACGTGATATTCATATTGATCAAAGTCGGTGGGAAATCATTGAAAAAAAGGTAGCCGAGGCAAAGAAAATGGGTGTCAAGGATTCATTAGTATTACTACAAGATGCAGCTTTAATCGTAAGTGCAAAAAATAATACAGTCATTACAGCGATGGCACGTGATGAAGCGTCAACACAAATTTTTACAAATATCAATGGAACAATAATTATTGAATAATGGCTGGACCAATTTTATGGAAGCCAGGCTGTGGAATGATAGAAGCAGCTACAATCGAAAGGGGTTAATCGAATGCTACGCTCAATGTACTCAGGAATAAGCGGAATGAAAAACTTCCAAACTAAACTAGATGTAATTGGTAACAATATTGCAAACGTAAATACATTTGGATTCAAAAAGGGTCGTGTTGTATTTAAGGACATGATTAACCAGAGTATTGCTGGGGCTAGTAGCCCGACAGGAACAAGAGGTGGGGTTAATGCAAAGCAGGTAGGACTTGGGTCTACACTAGCTACAATTGATACAGTCCATAATGGAGGAAGTACACAAACAACAAATAGAGTACTTGATTTAGCAATTGCTGGGGACGGATTCTTTCAAGTAGCGTCATCAAATCTTGAAGACGCAACAGACCCACTATCATTTGATGGTTTTAATAATATTCAATATACTCGTGCTGGAAATTTTTATTTTGATAAACAAGGATTTATGGTCAATGGTGATGGACAATTTTTGGTTGGTTTTGCTGCTACGCCTACAGACGTAGCTGACTCGACAACATTTCCAACTCCAGATAGTATAAGTTTTACGACAGTAGATATTGCTTCTCCGCCTACTGGAACTGAATATAAGCCGATACGAATTCCTACTGATGCTAAAAGTATGAGTATAGGTAAAGATGGTACAATCACATTTGTAGACGCTGCAGGAAGTCTTAAATTGGCGGGGAAAATAATTATGGCTAAATTCCCAAATTCTGGTGGACTTGAAAAATCAGGAAATAACACTTTTCAAGAAACAAACAACTCAGGGGCAGCAACTTTGGATTTCGCGGGTAATTCTGGTATAGGAACTACTGAATCAGGAGCCTTAGAAATGTCCAACGTAGACCTTTCCGAAGAGTTCACTGAAATGATCGTTGCTCAACGTGGGTTCCAAGCTAATACAAAAATTATCACTACTTCTGATGAAATCCTTCAAGAGCTAGTAAACTTAAAACGATAGTTTAGGAGGAGGGGTTAGGGACCGTGTTCCTGACCCCGATAAATAAGTGATTAAAGTATCCAAATTAAACGGGAAAACATTTTTATTAAATGCACTTTATGTTGAAACGATTGAGTCCTTTCCTGACACGACGATTACCTTATCTAACGGTCGTAAATATGTCGTGAGAGAGACAGAGGATGAAGTTCAAACATTAATTATTAAATTTTATCAATCTGTCAACCTTCTAGGGCAACAGTTGGAGGAAAGCGAAAATGAAAAATAATAAACTTCTTATGATTATGATTGTCATGCTTGTTGCCATTGCTCTTGTAGGAGCGATTGCCGTAACAATCATTTTAAAAACGTCTAATGAAGGTAAAGAAAAAGAACCATCAATTGAAGAAATTATCGAAGCATCTGTCGATGTTCCAGAATTAACTACTAATTTAGCTAGCAATGATTTTATTCGTATTTCATTTAAGATTCAAACAGATGGTAAAAAAGCAAAAGAAGAATTGGAACAACGTGATTTTCAAGTGAAAAATATAATAATTCAAGAACTATCCGAAAAAAAATCGGAAGAACTTAAAAGTAAAGAAGGAAAGATACAATTAGAAAACACTTTAAAAGAAAAAATCGACAGTCTAATGCAAGAAGGACATGTTGTGAAAGTATATATTACTCAATCACTCCTCCAGTAATATGTTAATAAAAAAATTTATTATAGATGGAGGTGAGGATTTTGTCTGGAGAAGTATTGTCTCAAAGTGAAATAGATGCTCTATTATCAGCTTTATCAACAGGTGAAATGGATGCCGATGAATTAAAGAAAGAGCAAACTGAAAAGAAGGTTAAAAGCTACGACTTCAAAAGAGCTCTTCGTTTTTCAAAAGATCAGATTAGAAGTTTGACGCGTATCCACGAGAATTTTGCAAGGCTGTTAACAACTTTCTTTTCAAGTCAGTTGAGAACCTATGTGCAAATAAGTGTTGCATCTGCCGATCAAATTCCATATGAAGAATTTATACGGTCAATTCCAAAAATGACAATTTTAAATGTATTTGAAGTTCCTCCACTTGAAGGTAGAATTTTAATGGAAGTGAACCCGAATATCGCCTATGCTATGATGGATCGAATGTTAGGTGGACAAGGTAGCAGTATGAGTAAAGTGGAAAATTTGACAGAAATTGAAACGAGAATTATGTCCACTACTTTCGAGCGAGCATTTGAAAATTTGAGAGAAGCTTGGGCTACTATTTCAGATATTGATCCAATGCTTGATGTATTTGAGGTTAATCCGCAATTTTTACAAATGGTTTCACCAAATGAAACAGTTGTGGTTATTTCCTTAAATACGACAATCGGGGAAGCGAGTGGAATGATCAATATTTGTATCCCACATGTTGTTTTAGAACCAATTATTCCTAAATTATCTGTCCATTATTGGATGCAAAAGGAAAAGAAAGATACAAATCCAACTGTAGTTGAATTACTTGAGAAGAAAATTCAAAATGCAGAGGTTCCTTTAGCAGTGGAATTAGGAAACTCCGAAATATCCATACAAGATTTTCTCATGTTGGATATTGGTGATGTCATCGAATTGAATCAATTAATTGATCAGCCATTATTAATAAAAGTCGGAGAAATCCCTAAATTTATTGGACAACCAGGGAAAGTGAATAAAAAGCTAGCTGTTCAAGTGCTAGAAACAATGAAGGGGGGAGACGAATATGGTGAGTGATGGCATGTTATCCCAAGATGAGATTGATGCTCTTTTAAGAGGATCAGGACCAGAAGAAATGGAAGAAGAATCAGATGTATTTTTAGTAGAAGATTATATATCATTAATGGAGCAAGATGCCCTAGGTGAAATAGGTAATATTTCTTTTGGAAGCTCCGCTACGGCATTGTCTACTTTATTAAATCAAAAGGTGGACATAACAACACCAACTGTATCAGTTATTCCGAAAGTGAAAATAAATGAGGAATTTCCTCATCCTTATGTAGCCATCCAAGTGAGTTATACTGAAGGATTTTCAGGAAGTAATTTATTAGTGATACAACAAGGTGATGCTGCAATTATCGCTGATTTGATGCTTGGAGGAGATGGACTTAATCCAGGAGATTTAATGGGCGAAATTCAGCTAAGTGCAGTTCAGGAAGCAATGAATCAAATGATGGGTTCAGCTGCTACATCGATGTCTACTATATTTAGTAAAAGGGTGGATATTTCCCCACCGACAATTGATTTACTTGATGTACAAAGTGGAGAAGGAACTCATCGTTTACCAAATGAGGAAATGATGGTAAAAATATCGTTTCGATTAAAAGTTGGAGATTTAATTGATTCGAATATCATGCAATTATTGCCTTTGGATTTTGCAAAAAGTCTTGTTACAGAATTAATGAATCCTACTCCAGCCCAAGTTACACAGAAGCCATCTTCGGTAGAAGATATCCCTGTGGAAACTGGACAAAATATTACTAACTCTTTGAATTCTGAATTCACGGCTCCACCTATGCAAGGTCAGCAACCAGAAATTTGGCAGCAACAACCACAATATGCTGGGTTTCAGGAACAGGGATATCAAAATTATCCACAAAATATGGGATATCAAACAGCACCTCAACATTTTGGTTCAAGTATGACAAGTACAATACCACAAAACGTTCAGCCTGCTGTATTTTCAAATTTTGAACCTATGAGAATGCCTGAAACTGAAACAAAAAATTTAAATATGCTTTTAGATATTCCGTTACAGGTTAGTGTGGAGCTTGGAAGAACGAAAAGGTCTGTCAAAGAAATTCTGGAGCTTTCCTCAGGTTCAATCATTGAACTCGATAAATTAGCAGGTGAGCCTGTAGATATTTTAGTAAATAATCGTTTAATTGCCAAAGGAGAAGTCGTTGTTATAGATGAAAACTTTGGAGTCAGAGTCACAGATATTATTAGTCAAAGTGACCGAATAAAAAAACTTAGATAAAAGATAGGGGTAATTGGGGAATGGCACATAAAATATTAATTGTTGATGATGCAGCATTTATGAGAATGATGATTAAAGACATATTAAGTAAAAATGGTTACAATGTCGTTGGAGAAGCAGCGGACGGTGCACAAGCAATTGAAAAATATAAAGAAACACAACCAGATTTGGTGACAATGGATATTACAATGCCAGAAATGGATGGGATTACAGCGCTTAAAGAAATTAAAAAATTAAATCCAAATGCGAAAGTAATTATGTGTTCAGCTATGGGGCAGCAAGCGATGGTAATTGATGCTATCCAAGCAGGAGCAAAGGACTTTATTGTTAAACCTTTCCAAGCAGATCGCGTACTAGAAGCAATTGGAAAGACTCTTGGCTAAGAAAGAAAAGTAGAAAACCCGTTATCGGCGACAAGCAAAAGGCAAATCGGCAGGAAGGTTGGTCTTTAACCTTCATGGCGGTTTGACTTTTGACCTCGAACCGATAGCGCTTGGTCGACTAAAAACGCCACATCCTGTGGCAACGATGACACTTGGATGTCCTGTCCGTCGGAACTAGACAGGAAAAAAGAAAAAGGGTGTAGACCTTGCAAATAAAAACATTGTTTCCTAAAATCATTTTCGTATTTATAATTGCTCTGCTAGGATCGCAAACTGCGGTTTATGCAGAGCAAGTAAAAAACGTAAAAGAATGGGTCGAAAATCAAGATAAAGAGAATAAAGTGGAACCGGAGAAGAAAACAGTCCCCAATCAACAAAAGAACGTGGATAAAGAGGTATCCAATGTTGGAGTAACTTTTTTTGACTTTGTAAAAATGATTTTTGCCTTACTATTTGTCATCGCCCTTTTGTATGCAGTATTAAGGTTCGTAAATAAAAAAAGCAAATCATTTCAATCAACTATGCTTGTTGAAAATCTAGGTGGTACAAGCTTAGGAGCGAATCGTTCAGTACAACTAATAAAGATTGGGAAACAAATACTTGTAGTCGGAGTTGGAGAAAGTATTCAACTATTAAAGGAAATAGATGATGAAGTGGAGTATCGGGAAATTGTGGAATCTTATAATAAGAAAATGGATCAGATGATACAGCCCAGTGATCTAATTTCAAGGTGGATGGATAAGCTTAATAAGTGGAATAAAACAACTGTAAAAAAAGAAGATAAACAGTTTTCCTCTATTTTACGAAATCAGTTAAACGAATTCTCAAACGGAAGAAAGAAATTATTAGAAGAGATCGAAAAGGAAGGATCAGATGAACGATGAATGAATTCATGGAAATCTTTAATAATAGTTCACCTGATAATGTCTCAACTTCTGTAAAGTTGCTTTTACTTCTTACAGTTCTTTCAATCGCTCCGAGTATCTTAATCTTACTTACATGTTTTACAAGGATAGTAATCGTTTTATCCTTTGTAAGAACGGCGCTTGCAACTCAACAAATGCCACCGAATCAAGTTATTATTGGATTGTCCTTATTTTTAACCTTTTTTGTTATGGCACCTACTTTTCATGAAGTAAATAAAGAAGCTTTGACTCCTTTATTTAATGATAAAATCAATCTCGAAGAAGCATACGAGAGAGCGTCTACCCCATTTAAGGAATTTATGAGTGTTCATACAAGGCAAAAGGATTTGGCTTTATTTTTGGAATATGCAAAGGTAGATAGACCCGAAAAAATAGAAGACATTCCTTTAACCGCCTTAGTACCAGCATTTGCTATAAGCGAAATAAAAACGGCTTTTCAGATTGGTTTTATGATATTTATTCCTTTTCTTGTCATTGATATGATTGTTGCAAGTGTCCTGATGTCGATGGGTATGATGATGCTTCCTCCTGTCATGATTTCTTTACCATTTAAGATCCTATTATTTGTGCTAGTTGATGGTTGGTATTTAGTGGTGAAATCTCTACTACAAAGCTTTTAAGTGGGTGAATAATTTTGAGTTCGGAATCCGTAATTACAATTGCAGAACGTGGGATTTATACTGTGCTAATCATATGCGGCCCTTTATTGGTTATCGCTTTAGTCGTAGGTTTAATTATTAGTATCTTTCAAGCAACAACTCAAATTCAAGAACAAACACTTGCATTCGTACCAAAAATTGTAGCTGTGCTACTAGGACTTATATTTTTGGGACCTTGGATGTTAAGTCATATGCTTTCATATGCGACTGATATCTTTTCAAATTTAACGAGGTTTGTGGGCTAATAGAATGTTAGATTTTATTCCTAATTTCCCAGGGTTTTTATTAGTTTTTGTAAGAGTCACATCTTTTTTTCTAATGATGCCTCTCTTTTCTTATCGGACGATTCCTACTACTCATAAAGTTGGTTTTGGATTTTTTCTTTCATTAATTATTTATTTCACTTTAGATGTTCCAGTTTTTGAAATTGATGTTGCTTATTTTTTCATAATTATGAAAGAAGCGATTGTAGGAATATCGATTGGATTTGTTGCTTATATGATGCTTTCAGCCATACAAGTAGCGGGTGGGTTAATTGACTTTCAAATGGGTTTTGCTATTGCGAATGTCATTGATCCCCAAACCGGTGCACAGAGTCCTTTAATGGGTCAATACTTTTATACAATTGCTCTTTTATTGATGCTAACGATTAATGGTCACCATTTAATCATCGATGGAATATACCATTCATTCCAATTTATATCATTAGAACAAGCTTGGATACCTTTAGGCGATTCCAATTTAGTGGAATATATTCTTCAAGCTTTTTCACAAATGTTTATGCTCGCCTTTCAAATGGCTCTACCTGTAGTAGGTTGTTTATTTTTAACAGACGTGGCATTAGGAATAATGGCAAGAACTGTTCCGCAATTAAATATCTTTGTCGTCGGTGTACCAGTGAAGATTGCGGTTGGCTTAGTAGTAATTTTCATTTTAATGAGTGTGATGACAACGGCGATGTCACATATGGTTGAGATTATGCTTTACACGATGCGTAATTTAATGGATTTATTAGGGGGGAAATAGGTGAGATTATTATCACTTGATTTACAGTTTTTTTCTGGTGAAAAAACAGAAAAAGCGACCCCGAAGAAAAGGCAGGATGCTAGGAAGAAGGGTCAAGTAGCTAAAAGCCAAGATATGAACACTGCCATATTATTAATCGCCATTTTTTCCTTCTTATGGTTGGCAGGGGGATATTTACTAGATATTACATTAAATATATTTAGGCACTCCTTTCAAAATTATTTATTAATGGAGTTATCCGAACAAAGTGTTTTCCCATTATTAATGGTGATTCTAAAAGAAATCTCATATTTTCTAGGACCCATTCTATTAGTAGCAATGATTTCAGGTATTGCTGCAAATTACTTTCAAGTAGGATTTCTTTTCTCTCCAGAAGCAATCCAAATGAAATTGGAAAAAATTAATCCAATTCAAGGATTTAAAAAAATTTTTTCTATAAGATCTATCGTTGAATTATTAAAGTCGATATTAAAAATTTCCTTTGTAGGCTCCATTGCTTTTATTATTTTATGGAATAGAATAGATGAAATTTTTGTTTTATCTCAAGAATCTATTGGAGATTCATTAGTTACACTTGCTTCAATTACTGTTCAAATTGGATTGTTTTGTTCAATAGGATTATTATTTTTAGCAGTTCTGGACTATTTTTATCAAAAATTTGATTTTGAGAAAAATATTCGAATGTCTAAACAAGATATTAAGGATGAACACAAAAATATTGAGGGAGATCCCCTTATTAAGTCAAAAATAAAGCAACGTCAAAGGGAAATGGCTATGCGGAGAATGATGCAAGAAGTGCCGAATGCCGACGTTGTCATAACGAACCCAACTCATTTTGCCATTGCGTTAAAATATGATGAAGAAAAATCAGATGCACCTTATGTAGTTGCTAAAGGTGTTGATTTCGTTGCTCAAAAAATCAAGTTAATCGCAAAGGAAAATGATGTGATTACTGTGGAAAATCGCTCTTTAGCAAGAGCTTTATATAGTCAAACTGAAATTGGGGATGCTGTCCCTGAAGAGTTCTTTAAGGCAGTTGCTGAGATATTAGCTTTCGTATATCGTACAAAAAACAAACTATAACAATTGATAAAAGTTATTGTAAGAGTAGGGAGAGAAGAACAATATGTCAGCAAGAGACTTGACAGTATTGCTAAGTGTCATAATGATTGTCGCCATGTTGATTATCCCATTACCAACCTGGTTATTAAGTGTATTAATTATTATAAATATATCTTTAGCTTTACTTGTTCTATTAATCTCAATGAATATGAACGAAGCACTTGATTTTTCAATCTTTCCATCTCTATTACTACTTTTGACCTTATATCGTCTTGCTTTAAATGTGTCAACTACCCGTGCCATCCTTTCTCACGGTCATGCTGGTGGAGTCGTAGAAACATTTGGTACCTTCGTTGTTGGTGGAAATGCGATTGTAGGTATGGTTATTTTCTTAATACTCGTAATTATTCAATTTATCGTCATTACTAAGGGTTCAGAGCGTGTTTCTGAAGTCGCAGCACGTTTTACTCTAGATGCAATGCCTGGTAAACAAATGAGTATTGATGCGGACTTAAATGCTGGAATGATTTCTGAACAACAAGCACGAGAAAGACGAGAAAAGGTAAGTCGTGAAGCTGATTTTTATGGATCTATGGATGGGGCAAGTAAATTTGTTAAAGGGGATGCGATTGCTGGGATTATCATTGTATTAATCAACTTAATTGTTGGTATGATAATCGGAATGCTTCAAGATGGTCTAGGAATCGCTGAAGCTTCTCAAAAGTATTCCTTATTAACCGTTGGTGACGGGATTGTCAGCCAAATTCCTGCATTATTAATTTCAACTGCAACAGGTATCGTCGTAACGAGAGCGGCTTCAGATGGCAATCTCGGAAAAGATATTTCTACACAGCTTCTTAGATATCCGTATATGCTTTATGTTACGGGGGGCACCATTTTTACTTTAGGATTATTAACACCAATTAATGATTTTTATACGATTCCGATTGCTGGATTATTTGCATTCGGTGGTTATATGGTATCTAGAGTACCAAAGCATGATGATGATAAAATTCAAGAATTAGATCAGGAATTAGAATCTAATGAGATGAAAAGTCCAGAAAGTGTCGTAAATCTTTTAAATGTTGATCCGATTGAATTTGAATTTGGATATGGTTTAATCCCATTAGCAGATGCTAATCAGGGTGGAGATTTATTAGATCGGATTGTGATGATTAGACGTCAGCTTGCCATTGAATTAGGTCTAGTTATTCCAGTTGTAAGGATTCGTGATAATATCCAATTACAGCCCAATGAATATCGACTGAAAATAAAAGGGAATGAAATGGCTCGAGGCGAACTTTTATTGGATCATTACTTAGCGATGAGCCCTGGAGTCGATGATGATTCTGTTGAAGGCATTGATACAATAGAGCCATCATTTGGTCTTCCTGCAAAATGGATTACGGAATCGATGAAAGAACAAGCTGAAATCTTTGGATATACAGTCGTAGATCCACCTTCAGTTGTGTCCACACATATTACGGAAGTCATTAAAACAAATGCATTTCAATTATTAGGAAGACAAGAAACAAAGCAGCTTATCGATCACATTAAGGAAAGTTATCCGATTTTGGTGGAAGAAATTACTCCAAATCCATTATCGATCGGTGAGGTTCAAAAAGTATTAGCGAAATTATTAAAAGAAAATGTCTCGATTCGAAATCTACCGATCATATTTGAAACATTAGCAGATTACGGAAAAGTAACTTCGGACACAGATATATTAACTGAATATGTTAGACAAGCTCTAGCACGTCAAATTACAACACAATTTAGTGGGAGAGAAGATCTACTTAAAGTAGTAACCATATCGGGAAAAGTTGAAAAAATGATTGCGGAAGGGATTCAGCAAACGGAGCATGGAAATTATTTATCTATTGATCCTGCCCACTCACAATCAATCTTAGAGTCAATTGCTTCACAAGTGGAGCAACTTTCTTTAATGGAGCAAACACCAATTATTTTATGCTCTCCAGCTGTGAGAATGTATGTAAGACAATTAACTGAACGATATTTTCCTCAAATACCAATCTTGTCTTATAATGAATTAGAGTCGACTGTAGAAGTTCAAAGTGTAGGGGTGGTGAATATTGATTGAAGGTAAAAAAATACGTAGCATCATCCATGCCAGAAGCAATGAAATTAATACGTGCAGAATTAGGAAATGATGCTGTCATTCTTAATTCAAAGATGATTCAAACTGGTGGATTTCTCGGTTTTTTTAAAAAGAAGAATATTGAAGTAATTGCTGCAGTTGATCCGAAACCAATTCAGCACACTCAAGTGAATGGGAATAGTAAAAAAAATACGAAGGAAATTACACCACAAATTGAAAAAAGAGTGATTGAATCCAAAACACAACTACCCTCACAACTTAAAGGGTCAGATGAATTAATTACTGAATTAACAGAATTGAAAGCATTAATGAAAACCATCTCGATTCAGGATGTGGGAACATCCTCTTTCTTGCCAGAACCAGTAAAAAATGTTGATCAAATCCTTCGCAATCAAGAAGTAAGCTCGGGAATGATAGAAAAAACAATTGGAAAATTGTTAGAAAAATGGTTTATAACAGGTGCAAATGCCTCGAAAAAAGATGTCCTTGGATGGGCGAGTGAAGTAATTATTGATGAAAATAGTCAATTATCATTTGGCGGTATTACGTTTAATAAAAAGTTTGTGAACGTTGTCGGACCGACAGGGGTAGGTAAGACAACGACCTTAGCAAAAATAGCTGCAGACTGCGTGTTAAAGCATAAGAAAAAAGTTGCTTTTATTACGACTGATACTTATAGAATTGCGGCAATTGATCAACTGAAGACATACGCGAAAATTCTTAATATTCCGATTGAGGTATGTTATAACATTAATGATTTTGAAGAGGCAACAAAAAAATTTGATGAATTTGATGTTGTTTTAATAGATACTGCCGGTCGGAATTTTCGAAATCATCAATATGTAGAAGATCTAAAAAAAGTAATTGATTTTAATAATGATATGGAAACTTTTCTCGTTCTTGCGTTAACTTCTAAGCAAAAAGATATGGAGGATATTTTTCTACAATTCTCTACTATTCATATTGATAGGTTGATTTTTACAAAAATTGATGAAACGTCACAATATGGATCTATGCTTAATATTATTGAAAAATATCAAACAGGAGTTGCCTACTTAACAAATGGTCAGGATGTTCCTGACGATATGATTACAGCTACTTCAGAAATTATTGCCAATACAGTTCTTGGAGTCGATTTGAAATGAAGGATCAAGCAGAGA
The DNA here is from genome assembly GCF_042683745.1 of Bacillus sp. CGMCC 1.16607. Lineage (NCBI taxonomy): Bacteria > Bacillati > Bacillota > Bacilli > Caryophanales > Bacillaceae > Bacillus > Bacillus sp. CGMCC 1.16607. The sequence goes on from NZ_JBHUJX010000008.1 coordinate 627,153, forward strand.
ATTTACGTCTCAAATTGCAGACTCAAACGAAGGATCAATACAATGCTAGAACAATCGCTGTAGTAAGTGGTAAAGGTGGAGTAGGGAAATCGAATTTTTCTTTAAATTTCTCACTCTCCCTTTTGAAGTTAAATCATAAAGTTCTTTTGATTGATATGGATATTGGAATGGGAAACTTAGATATATTAATGGGAAAAGCCCCAGAATATTCAATCGTTGACTATTTATCAAATCATGTTCCACTTCAAAATATTATCATGGAAGGACATGAGGGTATTCATTATATTGCTGGAGGAACAGGTCTATCGCAATTAGTAAAATTCGATGAAGAACTTATTGAACAATTTACTAGTGAACTGCACCTACTATTTAAACAATACGAATATGTAGTGTTTGATATGGGGGCAGGGATATCGGATGATACATTAAGAATATTGCTGTCTGTTCATGAAATTATTGTGGTAACAACCCCAGAACCAACATCGATAACGGATGCCTATGCTACAATGAAATTTATTCATTTACAGGATCCTACTTTAAGGATGTATTTAGTAGTAAATAAAATTTTATCAGATAAAGAAGGAAAAGAAACATATAGGAGAATTTCAACAGTTTTGGATAAATTTTTGGATCGTGAAATTGTGTCACTAGGTTTTTTACCTGAGGACCGTTCGATCCAACAGGCTGTTAAACGTCAAATTCCATTTTTGTTGTTTAACCCAAAATCTCCGGCTTCTTTAGCTTTAAAATCGATTACAGATCGATATAAAAAACAGAAGTTCGATGATGAAACTCCCTCTTCATTGCCGTTTGTTTTAAAGTTAAAGAAATTTCTCTTTGAGAGGTAGTGTAATATGTCGGATAAAATTAATATTCTTATCGTCGATGATTCAGCCTTTATGAGAAAACTTATTAATGATTTTCTAGAGGACCATCCACGCATTCAGGTTATCGGCACAGCAAGAAATGGTGAAGATGCCATTAAGAAAATTAAAGAATTAAGGCCACATGTTGTAACGATGGATGTTGAGATGCCTATCATGAATGGACTTGAAGCATTGAAAATAATTATGAAAGAAATCCCTTTACCAGTCGTTATGCTTTCTAGCACAACGAGAGAAGGTGCAGAGAATACGTTAATCGCGATTCAGAATGGTGCATTTGATTTTATTGCTAAACCGTCTGGGGCAATTTCATTAGATTTATATAAGATTAAAGAAGAATTAATTGAAAAGGTAATATCTGCTAGCAGGGCAAACATTTCAAGATTGATTGGTACTAAAATTGACACACTATCATCAGTTCCAAAAACGCAAAATTATAGTAAAATTGAACTAGAGAAAAGCCAACTTAAACAAGTAAATCCTGTTTGGGAAAAAAAATTAAAAAAGCTTATTTGTATTGGAACTTCAACTGGTGGACCAAGAGCATTGCAAAATGTCTTAACCAAACTTCCAAAAGGGATCGAGGCACCCTTGTTCATTGTTCAACACATGCCGCCTAGTTTTACAAAATCACTTGCAACACGCTTAGATTCTTTGTCTGAAATTAAAGTGAAAGAGGCAGAAGATGGTGAAATTGTTCAAAAAGGGGTCGCGTATATTGCTCCTGGAGGCTTCCATCTAAAACTAAAACAAATGGGTACCGCCTTAGCCATCCAAATTGATCAATCTCCATTAAGAAATGGGCATCGGCCAGCAGTTGATGTATTATTTGAATCAATCAGTGAGCTGCAAGGATATGCAAAAATTGCTGTCATTATGACAGGTATGGGTACGGATGGTTCACAAGGTTTGTTAAGACTAAAAGAAAATGGTTTGGTAAAAGCGATTGCAGAATCTCAAAATACATCCATCGTTTATGGTATGCCAAAGGCTGCAGTTGCTACTAAACTAATTGACGAAGTTCAGGATGTTGAAAAAATAGCCGAAACCATTTTGAAATATGTTTAATTTAAGGGGTGTGTGGATATGGAAATGAACCAGTATTTAGAGGTGTTTATTGAGGAAAGCAAAGAACATTTACAATCTTGTAATATCCATTTATTAGAATTAGAGAAAAACCCAGCAGATATAAAAATTGTAAACGAAATTTTTCGCTCTGCCCATACGCTAAAAGGTATGTCTGCCACAATGGGGTACGAAGATTTAGCTAGCCTTACCCATCAAATGGAAAATGTTTTAGATGGAATTCGTAATATGAAAATATCGGTTACTCCAGAAATACTTGATGTTGTCTTTTTAGCTGTGGATGACTTAGAAGCAATGGTTCTTTCAATAGCAGACGGTGGAGACGGAAAACGTGATGTTACATTAGTAGTTGAGAAGCTGAAGAAAATAGAAAAAGGTGAGTCGCTAGTGAATGTAACTGCTGCAATCCAAGAAGTTGCTGCATCCACTAGTATCGAAATGATTAATGCCAAAAGTGAATACGATGAATTTGAATTAACTGTTTTACAGCAATCTAATGAACAAGGTTTTGAAGCTTTTGAGATTACCGTATCATTAAGAGAAGACTGTTTATTAAAAGCAGCACGAGTATTTATGGTATTTGAAGTATTGGAGAAAATCGGTGAAGTAATTAAATCAAATCCTTCTGTTGATCAATTAGAAGAAGAACAATTTGACCATTCATTTACCATCACCATTGTTTCGAAAGAATCAAAGAATGACATTGAGAAGAAAATTTTGAAGGTATCAGAGGTACAAAAGGCAGAAGTTATTACACTTGATATTCAGAAACTTCGAAAACAAATAGAAGAAAATTTAAATATTAATGAACAACAAGTGGAAGAGATTGTGGTAAATGCTGAGTCGAATAAAATTCAGCAAGAAGAACAGAAAAAATCCAATTCTAAGCAAGCGAGCATTGGAAATAAAACGATCCGTGTAAATATTGAAAGACTAGATATTTTGATGAATCTATTTGAAGAATTAGTAATTGATCGTGGGCGTCTAGAACAAATATCTAAGGAGTTTAATAACCAGGAACTTCATGAGACAGTAGAAAGAATCACACGAGTGTCGGGTGATCTTCAAAATATCATTTTAAATATGCGAATGGTTCCAGTTGATACAGTTTTCAATCGGTTCCCAAAAATGGTTCGTCAGTTAGCAAGGGATTTAAATAAAAAAATCAATCTTGAAATCATCGGTGCTGAGACTGAATTAGATCGGACGGTCATTGATGAAATTGGTGATCCATTAGTTCACTTGCTAAGAAATGCTATGGACCATGGTGTTGAAATGCCAGAAGTTAGAAGGCAAAAAGGCAAAAATGAAGAAGGTACCATAATATTAAAAGCTTATCATAGCGGGAATCATGTATTTATTGAAATCGAAGATGACGGTGCTGGAATTAGTAGAGAAAAAATCCTTCAGAAGGCACTTGCTAAGGGGATTGTTAACGAGCAAACTGCTTCAACATTGACGGACAAACAAGTATATGAATTAATTTTTGCATCTGGATTTTCAACAGCTGAGAAAATTTCGGATATTTCAGGTCGCGGTGTTGGCTTAGATGTAGTAAAAAATACGATTGAATCGCTTGGTGGTTCAGTTTCTATCGATTCTCAATTAGGTAAGGGGTCAATCTTTTCTATACAACTTCCACTTACCTTATCCATTATTTCTGTGATGTTAGTAGAAATACAAAAAGAAAAATATGCTATTCCGCTATCATCCATTATTGAAACAGCTATTGTTAAGAAAGAAGAAATACTAAATGCTCATAATCAAAAAGTAATTGATTTTAGAGGGAAAGTAGTTCCTCTAATATTCTTAAAAGATATTTTTGAAGTACCAGTTTTTGAAGAAGAAGATGGTTTTTATTCAGTTGTAATTGTCCGAAAAGGAGATAAGATGGCTGGATTAGTAGTTGACTCGTTTATAGGTCAGCAAGAGGTGGTTCTTAAATCACTAGGAAACTATTTAACTAGCGCATTTGCCATTTCTGGAGCTACTATACTTGGTGATGGACAAGTTGCACTTATCGTTGATTGCAATGCGTTAATAAAATAGTAAGAATAAATTCATTTTCTAATAGGAGTGAGCCACAGTGACCGAAACAGCTACAACTGATTTAAAGATCATTATTTTTCAGCTAAAAGAAAAAGAATATGCTATTCCAGTTAGTCAAGTAAGTTCAATTGAGAAAATTGAACATATTACTCGAGTACCTAGAACTGTTGATTATATTAAAGGTGTTATTAATTTACGTGGAGTTGTAACACCGATTATAGACCTACGTAAACGATTTGGTTTAGAGGAAGCCACTTATTCTGATAGTACTAGAGTAATAATGGTTTCAATTGATCAACTTGAAGTTGGATTAATTGTAGATGCTGCAAATGATGTCATTGATATTGATGTGAATTCTATCGAGCCTCCCCCAGTCGTAGTTGGGGTTTCAGAAGCAGAATATATTAGTGGTGTTGTAAAGGTGGAAAAAAGATTAAAAATTTTATTAGATCTTGAAAAGGTGCTTAATACCGATGAAGTCAAATCTATTAAAGGATTGGAAGGTTAATCGGAATGACTTTCGTTAACCAAATATCCACCGTCCATCTAGATATATTAAGAGAAGTAGGGAATATTGGAGCGGGGCATGCCGCAACTGCTCTTTCGAAATTATTAAACAAACGAATCGATATGAAAGTTCCAGATGTCAAAATCGTCAGCTTTAATGAAATGATGGAAATGGCTGGTGGAGCGGAAAATATTGTTGCTAGCGTATTTTTACGATTAGAGGGAGATGCTCCAGGTAGTATGTTTTTTATCTTACCCATCTCCCAAGCAACGAAATTTATACAGCAAATGATTGATGATCCCAGCTTTTCATTTATAGATCAACCTAATCATGAGTTGGCGCTTTCTGCCTTTCAAGAGTTAGGGAATATTTTATCAGGTTCATATTTATCATCTCTTTCTGACTTTACTAATTTATCACTGTATCCTTCCGTTCCATCTCTAAGTATTGATATGTTTGGTGCAATTATTAGTTATGGAATTATAGAGTTATCACAAGTTGCTGATCATGCCATAGTTATTGATACAGCTTTAAATGAGGATGATATTAATGATTTGGAAGGAGTAAAAGGTCATTTCTTCCTTTTGCCAGACCCTGATTCATTCTCAGTCATATTTGAGGCATTGGGAGTATCAACTGATGATAGATAGTGTGATGGTCGTAAAAGTAGGTATATCAGAATTGAAAGTAATAAAATCACCTTCAACTATTAGAACATCGGGATTGGGTTCTTGCGTTGGGGTAGTTGTTTACGATCAAACCGTACAAATAGCAGGCCTTGCTCATGTTATGCTACCGGATTCCTCCTTGTCAAAAGTAGCGGGGATGAATATAGCGAAATATGCTGATACAGCAGTAAAGGAATTGATTTCCCAACTTATGAAATCTGGAGCACGTATGGGAAATTTAAAAGCGAAATTAGCAGGTGGAGCTCAAATGTTTCAATTTACTACATCAAGTGATGTGATGCGTATTGGTCCGAGAAATGTTGATGCAGTAAAGAAGGAGCTACAAGATTTACGAATTCCTGTTATTGCTGAGGATGTTGGTGGGAATAGCGGACGAACAATCGAATTCAATCCTAAAACCTGCATGCTTGAAATTCGCACAGTAAATAAAGGTGTTCATTTCATTTAATTTCTAGTAATTTTCTATTCTAGGGGGGGTATCATGGTACAGACCGTTTTATTTGACGAACAAACAGCATGGGGCAGTTGGACAAAGTCTCGAGATGCAGACGCAGGTAACTATCTAGTCAAAAAGTATTTATCTCTAGTCTCGTACCATGTCCAACGAATTGCGATTGGATTGCCGAAAAATGTTTCACGTGATGATTTGAATTCATTAGGGATGATGGGATTATTTGATGCATTAGAAAAATTTGATCCAAGCCGCGATTTAAAATTTGATACGTATGCTTCCTTTCGGGTTAGAGGTGCAATTATCGATGGACTTAGGAAAGAAGATTGGCTTCCGCGATCCACGAGAGAAAAAGCAAAAAAAATAGAAGCCGCAATCGAAAAATTGGAACAAAAATATATGCGTAAGGTATCTTCAAGTGAAATTGCTAATGCATTAGGAATACCAGAAGATGAAGTTTGTACAACAATAAATGAACATTTTTATGCGAATGTGCTTTCGATCGATGAACAGCCTTCTGATCTAGATGAAAAAGAAGGATCTAGTTTTTCAATAAAAGATGATAAGTCTATTATTCCAGAAGAGAAAATTGTTCGTACGGAACTCCTTGAAGAATTAGCAAACTTAATAGAAAGATTAAATGAAAAAGAACAATTGGTGATTAGTTTATTTTATTATGAAGAACTGACTTTAACTGAAATTGGCCAAGTTATGAATTTATCTACATCTAGAATTTCGCAAATCCATTCTCGAGCTCTTTTTAAACTAAACCAATCATTAGAGAAAATAATTTAAAATTAAAAAACCTTCTTTAAATAAGGAAGGTTTTTTTCTTGAAGAATTACCCTAAAATAAGGATGTGATTGTATGAGTTTGAAAGCAATAGAAATGCAGATTGCACTGCCAAGAACTCAAGATGCAGGAAAAATTCATGAACAATTACAACAACGTGGACAGATTAGCCAAGATCGATTAGCAGAAAAAAATCAAAAAGAGCAAGAGAAAAAACGAGTGACTGTTAATAAGAATGAGTCAAAGGACAAAGTAGTTGTTAAAAAGGATACAGACAAAAAGCAGCAAAACAATCAACAAGAAAAGGGCGGAAAAATGAAAGAAGCAGATACTGAAAAAATCATTCACCCTTATAAAGGCACGAAAATAGACTTTAGTGGATAAGTAGGAGATCATATGAGTACTTTTTTTATCATCATTTCACTTCTTTTAAATTTTGTTGCATTCTTTGTTATCCTTATATTATTTCAAAGGCAAAACAAGCTTTTTGAAGTAGAGAAAAACCAGGAAAAACTAGTAAAGGAAATGGAAGAGGTCATTGCATCATATTTAATGGAGATGAAAGAGGACAATGAAAGATTTATTGAAAAAATTAATCAAATAAATCAATCAAGAAACATGAAGGTAGAATCAAAAGTAGAAGAAAAAAGGCAAAGTCAACATACATATTCAGAAGAAAGTGCACATAACAAACTAACAGAAAAACTTGAAAGTACTTCCGCACGTCCAGTTTATGCTGTAAGTCGAGTCCAGATTGCGAATGCCTATAAACAAAATCAGTATCCTCAAATAAAGAAGGATGAGTCAAATTCTGTTCTTTCGGATATTCCAATTAATACGAATGGAATTGAAACAGTTTCGATAAAGAAATCGATTTTAGAAGAAATATTACTATTACAAAATCAAGGATATTCAGAAGAAGAAATAGCAAAAAAACTAAATAAAGGTAAAACTGAAATTCAACTTTTACTTAAATTTCAGCAAAACGATTAGGAAAAGCTTGAACGCTGAATATATTTATGCTATATTAGTTCATGGTGTTATTACACACGCTTACGGATTTAATCGATAGGTGCTGTTTACAGTCATCGTTTAAAAATGAAATAAGCGGAGGAAAATTAAACCTAGGAGGAACAAACATGTCAGTTATTTCTATGAAGCAATTGCTTGAAGCTGGTGTACATTTCGGTCACCAAACTCGTCGTTGGAACCCAAAAATGAAGAAATATATCTTCACGGAGCGTAACGGAATTTATATTATTGATCTTCAAAAAACAGTTAAGAAGTTTGAAGAAGCTTATAATTTCGTGAAGGAGCTTGCTGATAACGGCGGGAAAATGCTTTTCGTTGGTACAAAAAAACAAGCTCAAGATTCAGTGAAAGAAGAAGCAGAACGTTCTGGAATGTACTTTGTTAACCAACGTTGGTTAGGTGGTACTTTAACAAACTTTGAAACAATCCAAAAACGTATTTCCCGTTTAAAAGATATCGAAAGAATGTCTGAAGATGGTACTTTTGAAGTATTACCGAAAAAAGAAGTTGTTCAATTAAAGAAAGAACAAGAACGTTTAGAAAAATTCCTTGGTGGAATTAAAGATATGAAAGGTCTTCCTGATGCATTATTCATCATTGACCCACGTAAAGAACGTATTGCTGTTGCTGAAGCACATAAATTAAACATTCCGATCGTAGGTATTGTAGATACAAACTGTGATCCAGATGAAATCGATTATGTAATCCCAGCAAACGACGATGCAATTCGTGCTGTTAAACTTATTACAGCTAAAATTGCTGATGCAATTTTAGAATCAAAACAAGGCGAAGAATTAACAGCTACTGTTGAAGCATAATTCGCTTTAAGCATTTTAGCTTGGTGCTATGGGAAAGGTGATAAGAGGGAAGCACCCTTTATCACCTTTTTTTAAAGTAAACCATTGATTACATGATGAAAATCATGCAAACACTATTCATACGGTTACATAAAATTAAAACCGCTACTATACAATAATAAGGAGGAAATACTCAAATGGCAGTTACTGCACAAATGGTAAAAGAACTTCGTGAAAAAACGGGTGCTGGAATGTTAGATTGCAAAAAAGCACTTACTGAAACAAATGGTGATATGGAAAAAGCAATCGATTTCTTACGTGAAAAAGGAATGGCTGCTGCTGCAAAGAAATCAGATCGTATTGCTGCTGAAGGAATTACGGCTATTCTTTCACAAGGTAATGACGCTGTAATTTTAGAAGTTAACTCTGAAACTGATTTCGTTGCTAAGAATGAAGGATTCCAAATTCTTGTTAAAGAATTATCTGAGCATTTATTAAATAATAAGCCATCATCTGTTGAAGAAGCTACTTCACAAACAATGGAAAACGGTGTAACAGTTGCAGATCATATTAATGCTGCTATTGCAAAAATCGGTGAGAAAATTACTCTTCGTCGCTTTGAAATTTTAACTAAATCAGATAACGGTGCATTCGGTGAATACTTACATATGGGTGGCCGAATTGCTGTATTAACGGTATTAGAAGGAACAACTGATGCAAGTGTTGCTAAAGATGTATCTATGCACGCTGCTGCTCTTCACCCATTATACGTTTCTCGTGATGAAGTATCACAAGAAGAAGTTGAGCGTGAGCGACAAGTTTTAACTCAACAAGCTCTAAATGAAGGAAAACCAGAGAATATTGTTGCGAAAATGGTAGAAGGACGTCTTGGTAAATATTTTGAAGATGTTTGTTTACTTGATCAAACATTTGTTAAAAACCCTGACCAAAAAGTACGTCAATTCGTTGAGTCTAAAGGTGCTACAGTACGTGGATTCGTTCGTTACGGTGTAGGAGAAGGTATTGAGAAACGTGAAGATAACTTCGCTGAAGAAGTTATGAGCCAATTGAAGAAATAATTTATTGTAAAATAGATAGGAATAGTAATAGGGGACACTCACAGCGTGTTCCCTATTTTTAAAGTGGAAATTTAAAGCTGTAAATTATCTTTGGAGGTTCATATGACCAGCCCTAAATACAAACGCGTTGTTTTAAAATTAAGTGGAGAAGCGTTAGCAGGAGATGCCGGCTTTGGAATTAATCCATCTGTGATTAAATCCATTGCCAATCAAGTAAAGGAAATTGCTGAAATGAATGTCGAGGTTGCTGTTGTTGTTGGTGGCGGTAACATTTGGCGTGGGAAAATTGGCAGTGAAATGGGTATGGACCGAGCGAACGCAGATTATATGGGGATGCTAGCTACAGTCATGAACTCACTTGCCTTACAAGATAGTCTTGAGCAACTTGGGATAGAAACACGTGTTCAATCATCTATTGAAATGCGCCAAGTGGCTGAACCATACATACGTCGAAGAGCGATTCGTCATCTTGAAAAAAAACGTGTTGTCATTTTTGCAGCAGGTACAGGAAATCCTTATTTTTCTACAGATACTACAGCTGCTTTACGAGCTGCTGAAATTGAAGCAGAAGTAATCTTAATGGCGAAGAATAATGTAGATGGAGTTTATTCAGCTGATCCACGAACTGATAAGACTGCAAAAAAATATAATCAAATCACCTATTTAGACGTTATTAAAGAAGGCTTAGAGGTTATGGATTCAACTGCTTCTTCTTTATGTATGGATAATGATATACCACTAATCGTTTTCTCTATTATGGAGCAAGGCAATATTAAACGTGTAGTGATGGGTGACAATATCGGAACTATTGTGAGGGGGAAATAATTATGCCAAAAACAGTCATTTCTAATACGAAGGATCGCATGAGTAAAGCGATTCAAGCTTTTACAAGAGAATTAGCTAGTATTCGGGCAGGAAGAGCAAATGCATCATTATTAGATCGAATCACAGTTGACTATTATGGTGCTCCTACTCCTGTCAATCAATTAGCGGGAATCAGCGTGCCTGAAGCACGATTATTAGTTATTCAACCGTATGATAAATCCATCTTAGGAGAAATTGAAAAAGCCATCTTAAAATCGGATTTAGGTATTAATCCTACAAATGATGGTTCTATTATCCGAATTGCGATACCGCAATTAACCGAAGAACGTCGTAAAGACTTAGTAAAATTAGTCAAAAAAGAAAATGAAGAAGCTAAAATTGCGATTCGAAATATTCGACGTGATGCGAATGATGATTTAAAGAAACTTGAAAAAAACGGTGAAATTACTGAGGACGGCCAACGTGGTTATTCTGAAGATATCCAAAAATTAACAGATGACCATATTGCCAAAATTGACCAAATCACAAAAGATAAAGAAAAAGAAATTCTTGAAGTGTGATGAATGTAGGGAGACCCTCTGATAAGGGGGTTTTTTTGCCTTTATAATGAAAGATGTCTATAACCCAATTTAATTATTCTGTTTTAACTTTCAAGAACATAAATTATTTTATAGAGATATCTTTAGTATTTTTTGGTATGATAAAAATATGATTATTATGTTTCTAACAATAGGTTAGGTAGATCTTCTTAACATATTTAAAATTTATTCGGAGGAAGATTACTTTATTTGGAGGATATGTATATGTTAAGTAAAATTAATCTGTGGAAGAAAGGATCAAATTCTTCCAATCTCCGAGATCGAATTGCAAATATAAGGAAACATTCGATTCCCTCTCATATTGCTATAATTATGGATGGTAATGGACGTTGGGCAAAAAAGAGAGCTTTACCAAGAGTAGCGGGTCATCACGAAGGTATGAAGGTTGTACGTAAAATAACAAAGCTAGCAAATGAATTAGGGGTCGAAGCATTAACTTTATATGCGTTTTCTACTGAAAATTGGAAAAGACCTAAATCAGAAGTGGAATACTTAATGAAGCTACCAGAAGAATTTTTAGGGACATTTTTGCCTGAATTGATTGAGGAAAATGTTCAAGTGAAAATGATTGGTAACAAAAATCAACTACCATCATTTACTTTAAGAGCCATTGATAAAGCGATGGAAGATACGAAAGAAAATACAGGGCTTATCTTAAACTTTGCCTTAAATTATGGAAGTAGATTAGAAATTATTGAAGCGGTACAGAATGTCTTAAAAGACTGTAAAAGTGGAATAATAAATGAAAGTGAAATAACGGAAGAAGTTTTTTCTTCTTATTTAATGACCTCTAATCTGAAGGATCCAGATCTGTTGATTCGTACAAGCGGTGAAATTCGGTTAAGTAATTTTATGCTTTGGCAATTAGCTTATAGTGAATTTTGGTTCACTGATACACTATGGCCGGATTTTAAAGAAGAAAACTTACTTGATGCCATTGAAGCTTTTCAAAACCGCCAAAGAAGATTCGGAGGAGTATAAAAAAGGTGTTGAAATTATAAATGAAGCAAAGAATCATAACAGCAGTTATCGCAGCAGCTATTTTTCTTCCTATTGTCATATATGGAGGAATACCATTTATCATTTTAGTTTATTTAATGGGTTCAGTTGGATTATATGAATTACTAAAGATGAGAGGTATAAAATTATTTTCTATAGGTGGATTCATTGCTTTATTTTTACTGTGGATTCTTCTCCTACCAAATGAATATCAAGATTTCCTAGTAAATATTAATTTTACAAAGTCTGAATTTGCCTTCTTAGCGATTTTATTGTTTTTGACTTATACTGTTGTGACAAGAAATCGATTTACCTTTGATCATGTTGCCTTTTCCGTCTTAGGTACTATTTATGTGGGACTAGGCTTTTACTATCTAATTGAAACCCGTGAAGCAGGGCTTATGTATGTTTTTTATTCCTTGTTTATTATTTGGGCAACAGATTCGGGTGCTTATTTTATCGGTAGAGCATTAGGAAAACGAAAGCTTTGGCCTGAAATTAGTCCGAATAAAACGGTAGAAGGAGCCGTAGGTGGAATCGTATGTGCATTAGTTGTGGCAGTACTATTTAATTTATTTACAGATATTGATGCATCGCTTATCCAGCTTTTAGTTATTACAGTCGTTTTATCGATTTTCGGTCAAATAGGAGATCTTGTAGAGTCTGCATTGAAGCGACACTTCAATGTTAAAGATTCTGGTCGTATTCTACCTGGACATGGTGGAATTCTAGATCGATTTGACAGTTTATTATTTGTTTGGCCACTTTTAAGTTTTTTACATTTAATCGGGTAAAGTTTTTCCTTTTATTGGAGTTGAGATATTATTGAAATACATTAGTTTATTAGGTGCAACAGGTTCAATCGGACAACAAACACTAGATGTTATTTTTGAACATCAAAATGAGTTTAAATTAGTAGCAATGTCTGTCGGAAAAAATATCGACCTTGCTAGGAAAATAATTTCCATACATAGTCCTGAGTTAGTATCTACTCAAGATAAATCTGGTTATGAAATATTAAAAGCAGAATTTACAAATATTAAATTTACATATGGAAATGAAGGGTTAACTGAAGTAGCTATTTATGAAAAATCAGAGGTACTTGTCAACGCAATACTTGGAAGTGTCGGTTTATTCCCGACTTTGCAAGCGATAGAAGCAAAGAAAACAATTGCCATCGCTAATAAAGAGACGCTTGTTACAGCAGGTCATCTAGTAATGGAGGCTGCGAAGAGAAATAATGTATCTTTATTACCGGTTGATAGCGAACACTCCGCTATTTTTCAAGCCCTACAAGGTGAAAATAGCAAAAATATTGAGCGACTAATTATTACAGCTTCTGGCGGAAGCTTTCGCGATAAGAGTCGAGATGAACTAGTAAATGTAACAGTCAAAGAAGCACTTAATCATCCTAATTGGTCAATGGGAGCAAAAATAACCATTGACTCTGCTACGATGATGAATAAAGGTTTAGAAGTCATTGAGGCCCATTGGCTCTTTTCTATCCCTTATGAACAAATATCTGTCTTACAGCATAAGGAAAGTATTATACATTCTATGATTGAATTCCATGATAGTAGTATAATGGCGCAGTTAGGTACACCTGATATGAGAGTTCCCATTCAATATGCTTTAACTTACCCTGATCGCTTGCCTTTACCTACTTCAAAACGTTTAAATTTAGCAGAAATTGCAACTCTTCATTTTAAGGAAATGGATTTCAATCGTTTTCGTTGTCTTGCATTTGCTTATGAAGCAGGTAAAAAAGGTGGAACGTTACCTACTGTATTAAATGCTGCAAATGAAGTAGCAGTTGCAAGATTTTTAACTGGAAAAATAAAATTCCTTGAGATCGAAGAGTTGATTGAAAAAGCACTTATTGCTCATGATAATATGTCAAACCCGAGTCTTGCGACTATTCAAGAGGTTGATACAGAAACGAGACAGTTTGTTAACAAACTTTTATAAAGAAATGCGGAAGCGCCTGTTTAGCCCTGACAAGTAAAAGACGCTCCCAGGAAAAAGGCGTCTTTTGCCTTTATTCTGGGAGTGGCTTTTGACCTCGAAGTCGATAAAAGCGCGACGTCCTGTCGCAGTGTCGACACTTGTACATTCTGTACATCGGCAAGGACGCTTGCGCTGAACAATTTTCGAAGTAAGAATGGTTTTCTTATCTTCCAGAAAAGGTGGTTTTTTTAGTTGAGTACTGTGATAGCCTTTATCGTTATATTCGGTGCGCTTGTTTTTTTTCATGAATTAGGTCATTTTGTATTTGCGAAAAGAGCAGGGATCCTATGTCGTGAGTTTGCTATTGGATTTGGGCCAAAGATTCTTTCTTTTAAAAAGGGCGAAACGATATATACCGTTCGTCTTTTACCAATCGGTGGTTTTGTCAGAATGGCTGGGGAAGATCCTGAAACCGTTGAGCTTAAGCCAGGCTTTCGTGTTGGACTAGTTTTAAATAATGGTTTAGTGGACAAAATCATTTTAAATAACAAAGAAAAATATCCAAATGCTAGAATTGTTGAAGTTGAAAATGCTGATTTAGATCATAAGCTTGTCATTAATGGATTTCCAGAAGATGATCCAGAAGTAATGACCGCCTTTCAAATAAGTCCTACAGCCGTATGTGTAGAAGATGGAGTGGAAACTCAAATTGCCCCTTTTAATCGGCAATTTGGTTCGAAAACATTAGGGCAAAGAACAATGGCCATCTTTGCAGGTCCAATGATGAACTTCATTCTTGCCTTCGTTACCTTTCTCATTATTGCTCTTTTTCAAGGAGTACCTGCTAATGATCCTGTTTTAGGAAATTTAACAGACGATGGTGCAGCAAAGATAGCTGGTCTTCATGAAGGGGATGTTGTAGAAACGATTGATGGTGCGGAAATTTCTACATGGTCAGATGTTGTGGAAATTATTCGCCAAAACCCTAGTAAAGAACTTGTTTTTTCAATTGATCGAAAAGGTGATTCAATGGAAATCCCTGTTACACCTAAAGAGGCAGAGTCTGAAGGGAAAAAAATTGGGATTATTGGTGTATATAGCCCAGTTGAGAAATCACCTCTTCAGGCAATTTCATATGGTTTTGAACAAACGTATTTTTGGACAAAAGAGATTTTTGTTATGCTAGGAAAATTAGTTACAGGTCAATTTTCGATTAATATGCTATCTGGACCAGTAGGCATTTATGTTTCTACGGATACAGTAGCAAAATCAGGGATATTTAATTTAATGAGATGGGGAGCCATTCTAAGTATTAATTTAGGAATAATGAACTTATTACCACTTCCAGCACTTGATGGAGGACGACTCATGTTTTTTGGTGTTGAAGCGTTGAGAGGTAAACCAATTGACCGGCAAAAAGAAGGAATGGTACATTTCATTGGATTTGCTTTATTAATGCTATTAATGCTAGTCGTGACATGGAATGATATCCAACGATTCTTCTTATAAAGTTTTTAAAAAAGTATATATCTGAGTGCCATTTGTTTATATAAAGGCACTCTTTTTTAATGTCAAAAATACCTATTATTGTGAGCTACTGAAATAAAAAAAGAATGAATTTATATGATATAATTACTCATATCTTTTCAAAAAAATGTAGAACTTTGTAATAAATTATATAAATATTCAAGAGTGATAGGGGAGAGTGAAAAATTGAGCAATCTTGACTCTAAAAAAAGAGAGAGCTTTCACATACTATTGCAGCAAATACGTTTGACGGATGATATATTTGTTCAGCATTTTCACGCTGCACAAATTGAAAAAGTAATAGTGGATAAAGAAAAAAAGTCTTGGCATTTTCATTTTAGCTTTGTAAATATTTTACCGTTTTCTATTTATCAACAATTCACAAATCAATTAGAAAAATCATTTGCCCATATTGCAAGAGTCTCCTATACCATTGATGTATCGAATCAGCAGTTTTCAAATGAACTAATTATAGATTACTGGAAAAATTGTATTCGAGAAATTGATGGGATATCCCCTCCGCTTTTAAAACTTTTAAATGAGCAAATTCCTAAAATTCACGGTTTACGATTAATAATTACTGTTAGGAATGATGCCGAGGGCTTAGCGCTAAAACGAAAATATGCTGAATTCATATCAAATATTTATCAAGCTTATGGATTCCCACCACTTGTTATTGATACAGAAATAAATAGTGGTGATGGAGCTAGTGAAGAATACCAGCAATTTTTAGAAGCGAAGCAAAAAGAAGATGAAGAAAGAGCTTTATTAGCAATGGTTGAAATGCAGAAGAAGGAAACAGAGCAGGAAAACGGTACTGCTCAAGATGAAGGACCTGTTTCAATTGGTTTAACGATTAAAGATGATTCTGAACATAAAAGACTTGATGAAATCGTGGATGAAGAACGTCGTGTAGTTGTTGAAGGATATGTATTTGATGCAGAAACGAAGGAACTTCGAAGCGGTCGAACATTATTAACCTTTAAAATTACTGATTATACAAGCTCAATAATGGTAAAAATGTTTTCCCGCGATAAAGAGGACGCTGCTGCCTATCAAAGAGTCAAAAAAGGTATGTGGTTAAAAGTTCGAGGAAGTGTTCAAAACGATACTTTTGTACGTGATTTAGTCATGATTGGCAATGATATAAATGAAATTAAGGGACCACAAAAGAAAGATACAGCTGAAGGTGAAAAACGAGTAGAACTTCACTTGCATACTCCTATGAGCCAGATGGATGCGGTTACTTCTGTTAGTGCGTTAATTTCACAGGCTAAGAAATGGGGACATAAAGCAATTGCTGTAACAGATCATGCTGTTCTTCAATCATTTCCAGAAGCATATGGAGCGGGGAAAAAGAACGATATTAAGATTTTATACGGTGTTGAAGCAAATTTAATTGATGATGGTGTTCCTATTGCGTACAATGATGCACATCGCCTATTAGCAACAGATACGTATGTTGTATTTGACGTTGAAACAACCGGTCTTTCAGCTGTATACGATAAAATAATTGAATTAGCAGCAGTAAAAATCCGAGAAGGTGAAATTATTGATCGATTTGAAGCTTTTGCGAATCCACATCACCGGTTGTCTGCTACTACAATTAATCTAACAGGAATAACCGATGATATGGTTGAAAATGCACCGGAAATTGAAGAAGTTTTACAAAAGTTTCATGATTGGACTGGGGATTCTGTATTTGTTGCCCACAATGCATCCTTCGATATGGGATTTTTAAATCTTGGGTATAAGCGAATGGGCTATGAAAAAGTAAAGAATCCAGTCATTGATACTTTAGAATTAGCTAGGTACCTATATCCAGAGTTTAAAAATCATCGTTTAAATACATTAGCAAAAAAGTTTGATATCGAATTAACTCAACATCACAGAGCCATTTATGATGCTGAAGCTACAGGATATTTATTAACGAAAATGCTAAAGGATGCACTTGAAAAGGGAATTGAATATCATGATCAATTAAATGACAATATGGGTCAAGGGAACGCTTACCAGAGAGCAAGACCGTATCATTGCACTTTATTAGCCCAAAATGAAGTCGGTTTAAAAAATCTATTTAAACTTGTATCGATTTCCCAGCTTCAATATTTTTACAGAGTACCTCGTATTCCTCGATCTGTTTTACAGAAGCATCGCGAAGGCATTTTAGTTGGATCAGGATGTGATAAGGGAGAAGTTTTTGAGGGAATGATGCAAAAAGGTCCAGATGAAGTAGAGGATCTCGCTCGTTTTTATGATTATATTGAAGTTTTTCCAAAGCCTGTCTATGCACATTTAATCGAAATGGAGTTAGTGAGAGACAATAGAGCACTTGAGGATATTATAAAAAATATTATCCAACTTGGTGAGAAGCTTGAAATTCCTGTTGTCGCGACTGGAAATGTACATTATTTAAAAGAAACAGATAAAATTCATCGAAAAATTCTAGTTAATTCGCAAGGTGGAGCCAATCCTTTAAATCGTCACCAATTGCCTGATGTCCATTTCAGGACAACGAACGAAATGTTGGACGAATTTTCTTTCTTAGGAACTGAAAAAGCTAAAGAGATCGTTGTAACAAATACAAATAAGATTGCCGATATGATTGATTCAATTAAGCCAATAAAAGATGACTTATATACGCCAAAAATTGAAGGGGCAGATGATGAAGTTCGCGAGATGAGCTATGCGCGGGCTAAAAGCATTTATGGCGATACATTGCCTGAAATTGTTGAAGCACGGCTTGAAAAAGAATTAAAAAGTATCATCGGACATGGTTTTGCTGTTATTTATTTAATTTCACATAAGTTGGTTAAAAAATCATTAGATGACGGCTACCTAGTAGGTTCGCGTGGATCCGTCGGTTCTTCATTAGTTGCAACGATGCAGGAAATTACCGAGGTCAATCCATTACCACCACATTATGTTTGCCCAAGTTGTAAACACTCCGAATTTTTTAATGATGGTTCTGTTGGATCTGGTTTTGACCTTCCGGATAAAGATTGTCCAAATTGTGGGGACCATTATAAAAAAGACGGGCATGATATTCCTTTCGAAACCTTTTTAGGATTCAAAGGGGATAAGGTTCCAGACATTGATTTGAATTTTTCCGGAGAGTACCAGCCAAGGGCACATAACTATACGAAAGTTTTGTTCGGTGAAGATAATGTGTTCCGTGCAGGTACAATAGGAACGGTGGCAGATAAAACAGCTTATGGTTATGTGAAGGCGTATCAACAAGAAAATAATCTTCAATTACGTGGTGCTGAAATTGATCGTCTCGCTTCAGGCTGTACAGGAGTTAAAAGGACGACTGGTCAACATCCAGGTGGTATTATTGTTGTCCCTGATTATATGGATATTTATGATTTTTCACCAATCCAATATCCTGCGGACGATAGTTCATCTGATTGGAAAACAACACATTTTGATTTTCATTCGATTCATGATAATTTATTGAAGCTAGATATATTAGGTCACGATGATCCGACGGTTATTCGTATGCTTCAGGATTTAAGTGGCATTGATCCTAAGACAATTCCTACCGATGATCCAGAGGTAATGAAAATTTTTAGCGGTACAGAGTCACTTGGAGTAACTGAAGAGCAAATTATGTGTAAAACAGGAACATTAGGTATACCAGAGTTCGGAACTCGATTTGTTCGACAAATGTTAGAAGATACAAAGCCAACAACGTTTTCTGAGTTGGTTCAGATTTCAGGACTTTCCCATGGGACTGATGTTTGGCTCGGCAATGCACAAGAACTAATCCACAATAATATATGTAATCTTAGTGAAGTTATTGGTTGCCGTGACGATATAATGGTTTATTTAATTTATCAAGGTCTAGATCCAGCTTTTGCCTTTAAAATCATGGAATCCGTTCGTAAAGGTAAGGGCCTCTCTGACGATATGGAAGAAGAAATGCGGAAAAACAATGTACCAGAATGGTATATTGATTCATGTAAGAAGATCAAATACATGTTCCCTAAGGCGCATGCGGCAGCTTATGTTCTAATGGCTGTAAGAATTGCATACTTTAAAGTGCACCACCCACTTCTTTATTACGCAGCATATTTTACGGTTCGTGCAGAAGATTTTGATATTGAAGCGATGGTAAAAGGATCGCATTCGATTAGAGCGAAAATGGATGAAATTAATGCTAAAGGATTAGATGCTTCTACAAAGGAAAAAAACTTATTAACTGTTTTAGAATTAGCTTTAGAAATGAATGAAAGAGGCTTTTCCTTTAAAAAAGTGGACCTTTATAAATCGAGTGCAAATGAGTTTATTATTGATGGGGATTCGCTCATTCCACCTTTTAATTCGATTCCTGGATTAGGTACTAATGCCGCCTTTAACATTGTAAAAGCACGTCAAGAAGGAGAATTTTTATCTAAAGAAGATCTCCAACAAAGAGGAAAAGTGTCAAAAACCATTCTTGAATTTTTGGACAACCACGGTTGCCTAGAATCATTACCTGAACAAAACCAGCTTTCTTTGTTTTAACAGCCTTGCGCTTTTGGTTTTTGTCCAGCACCAAGCGCCATCTGCTAGAGGTCAAAAGTCAATCCGTCATGAAGATTAAAGTACAACCTTCACGTCGGCTCGTCTTTTGCTTGTCGCCGCTAAACAGCCGCTTTGCGCTTTTCGTTGTTGTCTAGCTCCAGCGGCTAGCCCCTCGAGGTCAAAAGCTAATTCCAGAAGAAAGGCAAAGAACGCCTTTTTCTGGAATCATCTTTTGCTTGTCGGGGCTGATCGAACCGCTACCGCTTTTCGTTGTTTGCATTAAAAATCTGGTTATGTTATAGTTTTATTGGAAATACTACGTATAAACTAAGCAAGACACAACAAGAGTGGGGAAACCCACTCTTTCGTCTTGTGTACTTGTATTTTTTGGAAAAATCAAAAGTGGAATGTCAGGTCCAAAGGAGGTAAAAAATGAGCAAAGTTACCGAGGTAGTTACGGAACTAGTCACCCCAATTGTAACGGATGCTGGGCTTGAATTAGTCGATATCGAATATGTAAAAGAAGGAAGAGACTGGTTTCTTCGAATATTCATTGATAAAGACTCTGGTGTCGATATCGAAGAATGCGGCTTAATAAGTGAAAAATTAAGTGAAAAATTAGATGAACTTGATCCTATTCCACATAATTATTTTCTTGAGGTCTCTTCGCCGGGTGCAGAGCGTCCCCTTAAAAAAGAGAAGGATTATGAAAATGCAATAGGAAAAAATGTATTTATCAAAACATATGAACCTATCGAAGGTGAAAAAACATTCGAAGGTACTCTAATATTTTTCGACGGTCAATTCGTGAAAATTGAAATGAAAATAAAAACTAGAAAAAAAATCATCGAGATTCCGTATGAAAAAATTGCGAATGCTCGTTTAGCGGTTACATTCTAACAATATATTTTAAAAAGAAGCTCAAAGAAAGATGATGTGTGATAAAAGGGGGATACAAATCTCATGAGCAGTGAATTACTGGATGCTCTTATGATTTTGGAAAAAGAGAAAGGGATTTCTCGTGATGTCTTAATTGAAGCTATTGAAGCAGCTTTAGTTTCTGCGTATCGTCGAAACTTTAACCAAGCTCAAAATGTGAGAATAGATTTAAACCTTGGTTCCGGAACGATGCGTGTATTTGCAAGAAAAGAAGTGGTTGAAGAAGTCTTTGACCCGAGACTTGAAATATCAATTGAAGATGCTACAAGGATTAATCCAAATTATCGGGTAGAAGATATTGTTGAGCTTGAAGTAACACCGAAGGATTTTGGTCGTATTGCTGCACAAACTGCCAAACAAGTTGTTACACAAAGAGTACGTGAAGCTGAGCGTGGAATTATTTATTCGGAGTTTATTGATCGTGAAGAAGATATTATGACCGGTATCGTTCAACGTCTTGATTCTAAATTTATCTATGTAAGCTTAGGGAAAATTGAAGCATTACTTCCTATAAACGAACAAATGCCAAATGAACGTTATAAACCTCATGATCGTATCAAGGTTTTTATTACGAAAGTAGAAAAAACGACCAAAGGTCCACAAATATTTGTATCCAGAACACATCCGGGTTTATTAAAAAGATTGTTCGAAATTGAAGTTCCCGAGATATACGATGGTACTGTAGAAATAAAATCAGTTGCTCGTGAAGCGGGAGACCGTTCGAAAATATCTGTACATTCAGTAAATGATGAAATTGACCCAGTTGGAGCTTGTGTTGGTCCTAAAGGAGCACGTGTTCAAGCCATTGTTAATGAGCTTAAGGGCGAAAAAATTGATATTGTGAAATGGTCAGAGGACCCTGTTGTGTTTGTTGCTAATGCATTAAGCCCTTCAAAAGTACTTGATGTAATCGTAAATGAAAATGATAAAGCAACAACTGTAGTAGTTCCTGATTATCAATTGTCATTAGCCATTGGAAAACGTGGTCAAAATGCACGCCTAGCTGCAAAACTAACGAACTGGAAAATTGATATTAAATCAGAAACAGATGCTAGGACAGCTGGAATTTATCCTCGTGAGGAATCATTCAACCTGTTTGGTGACGATGAAGATGAGCTTGATTTTGAATATCAAGAAGAAAACGATTTTTAAAGAGGTGAATGATGATGAACAAAGGAAAAAAAGTTCCTATGAGAAAATGTGTAGCTACTGGTGAAATGAAACCGAAAAAAGAACTTGTTCGCATCGTTCGCTCGCAAGAAGGTATTGTTAGTATTGACTTGACAGGAAAGAAATCTGGTCGAGGTGCATATTTATCTAAAGAAATTGAAGCTATTCTTTTAGCAAAAAAGAAAAATATTCTATCTAATCATTTACAGGTGACAATAGAGAATTCAATCTACGATGAACTAATAGAAATGATTGAGAAGGAGAAACGACAATCCTAATGAACTCAAATCAATGGATGTCATTGCTTGGCTTGGCCAATCGGGCGCGAAAAATTATTTCAGGTGAAGAGCTTGCCGTTAAAGAAATTCGAAGTGGTAGAGCTAAACTGATTTTGCTAGCAGCAGACGCATCACAAAATACAACGAAGAAAATTTCCGATAAATGTAATTTTTATAATATCCCCTTGAAGATGGTTGAAAACCGGGAACTATTGGGTCAGGCTATTGGGAAGGAAGCTCGAGTCGTTGTTGCAATTCTTGATAGTGGTTTTGCTGGAAAACTGGTAACGTTGCTCGATTAATTTTAGCGGGGGTGAAAATATGAGTAAAATACGTGTTTATGAGTACGCCAAAAAACACAATGTTTCAAGCAAAGATGTTATTCATAAATTAAAGGGAATGAATATAGAGGTTTCAAATCATATGGCCACAATTGAAAATGATACATTGAAAAAACTCGATAGCCTTTACATAAAAAAAGAAGAGGGCAATCAATCTGTAAAACCACAGCAAAAAGAAATGAATAATAAACCTCAAAATAAGCCACAACAACAGGTGAAGACAGTGGGACAAGAAAAACCTAAAGCAAAAGCTATTATAGAAGACGATGATAAAAATGTTGATCCAACAAAAGTAAAAGTTAAATCTGCTCCTAAAAATCTAGAAGGTAAGAAGCATGATTCTCAATACCAATCAAAAGAGAATAAAGCATTTAATAAACCAAATACTAACAACAATAATAATAAAAACCGAAAACCGGGACAACAAAATAAAAGGCATCAGCCTGCTCAGCAAACTCAGCAGCAACAACCTAAAAAGCAAAAAGAGCTCCCAACTAAAATCACTTTTAGTGAATCATTAACAGTTGCTGAATTAGCTAAAAAACTACATCGCGAGCCATCAGAAATCATTAAGAAATTATTTTTACTAGGAATAATGGCAACAATTAATCAATCGTTAGATAAAGATGCGATCGAATTAATTGCTGGTGAATATGGTGTCGAAGTAGAAGAGGAAATCAAAATTGATATTACGGATTTGGAAAACTATTTTGTTGAAGAAGAGGGAGCAAACCTTATTGAACGTCCTGCAGTCGTTACGATTATGGGTCACGTTGACCACGGAAAAACGACCCTTTTGGATTCTATTCGTAATACTAAAGTTACCGAAGGCGAAGCAGGCGGGATTACCCAGCATATCGGTGCGTATCAAGTCGTTGAAAAAGATAAAAAGATTACTTTCTTAGATACTCCAGGTCACGCCGCTTTTACAACGATGCGTGCACGTGGTGCAAGAATTACTGATATAACGATACTAGTAGTTGCTGCCGATGATGGTGTGAAGCCCCAAACAATCGAGGCGATAAGCCATGCGAAGGCTGCAGAGGTACCAATTATTGTTGCTGTTAATAAAATGGATAAACCAGCAGCAAACCCTGACAAAGTAATGCAAGAACTATCTGATCATGGATTAGTTCCTGAAGCTTGGGGTGGAGAAACTATTTTTGTTCCAATTTCAGCAAAAAAAGGTGAAGGTATTGATAATCTTTTAGAAATGATATTGCTTGTTGCTGAAGTGGAAGAATATAAGGCAAATCCGAATCGAAATGCAGTTGGAACCGTTATTGAGGCACAACTTGATAAGGGCCGTGGTTCCGTAGCTACGTTGTTAGTGCAAAATGGAACTCTTAAAATTGGAGATCCAATTGTAGTTGGTAATACTTTTGGTCGTGTTCGTGCAATGGTCAACGATCTTGGGCGACGTGTGAAGGAAGCAGGTCCATCTACACCAGTTGAAATAACAGGATTAAGTGATGTTCCACAAGCTGGAGATCGTTTTGCTGTTTTAAATGATGAGAAGACAGCACGTCAAATAGGTGAAACTCGTGCACAGCAAGCATTAATTGCACAACGTGGAGAAAAATCCCGAGTGACACTGGAAACATTGTTTGAACAAATGAAACAAGGGGAAATGAAGGATTTAAACTTGATTGTTAAAGCTGATGTACAAGGTTCGGCTGAAGCATTAAGTGCATCCCTACAAAAAATTAATGTCGAAGGTGTTAACATTAGAATTATCCATTCGGCAGCTGGAGCAATCACTGAATCAGATATCACCCTAGCAGCAGCATCTAATGCAATCGTTATTGGTTTTAATGTACGTCCTGATGTAAATGCGAAACGCGCAGCTGAAGCTGAAAGTGTTGACATTCGTCTACATCGAATTATCTATAAAGTTATGGAAGAAATTGAAGCAGCTATGAAGGGAATGCTTGACCCAGAATTTGCTGAGAAAATCATCGGGCAAGCAGAGGTTCGCCAAACCTTTAAAGTGTCTAAAGTGGGAACCATTGCAGGCTCTTACGTAACAGATGGTAAAATTACACGAAACAGTGGAATTCGATTAATCCGTGATGGCGTTGTTATTTTTGAAGGTGTAATTGATGATTTAAAACGCTTTAAAGATGATGCAAAAGAAGTGAGTCAAGGATATGAATGTGGTATTACCATTAAAAACTTTAACGATGTTAAAGAAGGGGATATCATTGAAGCGTATATTATGGAAGAGATAGAACGTAAATAATATTCGTATATCATCACCGACTTAGAATGGTTTTAATTACGAGGTGAACAACTAATGAGTCATAGAGCTAACCGTGTTGGAGAACAGATGAAGAAAGAACTAAGTGATATTATTGGACGAAAAATAAAAGACCCACGTATTGGTTTTGTTACCGTTACTGATGTCCAAGTATCAGGAGATCTCCAACAAGCAAAGGTATATATCTCTGTTTTAGGCGATGAAGAGCAAAGAGAAAATACATTAAAGGGATTAGCAAAAGCAAAAGGCTTTATTCGTACCGAAGTGGGACAGCGAATACGTCTTCGTAAAACCCCTGAAATTATTTTCGAATGGGATGAATCGATTGATTATGGAAATCGGATAAATACCATTCTTCATCAGCTTCAAGAGGATAGCGGAAAAGATAATCAAGATGAATAGTGAACAATAGGGGGCTGTCCCAAACGGAATGATCACAGGTTCCATTTGGGTCAGTCCCTATTTGTATTAAAGATTTGGAGGTAAGATATATGGAAGGAATCCTACCACTATTTAAACCAGCAGGATTAACATCGCATGATTGCGTATTTAAAATTCGTAAAATACTTAAAACGAAAAAAGTTGGACATACTGGAACTCTGGATCCAGATGTAACAGGAGTTTTACCAATCTGTATTGGTAAAGCAACAAAGATTGCAGAATATATAACTGATGCGGGAAAAGCTTATGAAGGTGAAGTGACGTTAGGTTTTTCTACGACGACAGAAGATGCGTCAGGAGAAGTTGTCGAAAGTAAGAGTATTGATAGAACAATTTCGCGGGATGAAATTGTAAAAGTTTTAAATACATTTCAAGGAGAAATAGAACAAACGCCTCCAATGTTTTCGGCTGTCAAAATAAATGGAAAAAGACTATATGAGTATGCAAGACAAGGAATAGAAGTAGAAAGACCAACTCGCAAAGTAACGATATACTCAATTGAATTGCTAGACGAACGAGATCATTTTACAGGAAATACGATTTCTTTTCGGTTTCGAGTCAGCTGTAGCAAAGGTACCTATATACGTACATTAGCCGTCATGATTGGTGAACTTTTAGGATTTCCAGCACATATGTCAAAATTAATTCGTATCCAATCTGCCTCATTTGCGCTTAATGATTGTTTTACATTAGAAGAAATTGAACAGCATATGAAAAACGGTGAAATAGAAAAGATTTTATTCCCGATTGAGGCTGGAATTTCTCATTTGCCGAAAATAAAAATTAGTGATACAGTAGCAGAGAAAGTTAAGAATGGGTCATTAATGCCTATTTCAGACGAATTAACAAATATAGACGGTCCTATTATTGTAGAACGACAAAATGGGGAAGCTATCGCTATTTATACAAAACATCCTAGCAAACCAGATTTGTTAAAGCCTATGAAAGTTCTTAGAAACGAAAGCTAATAAAGGTACTGTTATATAGAAAAGGTGAGTTTCGTGGAAGTAATAAAATTACAACATCCCCATCAAATCTCACAAATGCCACCACTCTCAGTGGCGCTTGGATTTTTCGATGGCGTTCATCTCGGGCATCAAAGAGTCATATTAGAAGCGAAAAATGAAGCAAATAAATTAGGAATCAAAAGTGGTGTTATGACTTTTGATCCGCATCCTTCCGTTGTGTTAGGAAAAAGCGAGAAACATGTGGAATATATAAGCCCAATTGAGGATAAAATTCAAATCATTCAAGATTTGGGTATCGATTATCTGATTATTGTCCGCTTTTCATTAGAATTTTCTCATTTACTTCCTCAAGAATTTATCGATCAATACGTGATTGGACTTAATATTAAACATGTTGTCGCCGGCTTTGATTATTCTTATGGAAAAATGGGAAAGGGGACAATGGAGACCATCCCATTTCACTCAAGAGATAGATTTACATACACGGTTATTTCAAAGCTTTCAATTGAAGGTGAGAAAATCAGTTCTACTTTGATTCGCAAGCTTATTACAAACGGAGATACTGACAAGTTACCGAGCCTTCTAGGTAGATATTATCAAACTTCTGGTAAAGTGATTCATGGTGACAAACGTGGGAGAACCATTGGCTTTCCTACAGCAAATATTGATTTATCAGGGGAATATTTACTCCCCCCAATAGGTGTATATGCGGTTAGATTGAAGGTTGAAAATACATGGTTTGATGGAGTATGCAATATTGGATATAAACCTACTTTTAAGAAGGAGAACCATCATAAACCTTCGATTGAAGTGCACATTTTCAATTTTGACAAAGAGATTTATGGATTTTTTGTAACCATTGAATGGCATAAATATATTCGCAAAGAACAAAAATTTAATGGAATTGATGAATTAGTTGCCCAAATACAATTGGACAAGGAACATGCAATGGAACATCTCGAAAAAATATCGGTTAGTTAAAGTAGTAAGGATTGCTTGCATTTTGTCAAAAAAAGTAGTATTCTTAATAACGTATTAATAAATGAACCTTTGCTTGGCAAGTCGAATCACCGACGCTTGCTCGGTAACTGGGGATTTGAAAAATTTTAGGAGGTGAATAGGATGGCAATCACTCAAGAGCGTAAAAATGAACTTATCAATGAGTTCAAAACTCATGAGAGCGATACTGGATCTGCAGAAGTTCAAATCGCTGTCCTTACAGAATCAATCAATAATTTAAATGAGCATTTACGTACTCATAAGAAAGACCACCACTCTCGTCGCGGTCTTTTGAAAATGGTAGGTAAACGTCGTAACCTTTTAACTTACCTGCGTAACAAAGACGTTCAACGTTACCGTGAGTTAATCAATAAACTTGGATTACGTCGATAAGTCAAAAAAAGCGGGATTTTTTCCCGCTTTTTTAGTGCTTAAAAGAAAATACATATACATAATGATTTAAGTGTTTAAGGAATTGGTCATACTATTATTGGATATTGTTTAAGTTTTTTTACATTACCAATCGGCGATTTCAAATACTTTTACTTAATTATAGAAAATATGATGTGAAAATATGAAGAGTAACTGAAATTTTTGCTACCTTTATATGATGTGATAGAGAGGGGTATAGAGAAAAATGGGACAACAAAAGCAAATCTATTCTATGGATTGGGCTGGGCGTAGATTGACTGTTGAATATGGTCAGCTTGCGAAACAGGCAAGCGGAGCCGTCCTTATCCGGTATGGTGACACAGTGGTTTTAAGTACAGCAACCGCATCAAAAGAACCTAAAAACTTAGATTTCTTTCCTTTAACAGTAAATTACGAAGAGCGTCTTTATGCAGTTGGTAAAATTCCTGGAGGATTTATTAAGCGCGAAGGTAGACCTAGTGAAAAAGCTATTTTGGCAAGTCGATTAATCGATCGCCCCATTCGCCCTTTATTTGCAGATGGATTTCGAAATGATGTTCAAGTAGTTAGTATCGTTATGAGTGTGGATCAGGACTGCTCGTCAGAGATGGCTGCAATGTTCGGTTCCTCTTTAGCTCTTTCTGTATCTGATATACCATTTGAAGGTCCAATTGCTGGTGTAATTGTTGGAAGAATTGATGGTCAATTTTTAATTAATCCTACGGTTGAACAAATGGAAAAAAGCGATATTCACTTATCAGTTGCTGGGACTAAGGATGCCATTAATATGGTTGAAGCTGCAGCAAATGAAGTGCCTGAAGAGATTATGTTAGAGGCTATCATGTTCGGACACGAAGAAATTAAGAAATTAATTGAATTTCAAGAAAAAATTGTTTCTGAAATTGGAAAAGAGAAAAGAGTGATTTCTCTTTACGAAATTAACAGTGAAATCGAAGCGACTGTTAGAAATTTATGTGAAGAAGAACTAAACAAGGCCATTCAAGTTCAAGAAAAGCATGCACGTGAAGAAGCCATTAAAGCGGTTAAAAATGAAGTGATTGCCAAATATGAGGAAGAGGAAGCCGATACTGATACATTAAAACAAGTAAAGCAAGTATTGGACAAACTCGTAAAAGCAGAAGTTCGCCGCTTAATTACCGTGGAAAAAGTTCGTCCTGATGGTCGTAAAGCAGACGAAATTCGCCCTCTATCTTCCGAAGTAGGCTTGCTTCCTCGTACACATGGATCAGGTTTATTCACACGTGGACAAACTCAAGCATTAAGTGTTTGTACTTTAGGGGCACTTGGAGATGTTCAAATTCTTGATGGCTTAGGGTTAGAGGAAGAGAAACGATTTATGCATCATTACAATTTCCCACAATTTAGTGTCGGCGAAACAGGTCCATCTAGAGGCCCGGGACGCCGAGAAATTGGACACGGTGCATTAGGTGAAAAAGCATTGGAACCAATTATTCCAGATGAAAAAGATTTCCCATATACTATTCGTCTTGTATCAGAAGTTTTAGAATCAAATGGTTCGACTTCACAGGCAAGTATTTGTGCAAGTACACTTGCTATGATGGATGCAGGTGTTCCAATTAAAGCACCAGTAGCAGGTATTGCTATGGGATTAGTTAAATCTGGTGAACATTATACGGTCCTTACTGATATACAAGGAATGGAAGATCACCTTGGGGATATGGACTTTAAAGTTGCAGGTACATCTAAAGGTGTTACAGCCCTGCAAATGGATATTAAAATAGATGGTTTATCGAGAAATATTCTTGAAGAAGCTCTTCTCCAAGCGAAAAACGGTAGAATGCAAATCCTTCAATCAATGTTAGATACTATTTCTGAGCCAAAAACAGAGTTATCACGCTATGCTCCAAAAATTTTAACAATGGCAATTAATCCAGATAAGATTCGCGATGTCATTGGGCCAAGCGGTAAGCAAATTAATAAAATTATTGAAGAAACTGGTGTGAAAATTGACATCGAACAAGATGGAACTATTTTCATTTCATCTACTAATGAAGATATGAATCAAAAGGCGAAGAAAATTATTGAAGATATCGTTCGTGAAGTTGAAGTTGGACAAATGTATTTAGGTAAAGTGAAACGAATTGAAAAGTTCGGTGCATTTGTCGAAATATTCGCTGGAAAAGATGGTCTTGTTCACATTTCTGAATTAGCTGAAGAGCGAGTTGGAAAAGTGGAAGATGTCGTTTCGATTGGTGACGAAATTTTAGTTAAAGTAACTGAGATAGATAAACAAGGAAGAGTCAACCTATCTCGAAAAGTTGTTTTAAAAGAACAAAAAGAAAAAGCAGAACAACAGTCATAGTTAATTCTAGAATAAATAGCTTAATTATCAGCAAGTCAGGGAACCCCTGGCTTTTTCTTTTACATAATCTATTTATCAATATACTTCTTCCTTCCTTTTTCGGTCTATCTTGTACGAGCCTTTCATAATATTTATGGAAGGAGGAAGGTATCATGTTAAAGAAGGTTTTAAGTATTGTATCGATTGTTGTATTGGTAGGATTATTAGTGAATCGACCTTTAATAAACAATTACGTTTTATCCCTAAAAGATGAAGCCATTCCTGTATCTAAAATAGATGATTCATTAAAAAGAGAAATTGAAAACCAAGCAAAAAAATATGAAATTCCTGCAAGCGATGCCAGAATTGACAAGGTATGGAAGGCAACACCTGGATATAATGGATTGAAAGTTGATATTCACGCATCTTATAAAAACATGGAAAAGCAAAAAAAGTTTGAAGAGAAAAAAATTGTTTTCGAACAAATAGAACCGAAGATTCATTTAGGAGATTTGCCACCATCTCCAATCTATCGGGGACATCCTGATAAACCTGCAGTAGGTTTTATGGTTAATGTAGCTTGGGGAAATGAATATCTCTCTAGTATGTTAGAAACGTTAAAAAAACATAATGTTCATGCGACCTTTTTTCTTGAAGGAAGATGGGTTCAGAAAAATCCAGATTTAGCTAAAATGATTGTGGCAGCGGGACATGAAATCGGAAATCATTCTTTTTCACATCCTGACTTGAAAATACTATCTTCTGCAAGAACTCGTGAGGAAATTTTACAAACTAATAAGGTCATAAAAGCAACGACCGATATATTACCAAAATGGTTCGCTCCTCCAAGTGGAAGTTATCGTGATGAAACGGTACAAATTGCTGCTGAAATGGGAATGGGCACTGTTTTGTGGAGTGTAGATACGATTGATTGGCAAAAGCCAACTGTTGAAACATTAATTAATCGTGTATTAAAAAAGGTACATAATGGTGCATTAATTTTAATGCACCCAACCGAATCAACAGCAAAATCTCTTGATATAATGATTTTGAAAATGAAAGAAAAGAATCTGCAAATCGGGACAGTATCAGAAGTCTTAGATGAGAAAAGATTGATGAAAAATAATTTGAATTTAGGGGAAAATAGTAACAATAGTAATCGTTAGTGTTGGTTAACTAAAATAACGGTTATCCAAGAACAGGAGGAATATCGTTGATCAAAAAATATACTTGTCAAAATGGTGTTACAGTCGTCCTTGAAAACATTCCGACGGTTCGCTCTGTAGCAATTGGTGTGTGGATCGGAACAGGTTCACGTAATGAAAATCCGCAAAATAATGGAATCTCGCATTTTTTAGAGCATATGTTTTTTAAAGGAACTAAAACGAGAACGGCTAAAGAAATTGCCGAATCCTTCGATAGTATTGGTGGTCAAGTCAATGCATTTACTTCTAAAGAGTATACCTGCTATTATGCTAAAGTGTTAGACACACATGCAGAATTTGCCTTAGAGGTATTAGCGGATATGTTCTTTCATTCGACATTCGATGAAGAGGAATTAAAGAAAGAAAAAAATGTGGTATATGAAGAAATAAAAATGTATGAGGATACACCCGATGATATCGTTCATGATTTATTAAGCAGTGCTGTATACGAGAAGCATCCGTTAGGGTATCCCATTTTAGGAACTGAGGAAACGTTAGCTACATTTACTGGTGAAACTTTAAAAAATTATATGCATGACTTATATACTCCTGAAAATGTGGTTATTTCGATCGCAGGAAATGTACAAGAATCATTTATTAAAGAAGTAGAAAAATATTTTGGTTCATATGAAGCAGGGAAAACTCAATTAACTGAAAATCTTCCCACATTT
This sequence comes from Bacillus sp. CGMCC 1.16607, assembly GCF_042683745.1. NCBI lineage: Bacteria > Bacillati > Bacillota > Bacilli > Caryophanales > Bacillaceae > Bacillus > Bacillus sp. CGMCC 1.16607. The sequence continues at coordinate 658,932 of NZ_JBHUJX010000008.1, forward strand.
CATTCGAACCGAATTACTCGTAAGAAAGAAACGGAGCAGGCCCATCTTTGTTTAGGATTTGAAGGACTTAAAGTAGGGCATGAAGATATATATAGCTTAATCATTCTAAACAATGTCCTGGGTGGGAGTATGAGTAGCCGATTATTCCAAGAAGTAAGGGAACAAAGGGGTCTTGCCTATTCTGTTTTCTCTTATCATTCCTCTTACCAGGATAGTGGAATCTTAACGATCTATGGTGGGACCGGTGCAAAGCAACTGGATGTTTTATTCGAAACAATTCAGGAGACTTTAGAAAAGTTTAAAAAAGAAGGTTTAACAGAAAAAGAATTAATAAACAGTAAAGAGCAACTTAAAGGAAGTTTAATGCTTAGCTTAGAAAGTACAAATAGTCGAATGAGTCGAAACGGAAAAAATGAGTTGCTTTTGAAACGTCATCGTTCATTGGATGAAATAGTTGAACAAATTGATCAAGTGACGAAGGATAGTGTTGATCGTTTAATTAACACAACCTTTTCTAATCAATATTCAGTTGCTATTATAAGTCCAGATGGTGAATTACCAGCCAATTTGAAAAATGTATAATGTTTAGAACCCTCACATTGTGGGGGTTTTCTATTTTTAAAATACTCTTATGACAACTAGTCTAATTTGTAATTACCTCTTATAAACTAGGAATAGAGAATCAAAGGAGGAGAGAATTTTGCGATTAAGTGAATTAAGTGGAAAAGAAATCGTCGATGCCAAGAAGGCTGAACGATTAGGGGTGCTCGGGCAAACCGATTTAGAAATCAATGATAAAACAGGGCAAATCCAAGCACTTTTAATACCTTCATTAAAATGGTTTGGTTTAAGAAAACAAGGTGGAGAAGTTAGGGTCCCATGGAAGCATGTAAAAAAAATTGGTACCGATATGATTATTATTGATATTGAAGAGGAAGAAGAAAATTGAATCTAAAAGGCCTAAGAAATCTTTATTGGTTCCTTAGGCTTTTTTTATTTAGGATGACTCACCTATTTTATTCTAGTTACATAATATGTTGAAGTAGTTCACATTTAATCATACAAAAAAATGTGTATCATTTCCTGTTTGATTTTATTAAAGAAGGTGAATATCTAAATGCTTACAGGGATGCAAATTGCTGTAATAGGCGGAGATGCTAGGCAACTAGAAATAATTAGGAAACTGACTGAATTAGATGCCAAATTATCGTTAGTCGGATTTGAACAACTAGATCATGCTTTTACAGGTGCTATAAAGGAAAAAATGAATGAAGTTGATTTTAAAGAAATGGATGCCATCATCCTACCTGTTCCAGGCACTGACCTTGATGGTCATGTAGAAACGATATTTTCTAATGAAAAGGTTATGTTGACAGAAGACATACTGTCAAAAACACCTGCTAATTGTACGATATATACTGGTATTAGTAATTCTTATTTAAGCGGTATAACGTCAAAAACTAAGCGGACATTGATCAAATTATTCGAACGTGATGATGTTGCTATTTATAATTCGATTCCGACAGTAGAAGGGACGATTATGATGGCCATCCAACATACTGATTTTACCATTCATAGTTCGAAAGTGACTGTATTAGGTCTTGGGCGAGTTGGAATGAGTGTGGCGCGAACCTTCCATGCATTAGGGGCACATATTAAAGTTGGTGCACGTAAAAGTGAACATTTAGCAAGAATAACTGAAATGGCGTTAGAGCCTTTCCATTTAGATAATCTAGAATCTGAGGTGAGGGACGTGGATATTTTAATCAACACTATTCCTCATATGATTGTTAATGCAAAAGTAATTTCAAAAATGCCGTCACACACATTAATAATAGATTTAGCCTCTAAACCCGGTGGAACGGATTTCCGATATGCAGAAAAGCGAGGAATCAAGGCCCTTTTAGCACCTGGTTTACCAGGAATAGTGGCACCAAAAACCGCGGGTCAAATTCTTGCAAACGTTCTTTCTCAACTTCTACACGACGACATCATAAGCAGAAAGGAGAAATAACATGAATTTAAAAGGAAAGCGAATCGGGTTTGGTCTAACGGGTTCACATTGTACGTATGATGCTGTTTATCCAGAAATTGAAAAGCTGATCAATGAGGGAGCAGAAGTCATTCCAGTAGTTACCTTTACTGTAAAGAATACAGATACTCGATTTGGTAAAGGAGAGGATTGGATTGAAAGGATAGAGGACCTTACTGGTAATAAAGTAATCGATTCGATTGTCAAAGCGGAACCACTTGGGCCAAAACTTCCATTGGATTGTATGGTTATTGCTCCATTAACTGGAGTCTCTATGAGCAAATTTGCCAATGCCATGAATGATTCACCTGTTTTAATGGCAGCTAAGGCTACTCTCCGTAATCAGAAACCTGTCGTATTAGGAATATCGACTAATGATGCTTTAGGGCTAAATGGAGTTAATTTAATGAGATTAATGGCAACAAAGAACATATATTTCATTCCTTTTGGTCAGGATGATCCTGTTAAAAAGCAAAATTCGATGGTAGCGAGAATGACAATGTTGACAGAGACCGTTCAAGCTGCTTTAAATGGGATTCAAATACAGCCTGTGCTTGTCGAAAGATTTCGTGATGGAATCTAACCCTTTACCCCTATTAAAAAGGAAACAAAAACATTATTCTTTACTAGTGCAGTATGTTAAAATAAATCTAATTATGGAAGTGGGGGCAACTAAATGCCTCCTATTTCCAATCATAAAAGAAAAATGTAAATCATTTCACTAGGAAATGAAAGGGGAAAATAAATGGGACAGGTAAAAGGTTTACACATTGCTGTGGTTGGGGCGACTGGAGCAGTTGGCCAACAAATGATTCAAACACTTGAAAATCGAAACTTATTAATCGATAAAATAACTTTTTTATCTTCAGCACGTTCAGCTGGTACTAGAATAATGTTTAAGAGTGAAGAGTACGTTGTTCAAGAAGCGAAGCCTGAAAGCTTTGAAGGGGTGGATATCGCTCTTTTTAGTGCTGGAGGTAATGTATCAAAAGAACTAGCACCAGAAGCTGTTAAAAGAGGTGCCATCGTTGTAGATAATACAAGTGCTTTTCGTATGGAAGAGAATATCCCATTAGTCGTGCCTGAGGTGAATGAGTCAGATTTATTGAATCATAATGGGATTATCGCTAACCCAAACTGTTCTACGATTCAAATGGTGGTAGCGCTTGAACCAATCCGCCAAAAATATGGCCTTAAAAAAGTAATTGTGTCTACTTATCAAGCGGTTTCAGGAGCAGGTGCTGCCGCTATTGAAGAATTAAAGGAACAATCTAGAAATTTATTAAATGGGGACCAACACGAGCCAAAGGTTTTACCAGTTAAATCAGAAAATAAGCATTATCAAATTGCTTTTAATGCGATTCCGCAAATTGATAAATTTACAGATAATGGTTTTACTTACGAAGAAATGAAAATGATCAATGAAACGAAAAAAATTATGCATATGCCAAAATTGCAAGTAGCAGCAACTTGTGTTCGTTTACCTGTTGAAACTGGGCATTCAGAATCGGTCTATTTTGAAATTGATACGCAAGGTATTACCTCAGATGAAATCAAACGATTATTAAGCGAAGCACCGGGTGTTATTTTACAGGATGATCCAAAAAATCAAATTTATCCTATGCCTGCTATGAGTGTTGGCAAAAATGATGTTTTTGTTGGAAGAATCCGTAAAGATATCGATGAAGACTTAGGTTTTCATATGTGGGTTGTTTCAGATAACCTATTAAAGGGAGCGGCATGGAATTCTGTTCAAATTGCTGAAAGCTTGGTAAAACTAGGTCTTGTTCAAAAATAATTCAGGTTCTCTGACCATTAAGAAGGTATAGAGGTGTAATGATGAAGATACTCGTTCAGAAATTTGGTGGCACTTCAGTTAAAGATGAAAAAAGTCGAGAATATGCGAAGCGCCATATCGAAAAAGCCTTAGCGGAAAATTATAAAGTAGTTGTCGTGGTTTCAGCTATGGGTAGAAATGGTGATCCCTATGCTACAGATACATTACTATCATTAATTGGTAAGAACAATGTAAGTAAGAGAGAGCAAGATTTATTATTATCATGTGGGGAAGTAATCTCAAGTATCGTTTTTACTGATATGTTAATAAGCGAAGGTATTAAAGCAGTCTCCATGACAGGAGCACAAGCTGGCTTCCGAACGAACGATGACTATACAAATGCTAAAATTATTGAGATGAAATGTGAACGATTAATGAGAGAGTTAGAGAAAAATGATGTTGTTGTCGTAGCCGGATTCCAAGGTGCAGCTAAAAATGGAGATATCACAACCATTGGTCGTGGGGGAAGCGATACTTCTGCTGCAGCTTTAGGTGCTGCGCTAAATGCAGAATGGATTGATATATTTACAGACGTAGATGGCATTATGACGGCGGATCCAAGAATAGCTGATAATGCAAGACCGCTGTCTGTTATGACTTATTTAGAAGTATGTAATATGGCGTATCAAGGGGCGAAAGTGATTCATCCTAGAGCAGTTGAAATCGCCATGCAAGCAAAAATACCTATTCGTATCCGTTCTACTTATTCAGATGGATTAGGTACTTTAGTCACAACAATCAACAAAAATAGTCAAGGTACAGATATTAAGATTCGTCCAGTGACTGGAATTGCACATCTTTCGAAAGTGACTCAAATAAAGGTTTATGCAAAGAAGGAACAGTACGATTTACAGTCAGAAGTATTTAAGGCAATGGCAAATGAAAAAATTAGTGTTGATTTTATCAACATTTCTCCAACGAGTGTCATCTATACAGTAACGGAGGAAATGACGAATAAAGCTATTCAGATATTGAATCAATTGGGTCATGATCCTGTTGTAGAACGTAACTGTGCGAAAGTTTCTGTCGTTGGTGCCGGAATGGCAGGGGTTCCTGGTGTAGCTTCTAAAATAGTTACTGCATTATCAGAAAAAGGAATTCGTATATTACAATCAGCAGATAGTCATACGACCATTTGGGTTCTAGTTAAACAAGATGATTTAAATTTGGCAGTGAATGCTTTACATGATGCCTTTCAACTGGAAAAAGAAACAGTCTTATTTGAACGAACGGATTTTTAGAAAAGGGATGTGTAATAATGGTATTATTTGGTCGTGTATCAACCGCGATGGTAACACCTTTTGACAAAAAGGGACATATTGATTTTGCAAAAACCACACAACTTATTAATCATTTAATTGAAACTGGCACCGATTCTCTTGTAGTGGCCGGAACGACAGGGGAATCTCCAACATTATCAAAAGAAGAAAAACTTGCCCTTTTTCAACATGTGATTAAAGTAGTCGATAAAAGAGTTCCTGTCATTGCAGGGACGGGAAGCAATGACACATATGCTTCGATTGAATTGACGAAGAAAGCCGAACAAATTGGCGTAGACGCGGTCATGCTAGTGGCACCGTACTATAATAAACCAAACCAAGAAGGACTATATCAGCATTTTAAGGCTATTGCCGAAAGTACGAGATTACCAGTAATGGTTTATAATGTTCCAGGGCGGACGGTAACAAATATTTTACCCGAAACGGTTGTTCGTTTATCTGCGATTCCAAATATTGTTGCTGTTAAAGAAGCTAGTGGTGATTTAAATGCAATGACTCATATTATTGCGAATACGGATGATGATTTTCTATTATATAGTGGAGATGATGGAATTACTCTACCTGTCCTATCCATTGGCGGTGTAGGTATTGTATCTGTTGCCTCTCACATCATTGGAAATGAAATGCAGGAGATGGTTCATTCATTTCTAAATGGAGAGTTACAGAAGGCGGCTAAATTACATCAAAAACTTTTACCAATCATGCAAGGGTTATTTGCTGCTCCAAGTCCTGCTCCAGTCAAAACAGCCTTACAATTAAAAGGCCTGGATGTAGGGTCTGTAAGATTGCCATTAGTGTCATTAACAGAACAAGAACGAAATTCACTAACGAATTTAATTAATTCTCTTTAGAAGAAAGAGCTATTTTAAGTAATGATTACTTAGGATGGCTCTTTTCCTTTTAAGAATACCTATTATTGTTGTAAACATTTTCCTCCATCTAGTATAATTATTTTAACTGATCTCGGGTCGGCTTATATCAGCATAGGAGGAACTATAATTTGGATATCAGAAAGAATGAAGCAATTAAATTGATTGCCCTCGGCGGGGTAGGGGAAATTGGTAAGAATATGTATGTTGTCGAAGTCGATGAAGATATATTCGTCATTGATGCAGGGTTAATGTTACCTGAAAATGAAATGCTCGGTATCGATATCGTCATTCCTGATATCACTTATTTGGTGGAAAATAAAGAACGCATCAAAGGGATATTTTTGACTCATGGACATGAAGATCATATCGGGGCTCTTTCCTATGTGTTGCGAAAAATAGAAATTCCTGTATACGGAACGAGATTAACATTAGCTCTTGCAATAGAAAAAATGAAAGAACAAGAATTTGACGGTCCTTATATATTTAATGAAATTAACTCACATTCTAAACTTGATTTTGGAACAGCGCAAGTTTCTTTTTTTCGGACGAATCATAGTATTCCAGATTCAATAGGTGTGTGTGTACATACATCAGAAGGTATCGTGGTCTATACTGGTGATTTTAAATTTGATCATGCAGCTTCAAAAATGTACCAACCTGAAATCGGTAAAATGGCTCAAATCGGTGAAATGGGAGTTCTTTGTTTAATTTCAGATAGTACAGAAGCTGAACGACCAGGATATACAACTTCAGAAACGATTGTAAAAATGGAAATATCAAATGCTTTTTATAATGCAGACGATAGAATTATTGCAGCATGCTCGGCTTCTGATTTAAATAGGATTCAACATATACTTGATGCAGCAGCTGAACATAATCGTAAAGTCATAGTAGTAGGTAAAAATTTAGAGCGAATTTATAATATTGCAGTGGAGTTAGGTTATCTTGAAATCCATGATGATTTAATCCTACCGATGTCACAAATGGAGCAATACCCAAATGAACAAATAGTCGTCTTAATGACTGGTATGCAAGGAGAACCGATAGAAGCACTTCAAAAAATGGCAAAGCAGGTACATAAGCAGATCAATATTCAAAAAGGCGATTCAGTCCTTATTGCCGCAACCCCACTTAAAGGAAATGAAGTTTTTCTTTATAAAACAATCGATATGCTTTATCGAGCAGGTGCAAATGTTATCTCCAGTAAAAAAACTCTTCAAGTATCGAGTCACGGAGGACAAGAAGAACTTAAATTTATGATAAATCTTATGAAGCCTAAGTATTTTATTCCCGTCCATGGCGAATATCGTATGCTTTATGCCCATGCAAAAATTGCACAACATATTGGACTTCAAGCATCCAATATACTTATACCTGAGAAGGGCGAGGTTATTGAAATTAAAAACGATTCAATGACTTATAACGGGAAAGTACCATCTGGTAATATTTTAATTGATGGAATTGGAGTAGGAGATGTTGGTAACATTGTTTTAAGAGACCGCAAACTACTCTCACAAGACGGAATATTAATTGTAGTTGTAACTTTAAAAAAGTCAGAAAAGAAAATGGTTGTAGGACCAGAAATTATTTCACGAGGGTTTGTTTATGTTCGTGAATCTGAAAAATTGATCGATGACTCAATAAGTTTGGTTCGAGAAGTGGTAGAAATCCAATTACAAAGGGATTCTTTTGATTGGGGAGGAATAAAACAAGAGATAAGAGATAGTCTATATCAATTTTTATTCGAAAAAACAAAGAGGAAACCAATGATTCTACCAATCATCATGGAAGTTTAATTGACACTGGAAAACCAGTGTCTTTTTTTGTTTCTTTTCTCACGGATATTTGTTTTTAGTTGATAAAGTTTGTCCGTTGCTTATCGCTTCGGTCACTTGCTTTCCGCGGAAAGCGAACATCCCTACGTCCCAATCAACCACTTTACTAGATCAAGTACTACAAAGTTTACATAAATAGCCTTTCATTTTGCCTTTATTGTAATTTACTTTCTCTATTTTATCCACATCGAAAATTGATAAATGGATAATACTAACACTATGAAGTCAAGAAGGGAGATTATATGGATATGGAGCAATATAAGAATGATACTGAACAAGAAGAACAAGATTCTCCGAAAGAGGATAAACCCTCAAGTTTAATGGAGAAAATTCAACAACTTGGACAAACGAATGTTCCACAGCTTTCTAATGATTCTAAAATCCATTGTTTAACCATTGTGGGTCAAATAGAAGGTCATTTAGCGCTACCACCACAAAATAAGACAACTAAATACGAGCATCTTATTCCACAGTTGGTGGCTATCGAACAAAACCCAAAAATAGAAGGATTATTAGTAGTATTGAATACTGTTGGTGGTGATGTTGAGGCAGGGTTAGCCATTTCGGAAATGCTCGCATCTTTATCAAAGCCAACCGTTTCTATTGTTTTAGGAGGAGGGCACTCAATCGGTGTCCCGATAGCTGTTTCGTGTGATTATTCCTTTATTGCCGAAACAGCGACAATGACAATTCATCCTGTTCGACTAACAGGACTTGTCATTGGGGTGCCACAAACCTTTGAATACCTTGATAAAATGCAGGAGCGCGTCGTAAATTTTGTGACAAAGCATTCAAAGATAACCGAAGAAACCTTTAAAGACTTAATGTTTGCCAAAGGAAATTTAACAAGAGATATCGGAACAAATGTGATTGGCAAGGATGCAGTCAAATATGGATTAATGGACGAAGTGGGAGCTCTTGGACAAGCAATCAAAAAACTTAATGAGCTAATGGAATTACAAAAAGAAGCAGAAGGTGGAATCATTCAATGATTCTATATACAATCATGCCGCAGGAACTGATTTATCCAACAGACGAACAAGAGTTTAGTAAACAAATGATGGTCCAATATGATGGTATTCCTCTATTAGTCGAGCAAAATGCCGATCAAAGTTTTCAAGTGATCCGAATCATTAGCAGTGATCCGAATCATTATTTAGATAGTCGATGTACACCAGGTTCAAAAATTTCCTTGTTTACTTAAGCTTGTCCGCTAACTCTTTACTCATTATGATATAATATAGGAATATGTAGAAAGCAGCCAATTGGCTGCTTTCTACATATAAACCATACAGAATAATTTAGGTGATCAATTTGGCTAAAAAAAAGCGCAGACAAGGAATGAAAAAAGATCAATTTAAACAAACAGTCCAATTTGAATTAACGGGATTAATTTTGCTTGCTTTTTCTATACTTTCAATAGCAAAGCTTGGAGCTGTAGGTCAAGCATCTGTTTATTTTTTTCGTTTTTTTATGGGTGAATGGTATATGGTTAGTTTGCTTGGACTTGTATGGATTAGTATTTATCTAATGATTAAAAGAGAAACTCCAAGACTATTTCATGTAAAGCTAATAGGCATTTATTTAATTATAAGCGCCATTTTATTACTAAGTCATATGACCTTGTTTAATTTACTTTCAAATGGTGGGAAATTTGAAAACCCAAGTGTGATTGCTAATACGTGGGAACTTTTTTGGATGGAAATTAAAGGGGAAACGAGCACGAGTGATATGGGTGGTGGCATCATTGGAGCACTACTGTATGCAGTTTGTCATTATCTTTTTGCTGGCGCAGGAACTAAATTAATTTCTATTATTTTGATGATCATTGGGGCAATATTATTAACTGGTCGCACTTTTGGTGAAGTAATTTCAAAATTAATGAAAGCTACTTCTGCTTTTTTTGCAAAACAATGGGAGCAGTTCCTTAAGGATTTTAAAGAATGGAGATCGGGGTCGATAAATAAAAAGGTTGAAAAAAAGGCAAAAATAATAAATGAAAATGATAAACAAGAAGAAGATGGAATTATTGTTTCGATTGCTACTCCTGATCAAAATCAAGCTGAAGCACAAATTTCTGAACCCATCATTTCTAGTTTCACAGAAAAAGCCTTTACTAATCATGAAGGTGAAGAGGTGATCAAACCTAGGAAAAAATCAGAAAAGGAGGAAGAGACTGTTCTTCCTATTTCATTTATGGAAGTGGAAAACCACGATTATGAGTTACCGCCACTACATATTTTGAATCAACCTAGACAAACGGACCAAAGTGGAGAATATGAATTAATTCATGCGAATGCTGCGAAATTAGAAAGAACGTTTCAAAGCTTTGGTGTGAAGGCAAGAGTAACACAAGTACATTTAGGCCCTGCGGTAACAAAATATGAAGTTCATCCAGATGTCGGAGTAAAGGTAAGTAAAATCGTGAGTTTAAGTGATGATTTGGCGCTAGCACTTGCTGCAAAAGGCATTCGTATTGAAGCTCCTATCCCTGGGAAAAGTGCGATCGGAATAGAAGTTCCAAATACAGAAGTCGCCATGGTTTCATTACGTGAAGTATTGGAATCCAAACAAAATGATCGGCCAGATTCAAAACTTCTTATTGGTTTAGGTCGCGATATCACAGGTGAAGCTGTTTTAGCTGAATTGAATAAAATGCCACATTTATTAGTAGCAGGTGCTACGGGTAGTGGAAAAAGTGTTTGTATTAATGGAATCATTACTAGTATATTGATGAGGGCAAAACCTCATGAAGTAAAACTAATGATGATTGATCCGAAAATGGTAGAATTAAATGTTTATAATGGAATTCCTCATTTACTCGCACCAGTAGTAACAGATGCAAAAAAAGCTTCACAAGCTTTAAAAAAGGTAGTAAATGAAATGGAAAGAAGATATGAGCTTTTTTCACATACGGGGACTAGAAATATTGAAGGCTATAATGATTACATTAAGAAATTAAACTTTGAAGAAGGGGAGAAACAACCACTTCTTCCATATATTGTTGTTATTGTTGATGAGTTAGCAGATTTAATGATGGTAGCTTCATCCGATGTAGAAGATTCCATTACGAGGCTTGCCCAAATGGCACGTGCTGCAGGTATTCACTTAATCATTGCTACTCAAAGACCCTCGGTAGATGTAATCACAGGGGTTATTAAAGCTAATATTCCGTCTCGAATTGCCTTTGCTGTATCGAGTCAAACGGACTCAAGGACTATATTAGATATGGGTGGTGCGGAAAAATTATTAGGTAGAGGGGATATGTTATTTTTACCAGTTGGGGCATCTAAACCAATACGAGTTCAAGGTGCATTCCTATCAGATAGCGAAGTGGAAGATACAGTGGAATTTGTGATTGGACAGCAAAAAGCTCAATATCAAGAAGAAATGATCCCAGATGACATTCCAGAAACAACTGTTGAAGTGGACGATAATTTATACGAAGAAGCTGTAGAATTGATCATAGATATGCAAACAGCATCTGTTTCTATGCTTCAACGCAGGTTCAGAATTGGTTATTCTCGGGCGGCAAGATTGATTGACGAAATGGAGGCACGGGGAGTTGTTGGTCCTTACGAGGGCAGTAAACCACGTGTTGTACTAATCAATAAACCCAAAGAGGAAGCTAGCAGTTAAATATTCTTTTTTCTATAAATCGAAAAACGACTATTTATTTATCGAAGAAAAAATGGTATAGTATTGACGATTAGTAGGAAGATTATACATCTGAGGTCTGATGTCTTAGGGAAATAGTTGGAGGAACCTGCATGTCTATTAAGTCAGATAACCGACATCTGTATTTACAAGTAATTGATCGATTAAAGCAAGATTTTGAAAAAGGTGTTTATAAAGAAAGAGAAAAACTACCTTCTGAATTTGATCTTGCCAAACAACTTGGAGTAAGTAGAGCGACTCTTCGAGAAGCTCTTAGAATTCTAGAAGAAGAAAACGTTATCATCCGTAGGCACGGAGTTGGAACGTTTGTCAATTCAAGACCTCTCTTCACTTCAGGAATCGAGCAATTAAACAGTGTCACAAATATGATTAACCAAGCAGGTATGAAGCCAGGAACTATTTTTTTAAGTTCATCAACTGAGGGACCTACCGAAGAAGATGTTCGTCGATTTTCATGTTTACCTGAAGAGGGGATTGTCTTAATTGAAAGAGTTCGTACGGCAAATGGAGATCCCGTTGTCTATTGTATCGATAAGATTCCAGAACGAATCTTACCGGAAACATTCTCCCATGATGAAGAGTCGATTTTTTCAATCATAGAGGATGTAACGAATAGAAAGATAACCTATGCCATAGCTCAAATCGAACCGATTGGCTATCACGAAAGAATCTCACCTATTTTAGAATGTGAACCTGAAACTGCATTATTAGTATTAAAGCAAATGCATTTCGATGAAATGGATGAACCCGTCCTCTATTCGGTAAACTATTTTAAGGCAGACAAATTTAGTTTTCATGTATTACGAAAACGTATTTAGTTATTGTAAAATGAAAACGGAATCATGGTTGACCTTGAAGTTTCTACTACAATCACGAAATTAATTATTAAGGGGGTACATATTTTGAAAAAGCGTAAATTTGGATTAGCGCTATCTCTTGTACTTGCTGCTGGAACTCTTTTAGGAGCATGCGGAGCAAAAGACGAAGATGCAAAAGGTGGAGACACAGATAAAAAAGGTTCAGATTTCAAAGTAGGTATGGTTACTGACTCTGGTACGATTGATGACAAATCATTCAACCAAGGTACTTGGGAAGGGATTCTACAAGCTAAAGACGAGTTAGGAATTAAAGAGAAATATTTAAAGCCAACAGGAACTACTGAATCAGATTACTTAAAAGAAATTGGTAACCTGTATGATGCTGGTTATAAATTTATCGTTACACCTGGTTTTAAATTTGAAACAGCTGTTTTCCAAGCTCAAGATAAATATAAAGATGCAAAGTTTGTAATCATTGATGGTAACCCACACTCTGGAGACTTTAACCCAGTGGTTAAAGAAAATACAGTTTCTATTTTCTTTGCAGAACATGAGTCTGGTTTCCTTGCTGGTGTTGCTACAGCTCTTCAAATTAAAGAAGGCGATGCAGGATTTATCGGTGGTATGGAAATTCCTCCAGTACAAAAGTTTAACTGGGGCTTCCAACAAGGTGTTAAATATGCTAATGAAAATTTAGGCACTAAAATTTCGATTAAAAAAGAGAACGTTATTTATCAAGGTAGCTTTGATAATTTAGCAGCTGGTGGACAAATTGCTGCTCAAATGTTCGACCGTGGTGTAAAGGTAATCTTTGCAGCTGCTGGTGGTGTTGGTGTAGGAGCAATCAACGAGGCTAAAACTCGTGTGAAGGCTGGAGAAGAAGTTTGGATGGTTGGTGTTGACGTAGACCAATATGCAGATGGAATCTATGAAGGTGACAAATCAGTTGTCTTAACTTCAGCAACGAAGAAGATTGACCATGCAGCATTTAACATGATTGAACAAGAGCTAGACAAAAAATTCCCTGGTGGTCAAACAATTATTTTTGATTCTAAAAACGATGGTGTAGGACTTCCTGAAAAGAACCCTAACCTAAGTGAGGAAACAATTTCTTCAGTTAATGATGTTTTTGAAAAAATTAAAAATGGAGAAATTACAGTTTCGGGTGAACAAGGAGATTTATTGAAGTAATCAATTACACAAAAGGGACGGTCTTTCCGTCTCTTTTGTATATTACAGTAGTAAAGAAAGAATATTAACAAATGTCTTTCAATTTGTTTTCATGGGAATATTTCCCTGTTTGGAATAATCCTTATATATGATTGGGGACTCCCTAATATGAAAAGAAATGAGTCTAATTAAAAAGGTGAGTGCTACGATGAGTTATGTTGTTGAAATGTTAAATATAAGGAAGGAATTTCCTGGTATTGTAGCAAATGATGATATTACCCTCACGTTAAAAAAAGGGGAAGTACATGCACTTTTAGGTGAAAATGGGGCAGGAAAATCTACCCTAATGGGTGTATTATTTGGAATGTACCAACCTGAAAAAGGGACAATTAAGGTCCATGAAAAAGAAGTGAAAATTACCAATCCAAACGTTGCTAATCGACTTGGAATCGGGATGGTTCATCAACACTTTAAACTTGTAGAGAATTTTACAGTTACCGAAAATATTATTCTTGGAAGTGAACCGCTAAAAGGTGGTCTAGTCTTAGATATTGAAAAGGCTGCAAAAAGAATCGCTGAATTATCGAAAAACTATGGACTAAATGTGGATCCCTATGCAAAAATCGAAGATATTTCTGTTGGAATGCAACAAAGGGTTGAGATTTTAAAAATGCTTTATCGTGAAGCAGAGGTTCTAATTTTTGATGAACCAACGGCCGTTTTAACACCAAATGAAATTGAAGAATTAATGAAAATAATTCGTAATCTTATAAATGAAGGTAAATCAATTATTATCATTACACATAAATTAAAGGAAATAAAAGCTGTTGCAGATCGTTGTACAGTTATTCGACGGGGAAAAGGGATTGGGACAGTTAATGTGGCTGAAACTAGTGAAGCCACACTTGCAGAAATGATGGTCGGTCGCCATGTTAATTTTAAAGTGGACAAGAAAAAAAGTACACCTGGTGAAGTGGTGCTTAAAATAGATTCTGTTTCAGCAAAAAATAATCGAAAAGTAATGGGTCTTAAGAATTTTTCTCTAGAAGTACGAAAAGGTGAAATTGTTGGGATTGCTGGGGTAGAAGGAAACGGTCAATCCGAAATAGTGGAGTCGATAACTGGACTTCGTAAAGTAGAATCTGGAGAGATATTCCTTAATGGAGATCAAATAACCAATATTCCCATTCGTCAAAGAATTGAAAAAGGAATAGGGCATATTCCAGAAGATAGACAAAAACGGGGACTAGTATTAGATTATACATTGGAATCAAATATGGTTATTGAGGTTTATAATAAACCACCTTTTTCAAAATATGGTTTATTAAATTTTTCTGCAATTAAAAAGTATGCGAGTAAAATAATTGAAAATTTTGATGTTCGTTCTGGAGAAGGAGCTGCATCTATTACTAGAACGATGTCAGGTGGGAATCAACAAAAGGCCATTATCGGTAGGGAGATGGAATTGAATCCTGACTTGTTAATTGCTGTACAACCAACACGGGGGTTAGATGTTGGTTCCATTGAGTACATCCATAAACGAATTATTGAGCATCGCGATAGCGGTAAAGCAGTACTATTAGTTTCGTTAGAATTAGATGAGGTATTGCAACTTTCAGACCGGATTGCCATCGTTAATAATGGAGAATTAATCGGTATAGTCGATGCATCTGAAACCAATGAAAATGAAGTTGGTTTAATGATGGCTGGTGTGAGTAAGGAGAGTAGCGTATGAGAAATACGATTGTTGGATTAATTTCAGTTCTTTTAGGATTGATAGCTGGTGGATTATTAATGTTTTTTATTGGAAGCAATCCAATAGAAGGTTATTCTTACTTGCTTCAAGGTGGGTTGAGAAACATAGAACGGATAGGGAATACTTTAGCAACTGCGACACCACTCATCTTTACTGGTCTTTCTGTTGCCTTTGCTTTCCGTACAGGTTTATTTAATATCGGTGCTTCCGGTCAAATGTTAATAGGTGGCTTATGTGCAACTGCTATAGGTCTAACCTACGACCTTTCAAGACCATTACTTTTAACTCTCATGATTTTAGCAGGGTTAATTGGTGGAGCAATTTGGGCATTTATTCCGGGATTATTAAAAGCAAAATTTAATGTACATGAGGTAGTATCTACCATAATGATGAACTGGATTGCCTATTGGACGATTTACTATATTATCCCTAGTTATTTTAAGGGAGGAACTGAAACTGAGTCAGCCAAGCTTGGAGCAAAAGCTACTTTAATTACTCCTTTCTTAACGGATATGTTCCAGGGATCTTATATTAATTTAGGAATTTTCTTAGCTGTTATAGCTGTAATTATTATTGCATTTATCATTAATAAAACAACTTTAGGGTTTGAATTAAAAGCTGTAGGTTTCAATCGCTATGCTGCAGAATATGCAGGGATGAAAGTAAACCGAAACATCGTTTTATCGATGCTTATTTCTGGAGCGCTTGCTGGTCTTGGAGGAGTTGCTCTTTATACAGGGAATGCTTCAAGTATCCAAATTGGTTTATTACCATCCCAAGGCTATGATGGTATTGCTGTGGCACTTTTAGGTGCAAATTCCCCTATTGGTGTATTTTTTGCGGCACTACTTTTCGGTATTCTTTATTCTGGTACGGGCTTTATGAATGCGATGACCGATATCCCACCAGAAATCGCCAATACAATTATTGCCATCATTATTTATTTTGCTGCAACTAGCGTCTTAATTGAACGATTAATTAGTAAAAGTCGAAAACGAAAAACATCAGCTAAGAAGGGGGAATCATAAGATGTGGACGATTATTGAGCAAATTTTCCCATATGCTATTATTTTTACGATCCCTCTTCTTATTACAGCTTTAGGCGGATTATTTAGTGAACGAAGTGGAATCGTAAATATAGGGTTGGAAGGATTAATGATTGTCGGTGCATTTGGATCTGCAATTACAATTTTTAATCTGCAAGACAAAATAGCTAATCATTCTCTAGTTCTCTGGATTGGAGTTTTAGCAGGCGTAGTCCTCGGTATTCTTTTTTCATTATTACATGCATTTGCTAGTATTAATTTGAGTGCTAACCAAGTTATTAGTGGTACAGCTATCAATATGATTGCAGCTGCTCTGACAATATTTTTAGCAAGAAATATTACTGGAAGTGGGAATATTCGTATAAGAAGTAGCTTTGACCCAACTAATATTCCTGGCTTATCATCTATACCGGTCATAGGTCCGTTATTTTTCACAAGAACGTATCCGACAACATGGTTTATTATAATAGTCCTTTTAGTTAGTACTTTTATTTTATATAAAACAAAATTTGGACTGCGTTTACGATCTTGTGGAGAGTTTCCTCAAGCAGCAGAAGCTGCAGGTGTTAATGTAAGAAGAATTCGTTATTTAGGTGTAATGATTTCTGGTGCTTTCGCTGGGCTTGGTGGAGCAATCATTATCGTGACTTATGGAGGAGAATTTACTGGTACTGTTTCAGGTTTAGGATTCCTGGCATTAGCGTCATTAATTTTCGGACAATGGCGACCATTTGGTGTCTTAGGGGCTACATTGTTTTTTGGATTTGCAAGTACCATTGCAAACGTATCACAAGTTATACCTGAACTTTCAGTTATTCCACCAATTTTATTAAAAATATTCCCATATGTAGTAACTTTAATTGCATTAGTCATTTTCTCGAAATCATCTCAGGCGCCTAAAGCAGCAGGAGAAACATTTGATTCAGGGAAACGTTAATAAATTAATAAAATACATGAAGACTGGCCTAAACAGGTCAGTCTTTTTTTGTTTCAAGATTAGAAAGTATAACATTTTCGGACTTCGAAAATTGTCCAGCTCCAGCGCCTAGCCCCTCGAGGTCAAATGTTCGCCAGCCAAAAAGTCAAAGAACGACTTTCCGGCTGGCGAAGCATTTGCTTGTCGGGGCTGATCAAGGCGCTTGCGCTTTTCTTAGTTTAGGATATCGTATAGGTTTATTAACAAAGGATAAGCTAAAATATAACCTAAATCTTAAATTAGCAATTTAAGGAAAAATAAGTTATCATGTCGTTACATATGATGAAGTAGTGCATATTTAATTTGTAAGGAGGACTTTGAATGCCCGTTCTAGCTGAAACCGTAAAAGAGATGAAGGGATACAAGCTTCATATAGTGAAGACAGATAAATATAAGACGAATACAATTGTTTGGAAAATGAAAGCTCCATTAACAAAGGAAGACGTTACTTTAAGAGCATTACTCCCACATGTTTTACAAAGTAGCTCACAAAATTATCCAACTACTACAAAGCTAAGATCGTATTTAGACGAATTATATGGTACTAGCCTTTATGTCGATTTAGCTAAAAAAGGTGAGTATCAGATTATGAGTTTTTCGATCGAAGTGGCTAATGAAAAATTTTTATCAGACCCTGCTCCATTACTTCAAAAAGCGATTGATTTTTTAGCTGAAATAATAACGAACCCAAATATACAAAATCAATCATTTAACGTTGAGACTGTCGAAAAAGAGAAAAAAACATTAAAACAAAGAATTCAATCCGTTTTTGATGATAAAATGCGTTATTCGAACTTACGATTGGTAGAAGAAATGTTTAAAGAAGAGCCTTACTCTCTTCATGTGAATGGTCAAATGGATGATGTAGAAGGGATAACTGCAGAAAGCTTGTATCAATTTTATCAAAAGGCATTACAAGAAGATGAGTTGGATTTATATGTAATAGGGGATGTTGAAGAAAATGAGGTTGAGCGAATTGTTAACAGCCTATTTCAGTTTGAAAAACGCACACCTAAAGAAGTAATGGACTATAGCAAAAAGGTAGTTGAGTCTACCAATGTGGTAAAAGAAAAACAAGATATTAAACAAGGGAAATTAAATATTGGTTACCGGACTAATGTTGTCTATGGTGATAGTGAATATTTTGCTCTACAAGTTTTTAATGGGATATTTGGAGGGTTTTCTCATTCGAAATTATTTATTAATGTACGAGAGAAAGCTAGTTTAGCTTATTATGCAGCGAGTAGGATGGAAAGCCATAAAGGAATCATGATGGTAATGTCTGGAATTGATTTTAACCATTATGATCAAGCTGTTGGAATAATAGATGAACAGATGGAAGCAATGAAAAAAGGCGATTTCACAGAAGATGAACTAAACCAAACAAAGGCAGTTATCGAAAACCAACTTTTAGAAACGATCGATACTTCTCGGGGAATTGTCGAGGTTCTTTATCACAATGTTGTGGGACATATCAATATTAGCCTAGAGGACTGGTTGGTTGAAATGAGAAAGGTTTCAAAAGAAGATATTATTGCCGTTGCGAATAAAATTGAAATCGACACTATCTACTTTTTAACTGGATTGGAGGCAGGACAATAATGGAGAAAATAACCTTTGACCAGCTACAGGAAGAATTATATTATGAGAAAATGCCAAATGGCTTAGATGTCTATATTTTACCGAAAAAAGGGTTCAATAAGACTTATGCTACCTTTACTACTAAATATGGTTCAATTGATAATCATTTTGTTGCTAAAGGGGATACAGAATTTACTAAAGTACCTGATGGAATTGCCCATTTCTTAGAGCATAAATTGTTTGAAAAAGAAGATGGTGACGTCTTTCAGCAGTTTAGTAAGCAAGGAGCCTCGGCAAATGCTTTTACATCATTTACAAGAACAGCGTATTTATTTTCTAGTACTAGTAATTTTGAGAACAACTTGGAAACATTAATTGATTTTGTCCAAGAACCTTATTTTTCAGAAAAGACAGTTGAAAAAGAAAAGGGGATTATTGGTCAAGAAATTACGATGTATGACGACAATCCAGATTGGAGATTATACTTTGGTCTAATTCAAAATATGTATAAAAATCATCCTGTAAAGATTGATATAGCGGGAACAATCGATTCCATTGCAAAAATTACAAAGGATTTGCTTTATCAATGTTATTATACCTTTTATCATCCAAGCAATATGTTATTGTTCGTTGTCGGATCAGTAGAAGTTAATAGCACAATGCGTTTTATAAAAGAAAATCAAGCGAAAAAGTCGTTTGAGGAACAAGCTGAAATAAAACGTCAATTTGAAGAAGAGCCTAATGAAGTAGCGGAGAAAAAGAAAATATTACAAATGAATGTTCAAACTTCAAAGTGTTTATTAGGGATTAAAGCTTTACAGAGCAAACTTTCAGGTGAGCAATTGTTAAAAAATGAATTAACCATAAATTTATTATTAGATTTACTTTTCGGAAAAAGCTCTGAGAACTACCAAAAGCTTTATTCTGCGGGGCTAATTGATGAAACTTTTTCTTATGATTACACTCATGAAACAGGGTTTGGATTTGCCATGATGGGTGGAGATACACCAGAACCAGATCGCTTAGCCGATTCACTTGAAAAAATGTTAATGGATGCTGCTTCTGGCAATGGGATTTCGGAAGAAGGACTAAATAAGGCTAAAAAGAAGAAAATAGGTGCTTTCTTACGTTCCATTAATTCCCCAGAATATATAGCTAACCAATTTACGCGATATACTTTTAATGATATGAAACTGTTCGATGTAGTGCCGACATTAGAAAAAATTACTCTTGAAGATGTACGATCAGTAGCGTCTGATTTTATTTCAAAAGAACGATTTACTGTTTGCCAAGTCATTCCAAAAAAATAATATTTGAAAGGAATGACTTTTATGGTCATTCCTTTTTCAATGTCTAGGTTTATGAAGGCTATAAGTACAAACCCTCATCTATGTACTAGCTTTCTAATCTTTGAAAATTCCGTTAAAATAAGAATAAAAAATGGAGATCAAATGATGAGTAAATTTGTTTTAATAACTGGTGCAAGTGGCGGGATCGGGCAAGCGATTGCTAAAAAGCTTGCGAAAGAGGGATATAATTTATATTTACACTATAATCAAAATGAACAAAAAATTGTCGAGCTTCTTGAAGAGCTAAACGAATATGAAGGAGAATATATTCCAATCCAAGCCGACTTAAGTGTGTCTAACGGTCATCGAAAAATAACGAATCAGATATTTACATTAGATGCGATCATTCATAATAGTGGTCAATCCCATCATGGAATGTTGATGGATCTAGATGAACAAGTATTAGAGAGACTTATGAATGTTCATGTAGTATCCCCATTACTTTTAACAAAAATGTTATTACCGAAGTTGACGATTAAAAGACAAGGTGGCATCATTGTCATTTCATCTATTTGGGGTCAAACAGGAGGGGCATTTGAAGTGGCTTATTCAACCGTTAAAGGTGCACAAATTTCTTTTGTAAAGGCTTTAAGTAAAGAATTAGCCCTAAATGGAATTAGAGTCAACGCAATTACTCCAGGTGCCATTGAAACTAGCATGATGGCTGATTTTGATCAAGATGATTTACAAAGAATGAAAGAAGAAATCCCTATGGGCCGATTAGGAAACCCAAATGAAGTTGCAGATGGAGTATCGTTTTTGCTTTCTGAACAATCTTCGTATATTACTGGACAAGTTTTAGCGATTAATGGTGGATGGTATATGTAAGTATTTGAAAACGCGGATTTGAGATGAGAGTCCATTTTAGGATGTATAATTTTGACCTCTTGATACAAAATAAACTTGTACTAATTTAAAGGAGGTTTCAATGTATGTCTGTATTAGATAATTGGCAACAATGGAAGGATTTCTTAGGAGATCGCCTCAATCAAGCAGAATCCCAAGGGATGAATAAAGGTGTTATTAATGACCTTGCCTATCAAATTGGAGATTACCTAGCTGGTCAGGTTGAACCAAAAAACGAACAAGAGAGACTACTTTCCGATTTATGGTCAGTCGCAAGCGAAGACGAGCAACAAGCAATTGCCAACATCATGGTTAAACTCGTTCAGAAATAACATTAACTAAGAGAGGGGAAACCTTCTCTTTTTTTGGTGTTTAGGAAACTATAAAATACTCGGATATGGATAACTTCTTAACTTGTATAATCCCACGTCCTGCGCAAGCGTTCTAGCCCCGACGTACAGGAAGTACTAGTGTCGACATGCGACAGGACGCCCGAGCCTCGAGGTCAAATGGCGCCCCAAAGATGAGGTTAAAGAGCAAACCTCCTCTTTGGGCCGGTATTTGCTTGTTGGGGCTGATCAAAGTGCTTTTGCTTTTATTCTCCACCGCATTAACGTACTGGGGGACTGACCCCCAATACGTTAATGCGGTAATGAATTCCTGAATTGGCTGTTTTTGCTTTCATCTTCGTGTAAAATCATATATGATAGTATCAAGGTTTTTGTTGAAAATTGTCACGTATTTTGACAAAGGGGTTTTTTTATGGCGAAGACGGAATGGTATTTAGAATATGAGATTCAAAAAAACCGACCTGGTTTATTAGGAGACATTTCTTCATTATTAGGGATGCTCTCTATCAATATTGTTACGATAAATGGTGTGGATGAAGGTCGTCGTGGTTTATTAATATTGGCTAATGATTATCATCAAATTCAAAGATTAGAGTCTATTTTAGCAACAATGGACACAATAAAAGTAATTAAACTAAGAGAGCCTAAACTAAGAGATCGTTTGGCTGTTCGACATGGTCGTTACATCCAAAGAGACGTAGATGACAAAAAAACTTTTCAATTTGTTCGTGATGAACTTGGCTTATTAGTTGATTTTATGGCAGAATTATATAAGCAAGAGGGCCATAAATTAATTGGAATTCGTGGAATGCCGCGTGTGGGAAAAACGGAATCGATTGTGGCAGCAAGTGTATGTGCGAATAAACGCTGGCTATTTGTTTCATCAACCCTCTTAAAACAAACGATTCGAAATCAATTGATTGAAGATGAATATAACGAGAACAACCTTTTTATTATTGATGGTATTGTTTCAACAAGAAGAGCGAATGAACGTCATTGGCAATTAGTCCGTGAAATTATGCGTTTACCAGCAGTAAAAGTGGTTGAACATCCTGATATATTTGTTCAAAATACAGAGTACAATCTGGATGATTTTGATTATATTATTGAACTGAGAAATGATCCAGATGAAGAGATTACATATGAAATTGTTAATCAAACCCACTTATTCTCTGATTCTGACTTTGGAGGATTTGATTTTTAATATTGGTAGGTGTTAAAAGTTGACAGAATTAGGTAAACGACTAAAAGAAGCCAGAGAAGCCAAAGATATTAGCTTAGATGATTTACAAACGATCACTAAAATACAAAAACGTTATTTAATTGGGATTGAGCAAGGTAATTTTGCAATTATGCCAGGGAAGTTTTATGTTAGGGCATTTATTAAACAATACGCTGAAGCAGTAGACCTAAATCCAGAAGAAATATTCGATCTGTATAAAGAAGAGGTTCCAAATATAGTAAATGCCGATCTGCCTGAGCTATCTAGGGTACAAACGCGTAAAAGTATACCTAGTGATAATTCAAAGGTCAGAGATATGATTCCCAAAATTCTCATTGTTGCATTTTTGCTCGGAGTTGCTGCTTTAATTTATTATGTTTTTATGATTTATGCGGATGATGATAGAAACGAATCTGTAAATAATGGTAATGAAGCTGTAAACTATGATACAGATAAATTAGACAAAAAATTAGAGGACAAGACTGAAAACAATTCTGCTGAAGGTAAAAAGGATAATGATGCAACAGATGTAGATTCTTCAACTGATTTGGATCAAGAAACAGAGATCGTTGAAGAAGTAGAAACACCGAAGCAAGAGGTGACTGTTGTATCTACGAATGGTCGTAATACCGTTTATGAATTGAAAAATTCAGATCGATTTGAGTTAAAACTTGTTTCAACCGGTGCAACATGGGTGAACATGAAAAATGATAAAGGTTTTTCCTTTTTTCAAGGAACGTTAAAGAAGGGTGAAACGGAAAGTCAAACGGTGGACTATTCAAAAGAAAGCGAAGCGGTACTTATTATTGGAAGATCGCTTGACACAGAGATTTATATCAATGATCAAAAGATTGAATATGCTGTCGCACCTACTGATGAAGTAACGCAGAATATCGTTATTCGCTTTATTCCAAAAGAAGAATAGTCATCATGTTGATGACTATTTTTCAACGTGTTTATATTGCAATTGGAGGTTATTGTGGATGAATATCCCAAATAAAATTACAGTATCAAGAATTTTTCTAATCCCTTTATTTTTAATTATCATGTTGGTTCCATTTAATTGGGGGGATATGTATTTACTTGGTGCTACAATGCCTGTTACTCATTTTGTGGGAGCGTTAATATTCATATTTGCAGCTTCAACGGATTGGGTAGATGGTTATTATGCGCGAAAATATCATTTAGTTACGAATCTTGGTAAATTTTTAGACCCTTTAGCGGACAAGCTTTTGGTGTCAGCTGCTTTAATTGTTCTAGTTGAGCTTAGAGATATACCTTCTTGGATGGCAATTCTCATCATTAGCCGTGAGTTTGCTGTTACAGGACTTCGATTAGTTTTAGCTGATCAGGGGGAAGTGGCAGCCGCTAAAACACTTGGAAAAATAAAAATGTGGGCACAAATTGTTGCTATTTCAGCTTTTCTTCTTCACAATACTATTTTCGAGCTGCTATCCATTCCATTTGATGAAATTTCACTTTGGATAGCATTAATCTTTACCATTTGGTCTGGATGGGATTATTTTATTAAAAATAAAGCGGTATTTAAAAATTCGAAGTAAGTATAGGTAGATTACAGGGGGTACTTACATGAATGCAGAAATTATTGCAGTTGGTTCCGAATTATTACTTGGGCAGATCGTGAATACGAATGCCCGTTTTTTATCACAACAATTAGCTGAACTAGGTGTGAATGTATACTACCATACGGTTGTTGGCGACAATGCTAATCGACTTGATCAAGCATTATCGATTGCGGAAAGCCGTTCCGATATCATTATTTTTACAGGTGGACTAGGTCCGACAAAAGACGATTTAACAAAAGAAACCATCTCGAAACACTTAGATACTCCTCTCGTTATGAACATTGAAGCACTTAACTCTATTGAATACTATTTCGAACGAACAAAAAGAGTTATGACAGATAATAATAAAAAGCAGGCATTAGTGCTTGAAGGATGTCATGTTCTTCCAAATGATCATGGAATGGCACCAGGAATGCTTTATAAATCAAACAATAAAATTTATATACTTTTACCAGGTCCACCAAAAGAAATGGAACCGATGTTTCACAGCTATTGTCGTACAGCACTATTAAATGAATTTGATAAAAATGATCGGATTACTTCACGAGTTTTGCGTTTTTTTGGTATTGGAGAGGCAGCATTAGAATCTGAAATTGATGATATTATTAATCTACAAACGAACCCAACAATTGCTCCTTTAGCTTCAGACGGGGAAGTAACTTTAAGGTTAACTGCAAAGCATCATGATGATAATGAAGCTATGCGAATGCTTGATGATACCGAAAAAAACATCCTTTCAAAAGTAGGTCAGTATCTTTACGGGTATGATGATACTTCTTTAATGATGGAGGTTTATAAAGTTCTCCAAAATAAAGGGTTAACGATTTCAAGTGCGGAAAGTCTAACTGGTGGAATGTTTCAAAGTCATCTAACATCGATAGATGGAGCAAGTAGTATATTTAATGGTGGAGTTGTTTGCTATTCAAATGAAACAAAAATGAATATTGTCCAGGTGAAACCTGACACAATTAAAGTTCATGGTTCAGTAAGTAAAAAATGTGCAGAAGAACTAGCAGAAAATATTGCAAACCTAATGCATACAGATGTAGGGATTAGTTTTACTGGAGTAGCAGGTCCTAATAAACTTGAAGGTCACTCAGTTGGTACTGTATTTATTGGGATATCAATCAAAGGAAAGCCCACTTTGGTTAAAAAGTTAGAGTTGGCAGGAAGTAGAGAATCAATTCGTTTACGAAGTGTAAAATATGGTTGTCATTATTTAATAAAATATTTAAACGAGATACAGGTTAAACTCTCATAGTTTTCCTGTATTTTTTGTATTAGTTAATAATTTTGAAATTAAATTTCAGATAATGGATAATAGCGACGTTTTAAGAGGGAATGTAAAGTGAAAATAGCCAAATCGTTCTTACATTCTATCATTTTAATAAGATTTTTTACCAGAAAATAATCGAATAGGTGTTCGATATTTTACTCGACAAACCATTAAAAAACGGTTATAGTAGAGTTAAGTTAAATAGACGTGAGAAAAGCTAGTTGATAGATTCTTCTCACTACAATTAAAGGAGGAGAATAAGTATGAGTGATCGTCAAGCAGCCTTAGAAATGGCTTTGAAGCAAATAGAGAAACAATTTGGTAAAGGTTCCATTATGAAGCTTGGAGAACAAACTGATCGTAAAATATCAACATCCCCAAGTGGTTCTTTAGCTTTAGATGCAGCACTTGGAGTTGGTGGATATCCGAGAGGACGTATTGTTGAAATTTATGGACCTGAAAGTTCAGGTAAAACGACAGTTGCTTTACATGCTATTGCTGAAGTTCAAGCAAATGGGGGTCAAGCAGCTTTCATTGATGCTGAACATGCGCTTGACCCAAGCTATGCTCAAAAACTTGGTGTGAATATTGATGAATTATTATTATCCCAACCAGATACGGGCGAGCAAGCGCTTGAAATTGCAGAAGCATTAGTGAGAAGTGGAGCAATTGATATCATTGTTGTTGACTCTGTTGCTGCTTTAGTACCAAAGGCTGAAATTGAAGGTGAAATGGGCGATGCACACGTTGGTCTTCAAGCTCGTTTAATGTCCCAAGCATTACGAAAGCTATCTGGTGCAATTAACAAATCTAAAACAATAGCTGTCTTTATCAATCAAATTCGTGAAAAAGTAGGCGTAATGTTTGGTAATCCTGAAACGACTCCTGGTGGCCGAGCTTTAAAATTCTATTCAACCATCCGCCTCGAGGTACGTAGAGCAGAAACGTTAAAACAAGGCACAGATATGGTTGGAAATAAAACAAAAATTAAAGTAGTAAAAAATAAAGTTGCTCCTCCATTCCGTACAGCGGAAGTGGACATTATGTACGGGGAAGGAATTTCCAAAGAGGGGGAAATTATCGACCTTGGTTCGGAGCTAGATATCGTTCAAAAGAGCGGTTCATGGTATTCCTATAACGATGAACGATTAGGACAAGGCCGTGAGAATGCTAAGCTATTCTTAAAAGAGAACCCTTCGCTACGCACAGAAATCCAAATGAAAATACGTGATCATTATGGTATGGATTCAGAAAAAGTCATTACTGAGACAGAAGATGAAGAACAGTTTGAACTACTTGATTAATTTCTAAAGGACTAGATTTTTCTAGTCCTTTCATATATATTCTAGTTTTTTTCCTAATTCTCCAATATTCATTTCCCATTCAAAAATGCCCTTGTTGATGACTTCAAAATATTTCTAGTCCTTTCATGACAAACCTTGACAACGTGCTATATGCAGCTATACAATTAAATATGTATATTTTACAATTTTTATGAGTATTGAGACGTTTAAAAGCCTTTGTGCTGTATATTGATAATTGACAATGTACATGCCGACACTTAGAAACGTAAAAAGTTCATAGCAAGAGGAGGTGTAACGATGGAACTCGAAACAATCATCTCCATTTTGCTTGGCCTTATCGTCGGTGCAGTTGTTGGCTATTTTATTCGAAAATCCATTGCTGAAGCAAAAATCGCAGGTGCAAAAAGTGCCGCGGAGCAAATACTTGAAGATGGCAAACGTGATGCGGATGCCCTTAAAAAGGAAGCTCTTTTAGAAGCAAAGGATGAAATTCACAAGCTTCGTACAGAAGCAGAACGAGATGTTCGTGAACGAAGAAATGAACTGCAAAAACAAGAAAATCGTTTACTGCAAAAAGAGGAGAATCTTGACCGAAAGGATGAATCACTTAACAAACGTGAAGTTCAATTGGAGAAAAAAGAGGATTCTCTTAACCAAAGACAACAGCATATTGAAGAGATGGAAAGCAAAGTGGACGAGAAAGTACGAGCTCAGCAAACTGAACTCGAACGTATCTCAAGTTTAACCAGAGATGAAGCGAAGGCAATTATTTTAGATCGTGTTGAGCAAGAACTTGCTCATGACATCGCAATAATTGTAAAAGAATCCGAAAACCGTGCAAAAGAAGAAGCTGATAAAAAAGCAAAAGAAATTCTCTCATTAGCGATCCAACGTTGCGCAGCCGATCACGTAGCAGAAACAACCGTATCTGTAGTAAACCTTCCAAATGATGAAATGAAGGGTCGTATAATTGGTCGTGAAGGACGAAATATTAGGACATTAGAAACGCTTACAGGAATTGATTTAATTATTGATGATACACCTGAAGCAGTTATTTTATCTGGATTTGACCCTATACGTCGTGAAACAGCTCGTTTAGCGTTAGAAAAGCTTGTACAGGATGGGCGTATTCACCCTGCACGAATTGAAGAAATGGTTGATAAAGCGCGCCGAGAAGTGGATGAACATATTCGTGAGATTGGTGAACAAACCACTTTTGAAGTTGGTGTGCATGGATTACACCCAGACTTAATTAAAATTTTGGGTCGCTTAAAATACCGTACAAGCTATGGTCAAAATGTATTAAAACATTCTACTGAGGTCGCATATTTATCAGGGCTATTGGCTGCAGAATTAGGTGAAGATGAAACTCTTGCACGCCGTGCGGGGCTCCTGCATGATATTGGTAAAGCTATTGATCATGAAGTGGAAGGTAGCCATGTTGAAATCGGTGTGGAACTAGCAACAAAGTATAAGGAAAATGCTATAGTTATAAATAGTATTGCCTCTCATCATGGTGATACTGAACCAACTTCAATTATAGCTGTACTTGTTGCAGCTGCCGATGCCTTATCAGCTGCTAGACCAGGTGCTAGAAGTGAAACACTTGAGAACTATATTCGCCGTTTAGAGAAGTTAGAAGAAATTTCAGAGTCTTATGAAGGCGTTGAGAAATCCTTTGCGATTCAAGCAGGTCGTGAAATTCGCATAATGGTTAAACCAGAAGCAATAGATGACTTAGCTGCACATCGCTTAGCTCGAGATATTCGTAAACGTATTGAAGAAGAACTTGATTACCCAGGGCATATAAAAGTGACGGTTATTCGTGAAACTAGAGCCGTAGAATATGCGAAATAAACAATAAAGCGGTGCAATTGCACCGCTTTATTGTTTTTTATCAAACTACATAATAAAATGAACAATTCATACTAATTATTTTTTTGTGCTAAAATATACTAAATGGATGTTTTTAGAAAGGAAATTGTAATGTATATATTATTTGTAGGTGATGTTGTAGGATCACTAGGTAGAGATATGGTAAAAGAGTATGTACCGAAATTGAAGGATAAATACCGTCCCCATATTACGATTATTAATGGGGAAAATGCTGCGGGTGGAAAAGGAATAACAAATGAAATATATCGTCAATTTTTAGAAGTTGGAGCCCAAGCTGTAACTCTAGGCAACCATACTTGGGATAATCGTGAAATATTTGAGTTCATTGATCAAGCAAAATATCTTGTTCGACCTGCAAATTTCCCAGAAGAAACTCCGGGTAAAGGCATAGTTTTTTTAAAAATAAATGACCTTGAGGTAGCCGTTATCAGTTTACAAGGAAGAACCTTTATGAATGCAATTGATTGTCCTTTTAAGAAGGCAGATCGTCTAATTGAAGAAGCTAGAAAAAGAACTCCCATTATTTTTGTTGATTTCCATGCGGAAGCAACTAGTGAAAAACAAGCAATGGGATGGTATTTGGATGGGCGAGTATCCGCTGTTATTGGTACCCATACTCATGTGCAAACTTCTGATAATCGAATATTACCAAGTGGTACCGCATATTTAACAGATGTTGGAATGACTGGTCCATATGATGAGATATTAGGAGTTGATAAAGATTTAATTATTAAACGGTTTTTAACAAGTTTACCAGTTCGTTTTGAAGTTCCAAAAGCAGGAAGAGGAATATTAAGTGCAGCACTTATTCAAATTGATCCGAAAACTGGTTTAGCAAAGAAAATTGAGCGGATTATTATTAATGATGACCATCCATTTTATTCATAGTTAATCCCCCTGCATAAGCAGGGGGATTTTGTAAAAGAATAAATATATTTTTCTTTTACAAATTTTGTCCAAGCTGGAATATGTGATTTTATCCTTGAATATAGTAACAGTGGAATGATTTATCAGTACTATGGGCGATAAAGTTAAGGAGAGATGCCCACTGATAGCCGAATATTTCTACTTTTGATAAATAGGTAACCTGTAAACCTATGAATCAAGTTATTATTGATACCTGATTTGTACATGGTGTTTCATGCGGGATCGGGATTAAACAAGGAGGAGCTAGGAATGGAAATCTTAAAAGTTTCAGCAAAATCTAATCCTAATTCGGTAGCTGGTGCACTTGCTGGGGTTCTGCGTGAAAGAGGGGCGGCAGAAATTCAGGCAATTGGTGCGGGTGCATTAAATCAAGCGGTAAAAGCAGTAGCGATTGCACGAGGATTTGTGGCGCCTAGCGGGGTCGATTTAATTTGTATCCCAGCATTTACCGATATACTGATAGATGGTGAAGAACGAACAGCTATCAAACTAATTATTGAACCAAGATAATTTTTTCGCTCATTACATTTTGCTCGCCAATCGGCGAGTTTCTTTATTAGAACAAAACTCCACAAAGCAGCTAAAATGGTCAGAATGGAGGAAGAGCTAAGTGAAAATTTTCGATGCCCATTGTGATGTATTGTATAAAATGTTTTTAGATCCTACTATCGAATTTCATAAGTCTGATAAATTACAAGTCAATCTTGATCTTATGGAAAAAGTTGGTTCGAAAATCCAGTGTTTTGCAATATATATTCCCGCATCAGTTCATCCTGACCTTGCCTTTCATGCTGCTTTGTATATGATCGATATTTTTTACGAGAAAATAATCAAATTACATCCAAAAATGAGAGTAATTACTAGTAAATATGACATAATGAATTTAAAAAATGATGAAATTGGCGCAATCCTAACTCTTGAAGGTTGTGATGCTATTGGCAAAGATCTACTTAAATTAAAAACACTCCTAAGATTAGGAGTGACATCAGTTGGACTGACTTGGAATTTTGCCAATGAAGTTGCAGACGGTAGCCTTGAAGCTAGAGGTGCAGGTTTATCCAAATTTGGAAAAGAAGTAGTTACATTATTGAATAGTACACAAACTTGGATTGATGTATCTCATCTATCTGAAAAGGGGTTTTGGGACGTTATCGAGTGGGGGGATTATCCTTTCGCCTCGCATTCAAATAGTTATTCACTATGCCCTAATCCAAGAAATTTAAAAGATGAGCAAATTGAAGCAATAATTGAAAGAGATAGTGTTATTGGAATAACCTTTGTTCCATCTTTCCTCTCAGGTAAGAATCAAGCCACAATAGATGATATTCTGAGACATTTAGAACATATGTGTATGTTAGGTGGCGAGAAACATGTGGGTTTCGGTTCAGACTTTGATGGAATTAATGAAATGGTGATAGGATTGGAAAATTTCGGTGATTACTCTTTACTTATAAATGAATTATATAAATACTATACTGAAAATCAAGTAAATGGGTTTTTATTTGAAAATATGAAGAAGAGGTATCCTAAATCATAATATGGAAGGCTGTGGAGTCAATTCGTTTCCACAGTCTTTTTATATGAATTTATTAATATTGGGGAAAACTATTTATTCTATTTATAATTAGAATAAAATATTCATATTTTGTTCAATAATTAGTCAGAAAGGGTTGCAATTTTTTGTTCATAGGTCTAGAATTGAAAGCGTTTAGTACCCATCCAAATAATCCAGCTTATAGCCCGTGGTCATTTGTAAAGGGCATTAAACTCAGTGAATTACTTGGAAAAGTGCTACAATTACTATTGTAACGTTTTTACATATCTAAAGGGGTGTAAGTCATGATCAATCAACTTTCATGGAAAGTTGGAGGGCAACAAGGGGAAGGTATTGAAAGTACTGGAGAAATTTTTTCGATTGCACTTAACCGTTTAGGCTATTATTTATACGGTTACCGCCACTTTTCATCTCGTATTAAAGGTGGTCACACAAACAATAAAATCCGTGTTAGCACAACAGAAGTTCGTTCTATCTCAGACGACTTAGATATTCTAGTAGCTTTTGACCAAGAAACGATTGATCTTAACTACAAAGAATTACATGATCGCGGTGTGATAATGGCTGATGCAAAATTTGATCCAAAAAAGCCAGAAGATACAAATGCTAATTTGTATGCTGTGCCATTTACAGATATTGCTTCAGAATTAGGAACATCCCTTATGAAGAATATGGTAGCAATTGGGGCTACTTCTGCAGTTCTAGACCTTGATATTAAAGTTTTTGAAGCAATGGTGCAAGAAATCTTTGGTCGCAAAGGTCAACAAGTTGTTGAGAAAAATATGGAAGCCATTAAAGCGGGCTTTGAATATATGAAAAAAGAACTTGGTGACGTTGAAACGATGCAGCTAGAAAAAGCTGATGGTAAGCAACGTTTATTCTTAATCGGAAACGATGCGATCGCACTTGGTGCATTAGCTGGTGGAACTCGTTTTATGGCAGCTTACCCAATTACTCCAGCTTCTGATATTATGGAATACTTAATTAAAAAACTGCCAGCATTAGGTGGAACAGTTATCCAAACAGAAGATGAAATCGCGGCTGTCACAATGACAATTGGTGCAAACTACGGTGGTGTTCGTGCCATTACTGCATCATCTGGTCCTGGATTATCTTTAAAAATGGAAGCGATTGGTTTATCAGGTATAACGGAAACACCAATTGTTATCATTGATACTCAACGTGGGGGTCCATCAACGGGATTACCAACAAAACAAGAGCAATCTGACTTAATGGCGATGATTTACGGAACACATGGTGAAATTCCGAAAATCGTTATGGCTCCAAGTACAGTTGAAGAGGCATTTTATGATGCTGCTGAAGCACTAAATCTTGCAGAAGAATATCAATGCCCTGTCATTTTATTAACAGATCTTCAATTATCTCTTGGTAAGCAAACAGTTGAACCTTTAGAATTAGATAAAGTAGAAATTCGTCGTGGAAAACTGTTAACAGGTGAACTTCCTGAAGTGGCAGATAAAGGTTATTTCAAACGTTATGAAGTAACGGAAGATGGCGTATCTCCGCGTGTTATTCCTGGTATGAAACATGGTATTCACCATGTGACAGGTGTTGAACATGACGAAACAGGTAAACCATCTGAATCAGCAACAAACAGAAATGCGCAAATGGATAAACGTTTCCGTAAAGTAGAAAATATTCGTTTTAATACACCTGTTTATAAAAATGCTCCACATGAAGAGGCTGACTTACTAATTGTAGGTTTTAACTCAACTCGTGGTGCAATTGAAGAAGCTATGGGTCGACTTGAGAAAGATGGAATGAAAGTGAACCATGCACATATGCGCTTAATTCACCCATTCCCTAAGGATGAAATCTTGCCGCTTCTTAAATCAGCGAAGAAAATTGCAGTAATTGAAAACAACGCAACTGGCCAATTAGCAAACATTATTAAAATGAATGCTGGTTTTGCTGATAAAATGCATAATATCTTAAAGTATGACGGAAATCCGTTCTTACCACATGAAGTACACACAAAATGTAAGGAGTTGTTCTAAATGGCCACTTTTAAAGAATTTCGTAACAATGTAAAACCGAACTGGTGCCCTGGCTGTGGCGACTTCTCTGTACAAGCTGCGATCCAGCGTGCTGCTGCAAATGTTGGTTTAGAACCTGAAAATTTAGCTGTTATTTCCGGAATTGGATGTTCTGGTCGTATCTCTGGTTATATTAATTCATACGGATTCCATAGTATTCACGGCCGTTCTTTACCAATTGCTCAAGGTGTTAAAATGGCTAATCGTGATTTGACAGTTATCGCTTCTGGTGGTGACGGTGACGGTTTTGCAATTGGGATGGGTCATACGATTCATGCGATTCGTAGAAATGTTGATATCACTTATATCGTTATGGATAACCAAATCTACGGATTAACTAAAGGTCAAACATCACCACGTTCTGCTGTAGGTTTTAAAACAAAATCTACTCCATCTGGATCAATCGAGCCATCTCTTTCTCCAATGGAAACAGCTTTAACAGTTGGTGCTACGTTTGTTGCCCAAAGTTTTTCAACTGATTTGAAAGATTTAACAGCTTTAATTGAAGCTGGTTTAAACCATAAAGGTTTTTCATTAATTAATGTATTTAGCCCTTGTGTAACTTATAACAAAGTAAACACATATGATTGGTTTAAAGAGAACTTAACAAAGCTTTCTGATATTGAAGGATATGATCCATCTAATCGTGAAATGGCGATGCAAACATTAATGAAGCACAATAGCTTAGTGACCGGATTAATTTATCAAGATACAGAACGTAAATCTTATCAAGAATTAATCCCAGGTTTCTCAGAAACACCACTTTCACAAGCGGATTTAAAACTTGATCAAGCTCATTTTGATAAGTTAGCTGCTGAATTTATTTAATAAACAAGTAGTCCACGATAATTTAATTATCGTGGGCTTTTTTGTTTCCAAAGTGAAATTACTAATTTTTGGGGAGATATATGGTAAGATTAAGATATTAAACATAAAAAAATTAAAGGGATTGTGGAGATGAGTAAAAGGAAAAAATTGATGCTGTTTGTTGGTGTGCTGACACTTTGTTTCACTATATATTTTGGATACTTACATATGAAAATAAGGGAATATTCTGATTTAGTAGTATTAGATCATGCAGAATATATGATCATCCTCGGGGCGAGAGTCAAAGGTACTGTTCCTTCATTAGCTCTACAATATAGAATTGATGCTGCAGCCCAGTATTTAACCAAAAACCCTCAAACGATTGCAATTGCATCTGGTGGAAAAGGTCCTGGTGAAGAGATTACCGAAGCTGAAGCGATTAAAAGGGATTTAACCGAACAAGGCATTCATGAATCGAGAATCATATTGGAAGATAAATCTACAAACACGATAGAAAATATTAATTTTTCGAAAAAGCTTATTCCGAATAACCTTGAAAAAGGACTAATCGTTTCAAATGATTTTCATATTTTCAGAGCAAAAATGATTGCCCGAGACCAAGGCATAGATTTAGAAGGACTACCTGCTAAAACACCAACGGTCGCCTTGTTGAAATCCTATACTAGAGAATATTTAGCAATTACAAAATATTTCTTAAATAAATATATTTTTTAATGGGGACAACTAATAGTCCTTTAAAAAATTATGGTAAAATATGAAGGATATAAAAAATAGATGTCGAATTGTTAATTTGTCTTAATATCAAGGGGGATGAACATGTTTTATTCAGTGAATGACTTTTTAGGACTATGGATGTATGAATCAGGTGCCACTCAAAATGTATTAAATCAGCTAACGGATGAATCATTGCAACAAGAAATCACACCTGAGAATTGGAGTTTAGGCCGTGTAGCATGGCATATAACTACAGCAATCCGTTTGTTTACAGCACCGACGGAATTAAATTTCGTCGCTGCCGCAGAGGATTTCCCTGTTCCACGCTCGGCTAAATTCATTGCAGATAGTTACGCACAAAGCTGTGAGGCGTTCTTTGAAGCAATGACAAGTCAATGGAATGATGAGACTTTACATGAGATCGTTGATTTCTTCGGTCAGGAAATGCCTATCGGACAATTGCTAATGATAATGATTCAACATCAAATTCATCACCGTGGTCAGATGACGGTATTAATGCGTCAAGCAGGCTTAAATGTTCCAGGAATATATGGACCATCCAAGGAAGAATGGGCGATGATGGGGCTAGACGCACCACAAATGTAACTTTTAGAATGTACACATGTTGACAATTGTGTTTTACTAGAATATAATTTGAAAAAATCAATAATGAAACATTGATGAGGATTAGTAAAATGAATTATGTCTTTTATAGAGAGGGGGCTATTTGCTGCAAGGCTCCTATTGACAAACATTTGAACCTACCTCTGAGTTCTGGATCTGATCAATGTGAAGATCACAGCGGATAATGTCCGTTATCATGAAAAGTGTGTAGAGCTTTGCTTTGCAAATTAGGGTGGTACCGCCAAGTCTTGGTCCCTTTTTTGGAGATCAAGGCTTTTTTGTATTTTATTAAATATCTAGGGGTGTCAAAATGGCAAAAGAATTCGTTAAAGACGTTACGAGTATGGATGAAGATTTCGCTAAGTGGTATACAGATGTAGTGACGAAAGCAGATTTAATTGATTATTCAAGTGTCCGTGGTTCGATGATAATTCGTCCTTATGGCTATGCGCTTTGGGACAATATCAAAAATGAATTAGATGCTCGCATTAAAGAAACAGGGCATGAAAATGTGTATATGCCTTTGTTTATTCCAGAAAGTTTATTACAAAAAGAAAAAGACCATATTGAAGGATTTGCACCTGAAGTTGCATGGGTGACTCACGGAGGCTCAGAGGAACTTACTGAAAGATGGTGTGTTCGTCCGACTTCAGAGGTTTTATTTTGCGAGCATTATAAAAATATTATCCACTCTTATCGTGATTTACCTAAATTATATAATCAATGGGCAAACGTAGTTCGTTGGGAAAAAACAACAAGACCATTTTTACGTACTTTGGAGTTTCTATGGCAGGAAGGTCACACATGTCATGCGACCGACGAAGAGGCACATGAAGAAACGAAAAAAATGCTTGAAGTTTATGCAGAGCTTTGTGAAAATGTTTTGGCGATCCCTGTTATAAAAGGCCAAAAAACAGAAAAAGAAAAATTTGCAGGGGCAAAATATACGTACACTATTGAGAGTTTAATGCATGATGGTAAGGCGCTTCAGTCTGGTACATCACATCATTTTGGTGATGGATTTGCGAAAGCGTTTGGTATTCAGTTTACAGATCAAGACGGTAGCCTTCAGCACGTTCACCAAACTTCTTGGGGATTCACGACTCGTATTATTGGAGCAATGATTATGGTCCACGGAGATAATCGAGGTCTAGTTATTCCACCAAAGATTGCACCTACTCAAGTGATGATTGTTCCAATTGCACAACATAAAGAAGGTGTCCTTGATTTTGCCTATGATTTAAAAGATAAGCTTTCCAAGCTGGCTCGTGTTGGCATTGATGCAAGTGATAAAAAACCAGGCTGGAAATTCAATGAGTATGAAATGAAAGGCGTTCCAATCCGCCTTGAAGTAGGACCTAAAGACATTGAAAACGGACACGTGATTTTAGCTAGACGTGATACGGGTGAAAAGACAACAGTCTTAATCAATGAATTAGAAACTAAGCTAATGGAATTACTTACTGATATTCAAAATAATTTATTTACAAAAGCAAAGAAGCACAGAGAAGAAAGAACATTCAATGCGACTACCATAGAAGAAATTAAAGGAATTCTCGAGGAGAATCCAGGTTTCATAAAAGCAATGTGGTGTGGAGATCAAGCATGTGAGGATAAAATTAAAGAAGAAACTGGGGCTACATCACGATGTATGCCTTTCGAGCAAGAAACAGTTTCAGAATCATGTGTTTGCTGCAGTAAGAAAGCAAATCAAATGGTTTATTGGGCAAAAGCATACTAAAAACAAAAGCTGAAGCTAGTCGAATACAAAAAAAGGGACCCCGAGGAAAATCGGGGTCTTTATTATGTCTTTTTCGTTAAATTGTCTTGTGCCATTTTAACAAGTTCTTTGACCATACTACCACCTAATTTCCCGCCTACTTTACCAGCTTCATAAGAAGTTAAACCACCATTGTAACCTTTTTTCAGTGGAACTCCAACTTCCTCAGCTGCTTCAAATTTCGCATCTTCTGGATTTTGTGTGTTTACTATTTTTGCTTTTAATTGATCTAAACCGTTTCTAGCCTCAGGTACAAGTATTTTATTTCGTCTGGTCATTAATTTGTCCTCCTATGTTACGGTTACTAAGAATCAATAGATTTAATAGGTTTATCGATTATGACAATACACTTTTAGTACGTCTTTTATTCGATCTGTATCATATGAGATAATTTTATAGTGATCACCATCTAGATGACTTTGAAACCCATTTATCCCTTGACTATTTAAAAAATCATCTACATCATCCAATGTATCTGTAACATTAGAGAGTGTTTTAAAACCTATGAAATCATCGTTCACATAAATTTCATAGCGATCATCTGATAACTTTGTTATGTTATCTGTTGAATTATTTGCTGTAATTGCCAAACCTAAAGCTTGATTTTCAAATCCATCTGTAACCAAATAATCCCCTCCAAAGCATGATTTGAATTTATTTTCCCCGAAAATAGGTCAAATATAAGGATAAGAGATAAATGCGAATCAATATGCAATAATTCTGTGATAATTATCACTTTCAAATGATCATTTTTCCTTTAATATATCTTACGGTATCTTCGAAATCCCCCATGAATACGTTAGTATTTCTATTGTTTTAGTCCCTATAAACCTTTATACTATAATAATGTGTATAGATAAAAAAACACATTTTCTTAAATTTTTTTAAAGGGACACTTTATTAAAATAAATGAATTTTCCTAGAAAGGGGATTAACGAAAAATGAACGAAAAACAACGTTTAGAATCTCAAAAGATAGAATCTGCTAATTCTTCGGACAAAAAATCCGCCAAGGATTACAGCCAATACTTTGAAACTGTTTTTCAAGCTCCATCTTTAAAAGATGCGAAGAAACGGGGAAAAGAGGAAGTTAAGTATCAGTCAGACTTTCAAATCCCTGAAGAGTTTCGTGGAATGGGAGAGGGACGTAAATTTTATATCCGTACTTACGGTTGTCAAATGAATGAACATGACACTGAGGTAATGGCAGGGATTTTCATGGCGTTAGGCTATGAGGCTACTTCAACTGTTGAAGATGCAAATGTTATTTTATTGAATACATGTGCGATTCGGGAAAATGCGGAAAATAAGGTGTTTGGTGAACTTGGGCATTTAAAAGCTTTGAAAAAGGAAAAACCAGACCTTTTAATTGGTGTCTGTGGCTGTATGTCTCAAGAAGAATCCGTAGTTAATAAAATTCTTAAAACGTATCAGCAAGTAGATATGATTTTCGGTACACACAATATTCATCGTCTACCGAATATTCTCCAAGAAGCATACATGTCTAAAGAAATGGTTATCGAGGTTTGGTCAAAAGAGGGAGATGTAATTGAAAATCTTCCGAAAGTTCGCCGTGGTAATATTAAGGCTTGGGTAAATATCATGTATGGTTGTGATAAATTCTGTACGTATTGTATCGTTCCTTATACACGTGGTAAAGAAAGAAGCCGCAGACCAGAAGATGTCATTCAAGAGGTACGACAATTAGCCGCCCAAGGTTATCAAGAAATTACTCTTCTTGGTCAAAATGTAAATGCATATGGGAAAGATTTCGAGGACATTCAATATGGATTAGGCGAATTAATGGATGAGATTCGAAAAATTGATATCCCACGTATCCGCTTTACAACCAGTCACCCGCGTGACTTCGATGATCGTTTAATTGAAGTTTTAGCTAAAGGCGGAAATTTAATGGATCATATCCATCTTCCCGTACAATCAGGGTCTACTGAAGTTTTAAAAATAATGGCTCGTAAATATACTCGTGAACAATATTTAGAGCTTGTCCGTAAAATAAAAGCGGCGATTCCAGATGTTTCCTTTACAACAGATATTATTGTTGGTTATCCAAATGAGACGGATGAGCAATTTGAAGAAACTCTTTCATTATATCGTGAAGTAGGATTTGAATTAGCTTATACATTCATTTATTCACCACGTGAAGGTACACCAGCTGCTAAAATGGAAGATAATGTACCGATGGAAGTGAAAAAAGAACGTCTACAACGCCTAAACAATTTAGTAAATGAACTATCTGCAGAAGCAATGAAAAAATACAAAGATCAAACTGTTGAAGTTCTTGTTGAAGGTGAAAGTAAAAACAATCCGGACGTACTAGCAGGATACACAAGTAAAAATAAACTTGTTAATTTCAAAGGACCAAAAACAGCAATTGGAAAGATCGTGAAGGTTAAAATTACGGATGCAAAAACGTGGTCTTTAAACGGAGAAATGATCGAAGAACTAATAGAGGTGAAATAGATTGGCTAAATATACAAAAGACGATATTGTTGCAAGAGCGAAAGAATTAGCAAATATGATTGCAGAAACGGATGAAGTAGATTTCTTTAAGCGAGCAGAAGCACAAATTCATTCTAATGAAAATGTTCGTTTATATATTTCTGAAATCAAAGGATTACAAAAACAAGCAGTAAATCTGCAGCATTATGGAAAGCCGGAAGCACTTAAACGTGTAGAGGATAAAATTGCATCGATTGAGCAAGAATTAGATGAAATTCCCGTTGTAAAAGAATTTAAACAATCACAAATAGAGGTTAATGACTTACTCCAATTAATCGCAAATACGATTTCAAATACCGTCACTGACGAGTTAATCGCTTCAACTGGTGGAGATGTACTTCGCGGTGAAACAGGAGCTAATGTGGAAAATCAAGCTGGTTGCAGCCATGATCATGACCACGATCACGACCATAACCATTAAGATAAAATGAACCAAGTTACAATAAGTAGCTTGGTTTTTTTTATTGTAAGAATGAATTCATTCTAACCAACTTTTTGCACGCATAAAATGATAAAGATTAGCGATCTGTATCCATTTAGGAACATCCCACCCAGAAAAGCATAAGATGAATTATGACTAAACTTTTATCCAGTATTTTAAAAAAATTTATCGCACACTAGTCTAATATCCCGCATAGGATGAAATGAAAATGAAAGAGGAGGGTTCGCTCGATATGGGAGAATACAGAGAGATTTTTGCGAAAGCGGTCGTAGCGAAAGGACGTAAATTCACGCAGTCCAATCACACGATTCGTCCAGAACACCATCCAACGAGTATTCTTGGCTGTTGGATAATCAACCATAAATACGAGGCGAAAAAAATCGGTAGAACGGTAGAAATTAGCGGCTCCTATGACATTAATGTTTGGTACTCCTATAACGATAATACAAGAACAGAAGTTGTGACGGAGCGCGTTTCTTATACAGATGTCATCAGATTAAATTACCGTGATCCTGATTGCTTGGATGATCAAGAAATTATCGCTCGTGTCTTGCAGCAGCCAAACTGCTGTGAAGCTGTGATTTCGCCAAATGGAAACAAAATCATTGTGCATGTGGAAAGAGAGTTTCTTGTGGAAGTCATTGGTGAAACAAAAGTATGTGTGAAAGTTTACCGTGATTGCAAGGACTGTGACGATGAATGGGGCACTGATTTAGATGATGAATTTGAAGATTTAAATCCTGACTTTTTAGTTGGGT
This sequence comes from Bacillus sp. CGMCC 1.16607, assembly GCF_042683745.1. Lineage (NCBI taxonomy): Bacteria > Bacillati > Bacillota > Bacilli > Caryophanales > Bacillaceae > Bacillus > Bacillus sp. CGMCC 1.16607. Next base: position 699,846 of record NZ_JBHUJX010000008.1, read on the forward strand.
GCGAGGAAGAATAACAGCTTGCTAGGAAGGTAAACTTCCTAGTTTTTTTTATGCAGGAAAATAGGCTATTGTTATCGAAACATATAAATGAAATGATTGTTGATAAAAATTAATTACTTGGAGGAAAATATTGAACATTTTATTGAAACCTATTACTAAAGAAAACTGGGAAGATGCAATTCAGTTGAAAGTGAACAAAGATCAGGAATCCTTTATGGCTTCAAATTTGTATTCGATCGCTGAAGTTCAATTTTTGGATGAATTTCGAGCAATGGGAGTATATTTAGATGAATTAATGGTTGGATTTACCTTATTTGGTATTGATCCAGATGATGGAAACTATTGGGTTTATCGACTTATGGTGGACCATGAGCATCAAGGGAAAGGATATGGGGTATTAGCCGTTCAGGAAATAATTGATTATATAATCAAGCAAAACCATGCCAATATTCCATATATTATGATTGGTTATCATCCAGAGAATTATGGGGCAAGACAAACTTATAGAAAAGCTGGCTTTGTGGAAACTGAAATCGCACCATGGGGAGAACAACTAGCGAAATATAATCTGCTGTAAAGTAGCACGTGGCTTACGTGCTCTTTTTAATTAGAAAATTCTTGTTCAAAATATGATAGAGTAGTATTAAAATTATATTTAAATCATACAGTATTCATTTGATCTCGAGGTCCTCAAGTGGGCAAAGTCCTTTTGCATTGTTGACACTAGATCCTTCTGTTCATCGGGGCTAGGACGATTACACTGGACAATTTTCGAAGTCCAAAGAAGTTTTCTTTCTACTTTTCAAAAAAGGAAATTCACCGTGGATTTCCTTTTTTGTATTAATAAAAATGAAGATGTGATAATCTATCAATTGAGAAATATTTTTGTAAATTTGGAGGTGATTTGTTACGAAGAAACGGACAAACGCATTTCTGTTTTTTATTTTACTCCATAGGAATGAAAAATAAAAAATAGAATGAGGGAAACAAATCATGATTTATGAACTTAAACCTAATGAGTATAAAAAAATAAAGCCATTATTAATCAATCTAGAAAACCACCCAGTGATAAATGGGGTCATTGACGGGAACAATTTAGGGCGAATTTTTGTTGATCACTTAGATGCTCCAAAGACAGCACTTGTTTGGGCGAAGATGGAGATGTTTTTTCTCATAGGAGATAGTAAGCATGGTCATTTTATTACTAAATTAGAATCGTTTATCATCAACCATATTAAACCAGAAGCCTTGGCTATTGGTGATACTGATTTCAATCTTGAGGCATTTCCTTTCCACGAATGGAAGGATGCAATTTTCCGCAATTTTTCGGTATCATTTAATGAAGGTCAAAGAGTACCCTTTATTTTTAAAAAGGATCGGTTCTTAGATTATCTTGGGAAATCTATCTTTCAACCAAGTGACTATTCAATCCGCCTCATTGATCATAGAGTGATAGAAAATGATAATGAAAAAGTAATAGAAAAAGAGATTTTGAAATTCTGGGAGTCGTTTGATCATTTTTTTCAAACGGGTTTCGGATATTGTGTGACGAAGGGTAATGAAGTAATTGGGTCCTGTATTTCTGTATTTGTAACGGGAAATGAGTATGAAATAGGGATTAATACGTACAGTACAGAGCATCGTGGAAAGGGTCTAGCTACTTTAATGGCACGAGAATTTATTTGTAATTGTTTGGAAAAAGGTGGAATCCCTCATTGGACAACCGAGGATTTTAGGAAAGATTCCATCGCCATTGCAAATAAATTAGGTTTCAAGCAGCTACCTAATTATTCAATGTTATATATTCCTTTTAAGGAATGGATCTTATAAATAGTAACATTAAAAATCTTCTTACTACTTTGGGTAAGAAGATTTTTGTTATAATAATATTCAGAAAACAATTATCCGCTGGGGTGAAAGCAATGAACTTTAATGCTAAAAAAATGAATGAGGACTATGCAAAAGAAATTCTACTTTGGAAATATGAGGCTCCATATGACTTATATAATAATGAATGTAATGATGAAGGGGTAAATGAGTTATTAAATGGTGACTATGTTGCAGTAGTAAATGAAATAGATGAATTAGTTGGATTTTGTTGTATAGGTGCTTCAGCTCAAGTACCAATAGGTAATCGATTTGGAGCATATGCTGAAGATATGGTAGATATTGGCCTTGGGATGAAGCCGAATCTAACCGGGAAAGGTCATGGTATAGAATTCTTTTCGTTTATTTTAAGATTCGTACATGAATCACAAGAGCGAAACCTCCCACTTCGATTAACCGTCGCAACTTTTAATAATAGAGCTATACACTTATATAATAAATTAGGGTTTATCGAGAACGTAACTTTTTATTCAAATGAGATAGAATTTACTACGATGATAAAGGAAATGTAGGTGTTTTTATGGCTAAAATTATCCTATTCGATGGGGTTTGTAATTTTTGCGACAGCAGTGTTCAATTTATTATTAAAAGAGATCCTAGGGGAAATTTTAAATTTGCTTCTTTGCAAAGTGAAACCGGACAAAAACTGTTAAAGCAAGTTGGGCTTAAGGATGAGATTGATAGCTTTGTGTTAATCGATGACGATCAGTATTATTTGAAGTCATCTGCTGCCTTAAAAGTATCTAGGAATTTAAATGGGGCTTGGAGTTTATTCTCCCTACTTACCGTAATTCCCGTACCAATTCGTGATTATTTATACGATATTCTAGCCAAAAACAGATATAAATGGTTTGGTAAAAAAGATAGCTGTATGCTCCCCTCCCCAGAAGTGAGAAGTAGATTTCTAGATTAAAGGAGAACAAAATGATTCAATTGACGGAAACGTATGTAAATAATATTCTTTTTATCCATAAGGAAAAGGGAGAAGAATGGTTAAATCAATTAGATCAATTGATCTCCTACTGTGAGCAAAGATGGTCAATACATGTTCAAAACCCATTTGATTTATCGTTTAATTTTGTGGCACCTGCTATTCAATGTGATGGAACAGAAATAGTGCTGAAGCTTTCGATACCAAGTGATGATTATTATCATGAGTTGGAGGCTCTTAAATATTTTAATCAACATCAACGTAATTTCGTTCAGTTGTTAGATTTCGATAAAGAAAGAGGAATCATTCTTCTTGAACGACTTCAGCCCGGGGAAATGCTTGCTTCTTTAGCTGAAGATGAAGAGGCTACTCGTATTGCAGCTAAAGTGATGAAAAAGCTATGGACACCAGTACCAGAGGGGAGCAATTTTCCAACAACAAGAGATCGTGAAGATCATTTATTAGACATGATTAAAACCAACCCATATGGAATTGGTCCCGTCTCAATGTCGTTATTGGAAGAAGCTAGTGAAATCTTTAAAAGGGCTAATGATACATCAAAAGGAAATTATTTACTACATGGGGATTTGCATCATTATAATATTCTATCAAGTGAAAAAAATTCATGGATGGTTATTGATCCGAAGGGGCTAATTGGAGAGCGGGAGTACGATCTCATTCAGTTTTTAATGAATAAATTACCTGATTTTGATAATGAGAAACGGATTGAACTCAGAATAAATATATTTGTAGAAGAATTAGGATTAAATAAAGAAAGAATCTTATTATGGGGTGTTTGCCATTCCATATTATCTACAGCTTGGTCTGTAAATGATGAGGGAGAATACGATTATAAGTTTTTCCAATCCATTCAAGTGTTTAGAAAGCTTTATAAGAAGATGTTAGATAATAAACCAAACATAAAATAAACGTGAAGCCAAGGAGGGGTAAACTTGAATGAAACAAAATGGATCAGATATAATTTATGGCTCTTACTCATTATAATTCCACTTTCATTAGTAGGATACTGGTTCGCAGTGAATAAGGAGTCTTTATTCTATCTTTATGAATGGTCAGTTTATCTAATCTTATTAGCTTCAATCATTGTAGCCTTTGTTGGAATTGTAAAAGTTAAGAGTGATGTTAAATGGGTATCCTTTTCAATCTTAGCCTTTCTTTTGCAATTTGTAGTGCTTTGTTTATTTTTAGGTCCATTGTCATTTTCAGGTTTATTTTATGTCTTTTATATTTTGGCTATAATTGCTCTAGCAACCTATATTATCGTCATCAAAAAAACAAAGAAATATAGGTTACTCTCCATTATTTTTTTCATATTGACCGTAATGTTCATACTTTATATGATTATATTACATTCTTTATGGGGAAATGATTTATCCTTTATCACATTATTATAGATTTACTTACAATAAGTAGTGTAATAGACATTGTTTTTATGTTATGGGAAATAACGGTAGAAATGTTTGTGTAGATAAATGGATATAAAGTAATAGCTGACAATGAGCAACTTCCAACGAATGTATTGGAAAATTTATTAGTAAATGATGAGTATATTAAATAAAAGTGAATCTGACCAATTAAACGAAAGAAGAGATGGAATTTTATTAAATCCATCCCTTTCTCTTTGCTATACTTACTGCATCATTGCGGTTTTTTGCATCTAATTTATGAATGATTTCGGAAATGTAATTTCTAACAGTACCAGATGATAGGTATAGGGATTCCGTCATTTCTTTAGTCGTTTTCCCTTCATCAGCGAGACGCAAAATTTCTTGTTCCCGATTATTAAGTGGATTTTCTTCTCGGATTACTTCGAAAGTTAATTCAGGACTGAAAACTCGTTTTCCAGTCATTACTTTTCGAATGCCATCCGCCAGTTCGTCTATAGATCCATCTTTTAATAAATAACCATGAATACCAATTTTTATCGCACGTTCAAAGTAACCTGGACGTGCAAAAGTTGTTAAGATAATAACCTTACTGCTTGATGAGCGCTTAACTAACTCCTCTGCTACTTCTAGACCATTTTTTAATGGCATTTCAATATCCATCAGACATACATCAGGTTGAAGGGATAAAATGGATTTTAATGCATCTTCTCCGTTTTGTGCCTGGCCTATAACTTTCATATCTTCCTCTAAATTTAATAATGACCCTAAAGCACCAAGAAGCATTTTTTGGTCCTCAGCAATAAATAATCGTATCATACTGCGGTACCTTCTTTCTCCACTTTTTCAATAATGGGGACTGTCAATTCCACTACTGTTCCATTTTGATTAGAAATGATTAAAGTACCGTTAATTAATTCCAGACGTTCCTTCATCCCTGTTAATCCATTTCCATAATGATAAAGATTAGCTACACCCATTCCATCGTCTCTTACAATCACTTTTAATCGATCCGCAGTCTTTTGAATAGTGATAAAGCAATTCTTACTTCTACTGTGCTTCACCACATTTGTAGTAGCCTCTTTTAAACACATACAGATGATGTTTTCCGTAAATGGAGAGATGGTTTCTGAAAAATCTGTTTCGCCACTATAATAATGGTTTATATTTGCTGTCTTTAAAATTTGTTGTACTTGCAATATTTCTTCAGGGATTGATGCGGCTCTCATATCGGTAACAAGTTCTCGGACTTGTTTTAAAGCAGCTCGTGAAGTATGTTCCATTTCTTTTGCCTCAAGTTTTGCTCGATCAGGGTCAGCAGATGTTAAACGTTGGACAAGCTGACTTTTTAACGTAAGTAGTGACAATGTATGCCCAAGTGTATCATGTAAATCACGGGCAATCCTTAAACGTTCTTCACGCTTAACCAACTCTTTAATTTGTTGATTGGCTTGATCGAGCTTTTTCTCCAAATCTGCTCTTTTATTCATCGAACGAATTCCAAAAGGGGAAATGAACATAATGATCATAAAAGGGAAAACATACAATATATCTTTTGTTTCCATATCGAATTGATTACTAAGTAGATAATATAAAACTGGAATCAATTCTACGAAAACTAATCCCAAAAATCCAAGTTTAAACATTTTCGGATCACGGTACCAGCCGATAAAATTTGCAGGGAAAAAACCTAAAAACAAATAATTAAGATGATAAAATACGCTAAACAGAAAGACAATACCCAACTGAATGGCTAACCACCAGGAAAAGCTCTGATTAGTCGTTGCGAAATACAATTGTCGGTATGTAACAAGAAATAGTAGGATCATGATAAAGCCAATTATTTGTTTTAGTCCATCCTCATTAATTAAAGAGAAGACAGGGAACAAGACATAGACAAGCCAAACAAAAGGCATAAAACCGTAACGTTTTGGAAATATCAAAATCTCTTTACTCATAAAATGAAACAATCTCATCACACCGCTTCTTGTTTTCTTCTAATATATTTAGATAGTAACATGAACAAGATCATAAAGAATACTAATATAAGATAATTCTTCCAATCTGGATAATTCCCGCGAATGATCTCCCATGCACCATCTCCATAGTTATAGGAAGGCAGCCATTTTCCAATGTTTTGCATCATTTTAGGCATTATTTCAAGTGGCATCCACATCCCACCAGCAATCGCTAACATCATATAAATAAGATTACTCACACCAGAAGCGGTTTCCACTTTTTTCATTGTGCCAACTAATGTACCTAGAGCAAGAAAGGGAATAGCTCCTAGAAGAATCCATAAACCACATAATAGCCATACATTGAATGAAAAAGAAACACCATTTATGATCGCACCTGCAGAAAATATGACAATGATCGATAATGCATGCATAACACTTTGGCCAACCATTTGAGCGATAAAATATACACTATCTGGTAATGGGGTAAGACGCATAAACTTAGACCAACCTTGCGAATTTTCCTGAACCTTACGAATCCCAAGTGTCATAATCGATGACCCCATTACACTAAAAACAGTCATTGACATTAAATAATGTGCTTGCCACAGTTCTTTATCAGGAGCATTCGTATTTACGACATTTGTAAATATATAATAAAAGAGAATCGGCATGACTAATGACCAAAACACAAAATAACGATTTCTTAGCACACGTAATATTTCACATTTACATTGCAAAATAAAAAGTTTCATTGTTACATAACCTCCTTATGCTCTGCGGTAAGTTGTTCAAACGCTTCTTCTAACTTTCCACGTACTATCTCAATATTTTTAGCTCCAATTTTTTCTTGGAAAATAATTTCTAATATTTTATCTGTATTTTCCGACTGGATAATGACACGATCATTTTTTCGATAAATATGTTCGATTTCTGGATGGTTATAAAGTCTTTGGAGGGACGTTTCTGGATCTACTTCAAAAGAAACTGATTTTTTAGTAATTCTTTGCTTGATTTCTGTCGGTGTTCCATCTTCAATGATTTCGCCATTTTTAAATAATAGAACACGTTTTGCGACATCGTCTGCTTCTTGAAGATAATGAGTCGAAAAAATGATTGTTTTTCCTTGTTCAGATAACATATTTACTGTTTGCCAAAAACGGTTTCTAGAAGTAATATCCATTCCTACTGTTGGCTCATCAAAAATAATTAGTTCTGGATTCCCAGCTAGTGCCAGAGCGAAACTTAAACGGCGTTTTTGTCCACCTGATAGTTTTTCTGCTCTTGATTTTAAGTCCTCATCTGTTAAACCAGTTACAGTAATTAATTCCTTAAGTGACAAAGGTCTAGGATAATAGCTTCTAATTAACTCTAGTAATTCTTTAACAGTTAATCCTGGCATTACACTTACTTCTTGTAACATGGTCCCAATTCTCTCACGGACACTTTTTTCTTCTGGTAATTGACCAAACAACCTCACTTCACCATTAGTTGGTTTCAATAAACCTAATATCATTGAGATGGTTGTCGTTTTTCCTGCTCCATTTGGGCCAAGAATAGCTATTATTTCCCCCTTTCCTATGGAAAAAGTTACATCTTTCACAGCTTCTTTATCTTTAAATGATTTCTTCACATTTTTTACACTCACAATTTCAGTCATTACCTACAACACCTCCTGATTTCTAAACTCATTGTATAACGCTGGAAAAAGCTTTTTTAGTAAGTGATGTCATTAGTTTTAGGTGACAATTGTCATATTACTAAACAAATGATAAAGGGCTTTCAAAGGATTAAATAACTTATGAAAATATCAAGCTCAAATATTTCCTTTTTTGTCTTATTTTTAGTAAATTTGATTCGTATGAGTTATAGAAAGGGGTATTGTGATGAGCGATTTAGTCTTGAAAAATTTTGAGATGACAAGAAGTTTATTTTTAAAAAAACTGGAGGGAATATCTCAAGAATCTTCTTTGATCTATCCTGAAGGATTTAACAATCATATTCTTTGGAATATTGGGCATGTGCTAACATCGACCGAACAATTTATGTTTGGATTTCCACATAAAACAGCTAATCTTCCCGCTCATTATGTTGAATTATTTGGAATGGGTACAAAACCAGCAGATTGGCAAGACGATGTTCCAACCTTACAAGTTTTAATCGAACAGTTAAAAGATCAAGTTACTAGACTGAAAGAGATTCCAACTGAAAAATTGAACGAACATCTTACTAAACCATTTTTAGGAATTGAAACGTACGGTGAATTGGCTAACTTTGCTTTATTCCATGAAGCCCATCATTTAGGACAAATTCATCTTATGAAAAGATTAGTTGAAAAGAACTAATAGCAATTAATAGAAAAAGCTCAGCAAAAATGCTGAGCTTTTTCCTTTTAAATACTAGTTTTTCATTCTAATTATTCGCTTTATTTCATATTTATAACATATAAAGCTGGAATCGGGTGGTAATATGGAAACTTCTGTTTTTCGTTTGAAAAATCTATTCATGATTCCTGTCGTGTTCGCCCTCATTTTCCTTATTCCATCATTTATTTCCTACTCTAATAAGAATTTTCTTCAAATGAGTGTGAACATGGAAGTGGCGAAAACGGACCTTCTCTTAAAGTTTATGAGTAATGAAAATGCACATTTACAGTTAGCCTTTAAAAATAAACAAAGTAATTTTCTAGCTCATTCTATAAAGATTTGGGAGGATTTCACAAATATACGAATCGACGATTTAAGGAGTTTTTATCAGCTAGAAATCCCGGGCTTTTCATTTAATATCAACCATAAGGAAAAGCTGCACACATTTGAATCACCCCCACCGATGGAGGAATTAATGACTGAAAGAAGGATAACTGAAACAGCATTAAATGCGGAGCAGGAAGTGAATGCGATTTCATCTCCAAATAATAAAAAAATCTTTATTTATCATACTCATAATTGGGAATCTTATAATCCTTCCAGTGGACAAGATTCAACACAAAAGGAAAATGAAAAAATTAATATTACAACAGTAGGAGATTTATTAAGTAAAGCATTAGAAAAGAGAAAGATTAATTCAATTGTAGATAAAACCAATATTGAACAAGAGCTACAGAAAAAAGGGTGGAATACGTATAAATCTTATCAATTAAGTAGGGATATTGTAAAAACAGTTATGGCAAAAAACAACGATGTTGAATACTTCATCGACATACATCGTGATTCTACCCCTAAAAAACAATCGACCATAATGATTAATCAAAAGTCCTACGCAAAATTAATGTTTGTGATTGGAGAAGATAATAAGCAATATGAAAAAAATGTTCGGTTTGCCGATACATTGCATCAATTTTTGGAAAATAGTTATCCAGGGGTAAGCTTAGGAGTAAATCCAAAAAAAGGGCCATTAGTCGATGGAGTCTATAATCAAGATTTGTCCCCGAACCTATTAGTGATCGAGGTAGGTGGAGTGGAAAATAATTTGGAGGAAATAAAAAATACAGTAAATATTTTAGCAGAGGCAATTAGTCAGCAATACTGGAAAGCAATAGAGGTAAATGGTACAAATTAAAAACATTATTCTGAATTAATATGATATTATGAATTTCGTTATTTCAAAAAAAATGTTACTATTCTTATATCTCCTAAATCTTTGTAAATAGGTTGTGTTATAGATGATATGGTTTTATTTCGTTTTATCATATTTAATCGGTACAATCATGTTTGGGTATATAATAATCAAATTTCTTTACAGAAAAGATATCCGTTTGCAAGGGAGCGGAAATGTTGGAGCAAGAAACGCGGGGCGAATATTTGGAAAGAAAGCATTTGTTATTATCTTTCTTGGAGATGCCCTAAAAGGTTCAATGGTTGTACTTGTAGCACAGTATCTTCAATTCTCTGATTCCATTCAATTACTTGGACTTGGAATCGCTATACTAGGGCATTTATGGCCAATTACATTGAATTTTAAAGGAGGAAAGGGGATTTCAGCCTTTATTGGAGGAATCATTGCATTTGAGCCGTTAAGTGTTCCAGTCATTCTCTTATCATTTTTAGTACTCTACCCATTTGTTAGAAGTTTCACCGTAGCTGGTCTAGGAGCATTTGTTTTTATCCCAATTTTATTACTGTTTAGAGATTATGATGGGCTTAGCTGTTTTATTTTAATAGGCATTCTACTTGTCATTATCCTTGTTCATTCTGAAAATTTATTTGAAAGGCTGAGTTATTTTGGAAGAAAAAAATGATTACTTATTTAAAATTGCAGCATACCCACATGAGTTTGAGCAAATACATGCACTAAATTATCAAACTTTTTCAGAGGAGATCCCTCAGCATCAAAAAAATGAACGAGAAATATTAATAGACCCCTTTCATAATGAAAATACATATATTATCTGCTTAAAGAATGAAGAATTGGTCGGGATGATTGCCATTCGTGATCAACGTCCCTTCTCACTTGATCGAAAAATTGGTCCAGTGGAGCAGGCTCTTCCAATAAAAGTAAATAGACTTTGCGAAATAAGATTGTTAGCTGTAAAAAAAGAATACCGAAATGGTAGGGTATTTGTAGGGTTGGCACAATATTTAGCGAAGTACGGCTTGAAAAAGGGCTATGATGCATGTGTGATATCAGGAACCGTTCGACAAGCAAAACTATATAAACAAATGGGATTTTTGCCTTTTGCGCCATTAACAGGGACTGATGAAGCACAATTCCAACCATTGTATTTAACGAAACAAACCTTTGAAGCTTCATTGGCGGGAAGAATATTACGACCAACCATTCCATTTCTTCCTGGACCAGTAAGAATAACAGATGCTGTGATTGAAGGATTGAGTAACAGGCCTATTTCACATCGATCAGAAGTTTTTTTTGATAAAATAGAAAAGGCAAAGAAAATACTCAAGGATTTAGTAAGAACTAAACATGTTCAAATATTATTAGGTTCTGGAACATTGGCCAATGACGTAATTGCAGGGCAATTATCATTAGAAAAAGGCAAAGGGATTATTCTAGTCAACGGCGAATTTGGAAGTCGATTAGTTGAACAGGCGAATCGTTTTGGGCTTAACTTTGATATAGTGGAAAAAGATTGGGGACAAGTTTATACAAAAGAGGATATCCTTTCTCATTTATCAAAGGAAACGACTTGGATGTGGGGTGTCCATAGTGAAACATCGACAGGTATGTTAAACAATCTCAATATGTTAAAAGATATTTCAAAAGAGCATAACTTAAAACTCTGTCTTGATTGTATTAGTTCGATTGGAGCAGTCGAATTGGATTTAGAAGGAGTATATTTAGCTTCTGGGGTAAGCGGGAAGGCATTGAAGGCGATAACAGGTTTATCCTTTGTTTTCCATCATCATGATGTGAAGCCATCTATGAGGCTTCCTAAATATATAGATTTAGGATATTACTTGGAAAAAGATAGCATACCATTCTCACACTCTTCTAACCTATTAGAAGCTCTTCTACTTTCATTAGAAGAACTATCAATACAAACATTTGATAAAGTGAAAGAAACATACCATTTTATTAGGAATGAATTATTCGAGAAGGGTTTTAAAATGACTACCCCAGAACAAATAGCTTCTCCAATCATCATCACAATCGAAATCCCAAAAGAAATATCCTCTACCGCAATTGGTGAGAGTGTCCTATTTCAAGGGTTTCAACTACACTATGAGAGCTCCTATTTAAAGGAGAGAAACTGGATCCAAATCGCATGTGTTGGTGATTACTCAGTAACAGAGATTACTAGTATGATTCAATTATTTTCTGATGTTTATCTTTATGAAATACGAAATAGCAATTTGTTATAGTTCTTTCATTAGCATTTTGCAAAATTTTCATTTTGAGTAAAGATTAACTTGCTTATCTTCCTATTTACTGATAGTATTAAGGAGAATTATTTTTGTTCGAGATGTAGGATAAGTGTTAAGCGCTTTGTCTTGATTGCTCCAGAGCAAGGATAGTATTACAATGTGTCACTGAACACGTAGGAGGCAACAAACATGGAAAAAGGTAAAGTAAAATGGTTTAATGCAGAAAAAGGTTTCGGATTCATCGAGCGTGAAGCAGGAGACGACGTATTCGTTCACTTCTCAGCAATTCAAGGCGAAGGCTTCAAATCTTTAGACGAAGGTCAAGAAGTTTCTTTTGACGTAGAACAAGGTCAACGTGGACCACAAGCTTCTAACGTTCGCAAATTATAATTTTTGGCTTATATAAAACAGACTCTTTTCTAAGAGTCTGTTTTTTTGTAAATATAAGAAATTATAACATTTTGGACTTCGAAAATAGCCCAGCGCAAGCGTCCTAGCCCCGACGTACATGATGTACTAGTGTCGACAATGCGACAGGCCGCCCGAGTCCTTGTCGACCTCGAGGTCAAATGTTCTCCAGCCAAAAAGTCAAAGAACGACTTGCCGGCTGGAGAAGCATTTGCTTGGCAAACCAAAGAACGGTTTGCATAAGTGCGACTAGGTCTCTGGCTTCGCTCCTCTCGCCAATCGATCAGTCTTCTTTATCGGTGCTGATCAAGGAGCCCCGCGCTTTTCTTAATTTCTTTTGCTTCATTTCTAAAAAATCGATACAATTGAAATAAAGAAAAGTCAAAGGTGGTTATACAATGAGACCTATGCAAATATCTGCAGAAACAGCTCAAAAGCTTTCTGAACAATTAAAGCTTCCGATTGAACAAATTATGCATATGCCAAAGCATATATTAATTGCCAAGTTAGCGGAATTAGAAGCAAAAAACGATGAGAATTAATCTTTAACTGATTTCATTGAAATAAAATACTATTTTTTCAAAGTAAGGTTTAAGGAAAGATTCCTTTCTGTTCAAAGGTTGTAACTATTTGGAACGACGAAAAGACTAGAGCCAAAATGCTTTAGTCTATTTTTATAATTTATTAATATCCCCCTGTTAACAAATCCCAATACTAAAAGATAAAGAAACGATATGTTATAATTAATTGTCGAAATATCGAATAGATAATGAGAAATGTTGGAGGAAATTATGGCAGCATATACGCCGATGATACAGCAATATTTACAAGTAAAGGCAGAATACGAGGATGCCTTTTTATTTTTTCGCTTAGGCGATTTTTACGAAATGTTTTTTGATGATGCTATTAAAGCTTCCCTAGAACTAGAGATCACATTAACGAGTCGTGAAGGTGGGGGAGAAGACCGCATTCCGATGTGCGGAGTTCCTTACCACTCAGCACCTAACTATATTGAGCAATTAATAGAAAGAGGATATAAAGTAGCTATTTGTGAACAAACTGAAGATCCAAAACAGGCTAAAGGTGTAGTGAAACGTGAAGTTGTTCAACTAATTACTCCAGGTACAGTTATGGAGGGTCGAGGACTTCATGACAAAGAAAATAATTTTATAGCCACAATTACTTTTTTTAATGATGACACCTACGGTTTCGCTTACACCGATTTAACGACTGGTGAAGGAAAAGCGACATTACTGAATGGAAATTTCGAGGATGTGTTAAACGAAATATCTATTTTAGGAGCGAAGGAAGTAGTCATAGATTCTGAGTTTGCGATTGAACATAAGAAGAAATTAAGCGATCGAAATGTCAGGGCTTTATCTATTGAAACTGAAACTAGTATCGACCCATCCTTTTCACATATCGTTGAGGAAATTAAAGAGGACAAGCTCAGTAAAACAGTGGCACGTTTACTGCATTATTTATATCGTACTCAAAAAAGAAGTCTTGATCATCTACAACCTATTAAGTTTTATGAAACTCAATCCTTTATGAAAATAGATTATTTTTCAAAAAGAAATTTAGAAATAACAGAGACGATTCGAAATAAAGGAAAAAAGGGATCGTTGTTATGGCTTTTAGATGAAACAATGACAGCTATGGGGGGGCGTCTGCTAAAACAATGGATGGAGCGCCCGCTCATTGATCAGAAGCAAATTACACATAGACATTCAATTGTTGAATTGTTCATGCAACATTATTTTGAACGACAAGAGCTTCGTGAAAAACTTAAAGAAGTGTATGATTTAGAGCGTTTAGCAGGTAGGGTCGCCTTTGGAAATGTGAATGCAAGAGATTTAATACAATTGAAAAAATCGTTAACTCAAATCCCATTTTTAAAACAAATATTACACTCAATAGGTTTTGAGATTGCAACTAATATAGCGGAGAAACTTAACCCGTGTGAAGAAGTAACCGACTTATTAGAGCGGGCACTTGTCGAAAATCCACCTCTTTCGGTGAAAGAAGGAAATATGATTCGTGATGGTTTTAATGAGGAACTCGATCGATACCGTGATGCAAGTCGGAATGGAAAAACGTGGATTGCCGGGCTAGAACGACAAGAACGTGAGAAAACAGGAATCAAATCTTTGAAAATTGGGTATAACCGTGTGTTTGGCTATTATATTGAGGTGACAAGAGCAAACCTTCACCTTTTAGTGGAAGGACAATATGAGCGGAAGCAAACATTAACGAATGCAGAGCGCTTTATTACTCCTGAACTAAAGGAAAAAGAGGAGTTAATTTTACAAGCTGAAGAAAAAAGCGGTGAATTAGAGTACGAACTATTTGCTCAAATTCGGGAACATGTTAAGTCCTATATTCCACAGCTTCAATCACTGGCAAAGTCTGTTAGTGAGCTTGATGTATTGCAATGCTTTGCTCAAATAAGTGAAGATAGACATTATGTAAAACCGACTTTCTCCTTTGATCGCAAAATTTACATCAAAGATGGCCGCCATCCCGTTGTGGAAAAAGTGCTTGCTGCACAGGAATATGTGCCGAATGATTGCTATATGGATAATGAACGCGAAATTTTGTTAATAACTGGCCCGAATATGTCAGGGAAAAGCACGTATATGCGTCAAATTGCGTTAACTTCGATTTTAGCACAAGTAGGTTGTTTTGTACCTGCAACGGAAGCGACGTTGCCAATCTTTGATCAAGTGTTCACGAGAATTGGAGCCGCTGATGATTTGATTTCTGGTCAAAGTACGTTCATGGTTGAAATGTTAGAAGCGAAAAATGCAATTATGAATGCGACTCCAAAAAGCTTGATTTTATTTGATGAAATTGGTCGTGGAACATCGACATATGATGGGATGGCATTGGCTCAAGCGATAATTGAGTATATTCATGAGCAGATTGGTTCAAAAACATTATTTTCAACCCATTACCATGAATTAACCGTTTTAGAGAATGATTTATCAAAATTGAAAAATATTCATGTTAGTGCGATGGAGCATCAAGGGAAGCTCGTTTTCCTTCATAAAATTAAAGAAGGAGCGGCCGATAAAAGCTATGGAATTCATGTGGCAGAGCTTGCAGAACTTCCAAAAGAACTAATCAAACGAGCGAATGAACTATTAAATCAATTTGAACAGAAACAAATGATGGTTGATGCTTCGAAATTGACCAAAAATGAAATAACTTCTTCTTTTGATCAATTAAATGAGGTACAAAAGACAAATATCAATTCAAGTCTGGAAAAAGTATTACAACCTAGTCAATTGTCCTTTTTTGATGAACCGAAAGAAAAGGTTAAACCCGTTTTAGGTAAGGAACAAAAAGTATTAGAACAAATTAAAAAGCTTGATATATTAGATTTGACTCCTCTCCAAGCGATGAACACCTTATATGAGCTTCAAAAAAAATTGAAAAGTTAATAAGAAAAGTGCGGGTGCCTTGAACAGCCCCGATAAAGAAGACTGGTCGATTGGCGAAGTAACGAAGCCAGAGACCTAGTCGCACTTATGCAAACCGTTCTTTGGTTTGCCAAGCAAATGCTTCGACACCCAAAAAGTCGTTCTTGACTTTTTGGGCGTCGAACATTTGATCTCGAGGTCGACAAGGGCGCGACGTCCTGTCGCATTGTCGACACTAGTACATCCTGTACGTCGGGGCTAGGACGCTTGCGCTGGACAATTTTCGAAGTCCAAAAAAGTAATACTTCTTTATCTTTAATCAAGGGAGGTGGCAATATTGGGGAAGATTTTTCAATTGGATGATGCATTAGCGAATAAAATCGCAGCAGGTGAAGTTGTAGAACGACCTGCTTCTGTTGTAAAAGAATTGGTCGAAAATGCGATTGATGCAGGAAGCTCTGTTATTGAAATTGAAATCGAGGATGCTGGTCTCTCAAAAATACGAATTACAGATAATGGTGATGGAATTGAGGAAGCTGATGTATTAATTGCCTTCCAAAGACATGCCACCAGTAAAATAAAAAATGAAAATGACTTATTTCGCATCCGAACATTAGGTTTTAGAGGTGAGGCATTACCAAGTATTGCCTCTGTTTCAAGACTTGAAATGAAAACCTCTACGGGAGACTCAGCGGGAACTAGAGTAATCTTTGAAGGTGGAAAACTAGAGGTTCATGAAAAAGCTTCGAGTCGTAAAGGTACAGATATTACGGTTTCAGACTTATTTTATAATACGCCAGCACGGTTAAAATATATGAAAACGATTCATACGGAACTTGGTAACATTACTGATGTGGTTAATCGGATTGCTTTGTCACATCCTGAAATTTCCTTTCGTCTCATTCATAATGAACGAAAACTTCTGCAAACAAATGGAAATGATGATGTTCGTCAAGTTTTGGCAGCCATATATGGAATGAGTATCGTAAAAATGCTTATACCAATTAAATTGGAGTCTTTAGATTTCAAAGTATCAGGTTATGTTTCTTTACCAGAGGTGACGAGAGCATCAAGAAATTACATTTCGACGATGATCAATGGGCGTTTTATTAAAAATTATCCGTTGGCAAGAGCGATTCAGGATGGCTATCATACTTTGCTCCCAATCGGTCGATACCCAATCGTTTTGTTGAATATCGAAATGGACCCAATTCTAGTTGATGTAAATGTACATCCGTCTAAAATGGAGGTTCGACTAAGTAAGGAGCAGGAATTGAACGAGCTTATAACGAGTGCGATTCGATCAAGTTTTAAGACGAAAACTTTGATTCCTTCTGGTGTAATTCATACGAAACAAGAGCGATCAAAATCAGAACAGACATCATTAGTGTTGGAAGAAAGGGCAGATGTCCAAGACAAACGGAGTGAAAGGGACTATCCCAAGCAGAATTTTATTAAAGAGCAGTTGGATCCAGTACATTACGATGAAATTGTACCGAGTGTGCCGAAGGCTTTTTATAATGAAGATCCGCAAGTTGAACGAGTTCATGAAATAATGGATGATGGAATTTTAGAAAAACCAGTTGTTACCCGAGTCCCGATCCTGTATCCGATTGGTCAAATGCATGGAACGTATATTCTTGCTCAAAATGATCAAGGGTTGTATATTATTGATCAGCATGCAGCCCAAGAGCGAATAAAGTATGAATATTTTCGAGAGAAGGTAGGACAAGTTGAGAAGGAATTACAAGAATTACTCGTTCCTTTGACATTTGTGTATCCAACCGATGAGTATCTTAAAATCGTGGAAAATCGAGTGGAGCTTGAGAAGGTTGGGGTTTTTTTAGAGGATTTTGGTCATAACAGTTTTATTGTCCGTGCTCATCCTTTTTGGTTTCTAAAGGGCGAAGAGAAGGAAATTATAGAAGAAATGATTGAACAGCTTCTGGAAATGAAAAAAGTAGATGTGAAAAAGCTGAGAGAAGAAGCGGCGATTATGATGAGCTGCAAAGCGTCAATAAAGGCAAATCGCCACTTAAGACAAGACGAGATTCAAACGCTTTTAAATGATTTAAGGGCAAGCTCAGATCCATTTACTTGTCCACATGGTAGACCAATTATCATTCAATATTCGACCTACGAATTAGAGAAGATGTTTAAGCGGGTGATGTAGTTTTATACAAGGTAAAACCTATATTTGGGTTTACCTTGTTTTTTTATATAGAAAAAACACTTTACCCATAAGGAAATATTATACTGAATAATAAAAAAAACATTATTTTCCTTATAACTAAGTGGGTGATAAGATTTATATATTATTAAATTGAGGTGAGATCTAAATATGTTTTCAGTAAAAGCGATTGGAACAGTATACAATGAACGGAAAAAAGTTGAAGACGATTACTGGGGGGAAATCATTTCTGTAATTGAATTGGATGGTGAGTTAGAGGATAGTTGTTTAGACGAACTTGATACATTCTCCCACATAGAAGTAATGTTTGTGTTTCATCTCGTCCCAGATAATAAAATACAATATGGTTCCCGGCACCCAAGGAATAATCAAAATTGGCCAAAGGTTGGAATATTTGCCCAAAGGGGGAAAAATAGACCTAATAGAATTGGAACAACAATTGTAAAAATATTGAAAGTAGAGGGGAGAAAGATATATGTGACTGGATTAGATGCTATAGACAGAACTCCTATTATCGATATAAAACCTGTGATGAAAGAATTCTTACCGAAAGAAGAGGTCAAGCAACCAAATTGGTCAACAGAATTAATGGGGAATTATTGGAAGTAATTAAGTAGTTAGATGCAGCAGCAAAAGGATGCTCTGGTATAATCCAAAGCATCCTTTGTTTTTTGAGTTTATCGACCGTGGTGTCCGCCATGATGCCCACCATGGTGTCCGCCATGATGCCCACCATGGTGTCCGCCATGATGCCCACCGTGGTGTCCGCCATGATGCCCTCCATGGTGTCCTCCATGATATCCACCATGGTAACCACCGTGATGTCCACCACCATAATAACCACCGTGGAATCCTACGTTGTAACCATAGGGATGGTTATAATATCCATAGCTTGGATGATATGGATATTGTTGCCACGGTTGCACCACACCAATGATTAAAGGATTGTAAGTCATCTGATCACCTATTTCTATAATATTGTCTCTATACTGTATGATGAAAAGGTGGACAGGTGCATGTCAAATACATTGGATGAAATAAAAAAAGCTGCAGGGGTTTTTTCCTGCAACATTTTAATGAACTATTAATTCTGTTTCCTGCTTAATTACTAGATTAATAAAATCGCTGATATGTCCTATAAACGGTCTTACTTCTTCTAAAAAATAAAAGGTTGAAGTAATCGTTAAATTATTAATATCTTCATTTGGAGAATACAAATAAACTCTTTTATTTTGAGCTAATGCCATGCCTAATTCTACATGTGTTCCTTTACCGCCAGGCAGAAGGGCAATAAGAAAATCAGCATTTAGGACACCCGTTCTTTCAGCTTCTCCTACTTTTTTCAATTCTTCATAGCTTTCAGCCCTGTTATTAACGGTCCAATCATACGTATGTGTGAAACCACATGCCTTTAATTGTGCCGCAACATATTTAACATTTTCTTTATTTTGCAAACCAGAAGCGATATAAAATTTCATACCATTCACCTTTTTCTAAACAATCATTTTCATTTATGATAATCTGATTTGCGAAAAGGTACAAGTAAAAGAAATGATGAGAGCTAGCTATTTAGCAATGGAATGTAATTTTTGTATATATTTTAAAGCCTTCCCAGTTCCTAGTGCAACTGATTCAAGTGGATTCGGAGCTAAATGAACAGGGACATCAATTTCTTTGTTTACCCATTCTTCCATCCCTTTTAGTAGCGCTCCACCGCCAGTTAAAATGACGCCACGATCAACAATGTCTCCACTCAATTCAGCTGGACATTCCTCTAAAGTGGCACGAATGGCCTCTAAAATATGAGACAGAGATTCTTTTAATGCCTGTTGAATTTCTACAGAACCTAGACGAATGGTTTTAGGAAGACCTGTGACAAGGTCTCTTCCCCTAATTTCCATATGGATTTCATCATGTTCGATAAGTGCATAACCGATTTCGGTTTTGATTAACTCAGCTGTTCTTTCCCCAATCAAGACATTATAGGCTTTTCGAACATATTGTATAATATCATCATGAAGCCGATCCCCAGCAATGCGTATGGAATGACAGGCAACAACTCCACCAAAAGAAATAATCGCTACTTCTGTTGTTCCGCCGCCAATATCGACAACAACATTTGCTATAGGCTCATCAACGGGCAGTCCAGCTCCGATCGCAGCTGCAACAGGCTCTTCAATTAAATGGACTTTTTTAGCGCCTGCATGGCGAACAGCATCCTGTATGGCACGCCGATCAACACTAGTAGATCCAGAAGGTGTACAGATAACAACA
Source organism: Bacillus sp. CGMCC 1.16607 (assembly GCF_042683745.1). Taxonomy (NCBI): domain Bacteria; kingdom Bacillati; phylum Bacillota; class Bacilli; order Caryophanales; family Bacillaceae; genus Bacillus; species Bacillus sp. CGMCC 1.16607. The sequence goes on from NZ_JBHUJX010000008.1 coordinate 720,148, forward strand.
TTAGGTTTGCGAATAGCAAATCCTAAATTTTTTGAGGCTTTTCTCATAATATGTTGAAGTAATTCAGTTGTAACGTCAAAATCGGCGATTACTCCATTTTTTAAAGGTCGAATGGCAATAATTTTGCCAGGTGTCTTTCCAATCATAGCTTTTGCTTCGATTCCGACAGCGAGCACTTTTTTTGTTTCTGTGTCAATTGCAACTACGGAAGGTTCATTTAATGCAATTCCTTTGTTTTTACTATAAACAAGAATATTTGCGGTTCCTAAGTCAATGCCAAGATCTAAAGTTGATAACATATAAGTCACATCCAATTCATTTTACTATCTAATTATGAACTCTATAGACTTCTGAAAGGTTAACATAACTATGGGGGTTACTTGTCCTTTGTTATAAAACCGTTATTTAATTGTAATTTTTCAAGGAGTAAATGGTGGAAATGGATATTATTTGTAGGGAATAAAAGCATTGTTTTATGGATATAATCTTTAGATGTTCTACTGCTTACAAAATATATGTTAGGATAGAAGCAAAGTTAAGTTAAAAGGCAGTGTGAAATAGGTGGATAAAAGAGAAAAATTGTTGGTTTTAATCGGGCCAACAGCGGTGGGAAAAACAAAATTAAGTATTGAACTTGCTAAAAAATATAATGGGGAAATTATAAGCGGTGATTCCATGCAAATATACAAAGGGATGGATATTGGTACTGCTAAAATTAAACCAGATGAAATGGAAGGAATTCCACATCATTTATTAGACATTAAAAGCCCAAATGAAAGTTTTTCTGTCGCTGAATTTCAACAGATCGTTCGTAAGGAGATTTCGGATATACAAGGGCGAGGTAAACTGCCCATGCTAGTAGGGGGAACTGGCTTATATATTCAATCTGTGATTTATGATTATCAATTTTCTGATACTTTCTCTGATGATTCTTTTCGTTTATCATTGGAGGAGAGTGCCAAGCAATTTGGAAATGAATATGTTCATGATAAGCTAAGAAAGATTGATCCCGAAAGTGCAAATCGAATTCATGCAAATAATATTAGAAGAGTGATTCGGGCGTTAGAAGTTTTTCACTGTACTGGAAAAACGATAACTGAATATCAACTTGAACAAGAGCAGGAATTGTTATACGACGTAGCTTTAATTGGATTAAGTATGGATCGGGAACAATTGTATGAACGGATTAATTTTAGAGTCGATCAAATGATGGGAACTGGATTGTTAGAAGAAGTAAAATCGCTATACGAGGATGGTATACGAGAAGTACAATCTATTCAAGCAATTGGGTATAAAGAAATTTATGATTACTTAGATGGAAAAGTGTCATTGGAAGAGGCTATCCAAAATTTAAAGCAAAATTCAAGAAGATATGCTAAAAGACAATTAACATGGTTTCGAAATAAAATGGATGTAACCTGGTTTGATATGGGTGAACAGATAAGTTTTTCAAAAAAAATGATTGAAATTTCGTCTTTTGTGGAAGGAAAGCTCCAAATAAAAGCGAATACATAATATTAGAGATAATAGAGGAGGAAATCCAATGAACAAATCCATTAATATTCAAGATCAATATTTAAATCAACTTCGTAAAGAAAGTACAAACGTGACTGTGTTTTTATTAAACGGTTTTCAAATTAGAGGACAAATTAAAGGTTTTGACAACTTTACCGTTTTATTCGAATCAGAAGGTAAGCAACAGTTAGTATATAAACATGCTATTTCTACGTTTGCACCACAAAAAAATGTTCAATTAGACTTAGATAATAGTGATAAATAAGGAATTAGTCGTATGAGTCCACATAAAGTGGACTCTATTTTTTTTCGAAAAATCTTTAATGAAATAGGACTCCTGTGAATAAATATAATAGAGCGGGTTTATCCATTGGAATAGGCATTTGTCACAAAAAACACCATCAATGCGTATACTGTCTTTTGAATGAGAGGTGAAAGCTTTGGATCAACCGATGCGCATGAAAAATAACGGACAAATTAGCATTGTCATAAATTCACAAAAAAGAACATCAATGGCTAAAGAACTAGCAGAAACCCCAGTTGTTCCAAAGACCATTCCACCTGAGCATACGGCATTAAAAGAAATTGAAGAAGAGCTGTTGCAGCTAGTTGGAATGGAAGAAATGAAAAGAACAATTAAGGAAATTTATGCTTGGATATATGTCAATAAAAAACGGGATGAAATGGGCTTAAAATCCGGAAAACAAGCATTGCATATGATGTTTAAAGGAAATCCAGGCACGGGTAAGACTACGGTTGCAAGATTAATTGGGAAGTTGTTCCAAAAAATGAATGTTCTCACAAAGGGGCATTTAATTGAAGCTGAACGAGCAGATTTAGTGGGGGAATATATCGGTCATACTGCGCAAAAAACAAGAGATTTAATTAAGAAAGCAATGGGCGGAATTCTGTTCATTGATGAGGCATACTCTTTAGGTCGTGGTGGAGAGAAAGATTTTGGGAAAGAAGCTATTGATACGCTTGTAAAGCATATGGAAGATAAGCAACATGATTTTATTCTCATTTTGGCTGGCTATTCACGTGAAATGGAGTATTTCCTAAGTTTAAATCCTGGGCTACATTCACGCTTCCCATTAGTCATTGACTTTCCAGATTACAACATTGAACAATTGATGGAAATTGGTGATCGAATGTTGAAGGAGCGAGAATACTCTCTTAGTCACGAAGCAGAAAAAAAACTAAAAGATCATCTTTATTGGTTAAAAACAAGTTTGACTTCAAACAGCTTTTCAAATGGACGATATATTCGAAATGTCATTGAAAAGTCGATTCGAGCTCAAGCGATGAGATTATTAATGAATAGTCATTTTGATCGCCACGATTTATTATCAATACGTAGCAATGATTTAGTTTTTGAAGAAGATCAAAATTGAAAATAGCAACTACGACCTATTAAATATGGGTCGTTTTTTGATTGGAAAAAGAATATGTAAGGAAAAATATTATTGAATAGAGAAATAATGTATGGATTAGATATTGATCTTAAAAAACTGGAGGATAAAAAAATTATGAAAATCATATTAATACGACATGGACAATCAGAGGCTGATTTATTAGATGTACATGAGGGAAGAGCTGATTTTCGACTTACGGCACTAGGGGTTGAACAAGCAAAAAAGCTAGCTACTTGGATGAAAGGGAAGTATGAACCGGAAATCATTTGGACGAGTCCATTATTGAGAGCAAAAGAGACTGCTAGTATAATAGGTGAAGCTTTAAAGGTTCGTATTAAGGAAGATGAAGGGGTTAAAGAATGGAATAATGGTGTTTTAGCTGGGTTAAAAAGGTCTGAAGCCAAAATGATATACCCTGAACCAGTGTCTAGACGGAAACCTCATGAACGTATTCAAAATGGGGGGTCTGAGCTCGAGTTTTGATTACGAGCTGAAATGATTTTATCAATAAATAGTAACTGAGTCAGAAGGAATCGAATGCATGGCGATCGTGTCACATGGAGGATGATCTCACAAATATTAAGATCATTTTTACTATTAAAGGTTCATACTGAATGTGTATTTTCTACAGGTGATACTGGTTTGCATTTATTACATATGAATGGAAAGAATAGAAGGGTATTATTTTAAATAGTTCAAAGCATATTGGGGAATAAAGCATAAAATAAAAAGGGAGGAAGCTCCTCCCTTAATTTGTCCAGCGCAAGCGTCCTAGCCCCGACATACACGGAGTACTTGTGTCAAAGAGCGAAGCGTTTTTCTTAATTAGCGTGTGAAATCATGCCTCTCTTTTTAAATCTTGCAATGAGAAGGACGCCTCCGATAACGACAGCTGATAATCCCCATTTTAACACAGGATTATGTTCGAAGAAGTTCGCCCACATTTTTTCTTCCATAATCATTTTTGATGCAGTAAAAGCAAGAATGGCGGCACCGAATGTGATGATAACTGGATAACGTTCAACAAGTTTTAAAATGATTGTACTTCCCCACACCATAATTGGAACTGAAATAATTAATCCGATGACAACTAATCCAAAATGACCGTGTGCGGCACCAGCAACTCCAATCACATTATCAAGACCCATTAAGGCATCTGCAATAACAATCGTTTTTATTGCTGACCAAAAATTATCTCCTGCTTTAATTTCATGTCCTTTATCATCAATAAGTAATTTATAAGCAATCCAAACAAGTAACACACCACCAATTAGGAGTAGTCCGGGAATCTTTAAGAGCCAAACTACAGTTAAGGTAGCGATCATTCTGATGACGATAGCCCCAACTGTTCCCCATACAATAGCCTTCTTTTGCTGCGTTTTTGGCAATCTTCTTGCAGCTAATCCAATGACGATGGCATTATCACCTGCTAACACTAGATCAATAATAATAATAGATAACAAAGCGGACCAAAATTCAGGTGAAAGTATTTCCATTTTTTACACTCCTCCAATAGTTAAATTTTAGGTAAGTTGATTATTTTGTTCTGCCTGTATACACAAAAAGACCTTTACCATACGGTAAAGGTCTTAAAGAAAGAGACCTTACCCTATGGTAAAGGTCTCGCTAACAACAATTTCGTTGCCAACAAAGCCGGGGATATTCCCGTAATGACGACTTTGCTGTGACAGCTACTCCCCTTTAAAAGGTTGAGAATAATAATCTACTATTATTGTAAAAACAAATTGTTACGAAGTCAAGATTTTTTTGGGCTTGAACAAAGAATCCGATCTGATGATAGGTATTTTTCTAACTAACTAATCGGGACAAAGCTCTTCTATTTTCATGATAAAAGCATATAAATGAACTATGTCCAAGTCTGTTCGGAGATGAATAATGTATGAACTTTAAACAAAAAGCACTTGCTATTATTGTAGGTAGTATATTTTTATCTATAGGAATTAATTTCTTTCTTATCCCTTTTGAATTATTAGATGGGGGAATTATTGGAATTGGACTCATCATTAATTATTTATTGGGACTTAAAGCAGGACTTGTAATCATTTTTTTAAGTATTCCTATATTTATTTTAGCATGGATCTATAATCGTACTTATTTTTTTAATAGTCTTCATGGAATGTTGTTTTCATCCTTTGTCATTGATTTGCTATTTCCATTTCATGAAAACTTTACTTCTACCTTTTCGATATCGCCGATTATAAGTTCAATTTTTGGTGGAATATTTGTTGGGTTGGGGATCGGAATAATGCTGCGATTTGAAACGAGTACGGGTGGAACAGACTTAATTGCGCAATTTCTATCTGAAAAGCTGTACATAAATGTTGGATTGATGATATTTATTATTGATGCTCTCGTTATTATTGCTGGAGGTTTACTCTTATCAAGAGATACTTTTATACTTTCTGCATTAACGATAACATTCGTAGGCGTTGCAACAAGTTTGTGTACGATAAATAAAAAAGGGGAAGTGGTATAATTGAATCAAAAAAAGACCTTTACCAAATCGGTAAAGGTCTTGCTAACAACAATAATGTTGCCAACAAAGCCGAGGATATGGATCCTGAGAATGACGACTTTGCTGTAAAAGCTACTCCCCTTTAAGGGATTAAATATGAAATTATCTTTCGAATCAATTATATATCATATATTACGCAAGATGGGATTAAGATGTGACAAAATTACATCGGACTGAGACCCTTATTTGGCAATCTCCATTGATACGTATAGGACAATACTCTTAAAACGGTTATAACAAAAAATAGCCCGTAAAGTTCAATCGGTGAGGAAGTAATTTTTAAGCCAATAGCAAAACCGCAAATGATTGCCCAAACAGCATATATTTCTGCCTTTAACACAGTTGGTTTTCTACCTGCTAATAAATCACGAATGATGCCCCCGCCACTCCCTGTAAGAACCGCGGCTACAACAATGGCACTCATAGGATGATTCATGTTTGATGCGTATAGTGCTCCTTGAATAGCGAAGGCCGCTAAACCAATCGCATCAAACAGGTTGCCCCAGCGTTGCCAATGCTTTAACATATTCTTTGGAAACAAAAAAACCGTAGTTATGGATAATAAGGCAATTTGAAAGAAAAGCCCCTGATCCCATAGAGCGGATATTGGAACGCCAATTAATAAGTTCCTGATAGCCCCGCCACCAAATGCAGTAACAATACCTAATATATAAACTCCTAAAATATCATATTCCTCTTCCATGGCAACAATCGCTCCACTAACAGCAAATGCAATCGTTCCTATCATACTTAAAACTTCCCAAGTCATATTCTGTACTCCTCTTGTTGTCAACTAAACTACATTTATAAAAACAAACATATTGATTTTATCACGATAAATATAAAAATCAATAGATACTTCATTATTTACTCTGACACTGGAACGCTTTAAAGCTTCGGGGGACAGACCCCCAATGCTTTAAAGCGGGAAAGGGAGGACTATTTTGTTTGTTGGCTGTTTTTGGTATGATGGATGGTAAATATATCATGGAAAGTGGGTTGGTTAGTTGGAACAAAAAGTAGATTTCGAAAAAGCAATTCTGGTCGGATGCCAAACGACTGAGGATGATACAAGGTTTCAATATTCTTTAGATGAACTCGCTTCGTTAACAGAGACGGCAAAAGGTAAGGTCCTTGCGTCTGTTAGTCAAAAGAGAGATCGAATTCATCCAGCCACTTATATTGGTAAGGGTAAAGTAGAAGAACTAAAAGCATTGGCAGAAGAAGTGGAAGCAGATTTAATTATTTTCAATGATGAACTATCGCCTAGTCAAAATCGTAATCTTTCAGCCAGGTTGGATGCCCGCATTATCGACAGGACACAACTGATTCTTGATATTTTTGCTGGGAGAGCTCGTTCAAAAGAAGGGAAACTCCAAGTCGAGCTAGCCCAACTTCAATATTTGATGCCAAGACTGATGGGCCAAGGTATCGCATTATCAAGGCTTGGAGGAGGAATTGGAACACGTGGTCCTGGTGAAACAAAACTGGAATCTGATCGCCGCCATATTAGACGCCGAATCGATGAAATTAAAGAACAGCTCCGAGTTATTGTCCAACACCGTGATCGTTATCGGGAGAGAAGGAAGAAAAATAAAGCTTTTCAAATTGCTTTAGTCGGCTATACAAATGCAGGAAAGTCAACGTTATTCAATCGTTTATCTGAAGCGGATTCCTTTGAGGAAAATCAATTATTTGCTACACTGGACCCTATGACTCGAAAATTGATTCTACCGAGCGGATATATTTCGTTATTAACGGATACGGTTGGATTTATTCAAGACCTTCCTACTACTCTAGTGGCAGCCTTTCGCTCGACTTTAGAAGAAGTCAAGGAAGCTGATTTATTACTTCATGTTGTTGATTCGTCAAATCAAGATTACTATGGCCAAGAACAAACTGTACATAAACTACTAGAAGAACTGAAAATACAACAAATTCCTCAGTTAACAGTATATAATAAGAGAGATCTTCAGCATTCGGATTTTGTTGCATCAGCAGAAACAGAGTCCATTTTAATCAGCGCCTTCAATCAAGAAGATATAGCTAAATTAAAGCGAAAGATTGAAGAGGTAGTGATTGGAATGATGGAGCCATACTTTGTGAATGTACCTTCGACTGAAGGTAAATTACTTGCTCATTTAAAGAATGAATCCATTCTTAGGGAACTATCTTATGATGAGGACCTAGATACATATAAATGTAAAGGATTTGCCTTAGTGGATCATCAAATTAGTGGACAATTATTAAAATATAAAGTTTAGATTGGAGTTACAGCATGTTTCAACATTTAAAAAATGGAGGGCTACTTCAGCCTCTTGTAACAGACATTGAAAAACAAATTCAATCCATTCATCATGAAATTGATAAAAGAATTGACGCTAATCAATTTCGAGTATTAAAAAGTTTTCAAAATCATAAAGTAAGCGATTCACATTTCATCCCTACAACCGGTTATGGCTATGATGACAATGGACGAGATACGTTAGAAAAAATATATGCAGAGGTTTTTGGTGGAGAAGCTGGTTTAGTTAGACCACAAATCATTTCTGGGACACATGCAATCAGTATTGCTTTATTTGGGGTGTTAAGACCTGGAGATGAGCTATTGTATATTACAGGTAAGCCCTATGATACGCTTGAAGAAATAGTAGGTATTCGTGGAACGGGTGTCGGCTCATTGAAGGAATACAATATTTCGTATCAAAGTGTTGAGCTCACTGATAAAGGCGGAGTAGATTTTAATGAAGTGGCAAAAAAAATAAAGCCGAACACGAAAATGATCGGTATTCAGCGATCGAAAGGGTATGCAACAAGGCCTTCTTTTACCATCGAGGAAATAAAAGAAATGATAGCTTTTGTCAAAGAAATCAAGCCTGAAATGATCGTGTTTGTTGATAATTGCTACGGGGAATTTGTTGAGGATTTAGAGCCTTGTCATGTAGGTGCAGATTTAATAGCAGGATCTCTTATAAAAAACCCAGGGGGTGGAATCGCTAAAACAGGAGGCTACATTGTCGGAAAGAAAGAATGGGTCGAAGCATGTTCCTATCGGATGACATCACCTGGTATCGGAGCGGAAGCAGGCGCATCTCTATATAGTCTTCAAGAAATGTACCAAGGCTTCTTCCTTGCCCCTCACGTTGTAGGTCAGGCATTGAAAGGAGCTGTATTCACTGCAGCGATTCTTGAAAAATTAGGTATGAACTCACATCCAAAATGGAATGCAAAGCGAACAGATCTGATTCAATCCGTACAATTTGATGATCGAGATAAAATGGTCGCATTTTGCCAAGCAATTCAATTTGCTTCTCCAATAAATTCTCATGTCACTCCTTATCCGAGCTATATGCCTGGATATGAGGATGATGTGATCATGGCAGCTGGGACATTTATACAAGGTGCCAGCATTGAATTGACTGCTGATGGTCCGACAAGACCTCCTTATGTAGCGTATGTCCAAGGAGGATTAACCTATTCTCACGTTAAAATGGCTATTTGTATTGCGTTAGATCGATTAATTGAAAATGGGTTAATAACCATACATGAAAAAAGACAACTATAATAGTTGTCTTTTTTCATTTTTTTGAGATTTGAAATGTCTTAAAAAATTTCCATGTTAGAAAACCTAACATCATATTGACACTTTTTATAACATGACATATACTAATAATATAAAAATCTAAAGGAGATTAGTCATGAGCGAAAAGGAAATCCGTCGTTCGATGCCATTGTTTCCAATCGGGACTGTAATGCAATTAACCGATTTAACGGCAAGACAAATCCGATATTATGAAGAACATAAGTTAATATCTCCTGCAAGAACAGATGGGAATAGACGACTTTTTTGTTTAAATGATATTGATAAACTCCTTGAAATAAAAGATCTAATTGATCAAGGTGTAAATATGGCGGGGATTAAAAAACTATTTGCCGTTCAGGAGCACCATGAATTATCACAAGAAGTGAAGAAAGAAGTAGAAAAAGTAAAAAGAGAACTTTCTAATGAGGAATTGCGGAAAATCTTACGTAAAGAACTCATGCAAGCAGGACGTTTTAACCAGTCATCACCTCGAAAGGGTGAGATGGGTCGATTTTTTCATTAATTTTAGGAGGAATCTACATGGCGAAGTTTACAAGAGAAGACATTAAGCGATTAGCAGGGGAAAGTAATGTTAAATTTGTACGTTTACAATTTACTGATATTCTAGGAACAATCAAAAACGTAGAAATACCAATTAGTCAATTAGATAAAGCGTTAGACAACAAAATGATGTTCGACGGATCTTCAATTGAAGGTTTCGTACGCATTGAAGAGTCAGACATGTATTTATTCCCTGATCTCGACACTTGGGTAGTTTTCCCGTGGACTGCAGAAAAAGGAAAAGTAGCACGTTTAATCTGTGATATTCACAATGCAGATGGGACTCCTTTTGGTGGAGACCCAAGAAACAATTTAAAACGCATTTTAAAGGAAATGAATGATCTAGGCTTTACGGATTTCAACCTAGGACCTGAGCCAGAGTTCTTTCTATTTAAATTAGATGAAAAGGGTGAACCAACCCTAGAATTGAATGATAATGGAGGCTATTTTGATTTAGCGCCAACAGACCTTGGCGAAAATTGCCGTCGTGACATCGTATTAGAACTAGAAGAAATGGGTTTTGAAGTCGAAGCTTCTCACCATGAAGTAGCACCTGGTCAGCATGAAATCGATTTTAAATATGCTGATGCATTAAAAGCTTGTGACGACATCCAAACATTTAAATTAGTTGTTAAAACAATTGCACGAAAACACGGATTACATGCAACCTTTATGCCAAAACCGTTATATGGAGTAGCAGGTTCTGGAATGCACTGCAACCTTTCTCTTTTTAATAATGGAGAAAATGCTTTCTATGACCCTAGCGCAGATTTACAAATGAGTGAAACAGCAAAACAATTTATCGCAGGTATTTTAACTCATGCGCAAAACTTTACAGCAGTTACAAATCCGACAGTTAACTCATATAAGCGTTTAGTACCAGGTTATGAGGCACCATGTTATGTAGCGTGGTCTGCACAAAACCGTTCTCCATTAATTCGTATTCCAGCATCACGCGGAATGAGTACGCGGGTTGAGGTTCGAAGTGTAGATCCAGCAGCGAATCCATATCTTGCTATGGCGGTTCTTTTAAAAGCAGGATTAGATGGAATTAAAAACAAATTAACACCTCCAGCACCTGTGGATAGAAATATTTATGTAATGACTCCTGAAGAACGTGCAGAATCAGGTATTACTGATTTGCCTGCAACATTAGCAGAAGCTTTAACAAAAATGAAAGCAGACGAGGTAATTACTTCCGCACTAGGTCAACATATTCTTGAACACTTTGTTGAAGCGAAAGAAATTGAGTGGGATATTTTTAGAACGACCGTTCACCAATGGGAACGCGATCAATATATGAATATGTATTAAAAAATAAAGACCGGATTCTGATATGTTAATTTCAGAATCTGGTCTTTATCAATTGATAAAACATCACAGATTTAACTTACTCTCTTATTCTTTATTATTTGCATTTGTTGTAAATAAGAGATAGATAAATATGAATAATGATAGCAGACTTAAGGCGCCGTTTAAGATAACCTCAAATATAGTTCCATTCACCATATTGCTGAAGGTGCCGCTAGAAAAAAGGAAAAATAAAATTAGCCAGAAAAACTTTTTGTATTGATTGTAATAAAGTCGTATCATCTTAATCACCTTAATTATGATTAAATTCTACTAGTGAACATTTCTGAATACGCCAACTACTTTACCTAATATGGAGACGTTTTGAAGTAGGATAGGTTCTAAAGACGAATTTTCAGGTTGTAGGCGGAAATAGTCTTTTTCTTTAAAAAACCTCTTGACTGTAGCTTCATCTTCATCGGTCATAGCAACAACGATATCTCCATTGTTGGCAGTTGGTTGCTGTCTAACAACTACATAGTCCCCATCTAATATTCCTGCTTCTATCATGCTATCTCCCATAATTTCCAACATAAAAACATTTTCGTCAGCTGGTGCAAAACTTGCTGGAAGTGGAAAATATTCCTCGACATTTTCAATCGCGGTAATAGGAAGTCCTGCTGTTACTTTTCCAATCACAGGGACTGTGATGACATTTTGCATAGGTATAGTAGAGGTTTCTAAATCCAGTATTTCGATTGCTCTCGGTTTAGTCGGGTCTCTTCTTATTAAACCCTTTGATTCAAGTCGTGCTAAATGTCCATGTACAGTCGAACTAGAAGCAAGACCTACTGCTTCTCCAATCTCTCGTACAGACGGAGGATAACCTTTTGCGCGAACTTCATCTTTAATAAAGGCCAGTATATCTTGTTGGCGCTTGGATAACTTTGTCATAATAACGCACCTCATGTCAATTTGTTAGTTCGATTATAGCATGTATTACCAATTAATACAAACATAAGTTCGTTAATGTGTTGACAACAAACAAATGTTCGTAATATAATCGATTTGAGGAAAATAAGAACATATATTCTATAAGAGGTGTTAGTTTATGAAGCAAATTTGGACAAAACATACATACACGATTTTATTAATTAGTATAAGCTGTTTTACTGCTTTATTTTTAAGCTTTAAATCTGATTTAAAGGAAGAGCAGAATATGATCATTACGATTAACCATGGTGATACACTTTGGGACATTGCAGGTCGTTATTCAACTGTAAGTGGATTGTCAAATAAGCAATTTGTCAACTGGATGCTTACTCATAATGAGTTGGATGAAAGAAAGCTAACCCCAGGTGAACAAGTTGTTTTACCAATTAAGAATTTTCCAAGTGGATCAACTAATGAAATAGCCAGTGCAATAGGTGAATAAAAAATGAAAGCGATTATTTATTGTAGAGTTAGTACGAATAAAGTAACCCAAGAAACTTCACTTAAAAGACAAGAGGAAGAATTAATTAAATTAGCAGAAATTCAAGGCTATGAAATTGTTTCTATTATTAGAGACCAAGCAAGCGGATATGAACTTGAAAGGGAAGGAATAATAGAAGTATTACGATTAATAAAAGAAGATTCAATCGGTGCACTTCTGATACAAGATGAAACTCGTCTTGGGCGTGGAAATACAAAGATCGCTTTATTACATTGTATTAGAAAAGAAAATGTAAAATTACTTTCGGTTTCTCATCAAGGGGAATTGCAACTATCAGAAGCAGATTCCATGGTATTACAAATTGTTGGAATTGTAGAAGAATATCAGCGGAAAATTCATAATTTGAAAATTAAAAGAGGAATGAAACGAGCTGTTCAAAACGGCTTTGAACCTAAGAGGAATTTGAAAAACCAGGGATTGCATGCTGGTCGTGAAAAAATTGAAGTGCCAATAGAAGAAATTGTACGATTACGGAAAAATAATTTAACTTTCACTGAAATAGCGGCAACTTTAAGAGGATTTGGCCATAACGTTTCTAAAGCCACTGTTCATAGAAGATATCAGGATTATATAGACTCGATAGAAGGATAGATCGTTTGCCTTGTCAAAAAGCTTTTTTTTTAGTAATATCATGTAGTAATTTTAATGATGGTTACTGTTATGATATTTAGAAAGAAAGATGGGTTGAGTATGCTTCCGAATGAACGGATTGATCGCATCAATGAATTGGCAAGAAAAGCGAAAACAACTGGGTTAACAGAACTTGAAGCGAAGGAGCAGTCAAGGCTTCGCAGGGAATATCTTGAACAATTTCGTTCTTCCATGCTAAAAACTTTAACAGGTGTAAAGATCATTGATCCTAAAGGTGATGATGTAACACCAGATAAAATTAAAAAGTTAAAATCGAATACTCCTTTGCACTAGTAGTACACGGTTTTGTCTTTTATCCAACTCACACATACTTAAGCCATCTTTGTGACAAAATATTTACAAAGTGGCTTTTTTTGCTATTTAAGTATTCGTTTGGTTGTATTAATAGTATGGACACATTAATATTAATATTGAAAATTAAAATCTATAGTTAATCTACTTTGAAGGGAATGTATTTTATGTTTGAAAAGATTGATGCTCTTTCCGTAGCTTCCATACGTACTTTATCGATTGATGCAATTGAAAAAGCGAATTCAGGTCATCCGGGAATGCCGATGGGTGCAGCTCCAATGGCTTATACATTATGGACTCGTTTTATGAATCATAATCCAAAAAATCCAAATTGGTTCAATCGTGATCGTTTTGTTTTATCGGCAGGTCATGGGTCCATGCTGCTATATAGTTTATTACATTTATCTGGTTACGATTTATCAATGGATGATATAAAGAATTTCCGTCAATGGGGAAGTAAAACTCCAGGGCATCCAGAATTTAGACATACTGCTGGTGTAGAAGCTACTACAGGGCCATTAGGCCAAGGTATCGCGATGGCTGTTGGTATGGCAATGGCTGAGCGTCATGTTGCTGCTGTATATAATAAAGAGAGTTATGAATTAATTAATCATTATACATATAGTATTTGCGGAGATGGTGACTTAATGGAGGGTGTATCCGCAGAGGCGGCATCACTAGCAGGTCATCTTAAACTTGGTCGATTAGTAGTGTTATACGATTCAAATGATATTTCATTAGATGGGGATTTGTCTCAGTCATTCTCGGAAAGTGTTGCTGACCGATTCAAATCCTATGGATGGCAATATATAAAAGTAGAAGATGGAAATAATTTAGAAGAAATAGCGCAAGCGCTAGAAGAGGCGAAACAGGACTTAAATCGTCCAACAATGATCGAAGTAAAAACGGTAATTGGCTACGGTTCCCCTAATATGTCTGGAAAATCAGATGTACATGGTAAGCCGTTAGGTGCAGATGAATTGAAATTAACGAAAGAAGCTTATCAATGGACCTTCGAAGAGGATTTCCATATTCCACAAGAAGTATATGACTATTTTAAAGAGAAAGTTGTAGAAAATGGTCAGAACAAGGAAAAAGAGTGGAATGAATTATTTGAACAGTACAAAGAGAAATTCCCAGAACTAGGTTTACAGCTTGAAATGGCCCTAAATCAAGAGCTACCTGCAGGGTGGGATAAAGATATTCCCGTCTATACAGAAGGGAAAAGCTTAGCAAGTCGTGCTTCATCTGCTGAGGTAATAAATGGGATGGCAAAAAATTTACCTTCTCTGTTTGGCGGCTCGGCTGACCTTGCTGGATCGAACAATACAACTATTAAAGGGTCAAATGATTTCTTACCAAATACATACGAAGGTCGTAATATTTGGTTTGGTGTTCGTGAATTCGCAATGGGTGCTGCGTTAAATGGTATGGCATTACATGGTGGATTAAAAGTGTTTGGTGGAACATTCTTTGTGTTTTCAGATTATTTGCGCCCTGCGATTCGATTGGCAGCTTTAATGGGTTTACCTGTTACCTATGTATTTACACATGATAGTATCGCAGTAGGTGAAGATGGCCCTACACATGAACCGATTGAACAGTTACCAGCTTTACGTGCAATGCCTAATTTATCTGTCATTCGTCCAGCTGACGGTAATGAAACAGCTGCGGCTTGGAAGATTGCTATGGAATCAACCGATAAACCTACAGCTTTAGTTTTAACGAGACAGAATCTTCCAACATTACCCAATACTGATAGAAATGCCTATGATGGGGTATCCAAAGGTGCTTATGTGATTTCACCTGCTAGTAAGGAAACGGCTGATGCATTATTACTTGCTACTGGTTCTGAGGTTAATTTAGCTGTTGAAGCCCAAAAAGCACTACAAGCTGAAGGGATCGATGTAGCTGTCGTGAGTATGCCATCATGGGATCGTTTTGATAAACAATCTAAAGAATATAAGGAAAGCGTTCTTCCGAAAATAGTTAAAAAACGACTTGGTATTGAAATGGCTGCATCTTTAGGATGGCATAAATACACTGGTGATGAAGGAGATGTTCTTGCCATCGATCAATTTGGTGCCTCTGCTCCAGGTGGGATTGTTATGAAAGAATACGGATTTTCAGTTGAAAATGTCATCACGCGAGTTAAAACTTTATTACAAAATTAAAGCAAAAAGCGAACTAGATTATGAACTGCACCCTAATTGTTAGACACAACTAACAATTGGAGGTGCAGTTTTTTATGACGAAATATTCCTTAGAAACAAAATTAGCCGCAGTGGAAGCTTATATTAATGGTGTAGAATCGTTGAGAGACATAGCTCAAAAGTACAATGTTGGAGTCATAATGTTACAAGTTTGGGTCACAAAGTTTCGTAAACATGGGATAGATGCATTTCAAAATAAATATACAAGGTATTCAATTGGGTGTGGCCCCTAATATCCTTAATCGTAATTTCAAGTCTAAAAAACCAAATGAGAAATGGGTTACGGACATTACAGAGTTTAAATTGTTTGGAGAAAAGCTATATTTATCTCCAATTTTAGATTTGTATAATGGTGAAATAATTACATATACGCTCGGCTCAAGACCAACTTATTCACTTGTCTAAACCATGTTAGACCAAGCTTTTGAACGATTACAAGAGAATGAGATTCTTCTCTTCCATTTAGATCAAGGCTGGCATTATCAAATGAAAAAATATCAACATGCCCTAAATAAACGCGTAATTACGCAGAGTATGTCTCGTAAAGGGAACTGTTACGAAAATGCCGTTATGGAAAACTTCTTTGGTATCCTGAAATCAGAGCTTCTTTATTTGAAGGAATTTTGACAGTGTCGAACACTTTAAACAAGAATTAGGAAAATATATAGAGTACTATAATCACAAACGAATTAAGGCAAAATTAAAAGGCATGAGCCCGGTACAATACCGAGTTCATGCCCTCCAAGCTGCCTAAAGAAATAACATGTCTAACTTTATGCGGTCACTTCATTAGATTAGTTCGCTTTTGTTGAAATTGTCCAGCTTCAGCGCCTAGCCCCTCGAAGTGCGACTAGGTTTCTGGTTTCGCTACTCTCGCCAATCAACTAGTCTTCTTTATCGGGGGTGATCGAAATGCTTCAGCTTTTCTATATAACTTGCCACTTCACAAGTAAAGTATAATCTATTTATAGTTAAAATAAATTTGCCGCGGTCTGTTTCCACCTGAAGTTTTCTTAAACGATGCTAGCCCTACCTCTCTAACATCCTTACGGCTCCGAAGCCGATCCAGTGTGAATAAGTCCATTTAAAACAATAGTAGAATGCCAATTCATTTACTTTTACAGTTTCAAGTTACGTCAATTAATGAAGAATATAAAATATAACACTTTAAATGTATTGATGTCAAGTTTTTTGAAAAATAATAATGTCGAATAAAATCACTTGCTAAACTAATGTTATTAGTTATAATACTAATTAGATTAGTTTATTAAGGAGGATTTTTCCATGCGTATTCAGAAGCAAGGATTTTTATATCAAATTACATTTCTTACAAATATTTTTCCAGTAAATTGCTACATTGTTGAGGAAGAATCAGAATTAACTTTAATTGATGCTGCACTACCATATAGTCATAAAGGAATATTGAAAGTAGCAGATCAAATTGGAAAGCCAGTTACTCGAATTGTTTTAACACATGCACATGATGATCATCTAGGTTCTTTAGATAAACTAAAGGAGAAATTACCGAATGCAAAAATATATATTTCTGAAAGAGACTCTAAGCTTTTAAAAGGAGACAAAACTTTACAGTCAGATGAACCTCAAATGCCTATTAAAGGTGGTGCTCCTAAGGGATTGAAATCGAGACCGGATTTTTTCGTGCAAGACAGAGAAGTGGTAGGATCTTTACAGGCTGTTTTGGCTCCAGGACATACACCGGGACATATGGCTTTTTTAGATACTCGTACAAATGCATTAATCGCAGGTGATGCTTTTCAAACGCGAGGTGGAATAGCTGTTGCAGGAAAAATGAATCTATTATTTCCATTTCCGACGTTTGGTACATGGAACTTTAAATTATCTATTAAAAGTGCCGAATTACTACGTAATTTGCAACCTTCTTTATTAGCAGTCGGACATGGTGATATGTTAGTAAACCCAATAGAAGAGATGTCTCGTTCAATCATAAAAGCAAAAGAAACACTTAGAAAGAAGGGGAAATAGTGCGTAAAGGTCTCGATAAACTATCTGTGTTACAGGCTGCTGGTGATATGGTAGATCAATATGGGTTTGATCAAATTTCACTTGCAAGCTTGGCAAAGTCATTACAAATTAAGACACCTTCATTATATAACCATGTGGATGGACTCCCTGGTTTAAAAAAGGAATTGGCAGGCTATGCCATTGGAAAATTAAAAGAAACTTTAATAATAAGTGTAATAGGTAAATCTGGGGAGGAAGCGCTTTATGCCATTGGTAACGCATATGTTGAATTTGTTAGAAATCATCCAGGCCTTTATGAGGCGACAATGGCGAAAGTCGTATTTACCGATTCTAAAATGATTCAAACAGCTGATGAAATTGTTCAATTAATACTTAAAGTTTTAGAAGTGTTTCATCTTCAGAAAGATGATGCACTCCATATGGTTAGGGGTTTAAGGAGTATTGTTCATGGTTTTGCTTCGTTAGAATTGAAAAATGGATTCAATATAGAATTGAGTAAAGACGAAAGTTTTAAGCAAATATTGCAAACTTTTGTATGTGGAATTAAAACAAGAAGGTTAGGTGAGAAAGTATGATTGTCCTAAAATGGGCTAATTTAGGTTTGCGATTTATATTAGAGCTATGTGGCTTACTTGCTATCGGTTACTGGGGATTTCACACTGGGAAAACTCTTATTACAAAGTCTTTGCTTGGAATTGGCACTCCACTACTAGTTGCAGTCGTTTGGGGAATGTTTATTTCCCCCCAAGCGCCATACCAATTATCTAATCCATTACGAATCTTGCTCGAATTAGCTATTTTTGGATCTGCAACCGCAGCATTATTTTCAACTGGACAATCGAAAATAGCGATTACATTTGCCATTTCTGTTGTTGTAAATAGTACACTTATGATTATTTGGAAACAGTAGAGATTGAGGTCTAATGAAAATTTAAATTTTCAATCCAAAATATACAGTTTCGACAAAAGTTGTCATTCTTTTTAACATCTTCAGACAAACCTTTTTCTATTGTTTATTTATAATAGATGAAAGGAGTTTGTCCACAAGGAGTGATCACGTTGAGAGTGTATCAGCTTTACTTGATTGAAGATGAATTTGCTAATCATTATTTTGGTAGAGAGCGAATGTTCTTTGAATTGTTTTTAGAGAGTGAACAAAGTTCCGGAAAATTAAAATTAATAATAAATAAACAGATCAATTATATAACAAAGCCTATACCAGCTTTAAGAATTCACCAAATGATCCACCAAGAATTATCAAAAGTAAAAGGTTACTCAGCTAAAAATGGATTTTATGAAGTTGCTTTACCTGGAAAAACAAGTGGTGCCACTTTAGTAATCAGTGACAAGTATGTCACGGTCACAGCAGATGGTAGCTATGAAGCAGAAGCGATTTTTTTCGAAGTTTTAAGAAAATGTGAACCATCGTTCTTGGCCATTGATACAGAGTGTGGGCGATATGGATGGCTAAAGCCGATTAAAGAAAGAAAATTTGTTTAATTAGTACGAGATATTGTATAATAGCTTTTGTTTTGCTAGACTGTATTTGGTAGACAACATGAAGGAGGAAGTGTTTTATGGGTTATTATATTCTAGTTGGTATACTATGCTTAGTTGCTGGTGTAGCACTAGGATTTTTCATTGCTCGGAGATATATGATGAGCTACTTAAAGAAAAATCCACCAATTAATGAACAAATGTTAAAGGTTATGATGATGCAAATGGGTCAGAAGCCTTCCCAAAAGAAAATCAATCAAATGATGCAAGCAATGAATAAGCAATCTAAATAATAAGGGTACTTGAACACTTGCCACATAAGGCTTTGTCATTTGTTTATAAGCAATGAAATAGAGAAGTATAATCCAATATTTGTTAATTTGGTTAATTTCTCTTTTACGCTTTATGTGATAATTGCGTAATCATCCTTTTTGAAAAAAACCACCACTTTTTCTGTGAAAGATAAACAGGAAAGGTGGTTTTTTAATTGGAATTGGAAGATTTGTTAAACGAATATCTATTTTATTGTGAAGAAAAAGGATTAACCAAGAAGAAGATGATTAATAAACGCCAAGAATTAAGGCAATTGAAACAATTTTTGTTAGTAAAGAGAAGGATTCATGAATTAGAAAATGTATAAGCCCATGATTTGAAGGCTTATTTTAGATTAAAGCAACAATCGGTGATGCAACCTCAAAGAATAGTTTCGGTGATTAAGTTGATTAGAGTGTTCTTTAGTTGGTGCGAGAGAGAGGAATATTCGAAGGAGAACATAGCTAAAAAAGGTGAAAATTCCTAAAGTACCAAAGAATGTATTTAAAGGATTTTAAGAAAAAGAAGTACAAGCGATGATTGATTCTTTTTCATTTAGGAACGACCTCGAAATTAGAAATAAAGCCACTATTGCTATGTTGGCTGATTGTGGTCAAGGGGTTTAAATCTATTAATGTAAAAGAAACTACTATCTTGTGAATGGTATAGGGAATAAAGAGAGAATGGTTTTTATCAATATTAATCAAATACGAAAGATTGAAAAAGAAATATTTTAAAAATAAAGTTACCGATGAACATTCCTTTTTTATCTTATACAAGCTCCGGAAATTTAAACTTGGCATAGAATGCGGTAGTAAATGAGGCTGGCAAAAGGGCTTGAATTAAAGGGAAGAGTGTTTCGCCTCATTCACTCAAACATTTTTATTCTGTCAAAAGTTTAACGACTGTTAATATGAATGTTTACTCTATATCTCGAATGTTAGGGCATGGGGATATATCGAAAGCTCAGAGGTAGTTATCCTCTTTAAGTGACGTTCAGTTGTTGGCTAAAGCAATTAGCAGTAGCTCATTAATGAATCTAAACAGATAATCAAACATGAACTCAGACATCTTAGATGAACTTACATTAGATCAAAAAGAACAGATATTAAAACAAATATTGAATTTTTTAATGCCTCTATAACTGAAATTATACTAGGAGATAACCATATAGAAACGATTTATTTCATTTTAAAGATATTAAGTGGAAATCAAAATAACCTACATGACTTTGCTTATGGATTTAAAAAGTAAACTAAAAAGAGGCCAACGCTCGCTACGTTGATCTCTTTGCACACATCCAATAATTCTTGGAGCATTTTTTGATCCTAATGAAAGTATTCAATTACCATTATAAAAGAAAGGGACTTAATAAATGCGTTTTAATCAAGAATTACCGAAATGGTTAAAAACAGGAAGTGGAAACCCCCTTTCATTCTGATATGCTCCCCTTTAAGTAGACAGATTAAAAAATAAAAATCTGTTTACTCAAGGGGAGTATTTATTTTGTCTAAAAGGGCTTATCCTGTAGAGGAAAAATTGAAGATATTAAAGGC